>CAYYWL010000021.1:21781-25460 GCA_964475135.1 uncultured Owenweeksia sp.
GGCGCCGGGTTTCTCTGTGGGCAATACAGGATTCGAACCTGTGACCCCCGCCCTGTCAAGGCGATGCTCTAAACCAACTGAGCTAATTGCCCTTGCGGACGGCAAAAGTACGGACCGTGAACCAAATTTGCGTGAAGCTTGTTAACTTTCCGTATGCTTGACCGCCTGCTTGACACCGAATCCGTATCGTGGCGCGACCCCTCGTTTTTTAGCGAAGAGGCGCTGCTGCAGCAGGCATTGCCCTATTTGGACTTACTGGTCAACGACTTGTGGGCTGCGCGAAGCACCCCTGCAAGCCGCGCCGTACTGCGAAGCTTGATCGCAGTCCGTGAACTTCGTGCCCTCCCAGGCTGGAACATGGACGAATGGCAGCACGGATTTGCAGCCGTGAAAACCCTGCACCGCTACTGGGAACGCAACGCAGCAGACGGTGCATTTGACGCGAACCCGGACATGTGGACCTCGTGGCTCTTTGCCTTCACTTTTTTTGAAATCGTCGAAGCCAAGCGCTGCGACGTCGAGCGGGCCTACCGCGAAAACCTCAAGTTTCTCTCGAACTAAACCTACTCGGTGGCGGTCGGAACGTAGTCCTTCGCCGCTGGTCGACGGGATGCCGGCTTGCCTGAAGTCAAGCGCTCGTGAAGGTTTTGTCGGACATTGAACCACACCAGATTGTAGTCGGCAATGTGGTAGTTCTTCCAGTTGTAGAAAACCTTGAGCAGTGGCCGTAGGCGCTCAACCCGCAGGGTACCCTGGTCGGTGCGTACCACAAACGAACCTGCAAAACCGCGTCGCCCGCTGGGTAGCAAAGCTCCGAGGTGCTCGCGGCGCCGAGAGGCCACACCGTCGACCTTCCAGGTCACGGGATTGAGCACCGCATAGCGATCGCCGTACTTCTCGGGGTAAAAATCCTGACCGTAGGTTCGCCAGTTCAAAAAGCAGTGCGTTTGGTCGGGCTCGGTGCAGAGCGGCAGTCCGTTAAACTCCTTGAGCTCAACGACGTTTCCGACGAGGTACGCCAACTTCATTCGCTCGCGCAGGTCGGGACTGGTCAAAATGACTTCTTTGAGTAGTCGCTTGGCGTGGTCAGTTCCTTGGCTGTGCGAAGCGAGTACAAACGTTTGACCCGCAGGCTGCAGCTCAACAAACTTCAAAAATGCACGGCGCACATCGTGGTAGGCCGAGTCAAACGCGACGTAGGCCAAGGCAAGCTGTGCAGAATCATGCGTGTAGTACCCGTCCAACTTCATCTGGCGGTAGTGCGGAGCCCACACGTGCCCGATTCCGTTAAAAACCGCGGCTTGGTTGGCCAACGTGCCCTCGTCAACCTGCCGGCGGTAGGTGGCGTCGTAGATGTCGGCGTTCCACTTCGGGCCCACCTCGTAGTGCGTGGGGTAGATGAAGAAGGTCGGAATTCCGGAACCCGAAAACTCCCCCGAAACCCGGTCAGCCGCCGCAATGCGCCGGTCACTTCCGTCCACAATTTCAGGATGCGCCGCCCAGGCATCAATGCGCGCGTAGTCGGGCCGCGTGGGCAACGGGTACAGCGCTCCCTGCGGTTCCGCCGCAACGGGCTTTTCGGCCCAGTCCTGCGCCGAAAGACCAGAAGCTAGAAGCCAGAAGCCAAGAAAGGCCAGGCTACGCACGGTTCCGCGCGTGCATCCATCCGCCCAAGGCGCCGATGAGGGTCCACGGAACCACCGCGTCCACCAAGTGAACCACATGGTCAGGAATGTCGTACCACACATGATCGCTGTAGATAAAGTAGGTGTAGCCAATGTAGGCGAGCGCCAAAGTTACCGCGGCTCCGCGGCCCGTATTGACGTTGCGCACTTGGCCCAGCAGCCAAAAAAGCAATCCCGCGATCACAACGTTGCTGCTGAATCCGCGCAAGAGGGGCTTGAGCATGTCGGTGTCCTGTGCCGGATGCCACACCACATGTGCCCAGGGCTGGCCCTCGCGGGTGCCCATGTAGGCCTCGCGCTCTTCAGGGCTGACGTCGGGGCCCGGTTGGCCAAGCATGTACCCGGCGTCGTCGAGGCCGTAAGCGGCGAGGTCCGCCAAAATGCTGTCCTGCATGGGGTGGTAGCGCTGATCTGCTTCGTGCAAATTGATGGCGGCAAACGAAAGGAACTGCCACATAAAAAGGACGGTTCCGGCGATAAATGCAAAAATTAACGTGTTTTTCATAGTGTAGGTAGTTGAATGTGAGCTAAATGGTGGTCGCCGTGCCAGGCGTACATCTGCAGTACTTCGCGAAGCGGAACCCTTCGCAGCAGCTCCGGGTGGTCGTAGCATCGGTCCCAATCCTGGGGTTCGAGTGATTCGAGCAGCGGAACCAAGCGTCCGTGCACCGCCTCAATGAGCTGAAGCGACAGTTCCACAGGGCCATCGGGCAGTGTCGCCCACGCGTTTTCGTCGTAGGGCTTGACCGTGGGCTCGTCTTCGGTCAGCGCCAGCTTAAACCGTACGTACATATTGAGGTGGCTGTCGGCTAGGTGGTGCACCACGGTGCGCCGCGTCCAGCCTCCATCGCGATAGGGCTCGTCGCGGAGCCCTTCCGGGCAATTTGCCCAGGCCTCGGCGAGGCGCTGCGGAAGCGTAGTTAAGCGCTTGATAGCAGATGCCGTGTCCACCTCACTAGGTTGGTACACAAAGCGTCCAATGGGAAACTGCCGGTCCATCAGTACATAAGGTGTTTTTTAGCCGAGGTTTGCCACCCGGCCTGGGATTCGTACTTCACAAAAAAGATTTTGAGGTCGGCCTGCGAGGCGTAGTCCACGAAGAACACCTTTTTCTGGGCTTGCGACGCGTACGGAACCCAAAACCACTTGCCCTCGTTGCCCTTGGCTTGTGAGGAATAGGCCACTTTGTACACTTTTAGGTCTGCTTGCGACTCATAGTCCACCACAAAAACCTTGACATCGGCCTGTGAAGCGTAGTCGACGGTATGCACCAATTGCGCCGCGGCACGTACGCCAAGGATCGCGAGCCACACGCACAGCATCTTCTTCATGTGCACCAAGTTAAACACTGATAACGGGTCCGCGACGTAATTTGGTGGGATGAAACTTCGCCTTTTCACCCTCGGACTCCTCGCGGCACTGCAGCTCGCGGCCCAAACTCTACCAGAAGATGTACTTAAAAACCTGAAATTCCGCAGCATAGGCCCTGCAGGTATGAGTGGACGGGTCACTGCCATTGATGTGGATCCGCGTGACGAACGCGTGATTTACGCCGGTTCCGCATCGGGCGGACTCTGGAAGAGCCACAACGCCGGGCAGTCGTGGACGCCCATCTGGGACGAGCAACCCAACCCGTCCATCGGCGCGGTGCGCGTGGACCCCAGCAACCCCGACGTCATTTGGGTCGGAACCGGCGAAGGCAACCCCCGCAACTCGCAAACGATCGGAGGCGGCCTGTTTCGCAGCCTGGACGGCGGCAAAACATGGAAGTCCATGGGGCTCGAAGCCACCAAAGGCATTCACCGCATTGTCGTGCATCCGCGCGACCCCAACACCGTGTGGGTGGCTGCCATTGGCCTGGCCTACGGCGACACCGAAGACCGCGGGGTCTACAAAACATCTGACGGAGGCACGACCTGGCGCAAAGTCCTCTACCGCAACAACCGCACGGGCGCGGCCGACCTCGTGATCGACCCCGTCAACCCCAACAAGCT
>CAYYWL010000021.1:25560-27215 GCA_964475135.1 uncultured Owenweeksia sp.
GCCGAAGACATCGGCAACCGCCCGTTTTACTACAGCGAACTCTACGTGGACCCCTTCCGCGAAAACACCATTTACTCGCTATGGACCCTGGTTACGAAGTCCGAAGACGGCGGCCGCAGCTGGAAGACCATTGCCCGCTACAGCGACATTCACCCCGACCACCACGCGTTTTGGCTGTCGCCGAAGACCCCAGGTTACCTCATTGAGGGCAACGACGGCGGCCTGAACATCAGTCGCGACGGCGGCGAAACTTGGCGTTTTGTCGAGAACCTTCCGCTCGCGCAGTTTTACCACATTAGCGTGGACAACCAGCTTCCGTACAACGTCTATGGCGGAATGCAGGACAACGGGTCCTGGAAGGGCCCAGCCTACCACCTCAAGGGCGGAATCGGCAACAGCGACTGGACCGAACTCTACTTTGGCGACGGATTTGACGTGCTTCCGCACGCGACTGACCCCTCGACGGTTTACGCCATGGCCCAAGAGGGCTACTTGGCTCGGGTAAACGTTTCAAACGGATTAAAAACGTTTATCAAGCCCGTACACCCCGACGGCAAACCCCTTCGCTGGCACTGGAACAGCCCCATCGCGGCCGACCCCTTTAACCCCGAAGCACTGTACTACGGATCGCAGCACGTCCACTACTCTGCGGACCGCGGGTCTTCGTGGACCATCATTTCGCCGGACCTCACCAGCAACAACCCCGAGAAGCAGAAGTACCTCGAGTCGGGCGGCCTCACCTTTGACGTCACCGGAGCCGAAATGCACACCTGCTTGCTCGCCATCGCTCCGTCCTCACTGCAAAAAGGCCTGATTTGGACCGGTAGCGACGACGGAACAGTTTCATTGACCCGCGACGGCGGAAGCACATGGACGAAGTGCAGTGTCAAAGGACTCCCCGACGGAGCTTGGGTTCCCCAAGTTCGCGCCAGCACCGTCAATGCCGCCGAGGCATGGGTGGTGGTCAATAACTACCGCCAAGGAGACTTCACTCCCTACCTCTTTCACACCAAGGATTTTGGAAAAACCTGGACCAACCTTTTGGCGAGCAACCGCCCCGACGGAATGGGCCACTGCCTCAGCGTTCTTCAGGATCCCGCACAGCCCTCGCTCGTCTACCTCGGCACCGAAACCGGGCTTTTTGTCAGCGCGAATACTGGCAAAACCTGGCAGCGCTGGACCGGCCTTCCGGTAATGCCGGTGCAGGACCTCGCCATCCAAGAGCGTGAGGGCGATCTTATCCTCGGAACCTTCGGTCGCGCCGCATGGATCCTTGACGACTTGCGTCCCCTGCGCGAAGCTGCCGCTGCCAAGGGCCGCGTACTCACTGCCTTTGACGCTCCTGACGCCTACCACTGGATTTACGCCGAGTCTGACGGAATCCGCTTTCAAGGCCACGCCATGTTTCAGGGTGAAAACCGCCCAGGCGGAGCCCGCCTGAGCTACATGCTTCAGCGCGATACCGCCAACAAGGAGCTCAAAAAAGTCAAGTGGCTCCGCGTCGACGTCTACGACCCGAGCGGCGCCCGCATCCGCCGCATAGAGACGAAGGTTCCGACCGAAAACGGACTGCAGCGCTGGAACTGGAACCTGCGAAGCGCCGGGGTAGACCGCCCCTCAATGAGCAGGAGTGCGCGCGAAAACGCCAACGACCC
>CAYYWL010000022.1:0-26653 GCA_964475135.1 uncultured Owenweeksia sp.
CGCATCATTAAGCCCCAACCCTCCCGTGGCGGCAGGCTCATCCCGAAGCTGGGCGCCGTCAGCGCGGCGCAGCACCACCGCGTCGTGAAGTCCCGACCTCCGCGTGTCGGCCAGCTCATCCCGAAGCTGGGCGCCTTCAGCGCGGCGCAGGACCACCGCGTCGTGAAGCCCCGACCTCCGCGTGTCGGCCAGCTCATCCCGAAGCTGGGCGACGGAGCCCGGACGCTCCAAAAATTCTTCAGGAACCCGAAGGCGCCGCGCACCCGGACCATCCAGTGGCCATCGGCCGTCGGAACAGGTTCCGGGATAGGACCCCATGAAGCTTCCGTGGGGTGCTGATACCGCCTCTTCCATGTCGCGCCGCGTGCAGCGGCATACAAACACAAGCCCTTGGGCGGTTAAGTTGGCGAGGGCCTCCGCGTAGCGGGGTCCGCGCTGGGATTGCGGCGCCACCTCTTCGTCCCAGTCCAGGCCCAGCCACGCGAGGTCGCGGCGCCATCCGTCGGCAAACTCGGGCTTGCTCCGCTGCGGATCCACATCTTCCATGCGGAGCAGCATGCGTCCGCCCGCCGCCCGCACCTGCAGCCAAGCCACAAGTGCCGTGGAGGCGTTGCCCCAGTGCATGATTCCGGTAGGAGAAGGGGCGAAGCGGCCGACCATGACCCGAAGTTAGGCCTTGCAGCCAATTCGCTCGCCGGCTCGCCGGTTCGCCAACGAGCCAACCTTGCTACCCTTGTCACTCTCAGCCAAAAGCCAACCTCGCCAACCTCGCCAATTGACGTAGATTTACCCTATGCATTTCGACACCCTTGCCATCCACGGAGGCCAGCACCACGATCCGTCCACTGGGGCGGTTATGCCTCCGATTTACCAGACGTCTACCTACGCCCAAGAAGCTCCGGGCGTGCACAAAGGCTACGAGTACAGCCGTACCCACAACCCGACGCGGCGCGCACTTGAGAACGCCATTGCGGCCATCGAGGGCGGAACCCACGGCCTCGCCTTCGGCAGCGGCCTCGCCGCGGTGGACGCGTGCATGAAGCTCCTGAAGCCCGGCGACCACGTTGTGAGCACGAGCGACCTCTACGGCGGAACCTACCGTCTCTTCACCAAAGTGTTTGAGCCGTTTGGCCTGAAGTTCAGCTTTGCTCCGCTTGCGGATCCCGCTGAGTTACGCGCGCTGATCACTCCAGCCACCAAGATGGTATGGCTCGAGACGCCGACCAACCCCATGCTCAATGTGCTCGACATCAAGGCCTTGGCCGATGAAGCGAAAAAAGTGGGCGCGCTCGTGGTGGTGGACAACACCTTTGCGACGCCGTACTTGCAGCGTCCGCTAGAGCTCGGAGCCGACATCATCTTGCATTCCGCCACCAAGTACTTGGGCGGCCACAGTGACATCGTTCTAGGCTTGCTTGCCGTGGGCGACGCGGCCCTTGCCGAGCGCCTGTACTTCATTCAAAACGCTTCGGGCGCGGTCTGCGGCCCGATGGACAGCTTCTTGGCGCTGCGCGGAATCAAAACCCTTCACGTCCGCATGGACCGCCACTGCCAGTCAGCCGCCGCTGTGGCCGAGCACTTGGCCAAGCACCCCGCGGTGCGCAAGGTGTACTACCCCGGCCTCAAGGACCACCCTGGGCATGAGGTGGCGGCGCGCCAGATGAAGCACTTCGGCGGAATGGTTTCATTTTCCCTGCACGAAGACGACTTGGCCAAGGCCAGCGCAGTCGTTTCGGCCCTCAAGGTGTTTACCCTGGCCGAATCCCTCGGCGGCGTGGAGTCGTTGGCGGGCCATCCGGCAACCATGACGCACGCGAGCATTCCAAAGGCAGAGCGCGAAAAGACGGGGGTGACCGACGGACTCATTCGCCTGAGCGTGGGCCTCGAGGACGTGCGCGACCTCACGGCCGACTTAGATCAGGCACTTTCCGTACTTTCGTAGTAAGTTATTCAAAACCATGGCGGACAAATTTGCCGTAATCGGGTTGGGCCAGTTTGGTTCCGCCATCTGCCGAAAGCTTTCTGAGAAGGGTGCCGAGGTAATTGCAATTGACATCGACGACGACAAGGTCGAGAGCATCAAAGAGCAGGTCGCGTATGCGGTCGTAATGGATTCGACGGATTCGCGCGCCCTTAAGGCCCAAAACATCCTCGAGATGGATGCCGTCGTGGTCTCAATTGGGCAAAATTTCGAGGGTATGCTGCTCACCACGGTAAAGCTCATGGAGCTTGGCGTAGAGCGCATTATTGCGCGCGCTCAAGGTGAAACCCAGCGCAGAATCCTTGAAAAAATGGGCGTCAAAGAAATTCTTTCGCCTGAAGAAGAAGTAGGTAAAAACGTCGCCGAGCGCCTCATCAACCCCGGGATGATGATGTGCGTAACCCTTCCCGACAACTACGAAATTGTTGAGATCGCTGCGCCGCGAAGCATTGTCGGCCGCACCCTAAAAGACATTGGGCTCTTGCCGAAGTACCGACTCAATCTGGTCACGGTTATCCAAAAGGGCGGAGACGACGAGGTCGCCCACATCAAAGGGGTACCTCAAGATGACATGGTCATCGAAGAAATTGACGAGCTCGTCGTCTTTGGCAAGGTCAAGGACGTGGAGCGCTTTATCGACATCAATGCATAGAGCAACTGGCCTTTGGTTTCTGGCGCTTGCGCTGGTTCTGGGATGTACGGATCCCAATCCCAACGGTGGCTTGCCACCTGAGGCGACCGGACCCTTTTTGCCGCGCTTGACGTCTGGATGGACCCTGGATTCGGTGACCTACACCGCGGATTTGCCCATGACCATTGGCGACACGACGGTTCCGGTTCGGGTGCACAACAAGGCGCGGGACGTATCGGGTCGCTTTGACTTCTTTACGCGCAACGACTCGGACTTGGTGGACTATTCGCTCCAGTTTACGGCGGACCTGGTTCCGGGCGTGGCTCCGTACACCTACACCAAACAGCGCGTTGGAATGTACTGGTACAAGCCCGTGGAGCGCGAAATTTGGTTCTACGACTACCCCGATACGCTTGTGTTTAATGTGGATTGGGACGCCGAAACACTTCAGCTGTGGCACTCCGAACTTCAGGTGATTGAGCCAGGGCTCGGAGTCACCTTCCCGCTGCGCTTGGACTTCAGGCTGGTTCCGTGACCGAACTGGCTTTGGTTTCGCTGCTTGCCGCGGCGCTTTATGCCTTGCCCCCTAGTGCACATGCACTGATTTTGGCCCTCGGAATCGCTACGGGAATGCCCCACGGCGCCACCGACCTGCTCACCGAGCGCGGAAGCATTTCACGACCCGCCCTTTTGTACTACGGAGTGGGAATCCTGCTTCTCGGAGCACTCTGGTGGTGGGCCCCAGCTTGGGCGCTGGGCGTCTTTTTGGTACTGAGCATGCTGCATTTTGGCTCAGAGGACGCTGCTGCTGAATCTGGAACCGCCCTCTTTCTGCACGAAACACTCGTTCGCGGGATACTCGTCGTGCTCGCCCCCAGCATCTTTTACGAATCCGAGGTCTTGCGGCTCTTTGGTCTTTTGGCAGAATCCTCGTGGGCCGGCCCCACCTGGTCTCAAGGGCTAGCCGGAGTCCAGACACTTTGGATCTTTATGACCTTCACGCTGTTTGGGCACTACGCCATTCGGGCCACCCAGTGGCGTCGAGTGGTCTACGTCTTTGCCCAAATCTTGGTGCTCGTAGCGGTGTTTCGCCTGCTTCAGCCGTTGACGGCCTTTGTGGCCTACTTCGTGGGGGGGCATTCGCTGCACAGTGCCCGCAAAATTTGGCCTGTCCTTAAGGCCCACCGCATCAAAGTTTTGGGCGCTACCGCATTCACGTTTGTCGTTGCGGCCGGAGTCTTTTGGGCCACGGGCGGAAGCACCCTTGACGACCGCCTCATTCGGACCGCGTTTATTTCACTGTCGCTGTTTGCGGTTCCTCACGGAATCTGGCGCACCGTCGAGGTCCTTCGCGACCGCTTGGCGAGGGGTTAAATGCAAAGAGCCGCCCCGAGGGGGGCGGCTCCGCGCACAAAATCCGAGGTTAGACTTAGTCCTTTTGGGCCAAAGCGTAGATTACCAAACCGAAGCCAATCTTGTTGATGGCGTCGCCGATGTTGTACACCAGATCCATTGACAGGCCTTCGAGCACTTTCACGCCGAAGAGTCCGCCCTCGGTGCCAGCGATGTACCCGATTGGGTAGATTGCCCAGCCTACGAGTACGAACCAGCCCAGTGCCTTGACGGCAGTCTGAACTTTTCCGCCTGCGTTGGCGGCCAAGGTCGCAACCTCGCCCTTCCAAACCAACCATACAATGTAGAAGTATGCAAGACCTGAAAGTGCACCCCACACCCATGATTGGGTTTGGTCTGCGTAGAAGGCCTCACCGATGTAGCCGAGAAGCAGCATCGCAACCGAAGCAATGATCAAGCGCCATAGCAAACCACTGGTTCCACCGGCCTTTTTCGTGATCAAGTAAAACTCCACACACATCAACGGCACCGTGAGGGTCCAGTCAATGTAGCGAAGCGCGATCGGGTTGGTGCCCGTCGCTTGGTAAAAGTCGCGCATGTAGTAGTAGTGCACAGCTGCGATACCGGTAATCAAACCAGAAACCAACAGCGAGAGCTTCCACTCGTCAGCGACACGGCTGCGCTCCATAAAAAAGAATACAGAGGCAGCGAACATGGCCATGTAGCCCGTAAAGAACGTAAAGCTTACGGGATCGGCCGGATCAATTGTGAGTACTTCGAGAAATTGCATAAATCAAGTTTTAGGTGGATTTTGTGTTAGGTTAACATTTATTAGAATGCTTTGTTTAGGAAAAGTAGAAAAAAATTCCACACAACCGTGAAATCGTGAAAATATTTTTTTTGGATAAGGAGTTTTAATTAATTGAAATAGAACGAATACTTGATAGTTAATGGTGGATTTCTAGGCCAATGTGGCCTGAGTATAGAGATGGGTATATAAAATGTACGTATAACAATAAATACGCTTTTTGACGCCTTGAGGCGCAACTGCTGTCGGGGTTAACTTCGCGGTATGGCACGCATCCTCACCGGAATCCAAAGCAGCGGACGCCAGCACCTCGGAAACGTGCTGGGCGCCATCCTTCCCGCCATTGAATTGGCCAAGGATCCGTCCAACGAGTCGTACTTATTTATTGCGGACCTTCACTCACTGACCACGGTCAAAGACCCTGAGGCGCGCAGGGCTAACCTACTTGCCACCGCCGCCGCTTGGCTGGCATGCGGACTGGATCCGCAGCGCACCGTCTTTTATGCGCAAAGCGATTTGCCCGAGTGCACCGAGCTCACGTGGTACCTCAACTGCTTTACGCCCTACCCAATGCTGGCCAACGCGCACAGCTTCAAGGACAAGTCAGACCGCCTCAGTGACGTGAACGCCGGACTCTTTGACTATCCGGTTCTGATGGCCTCGGATATCTTGCTGTACGATGCGCACCTGGTTCCGGTCGGCAAGGACCAGCGCCAGCACCTCGAAATCACCCGCGACATCGCTGAGACGTTTCACCGCATTACGAGCCACGAAGTGTTCGTGCTTCCAGAGGCGCGCATTCAAGAGTCGGTGATGACGATTCCCGGAACCGACGGCCAAAAAATGTCCAAGTCCTATGGAAACGTCATTGACATCTTCTTGCCCGAAAAGGAGCTGAAGAAGCAAATCATGGGCATCGTTACCGACTCGACGCCCCTCGAAGACCCCAAGGACCCGTCGACGTGCAACGTGGTGACGCTCTACCGCCTCATCGCCAGCCCCGAGCAGGTTGCCGAGATGGAGGCGGCGTACCGCGCCGGGGGATACGGCTACGGCCACGCCAAGACCGCGCTGCTGCACGCCATTTTGGATCGTTTTGCGGGGCCCCGCTCCGAGTTTGACCGCCTCATGGCTGATCCAGATGCGGTGCACGCGGTGCTTCATGCGGGTGCGGCCAAAGCCCGCCCCGTGGCTCAAGCTACCCTGAAGCGGGTGCGCGAGGCGTTGGGCTTTGCGTAAACGAGCTAGTCGCTCGCAACTGGTTTCTAGTTAAGTTGCTGTTTGTGAGCTGCATCCGTGTTTTGGGAACACACACAAAAAGTTAAATCCGGTTATAACCTGATAACGGCTTCGGTCGGTTTCTTGTTCCTGGTTTTTTGTCCGACGCGGACCTAGTAACCGGAAGCCGAAGAGCTAACGAGCTAATCTTGCTAAAGGGCGGATGCGAAGCGCGCTAGCGCTGAGCATCCTTAATCTGCTGCTCGCGCGGAGCGTGGTCCACAAACCGGTCGCGGTAGGCGTGGCGATGTAGTGTGATGTGGCTGTAGCCGTGTTCGAGGAGCCAGGTTCCGAGGGCTTGGCCCACGCCGTTGATGGCCTGAGCGTCTTCCCAGACGTGCCAGGTGTGGTGGTTGCGGGCGAAGTAGTGCAGCGAGTTGGGGTCGATGGGCTTGGCGCGGCGTAGGTCAATGACGCTGTGGCTGGGCGCGGCCGCTTCGAAGGCTTGGCTAAGGGCGGTTCCGAGGGCGAAGTGGGCGACGCCGGTTCCGGACTGCATCCAATCCATTCCGCCGCGGCGCTGAACGGGGGCGGGGTAGTGCGGAACCTTGCCCTTCGGGTAGCGAATGATCGACGGCCCGCCGTAGGCAAGGGCCTCCTCGAGGGCTTCGCGCAGGGCGGTTCCGTCGCGCGGAGCCCAGATGGCCGTATGCGGGACTGCGCGGAACATCGCCAGGTCAAAGACTCCCTGGTGGGTGGCGCCGTCTTCGCCGACCATTCCGGCGCGGTCGAGGCACAGAATTACGGGCAACTTCTGTAGGGCCACGTCGTGGATCCACTGGTCGAGGGCCCGCTGCGAAAAGGTCGAGTAGAGGTTGACTACGGGGCGGAGGCCGGCGGCGGCCATTGCTGCCGCGGCCGTCAGGCAATGGGGCTCAGCGATGCCCACGTCGTGCACTCGGTCGGGGAATTGGGCACGCACCACGTCGAGGCTGCATCCCGGGGCCATGGCCGCCGTGAGCGCATGGATTCGGGTATCGCTGGCGGCGAGCGAAGCGAGGGCCGCCGCAAAATGCGACTGGAAGTGGTCGGGTCCGGGGGCAGATTCGTCGAGTCCCAATTCGGCGGTACTTGGGCGGCGGGTACGCACGTGGAGCACGCGCGGGCCGCGGAGCGCCAGCGCGCGCTCCAGGGCGCCCACCACGGCGGGCACGTCGTGACCGTCCACGTCGCCGTCGACCCAGGCCCAGCCGAGGGATTCCACCAGGCCGCGGTAGGCATCGGGCCCGCCGCGGTGCAGGGCGCCGACGTTTTCTTCGATGGCCATTCCGTTGTCGTTGATGACCAGCACCACGTCGGCGCCCCACCCGCCCCCGTCGTTGAGGGCTTCGAAGACCATACCGCCGGTCATGGCTCCGTCGCCGACCACCGCTACGCGGTGGCGCTGGGTTCCAAGGGCTCGATCGGCGCGGGCAAAACCTACGGCAGCCGAAAGCGCGGTGCTCGAGTGACCGACGCCCCAGGTATCAAAGGGCGACTCGCTACGGCGCGGGAATCCGCTTGGGCCTCCGGCGGTGCGGTTGGCCGCAAAAACGTCGGCCCGGCCGGTGAGCACCTTGTGGATGTAGGCTTGGTGGCCAACGTCCCAAATCAGCACGTCGTTTGGAGTGTCCAGCACCCCGTGCAGTGCCACGGTGAGCTCAGCAACGCCAAGGCTAGAGGCGATGTGCCCCGCTTTGTCGCGGGTACTCGTTCGGACGTGCTGCTTGGCCGCTTCGGCCACTTCGGACCAGCGGGCTACGGGCCAGCTGCGCCATTCATTCATCAAGGGGATCACCCCACAAAAGTACGGAAGCGGCCCTAGGGCCGCTTCCGCATTAGAATCAAAAACCATGAGCAGTTCGCCAAACGAACGAATCCGTTTAATTGGTCACCTTGCGGTAGTAGCGTCGTGAACGACTGCGCTCGGTTAAGAAGAGCAGTACAGGCATGATCACCAACGTCAGGAAGGTCGCAAACGTCAATCCAAAGATGACGGTCCACGAAATTGGGCCCCAGAATGCGACGGTATCACCTCCAAAATAGATGTGGGGATTGTTTTCTGAAATCAACGTGAAGAAGTCCAGATTCATTCCCGTTGCCAACGGAATTAATCCGAGCACCGTCGTAATAGCGGTCAATAGCACCGGGCGAAGTCGAGTTTTACCTGCTTCTGAAAGAATCGGTGCCAATTCTGCTTCTGGAAGCGGAACATCCTCTTCAAGTCCCAACTCGGCCTTACGGCGGTCAATCAACTGGCTTCCAAAGTCGGCAAGGACGATGGCATTGTTTACTACAACTCCGGCGAGTGAGATAATTCCGATCATGGTCATAATGATGACAAAGTCCATTCTAAAAATGAGCAGTCCGAGGAACACTCCGATGAAGGACAAGATGACCGTGGTCATAATGAGGAATGGAATACGTGCCGAGTTGAATTGACCCACGATGATCAAGAAGATCAAGAACACGGCGATCATCAGAGCTTTTGAAAGGAAGCCAAGTTCTTTGGCCTGCTCTTCTTGCTGTCCAGTAAACGACAAGCTTACACCTTTTGGAAGCTTGTAGTTTTTGAGCACCTGCTGCATCTCAGCAACAATGGCGTTGGCGTTTGCACCCTCTTCAATTCCCGAGTACACGGTGATGACTCGGTTTAAGTCATTGCGCTTGACAGCGGTAAAGGTTGAGGTCTTATTCGGAGCGGCAATCGTGCTGATTGGAACCTGCTTGATACGGCCCGACCCTTGATCACGAAACGTGATTTTTTGGTTCATCAAGCTTTCAATGTTGTAGCGAAACTCATCGGCAAACCGAAGGTTGATGGGATAATCATCCTCTTCGTCTTTGAATCTGCTGATTTCTTTACCAAACAGGGCCGTACGTAAGGCATCTCCGATTTGGCCAGTACTCACCCCGAGACTGCGAGCTTTTGCGCGGTCCACGGTAATGGGCAATTCAGGTTTGTCGCCAGCTACGTCGAGCTTGAGTTCGTCGTATCCCTTGACCCTTGAATTTACCAGAGTACGGCGCACGTCTTCGGCGGCGGTAAGTAATTCGTCGTAGTCGTTTCCGGTCAATTCGATGTTGATTGGGGCCCCTTGGGGCGGACCATTTTGATCTTTTTCGACCGCGATGAGTACACCGGGTATCGCTGAGATATTATCACGCAGCAAGTTGAGCACTTCGGAGCTCGCTACACGGTCACCTTCCGCATTGATACGGTACTTCATTTCTCTAAATGCGACGACCACTTTAGCCTTGTGCGGAGTCGCTACATTCGACGGTCCCTCGCGAGGATCACTAGTGCCCTTACCGACTTGAGCAATGACTGACTCAACCATAAAATTGTACGGCTTGCCGTCTACTTGGTACTCGTAGGCCGTCAAAAGCTCGGCAATTTGGTCTTCGATCTCAAGCGTTATTTTATTGGTCTCCTCGATGTCGGTTCCTACCGGCATCTCGATGTAGATGTTGGCCAAATTCGGCTGGTTGTCGGGGAAGAACACCACTTTGGGCGGAATAATGCCCATGAGCACAAAGCTGAGCACAAAAAGTCCCACGGTCGACCAAAACGTCTTGGATGCGTTGTTCTTAGCTAAAACCCATGAAATTTGGCGTTCGTACCATGTCTCAAGCTTTGGTAAGCCATTGGCCATGAATCTGTTGGTCATAGGCTCAATCGCCCAGATGTAGAGCAGCGTCAAAAATCCAGGCCAGAACAGCAAGTTTCCGAGTACAGTAAGCCCCACGGCCACATTCAGTATGAGTCCAACCACCGTCAGCGCAGAGCCAATTTTCGTCCATTTCGGACGGTTCACCACGTCGGCTTCAATTTTCATGTAGCGCGCGGCAAGAGCAGGATTGATTACGAGTGCCACAAAGAGCGAAGACCCTAAAACCACGATCAAAGTCAACGGCAAGAACTTCATGAACTCGCCAATGAGGCCGGGCCACAGGGCAAGCGGAATAAATGCGGCCAACGTTGTGGCTGTAGACGAGATAATCGGCATAGCTACCTCACCAGATCCGAGCTTGGATGCTTCAGAAGCACTGTATCCAAGGGTACGGAAACGATAGATATTTTCCACAATTACGATTCCGTTGTCCACGAGCATTCCGAGCGCAAGTACGAGACCAAAGAGCACCATGAAATTCAGTGTTACGCCCAAGCTGTTGAGAATCAAGAAGCTCAAGAGCATTGAAAGTGGAATCGCGATACCTACAAACAAGGCGTTGCGAAGGCCCAAGAAAAAGGTGAGTACGAGGACAACGAGGATCACCCCAAAAATGATCGAGTTTTCGAGTTCGCCAACTTGGTTTTTGGTTCTGCTCGATTGGTCGTTGGTGATCGAAAGCTGAAGGTTCTTTGGGAAGTAGTTCGCTTTGGCATCTGCAACCACTTGGTTGATGGCGGCAGAAACTTCAATCAGGTTTTCGCCTGATCGCTTTTTAATGTCAAGCGATACGACGGGGTTCTTGAATTCTCGCGCGTAACTCTCTCGCTCTACGCTCGTGAATTCTACCGTCGCAATGTCGCGTAGGTAGACAATGGCCCCCTTCTCTTGTTTGACAATAATGTTTTCAATGTCTTGAATCGACTCAAACTCACCAAGTACCCGAATGTTCCGGCGGTAGCCATCTACTAAGAGGTCACCACCCGAGACCGACATGTTTTCGTACTTGATCGCATCACCTATGCTGTTGAAGCTAATATCCAAGTCTTCCATTTTTTGGTGGTCGACTGCAATCTGGACTTCTTTGTCGTCAATACCCCTCAGATCCACGGATGCGATCGACGGAATATCCTCAATCTCTTCTTCTAGGTATTCGGCGTAGTCTTCAAGCTGTTCAGCGGTGAATTCGCCCGAGACATTAATGTTCATAATTGGCTGAAGTTCAGCAATATTGAGCTCAAAAATGTTCGGGTCTGCGGGGAGGTCTTTTGGGAAGTCTGGCGAAGCTTGAACTGCGTCAACCTTGTCCTTGACCTTGCGCAGCGCTTCATCAACTCCGACTCTAAAGTCAAATTTTACCTCAATTGACGAAAAACCTTGGACCGAAGTTGATTTGATTTTATCTACCCCGCTGATGGTGTTCAGTTCTTTTTCTAGAGGACGGGTGACAAGACGCTCGATATCGACCGGCGAGTTCCCGGGGTAGGGGGTGCCTATATAAATGGTTGGTTGCGAAACTTCGGGGAAGCTTTCGGCAGGCATTGCGCGGTACGCAACAAAGCCTGCGATCGCGATAATGATGGTCAAAACAGTGACCGTAATGCGGTTGCTTACCGCCCAGTCAACGAGCGGGAAACGGCGAAAAAGTGAATTGGGATCAGACATGTGGTCCAAGTAGTAGTTATTCGGTTACCGACTTTACGGTTTCGCCAGGTTGTACGCTGCGGATTCCGCGGTCAACAACTTGCTCTCCTACTTTGAGTCCGGCCAGAACTTCAGTAGCATCGTTGTTGGATACACCAATCGTTAGTTCGCGGCGCTCTACTTTGCCGAGGCCATTCTGGGCGGGAACAAAAACGTACGTATAGTTGGCCCCTTTGGTGTCTTGAAGGATCAAGCGATTTGGAAGGGTCAACATTCCGTTTGATTCATAGTCTACCACTTGGGCACTTGCCATCATATTTGGTTTGTACTGACCGTTCGAGGGCAAATTCACACTCACCTTGAACGTGCGGCTGTCGGGATTGATGAAGTCTCCAACTTGACTAATGCTGGCAGTTGTCTTTACACCAATCGAATTAAAGTCGAGGGCGATTTTTTGGCCAACTTTCAAACGGGTGATGTAGGTTTCGGGTACGTCAAGCTCGAGGTGAAGTCCGCCTGTGCTAATCAAGCGAGCCATTGGCATTCCAGGGGCGGCGTACTCACCCTGTTTGGCGAACAATTCGTCGACACTTCCAGCAAATGGAGCGCGAACTGTTGACATTGCGGCTTGCTTTTGAGCAGTGCTCAATCGCTTTTGTAGACCCTCGAGCTGTGTTTTTGCTTGCAGGAACTGGACCTCGCTGCCAATGCCCTGATCCCACAGGCGCTTTTGCTTGTCAAACAGCGTTTGGGCAAGGTCGAGCTGGGTTTTAATCTCAGCAAGGCTCGATTGAACCACGCTGTTGTCGAGCTCTATAAGTACTTGTCCAGCGCTCACCTTCTGACCTGCGCGCACCACAACACGCTGAATGCGTCCTGCGCTTTCGGGATACAGTGTCACGCTTTGGTCGGACTTTACGGTGCCGTATACATTAAAGTCGTGCTGGAACGTACCAGCGCCCGCTTGAATTAAGGTTACCGTATTCCACTGTGCGGAACTGTCGAGCACCGCGAGTTGCAGGTCGATTTCAGCCAGTTCACCTTCAGCTTTGGCAATAATGGCAGTTAGTGAGTCGCGCTGGCTGTTCAGCTTTGCTGCGTCACCTTGGGCGGATTCCTTAGATCCGCAAGATGCCAAAACTGCAGCGGCAGAAACGGCAACGAGGAGTTGGGTCTTCTTCATGGTTTATTCGGGCTTCGAGGTGTTGTACATGCCCAATACTTTTTCGAGGGCAATGCGTTTGTTGAGGGTTTCGTTGGCGCTCGACAGCATCGCTGCGACCGTTTGCTGGTACTGGGTTTCGGCTTGGCTGTACTCGAGGCTGCTCGATACGCCTTCGAGGAACTTAATTCTGGTTTTGTCGCGCAAACGCTTGGCTAGGGCCACATTGTCAACCTGTAGGCGGTAGGTGGTGAGCGCATTATCGTATTCGGACTTGGCCTGAAGATGCTGGACGGTCAGGGCTGCCTTAGTTTGCTCGAGAAGTACGTCGAGTTGCTCGACTTTGAGACGGCTCTCTTGCGCTTTGAAAATGCGCCGGCCTGAAGTAAAGAGTGGGAACTGAGCGCTGAGGTTCCACGACTGAAAGACCACGTTGTTGGCAAAGTACCCGTCGGGGTTCCAAACGTTGGCATCTTCACTAACAAACTGCTGGGTGAGCGAATAGCCCGCGTATACCTTAGGCATAAAGCTCACCAGGTCGTTTTTGTAGAGCAGGGACTGTCCGAGGCGCCCGGCCGCCAGAACGCGGTAGTCGACGTGCTGCTCGGGGGCGAAGCGCGCTTGAAGCAGCCCTTGGCCACCCACGGCTCCGTCGATGAGTTGGGTGAGTGTCGAAGTAAGAACCACATTCTGGTCCGTGGGCAAGCCGCAGGTAAGCAAGAGCATCTTTTCGGTGACGCCGCGCTGCTGGCGTACGTTTCCGTGGGCCGCTTCGAGCTGGCGCGCCACCAGGCGTACTTGGTCGGCACTCTCGGTTTCGACAAGGCCCTCAGCAGCCATCGCCTCCATTTGGGTGGCTGTAGTAGAGGCCTGCTTGAGATTTTCGGCGAGCACCTGCTCGTTTTCTGCCAGAATAACCGCGAGGTGGTAGAACTGTGCCGTCTGCTCGCGCACTTCGATTTCGGTTTTCTCTTTATTGAGCGAGGCCTGGTCCCGCAGCACGTTGGTTGCGAGGACCGCAACAATGTAGCTACCGTCGAACACGAGCTGGTTGACGCTGAAGTTGCCCAGTGAGGTGTAGCGAGTTCCGAACTGAAGCTTGTCAATGACACCGTCTTGGTCGATGTCAAAAAACTGCGCAGGCAGCTCGATGTTGTCGGTGTACTGCCCTGCCGCGGTCACGCTCGGAAGTCCCAGCGCGATGTTTTGCCACAGCACTTTTTCGGCGGCGCGCTGCTCGAGGCTGCGGACTTTGTTTTGAGCGTTGTGGGTGCGGGCGTGCTCAATGGCTTGCTCGAGCGACATGCTTGTTTGGGCGGAACCAGATCCTGCCCAGGCAAGCGCCAGCAGAAAAGTGAACGTGCGAATCATCGTTTGGAATCCTTGATTTCGTTAAAGTATTGAAGGCCTTGGGCGGTGCTGATGGACCGTATAAATAAGGTGATCGCGGTCCAGATTACCTCGCGGCGCTCGGCGATGCTTTCGGACTGAAGCTCGCCATCGGCAAGCCCCACCATCGTCGTGAAGTGAATTCGAGCAACGAGCTCAGGGTCGAGGTCTTCTCGAAAGAGGCGTTGGGCCTGACCGTCTTTGATCGTTTGAGTGAGGGCGTTTTGCATGGTGCGCTGTCGCTGCTCAAAAAGCCAATCAAAGGTCTTGGGGTAGTACTTCTTAAGCGGAAACATCATGTTGGGGCCGTGCGATTCCATCATCTTCATCAAAAAGGCGAAGCGGTGAATCATGCGGTCGATGGCATTTTCGTGCTCGGCAGACAACTGGTCCATGGCCACTTTGTGTGCGCCGAATACGTGGCGCACCGCTTGGTCAACCAGGTCTGCTTTGTTGGTGAAGTACTGGTACAGCGTTTTTTTGCTCATCGAGAGCTCACGGCACACGTCATCCATGGTCATCGCGCGAAGTCCGTATCGTTGGAACATGTCCATCGCTCGCTGCAGGATGCTGATTTTGGTTTCGTTGGTGCTTGATTCGCTCACGGGGCGCAAAGGTATGGCGTGCTTGTCAGTGGGAAACGTTTTATGGTTAAAAATGTTTCCAATGATTTGAAATTTTTTGATTAGGAGTCTGCAGTGGACAAATTTTTGGACAACCCACGCCTCAAATTGCTGAAAAAATCCGTAATTTGCCCCCGGCCGCATCACAAACTGTGCCATGAACTATGACAATTGCACAAATCCTTAAGACTCCCGCCCAGCAGCAGCACGTGACGGCGCGCGGGTGGGTTCGTACGTTTCGCTCGAACCGCTTCATCGCCCTGAACGATGGGTCGACGGGTTCGAATGTGCAGTGTGTTGTGGATTTCGAGAATACGCCCGAAGAGGTCCTCAAGCGCATCACTACAGGTGCCGCGATCGAGGTACATGGCTTATTGGTCGCTTCGCAAGGCAGTGGCCAAGCCGTTGAAATTCAGGTGCAAGAGGTTGTGGTACATGGCGACAGTTCGCCTGAAGAATACCCCCTTCAGCCCAAGCGCCACAGCCTTGAATTCCTTCGCGAAATCGCCCACCTTCGGCCGCGCACCGCGACGTTCAGTGCCGTGTTTCGCATTCGCCACGAGGCGCAGTACGCGGTGCATCAGTTCTTTCACGAGCGTGGATTCTACCACTGGGCCACACCCATCATCACTTCGAGTGACGCTGAGGGGGCAGGTGAAATGTTTCGCGTGACCTCGCTACCTGCAGACAATCCGCCCCGTACCGAAACGGGTGTAGTCGACTTTAGCGAAGACTTTTTTGGCCAGAGTACCAACCTAACTGTGAGCGGTCAGCTCGAAGGCGAACTCGGTGCTATGGCCCTCGGCAAGATCTACACCTTTGGCCCCACGTTCCGCGCCGAGAACTCAAACACCACCCGCCACCTCAGCGAGTTTTGGATGATTGAGCCTGAAATGGCGTTTTACACGCTTGAGGACAACATGCAGCTAGCCGAAGACTTCGCCAAGCACATCATTCGCCACGTACTGGACCGCTGTGCCGACGACCTCGCCGTGCTTGACCAGCGCCTGCAGCAAGAAGAGCAGGCAAAGCCCACCGCCCAGCGCCAGCCGATGGGCCTGATCGAGAAGCTGAACTTTGTCGTGAACAACCCCTTTGTGCGCTGCAGCTACACTGAGGCAATTGAGATTCTCAAGGCCTCGAAGCCCAACCAAAAGGGTCAGTTTTCCTACCCCATTGAGGCCTGGGGCGCCGACCTGCAGTCAGAGCACGAGCGCTATTTGGTCGAGAAGCACTTTCAGGCTCCGGTCATTTTGTTTGACTACCCCGCCTCGATCAAGGCGTTTTACATGCGCCTCAACGAAGATGGCAAAACGGTGCGTGCCATGGACGTTCTTTTTCCCGGAATCGGCGAAATCATTGGCGGAAGCCAGCGCGAGGAGCGCCACGACGTGCTGGTAGAGAAAATGAAGGCGGTGGGCATTGATCCACACCACCTCGACTGGTACCTCGATACCCGCAAGTTCGGTACCTGCGTGCACAGTGGATTTGGCCTCGGATTCGAGCGCATGATTCAGTTTGTGACCGGAATGGGCAACATCCGCGACGTGATTCCGTTCCCCCGCTTTCCAGGAAGCGCCAAATTCTAGCAGTTCACGACCGTGCTACGCCAGTCCCAAGCCCTCAAGCTCCAGCAAAAGCTCTCGCCGCAGCAGATTCAGCTCATGAAGCTGATTCAGCTTCCGACGCAGGCGCTCGAAGAGCGCATTCAAGAGGAACTTGAAGTGAATCCGGCCCTCGAATCCGAGAGTCAGGTGGACGAGGATCCGTATGAAACCGACTACGACAATTCTGAAGACGAGTATTCGTCCGACAAAGAGTCCGATGACTATTCTGAAATTCAGGATATGGAGTTCTCAGAAGAACTCTTTGACGACACCCCAGAATACAAGCTCAACGCAAACAACTATTCGGCGGACGACGAGACCTATGAGGCCCCAATTGTCGCACGCCAGGACTTGAGTGATGTCCTTCAGGAGCAGCTTGCGTTGCGCAGCGTGAGCCCACAAAAGGAGCACCTGTGCAAGTACTTGATCGGAACGTTGGACGACGACGGATACCTGCGCCGCGAGCTCGTCGACATTGTGGACGACTTGGCCTTTTCGCTCGGAATCTTCATTGAGGTCAGCGAACTCGAAGATGCCCTGCGGGTCATTCAGTCGATGGATCCGCCTGGAGTAGGAGCCCGTAACCTACAGGAATGCATGCTCCTTCAATTGGCCCGTCGCCCAGAGACCCCAGTGGTTCGCACGGCTAGGGCGCTGGTCGACCGCTACTTTGACGAGCTCGCTAAGCGCCACTACAGCCGAATGATGCAGGGCCTTGGTATTGATGAGGCGATGCTCAAGTCCGCGCTCGATGAAATTGTGCGTGTCAACCCCAAGCCGGGCGGAAGCGCTACGCAGGGTTCAGAGCCCAGCCAAGTGGTGATTCCGGATTTTTTAGTGAGCGTCGTGGACGGCAAGCTCGAGCTCAAGCTCAACGGACGCAACGCCCCCGAACTCAACGTCAGCCGGGAGTACAAAGAGATGCTGTCTCACTACCGCCAGGCAAAGGGATTTGACAACGACCAGCAAAAAGAGGCATTTACCTTTATTAAGAGCAAAATCGACAGCGCCAAATGGTTCATCGACGCGATCAAGCAGCGCCAGCAAACACTTCTGCTGACGATGTCGTCGATCATGCGCTACCAAGAAGACTACTTTCTCACCGGCGACGACCGCAAGCTCAAGCCCATGATTCTCAAGGACATCGCTGACGAGGTGGGCATGGATATTTCTACGGTCAGCCGTGTAGCCAGCCAGAAGTACGTACAGACTCCATTCGGAACCTTTCTCATCAAGCGCTTTTTTAGCGAAAGCATGACCAATGCAGAGGGCGAAGAGGTGTCCACGCGCGAGATCAAAAAAATCCTCGAAGAGAGCATTGGCGAAGAGGATTCTCGCGATCCACTCACCGACGACGCGCTTGCTAAGTTGCTCAAAGACAAAGGCTATCCCATTGCCCGACGGACGGTCGCCAAGTACCGCGAGCAGCTCGGAATTCCCGTGGCGCGATTGCGCAAAACGCTTTAAGTACCGCGCTCGCTCATTCGTTTGAGCCGATTTCTGCTCCTTCAACACGCAGTTTCACGGGACGGAGTATGTTTGTATTCTAGACAAAATACCTAGCTGACATGCGCGTGATTCGAATTCTTATAGCCCTGATGCTGCTCGCCCCTATGGCCAGTAAGGCATCGCACATCATTGGTGGCGACATTCAGTATAAGTACGTGGGCGACTCCACCGGCGTTGCCAACCAATACCGCATTAAGCTGGTGCTTTACCGCGAGCTTACTGGCATCGGCCTCGGAGCGTCGCAAACAGTGAATATTGTTTCGACGAGCTGCAACCTCAACACCCAAGTCACGGTAAACCTTGCCGTGCCGGAGTTCTCAGCGGCGACCCTAGGGGCCTACGACTGTATTCCTCAGTCGGCAGCTACGTTTTCTCCGATGGTGAATATTTATGTAGGATTTGTAACCCTGCCAACCCTTTGCCCGGACTACAAAATCTACTGGGCATCGTGCTGCCGGCCTCCGGGAATCACTTCTATTCCTGGATCAGCGGGGGTTGGATTCTACTTTGAAGCAGAACTGAACAACACCATCACCACGGGCCCCAAGAACTCTTCGCCGACATTCGTGTCAACGCCGTTGAGCTACATCTGTACAGGCGGATTCATCAACTACCTGCAAAATGCCATTGAAATAAACGGCGATAGCCTACAGTACGAGTTGATTCCGGCACGTGAGGACTGGCCATTGGGTAGCTCAGTGCCTTACGGAGCAGGATACAGCTTCACTAATCCAATCAATACGACCGCGGCCAATCCATTTACGCTAAACCAGCAGTCGGGTAACATTACTTTTGTGGCAAATACAGTAGAGACTTCGGTAATTGCCCTGCGAGTCAATGAATACCGCTTTGACTCTACGTTCTATGTGTGGGTCAAGGTCGGCTCGTCCAACCGGGAAATCCAAGTTTCGGTGGCAGGTAACTGTAACGCGATTGTGAATGCTGGTGTGGCACTTGATCCCAACGCCCCGGGCGTGAGCATCGATGCGCAAGGCCGCCAGACTAAGGACTACAACTGCCTTGATTCTTCGGTTACGCTACTGTTTACCCTCGACGTGGAGTGTGCTTCGATTTCGCCCGACGGGTCGGACTTCCGGTTGACGAACCCTGCAGGCCAGCCGATTCCGATTAAAGCACTCGTACCCAACTGCGACGTGAACGGCGAGACGTCGACACTTGAAGTTAAGCTCTTTAAGCCGCTCTCAATGAACGGCGAATACTACCTCTACTCGAAGGTTGGCAACGACGGCAACACACTCTTGAACAAGTGCGGCAAGGACATGGACGAGTTCGACACCATTGTTCTGCTCGTGAACGACTGCGTCGACCTTGAAATGGAGCTCACCAATGTGACCATCAACGAAGACAAGCATCCGCATGTGTACTGGGATGTGGATACAACTACCCTGCCCCGCTACCTGTTCAATATGTGGCGCGTCTACCGCTCAGATGATGGCGGAGCCACGTTCAACATCGTTTTCAACAGCACCGACACCAACCTGCGCAACTGGGAAGATATCAACATCGACGCCAACATGGTCGATACCCGCGTGCACCGCTACTTCGTTGATGCGATTGTGAATGGATTCGTTCAGCCCTCTACAGACACCGTCAAGAGCATGTGGTTGCGCGGAGATATGACGAATACTTCGTCGATTCCGGTGGTGTGGAACAGCTACAATGCATGGGACACGGCGCACTACCAAGTGCAGTTCGGCCGTAACCTGAGCGGTCTGCCTGGGGCTGGGTACACCTGGTCCGACTACGGTACTCGTATGCAGGACACCTTTGCGCTGGTAGAGCACCCAGATTTACCTCCGGGTGAGTATGCAGTGCGCATCAAGTCGTACCGCCATTCTTCGGTTCCGACCTACGCCGTGGATCCGCTACAGGATACGGCCTACTCGAACTGGATTGAGTTTGGTGAGCCGGTTCCCCCGATTCCGCCGATTGATACGGTAGTTGTTCCGAACGTGATTACTCCGAACGGGGACGGACGCAACGATGCGTTTGAGATTCAGGGCTTGATGAGCTACACCACTTCGCGCGAGGTGACCATCATGAACCGCTACGGTAAAGTGATCTACAGGAACGAGGCGTACGACAATGCTCAGCCATGGGACGGCAAGGACCAGTCTGGTTCATTGCTCGCCGACGGAGTCTACTTCTATGTGATCAAGCTTTATGACGAGCCTAATTCGGCGAACTTGAAGTTGAGCGGTTCGGTAACGATTCTGTCGCACTAAGTTTTGGTTTTGATTTTCGAGCCCCCGACCGCTTTTGCGGCCGGGGGCTCGTTAGTTTTGTAGTGTGGAGCTGAGTGAACACCTCAAGACGCTGCTTCGGACGCTTCCCGAGCGCCCGGGGGTGTACCACCACATCGACAAGGATGGGGTAATTCTGTACATCGGCAAGGCGAAGAACCTGAAGAAGCGGGTGAGTTCCTACTTTCAAAAGAGCCTCGATTCCGCCCGACTCAGCATGCTGGTGCGCAAGGTCGCCGACATCAAGACCATTGTCACCGAGACTGAGTTTGACGCCCTGCTGCTTGAGAATACGCTGATTAAGAAGCACCAGCCGCGCTACAACATCAACCTTAAGGATGGCAAGACCTACCCGTGGGTGTGCATCAAAAAAGAGCGCTATCCGCGGATTTTTGCCACGCGCCGCCGCATTGAGGACGGTTCGGAGTACTTCGGCCCCTATGCCTCGGTGAAGATGATGTACACGGTACTCGACATCATCAAAGAGGTGTTTACGCTGCGGACCTGCCAGCTGATGATGGACCAGTCGGCCATTGAGTCCGGCAAGTACCGAGCCTGTCTCGAGTTTCACATTAAGCGCTGTTTGGCTCCGTGCGAGGGCCGCCAGGATGAGGGCAGCTACCTGGCTGACGTGCAAGGAGCCCGCCAGCTGCTTCGGGGTGATTTAAAGGCGACGCGCGAGCGGTTGTATGGGCAAATGATGGCCCACGCCGCCGCCCAAGAGTTTGAGGCCGCTCAGTTTGTCAAGGAGCGCCTCGAGCGTCTCGACGCCTACCAGTCCAAGTCGACGGTGCTAAATCCTGCATTGGGTTCGGTCGACGTGTTTTCGCTGCTGAGCGACGCGGAATACGGCTACGTCAACATGCTTCATATTCGCGACGGAGCCGTGATTCAAAGTTTTACGCTCGAGCTGCGAAAGCGCCTTGAGGAGACGGATTCAGAGTTGATGGCCCTTGGGCTGGCGGAGCTTCGAGAGCGCTTCCCGAGCGAGGCCAAGTTAGTGCTGGTGTCGCACGAGCCTGAGGTGGTTCCGCCCAATGTCGAGGTGGTGGTTCCGCAGCGGGGCGACAAGCGGGCCGCCGTCGAGCTTTCGGAGCGCAACGCCCGCGCCTACCGCGCCGAACGCCTCAAAAATGTGCAGTTGGTCGACCCAGAGCGCCACAGCGACCGCATCATGCGCCAGATGCAAAAGGACTTGCGCCTGCCGTTTGAGCCACGGCGCATTGAGTGCTTTGACAACTCCAACATCCAAGGTACCAATCCCGTTTCAGCCTGTGTGGTGTTTATTGACGGTAAGCCCGCCAAGTCGGAATACCGCCACTTCAACGTGAAAACGGTCGAAGGCCCCGACGACTTTGCGACGATGAAGGAGGCGCTGACGCGCCGCTACACTCGGGTGCTCAATGAGGGGCTTCCGCTTCCGCAGCTCGTGCTGATCGACGGGGGCAAGGGCCAGCTTTCGGCCGCGGTCGAGGTGTTTGACGAGCTCGGCTTACGCGGACGCGTGGCGTTGATCGGCATCGCGAAGCGGCTTGAGGAACTGTATTTTCCCGAGGATCCCGTGCCGCTCTACCTCGACAAGCGTTCTGAGACGCTCAAGGTGCTGCAGCAGGCCCGCAACGAGGCGCACCGTTTTGGCATCACGCACCATCGGGCGCGCCGCAGCAAGTCGAGTCTTTCGAGCGCGCTAGACGGAATTCCCGGCGTGGGCCCCGCCACCGTGCAGATCCTGCTCGAAACCTTCAAGTCAGTCGCTGGAATCCGCAAGGCCAAGCCCGAAGCGCTGGTTGCCGCGGTGGGTGCCAAGAAGGCGGACGCGGTGCGGTTGGCCTTGGGGCAAGCGTAGCAAGGTTGGCTCGTTGCCGCTGCGCGGCTTAGAGGTTTCTTGTTTCTTGTTTCTAGTGATGCTAGGCGGCTGGAATTTTCAAACGGCTTGTTTGCGCAACGGTCTGATTGTGTGAAATATAGCTGTTTCGAGAATTTTCAGAAAAAGTAAAATCCGGTTATAACCGGATGGAATCTTGGTGGTTGCGTGTTTGGTACTCGGAATGGTAGCTGGTTTCTAGTTGCTCGTGGTGCTTCGCGCTTAAGTCCTCTGCGAGGCAAGTAACTAGAAACAAGAAACAGCTACAAGCTAGCGAGCTAACTGGCCGTCCTCAAGGCGAAAAATGGTTTCGGCTCGGTCGATGACGCGCTGGTCGTGGGTGCTGAACAGGAATGTGGTGCCCTCTTGGTGGTTGAGGTCGCGCATGATGTCGAGAAGGGTTTCGGTGCTCTTGGAATCGAGGTTGGCGGTAGGTTCGTCGGCGAGGACGAGTGAAGGGCGCGAGGCCAGGGCGCGGGCGACGGCGACCCGCTGCTGCTGTCCGCCCGAGAGTTGTGAGGGGCGCTGGAGTTCTTTGCCGGTGAGACCGACGGCGGCGAGGAGCTCGAAGGCTCGGTCTCGGCGGTCGCGGACCCCTATGCCTTGGAGTTCCATGACAAATGCGACGTTTTCCCAGGCGTTGAGGACGGGGACGAGGTTGTAGGCCTGAAAGACGAAGCCGATGCGGTGCAGGCGAAATTCGATGGTTTCGCGGTCGGTGAGGGCGGTGATTTCGGTTCCGTCGATCCAGATTTGGCCTGAAGTGACGCGGTCGAGCCCGCCGATGGCGTTGAGGAGCGTGGTTTTGCCGCAGCCTGAGGGGCCGACGAGGGCCGCGAAGGCTCCGCGCTGAAGGTCAAGAGAGACGCCCTGAACGGCGTGCACGGGGCCCGCAGAAGATTCGTAGGTTTTAACGACGCGGTCGACGCGCAAAAGGGGTTGGGATGGGGCACTCATAGCACGCGCATACTTTCAATGGGGTTCAACTTCAGGGCCTTACGGGCCGGGTAGAGCGAGGACAGAAGGCCGAGGATGGCCACGAGGACCGCGATGGGCAGGTAGTATTCCGGGACGGATACCGGGTAAATGGTGGACTGCAGTCCGAATTCGGCGAGGCCTTTGTCGACGCCGTCGATGGTGATTCCGGTGCGGCTCGTGACAGCGATGGTGACGTGGCCCAGGATCAGCCCGATGGGCATTCCGGCGAAGCTGAGGAGCAGCGTTTCCCAGACCACTAGGCGAAAGACTTTGCGGCGGGTGAGTCCGATGGCCATGAGCATTCCGAGCTCGCGGGTGCGCTCGAGGATGGCCATGAGCATGGTGTTGAGGATTCCGAAGGCCATCGCAAAGAGAATGACGGCCATGAACAGAAGCAGCGACTGGGCCAGCACTTCGTCGGCGTAGCTGAGGTCGGGACTGATTCCGCGCCAGGTGCGTACGATGGCGGAACCGGGTTCGGCCACAGCCCCCTGAATTGCGGCTACGGTGGCGTCCAGTGAGTCGAGGTGGCGCACCCTGAAGTGAATTTGGTGCACCGCGCCACGGGCCATGGCGAGGCTGTCGCCGCCCAAAACTTCGGGAGCGAGTGCAGCGAGCGGGGCATAGACTTGGACGCCCTCGATCAGGTTGCTGACGCCGTCGTAAATGCCTTCGACGCTAAAGAGGACGGTGTGGATTTCGCCACGGATGTCTTGAAAAGAGAGTACAACGCGGTCGCCAAGTCCTGCGCCGAGCTGGTCGGCGAGCTTTTGGCCGAGGGTAATTCCTTCGGAACTCAATTCGCCCGCCACCACGTTGCACGGAGCCGTAAACACTCGGCATTCGCGCTCGGGATCGATGGCGAGGATCTGGACGGGGGCCGAAGCAGCCCCGGCCTGAAGCACCGCCATTAGGACGAGTCGCTCGGACCAAGATTCCACCTCGGGGTGGGCGTCAAGGGCCGCGGTCCACTGTGCGGGCTGTGCAATGAGCGCCTGGACTTCTTGGTTGGCGACAAAGTTGGAATCGGTGATTTGGGCATGGCCGACGTAGTCGTCGAGGGCCGCCGCGGTTCGGGCGTCGTTGACGCCTTGAGCGAGGCCCATCATAAAGACGCCGGCCCAGACGCCGAGGGCCATGGCTCCGACGACCACGCCGCTGCGCCAGGGGCTGCGCCATATGTTGCGCCAGGCCATTTGAATGAGGAGGTTCATCGGTGTACGGGGCTAGTTTTGAACACGGTGCGCAGGGGCCACGCGGCGGAGAGCAGGGCGATGACCACGATGATTCCGCCGTGCGTAAGCGTGATGGACCAGTCGAGGCTCGGCGGAAGTATGGGTTCCCATCCCTGCTGTTCCATGGCGGCCGCCACGTCGCCTTGAAGGCGCAGGGGGAATCGATCTAGGGTTAGAACCGCTATGCGGCCGAGCAATGCGCCAACCAGGGCGCCCGCCACGCTGAGAAGCACGACTTCGACAAACACGATTCCGGCCAAAAGTCCGCGGCGCATGCCCATGGCGAGCTGCATGGCGAATTCGCGCTGGCGCTCGTTGGCGAGCATGATCATGGTTCCGAGGAGCCCAAATCCGATGACCACGTAGAGGATGAAGAGAATGACCTTGCCGCCTGATGAGTCGGCCTGAATCGCCTGAATGAGTTCGGGCATTCGGGTTTGCCAGCCCAAAAAGTGGGCGCCGTCGAGCGGATGGCGTGCGCCAAGGTCGGCGGTGGGGTCGGCGCTGAGCTCGGTACTGCGGGGCGTGATTTGGACATAGCTCCACATTCCGTAGGCGCCAGCGAATTCTTGGGCATCGGCTAGACCCACAACGGCACTTCGCTTTTCGAGTTCGGGGTTGCCCATGTTCAGTGTGCCAGCTACGACCCACGCAGCCCCGGCCATACTGCCTTGAAAGCCTTGCCCCATGGCCACTACGGTGTCGCCGACAGCCACGCGTAGCTGCTCGGCAAGGCGCTTGCCCAGCCACACGGATCCGGGGACGTCTGTCCAGCGGCCGCTTGCCAATCGGGCTTGCCACAAGGGCGATGCTACTTCATCCGGACTGATTCCGATCCATTGGGCAACGCCGCTTTGCTCGCCCACGCTGAGTAGCGAAAAGCCCTGAAGGCGCGGGTAGGCGGTGGCCACTTCGCGGTCGGCGCGCAGTTCCTCGAGCCATTTTGGGTCTTCGTAGAGTGCGTAGTCGAGGTTCTGGCTCGGCCAGTAGGCGGTGTCGCTGACTTGGACGTAACCGCTCATGGATCCGACCACCGTAGCCACCATGTGGTTGTAGACCCCCAACTGCAGTGAACGCATGATGATGGCAAAAAAGAGGGCAAAGGCAATCGCCGCACCCGTGATAAGTGAGCGCCGGCGGTTGCGCCCGAGGTTGCGCCAGGCGAGGCGAAGGGCGAGGCGAACCAAGGTCATGGCTGCGTCTGTTCAAGCCGCTCGGGCGTAAACCAGGCGGGGGTAAGCTGGGGTTGCTTCTTCCAGACCTTGACGGTCATTAGGGTGGTCTGCTTGCCACCTTGGGTGCTGAATTGAAGTTTCACGGGCATTTGCACGCCGTCCATTCGGCTGAATTCGAGGGCGTCCATGCGCTGGAGTTCGCCGTTGCGCGTGCTTTGAAAGCTGAGGCGGACCCAGCCCTTGTCCCCGGTGTGCACCCAGGCAACCACGGCGTCGGCGGCCACCGGAACCCCAGGTTTTGGGGTGCATTTGATTTTGTGGCAGGTGAGGCCGTTGACGGTCTCGGTTCCGAGGTACTGGTGCGTGAAGTCCTTGGCGAGCGAGGCCTGGCCCAGCAGGTTGTCCATGGAGGCGTCAGTGCCCATAAATCCGCCCGCCATCAGCATGCTCTGGGGTAGCTTCACGACTTTTCCGGTGCGCGGAACAAAGCTGTACATCTGCTTGTCGGCCCGCAGGTAGCGGGTGCCGCGGTCGCGTTCAGGGCCGGTGACCACGATCAGCGCATACTTGTTGGTGTAGGTCCACGACTTGATGTCGAGCTCTCGGGTGTATCGGGCGCGTTTCGCCGACATCGAGAGCTCGCTGTAGCTCGAGGTTCCGATCGCGGATTTCTCAGCTTTGGTGAGGATTTCGGTCGGATTTTGGGCCATGACCGAGGTCAGCGGCATAAGGGCGACGAGCCCCAAGAGCAGAAAGCGTTTCATAGGTATTTAGCCAACACGGCGGATTTGATTTCGTTCACGGGCGCATACTGCGGATCGATGGCGATGCGGAGCTGAAGCCCGTCGAGGATCAGGGCGAGTTGCTGGGCTTCGACCTCGGGCTGTGCCACACCCATTTGGCGCATCAGTTCTGTGAGGTAGGATTGGACTCCCAGCATTTTTTGGGTCATCAGTTGGTGAAAAGTCTCAGTTCCGCCAATGTGAATGGCGAGTGGAACCAGGAGCTTCACGAGTGGCTGTGCCTGCTGTAAGTGGCTGAATATTTGATCAATGATGCTTCGAAATGCCTCGGTGGGAGATGCATTTGGCACCGCTGTGGTCTGGGGTGCAAGTTGCTGCTGTAGGGCGTCAATCAGGGCGTCGAGAAGCCGTGCCTTGTCGGCAAAGTGGTGAAAGAGAAGCCCTTTAGACACCCCCGCGGCGGTGGCGATTTGCTGCATGCTGGTTCCGTGGAAACCCTGCGCGCTGAAAAGGTCGAGTGCCGCACCGAGGATGCGGTCGGATTTGCTATTCGAGGATGCGATCAAGGGATTCAAAGTGGTGGGCGACGGTATTGACTGACCGGTCGGTCAAATATAGGAAGTGAACCGTCTTCCGTCCAAACGGTTGTAATTTTGCATAGTAGTTGTTCGTGCACCTGCACGGAAGCCACCCAATTTAAATAGAGCACGTTTATGTACCCCGAAGACCTCATTGCGCCGATGCGCGCCGAACTCA
>CAYYWL010000023.1:0-26285 GCA_964475135.1 uncultured Owenweeksia sp.
TTGAGCAGTGGCGCGCGGAGCAGGCGCTCGCACGCACCCGCGAACGCCGACCCGACCTGCTGGGCGAATAGCTCGCGGGGGCGCATTATCTTTCGGAGATGACCCGAATTCTTCTTTTAATTGGCAGCCTAACGGTGGCGTGGACGGCCACGGCCCAGATTCGCGCAAACGATATTGACCCCTTTATCGGAACCGGCGGCCACGGCCATACCCACCCAGCCGCAACCGCTCCGTTTGGTATGGTACAAATCGGTCCCGACACGCGGCGTGAGGGTTGGGACGGCTGCAGCGGATACCACTATACCGACACCACCGTATGGGGCTTTAGCCACACGCACTTAAGCGGAACCGGCGTTGGCGACTACGGAGATTTCTTATTCAAGCCTTGGGGCGGGCCCTTTGCGGACCAGCCTGCAGCCTTTAGCAAGGCTAGCGAACGCGCCACTGCCGGCTACTACGGGGTTACGTTGGGCAACGGGACAAAGGCAGAGTTTACCTCCGCCGAGCGGGGTGGATTTCACCGCTACTCATTCGCAGCGAATACTAATCCAGAGCTTTGGATTGACCTCAACTACCGCGATCGGGTGCTTCGGGCTTCAGCGCGCCTTGAGGGGTCCGTGCTTCACCTGACTCGGGTCAGCCAAGCGTGGGCCAAAGAGCAGCACGCCTACCTCGCGGTGCTCGTACCCGCCGGAGCGGCGGTTGAGATTGTGGATTCGCTGCACGTTCGGATTTCGTTGCCCTCGCGCAGCATAGAAATGGCAGTTGGTTTTTCAGGAACCGACAGCCAAGGGGCACAGCGGAACCTTCGCGCCACGTTGGCTTCGTCACGGAATTTCGAGGGCTGTGCAGCGCGCACCGCCGAATTGTGGCAAGCCGAACTCGACAGAGCGCAGGTCGCGGGCGGTTCCGCCGCCCAAAAACGCATTTATGCGACGGCGCTCTACCATGCGTTTAGTGTTCCAAACCTATGGAGCGACGTGGACGGACGCTACCGCGGCATGGACGGACGCATTCACAGCGACATGGGCCACGCGCACTACACGGTGTTTTCGCTGTGGGACACCTACCGAACGGCGCATCCGCTGTACGCTTTGGTTCAGCCCGAACGAACCCGGGATTTCATCGCCACATTGCTCGATATGTACGACCAGTCGGGCCGCCTACCGGTGTGGGAATTGGCTGGAAACGAAACCAACTGCATGATCGCCTACCACAGCGTGAGTGTTCTGGCCGACGCGCACGCCAAAGGCTACGAAATTGATTCCGAGCGCCTGCTCAAGGCGATGGTGGCCACGGCGCAGACGCCGGTATTCGGAATTCCGAACTACCGTTCGAACGGGTATTTGAGTGTACAGGACGAGTCCGAAAGTGTTTCGAAAACACTGGAGTACAGCTACGACGATGCGACGATTGCGTGGACCGCAGAGCGCCTTGGGCGAGGTGACGTCGCAGAGCAGTTTTGGCGCCGGAGCCAGGGCTGGATTAGCCTGCTTGACCCGGAGACGGGATTGATGCGTCCGCGCGACAACGGCGATTTTATGCAGCGCTTTGAGCCGCGCGAGGTCAACAACCACTTTACCGAGGCGAATGCGTGGCAGTACAGCTTTGCTCCGGTGCACGACCTTGGACGCTGGACTTCGATACTCGCTGCCCAAGGCCGCACGCTTGAAGGTCAACTCGACGCGCTGTTTTCCGCTCCGTCAGCCACCGTGGGTCGCGAACAGGCCGACATCACGGGCTTGATCGGGCAGTATGCACACGGCAACGAGCCGTCGCACCACATTGCCTGGTTGTACGCAGCGACTGAACGCCCCGACAAAGGGCACGAGCAGATTCGCGAGATCCTCGAGACGATGTACAGCGACCAGCCCGACGGCTACCAAGGCAACGAAGACTGCGGGCAAATGTCAGCGTGGTACGTCATGAGCTCCTGGGGCCTCTACCCGCTTGTACCCGGAGAGGCGCGCTATGCGGTAGGCCCTATGCTTTGGGACCACGTGGCGTTGCGGGCCGAGGGACTTGCGACCGACGTCGTTCGCAGCGGAGACGGTCCGTTTGTGCTGGGCTACCAGGTTGGAGACGAATCGATGCAGCCCAAGAGCTACATCGACCATGCCGATTTGACCAACGGGGCACGTATTCAAATAGAACAGGGATCGAATGCCGCGAGCTTAGAGCCCTACCTCAACGTGAAGCACGGCATTGCAGGCGAGGTACAGCCCGCGCCACGGATCCAGGTTCCGCGCCGATTTGAGAGCGAAACCACGGCGTATGTGGATGCTGTTCCGCAAAAAATCACTGAGAGCAAAGTATTAGTCTTTGGCGACGGGCTGACGCAGCACCGTTCGGTCGCTGAAACGACCAAAAAGCCCCACGGATGGACGGCACAGATCATCTCGGGAACCCCGAACCCGCAGTACAATCCGGGTTCGGCGAGTTTAGTAGACGGCGTCTTTGGCGATGTGGATTGGCGTAAGGGCGAGTGGACCGGCGTTCAAGGTGAAGATTTAGTGATCGAGATTCGACCCGACAAAATCCGCCGCGCTAAGAGTTTTGACCTTGAGATTCGACTGCTCAAGGACATTAAGTCGTGGATTGCGCTGCCCGCTGGTGGAGAGGTGTGGATCGAGCGGCCGGACGGCACGACCCACAAAGTTGGGGAATGGAACCAGCCCAAGGCGCTGGACGAAGAGCCAAGCTATGTGGCACGAGTGAGTAACGAATTCAGTGCTTCATCACGAAGCGAGGAGCGCATCGCAGCCATTCGCATTGTGCTTCGAAATCCTGGAATCCTGCCCAGTTGGCACCCTGGCGCCGGCGGCCAAACCTTCATCTTTGCTGACGAAATTTCGATCAAGACTCGGTAAGCCCGAACTTTACTAAATGCGAACAGTTTGGATCTGGGCCTTGGCCCTTTTCACCTTTGGGGCCGGTGGACAGCGTCTGCCCAAGCCTCCGGCCAACGAATTCTACCGGACCGATGTGGTGCCGCGAATCGACATTACGATTCAGGCCGATAGTTTAGCCGCAATTTTTGCCAACGTATTCAGCGACCGGGAGTACCGGGCGACGTTTGCGTACACGGCTCCTGGCTACAGCGTATCTGGAATTGAGGTTGGGCTGCGGCTCAGGGGCAACACGTCGCGAACTAGTGCAAAAAAATCGTTTAAAATTTCGTTCAATACGTTTACCGCAGGTACGCGGCTACAGGGCGTCAAAGACCTCAATCTCAATGGCGAGCACAACGACCCGAGCATCATGCGTGCACGAATTGCCTGGGAATTAGCTCAGGATGCTGGAATGCCTGCTCCGCGCGTCAACCACGTTCGACTATTTATCAATGGCCAGCCGTTTGGGCTGTACGCCAACATTGAGCACATGAACGACGACTACGTCGAGCACCGCTATGCCTGTGACGCCGGAAACCTCTATAAATGCTTGTGGCCGGCAGATTTGGCCAACTTGGGCACAGACCCCAACAGCTATAAACTCATGTCGGGCGGAAGGCGGGTATATGAGCTTAAAACGAATGAAACGTTAGACGACTACAGCGGCTTAGCGCGCTTTGTAACGGCCCTGCATGCCACCACGAGCACGCAGGCCCTGTGCGCGTTGGATTCAGTGTTTAACGTCAACAGCTACCTAAAATGGCTTGCCTGGGAGGTCACCACCGGCCACTGGGACAACCACTCGTTCAATAAGAACAACTTTTACCTGTACGAGGACCCCGCCAGCGGCCTCATCGAGTTCATTTCGTACGACGCTGACAATACGTTCGGGGTGGACTGGTTCAACATCGACTGGGCGACGCGGTCGCCGTTTCAGTTCGGAACCTACCCCCTCTACACTAAAATCGTCACAAATCCCGCGGCTCAACGGCGTTTGAAGCTGTTTCTCAACGAATTCGGAACCCTTGCCGGGTCCGCCGTATGGCGCACCCGTAACGAAGCATTGAGGGCCCAATTGGCACCGTTTGTCGAAGAAGACGTGTACCGAACCTACGACTACGGATACGATTCGCTCGACTTTTGGAATGCCCTGGACCTCGCTGGAGGTGCCCACGTGAAATCCGGAATTCATCCATTCATGACTTCACGTATAGCGGCGACAGCCGGGCAGGTTCCGAGCGGCAACGTCGAGCCAATCGTCTTTTCGCCTCGCCTGTCGGGCCACGGGGGCATTGGCGCGATTCCGGTCCAAGTCGAAGTCTGGGACGAGTCCACGCCTACCGTGGTTCTGCACTACCGGCCGAATGGAGGAACTTGGCAATCTCTCACCCTCTTTGACGACGGAACCCATGGGGACGAGCTCGCGGGCGACCGACTCTATGGGGGCTTGGTTCCAGCGAGCGTCGGCGGAATCACCTACTATGTGACCGCCACCGACGACCACAACGCGTCCACTTCAGCGCCCTGTAGCCCAGCTTTCTGGGCCACCTACGCGCACCCCAACGTGCTGATTAACGAGGCCTGCAGCGATAATGCCACGGGCCCGGTCGCTCCGAACGGATCGCGCGAGGACTGGATCGAGTTGCGGAACCCAAGTTTAAGCCCCGTGAGCCTCAACGGGCTCTTTTTGAGCGACAACTCCGCGAATCCCGGCAAAGCTGGGTTGAGTGGCCACAGCATTCCCGCCAACGGGCGCATCCTTTTTTGGGCTGCAGGCGGAACCGGATTCACCCGTTCTATCGATTTTAAACTGGACAAAGACGGCGAAGGTTTGACCCTGAGCGCCCAATCGAACGGCAGCTGGGTGCAGCTTGATGAAATACGGCTCCCTCCCCTTTTGCCCGACCAATCATTTGGCCGCCGCCACGACGACGCATTCACTTGGGCGGTGTTTGACCAGTTTGCGAGCCCCAATGCTTCGAATTCCGGAACATTAAGCAGCCCCGAAGTCAGTCTACGCCCGGAGCTCCTCGCCTTCCCCAGTCCGTTTGCCTCTGAGCTGACTTTGGTCAATTCGGGCTCTACTGAGCTCATCGTAACCGTAACCAACGCCATTGGGCAGCTAATCGGACAGTATAAAATTGAAGCTGGTGCGACACTTCGGCATTCAGACGGCGGAGCCCCTGGGCTGCGCATTCTGCACTGCAGCAACGGGCAAAGCATCAAGGTACTCAAGCAGGAGTAACCGGCTATTCGCGGTTCATGCGGCGACGGCGAAGCACGTCGTAGCGCAGCCACACGGCCCATGCGGCGTATGCGGATACTTTGTAGCCGACGTAGCCGTCGAGGATTCCGCCCCGAAGCACGAAGTGCTTCAAAAACCGCCAAGCCGGCTTGAGCATCGTATGGTATGGCGTGATGTGCGGAGTGCGCTCATCGTAGTCGCCCGCCTGCCACTCGGCGTAGCGGCGAAGCTTGGACTCCCAAGACGGTAAATCCACAAACGTGTTGTGGTTCATTCGGTGTGTCAGGCGTCCGATGGGGCCCATGGCCTCGATTTCGGAATGGACTTGCTTGGGCGCATAGCGGCAGCGGTCCCGCTGAAAGAGGCGAATCACCTTATCGCCCTGCCAACCCGAGAAGCGCACGCGCCGTCCAAGAAAGTGATTTGCCCGGTAGATCCAGTAGCCGTCGTGCGGATCAGCATCCGCCGCAGCACGCCACGCTAGAAGTTCAGCGTGAAGCTCAGGGCGCAGCCATTCGTCCGCGTCCAGCAGTAAAATCCACGGGTTCACCGCCTGCGGAATAGCCCAGTTTTTTTGGGATGCCGAGTTTTCGTAGTCGCGCTGAATAATCCGAGCACCATAGCGCACGGCGATGGCCAATGTCTTGTCTGTAGACCAGGAATCCACGATCAAAAGCTCGTCGTAGAGTCCATGGCAGGAGTCAATACAGCGCTCGAGGGTACCAGCAACGTTGAAGGTGGGAATGAGTAGAGTGATCTGCTTCACGGTGCGCAAGGTAGCGACGGACTTAAGTTTGCACCCAACATGAAAGCCCCCTACTTCACCCTAGTACACCCTGTCGAAGGATTGCTTAAGGACCGTGGATCGGCGTTTCACGCGTTGGTAGTTCCGGTGGATTCGCCCGAGGTGTTTCACGAAGCGATGGCAGTTTGGGTGGCCCGACACCGCGGGGCCCGCCACCACGCGTGGGCGTACCGGATTCGCGGCAACTCCAACCTCGACGAGCGAAGCCACGACGCAGGAGAACCCAACCACAGCGCAGGGACACCTATTCTGCACGCCCTGCAGTCGTTTGAAGTACAGGATGTCGGTGCGGTGGTAACCCGCTACTTCGGGGGCGTTAAGTTGGGTGTCGGCGGGCTCATCACCGCATACCGAGGGGCTGCAGAGGTCGCCCTTCGTCAATCTGAAAGGGTACTTCGCCAGCCGGAGGTACATGCCGAACTAGTGCTACCGTACGAACTGTTGGGACGCATGGAGGCCGACGCGACCGACCCTAGAATTCGCTGGATTGCACGTGATTTTGGTGAGGTCGTCACCCTGAACGTCGCGGTATGGGCCGAGGCCAAACAGGAATGGGAGGCCCACTGGAACCAGTGCTACCCCCTCAAATGGAAGTGGCTTTCTAAAGGCCAATCACCGAGCTGATCGCCTCGGCAAACTGGGGTGCTTTGCTACCCAAGTAGGTCAATTCGGCGATGGGGAGTTCCAATACCACCGAATCCTCGGTGAAGACAACCTCCCAGTGACGGCCCTCGTTCATGCGTGCTCCGCGCAGTGATAAAATAGCAGGTGCACTGAAGTGCTCTTCATGGCGGGGTTCCGTACGGAGCAAGACTCCGCCACGAGTAAGTACGTAAACGACTTCGCGTTCACCCTCGTGGGGCAAAATATCGAGCGATTCGTACACTCCGAGCCGAATGTGCGAAGCAAGTGCGGTACGTTGATCTGCCGTCAATGTGTTAAACGGCTCAACGCGGTGCAGTTCTTCGGCCATTCGCTGAACAGCAATGTCCAAGGTCATAGGTTAATGTATAGGGTACTTAAAGATATGCATTATTATGAACCCCACACCAAAGTGATTGCGAGCGCTACATACAGAACGAAGTACAGCACGTACTTAGTCTGCAGTGCCTCTCCAAATCGTATGCGAAATGCCGAAATATTGACAAGCACGTTGAAGTTGGTGAGGATGCTGTGCACGATGACCCCTCCCCACCATAGTGCTGCGCCCGAAAGGGCTTGCCCCACAGAGCTTAGGACGGACTGTTCGGCCATATTCCGCCACATTGATCGATCGTCCCACCGACCATTCGGCCGCAGCAAAGCCCATCCTATGGCCAAAACTAAGACGCCCCATTCCGTGGATACGAGCGTTCTCCAGAATCCGAATTCATGAATTGCGATTCCGTACAACGGAAAGTAGGTGCCCCAAATGATGCCCACGAGGAACGGCAGAACGCGCAACGCGCCGTGCTGGTTTGCCCAAAGCCCGCGATCCCTCCAAAGCACGGTAAACTGCGCCGCCAGTAGAATAGCGATCACCACCAATCGAATCGGTGAAATGAGTTCTCCGAGCAACCAACCCACTGCGACGGCAACGATAAGATGAAGGCTTCCACCGAAAAAGACCAATTGGGCCGGCATGGACCGAATACTTAGAGTAAACAGGACCAGTCCGAGCCCCCCAAAGATTCCGAGGCCCAAAAGCCAAAGACTGCCCATGCTGACCACTTCGTACGCAGTTCGCACCCCGCTTGGAGCCAAAAGCGCCGTGCCAACATGCACCCAAATCATCACCAAAACCGACCGCAGGAGCACGAATCGCTGCGGGTACAAAGACATGCCTGGGCTGCGCCAAAGTGTATTGGCTCGACCAAACAGCACCAAGCTCAACGTTTCGGCGAGAATGGCAAGGGTGAGTAAAAGTGTGGGGGATTCGATTGGGTACATAACGTGTACCTCGCTTAAGTTTGTAGCATGATCGCCAAAGGTACTGAGGTTCACCTCGACGCGCTTCGCATTGAAATTCAACGGCGCTTCGGGCGGCCCATTCGAACAAAGACCGACTGCCAGCAACTTGAAGAGCGCTTGTTCGACGAATTGGGCAGTATGGTGTCGTACAACACCCTACGTCGTTTTTTTGGCTTAGTGCCCGGAGGCACTCCCCGCGGGGCAGTGCTCGACATTCTAAGTACATACTGCGGCTTTGCCACCTATAAAGAGTTTTCGCTTGACGTCCGAAGGTTTCAGTTTTACTACGACTGGACCCAAACTATTGACCGAGACCACTGGCCTGAAGCGGAGCGCGACGCCCTTCTCGCCCGCATCGCCCAAGAGGACTTCAACGCTCAGACCATTTTTCTATGGATTCTGTACAAGCTAACCACCTATTCACCCGTTCAGGACTGGTTTTACTGGCTGGACCATCCGGTGTGGGACGACGGCGAACTTACTAAGGCCCAGCTCGTATTTTTTTCGAACAGCCTTGCCGACGAATTCCGCACGCGGCTTGCCCGAAAAGAAGAGATGCAGATCTTGTTTTCGAATCCACGCGCGTTTCGGTTCATTTGCCATTTTTTTGCCGACTACGAAACCATACAGCATGGCTACATGGCCAACGCCGTTGAAGCCATGGCGCAGCGAATCGATGTTCCGTTGTACTACTACGGGCTGCGCACGATGCAGCACTTTTTGTCCGGAAACTGGTCAGAAATTCGCCCCTTTGCCCTTGCCGCGGTGCAGCATGGTCCACGCGAGGGGGACTACCCCATTCTGCTCAGCCGGTATTTTTGTGCGCGTTTTTGGGTTCACTTTTTGGACTTCGGAACCTGGGACCCCCAACTCACGCGTGACTACCTTGAATGTGCACAGGGAATGGACCCGCACTTTCACTACCTACTGGGAATGGAATTTTTGCCCATCGCGAGCATCATGGGCTTTCACGCTCCGGTGCTTCAAATCATGAAGTCGGGAACCTTTGAATTTGACCTTCGAAGCACTTGGTCGGCAGCCGTGGACGCAGATTTATCCCGCCTTGCACTGATGCTTGCCGAATCCCAGCAAGGTAACGTTCAAGAATACCTGGGGCTTCGGTCCCAGCTGCAGACTGATTTCTGGTACAAAGCCTACCGCTGCTACCTTCAAGCACTCTGTCATGCGGCCGATGTATTTGTAGGGCTGCCTACCACAGAATTTGAAGAGAGCTTTGCACAATTCCCCGGAATTCAAAAGGCTGTAGCACTTCGGGGAAGCCCCCAATAAAAAAAAAGCCCCGAAGGGCTTGTGGTTGGTTTGGTGTGAAGCCCGTGGGCCTGTACAAATATGGTACAGCTTATGTACCTCGTTGGGTACGGAATGGGTACATTTTACACTTCACTCGGCCGATACCTCCACCCCTGCTCTACTGGGACCGCTTCTACGTGCCCCCACCGAACCAACACTGCGAGTCCATCTTCAACCTCGCGAATGGGCAACCCCGACTTGCGGGCGAGCATCGAGGCACTGGCAAGTTCACCTACGTCCATGAGGTGCAGAATCCGGAGCTGGTGTGAAGTTGCCTTAACCTCGCCTGCAAACTTCAGGTTAATGGACTCAAGCAGTACCCTATTGGCTTTGAAGTTCGCGGCTCCGCGCCGGACGTATGCGCGCCAGAGGTCTTGATCCTCGTCGTGGGCCAAGTGCGGAGCTAGCGAAGACGGCGGAACATCTACCAACAGCACCGACTTGTGGTCCCAACGTTCCTCGCGGGCCACCAAAGGAACCTCAGGCCGGGTGTGCAGTTGTGCGGCACCCTGGATCATGTAGAATTCCTCGTCGACGCGGCATCCGGCGACCGAACCAGAATCGCGAACCCCCACCACGATTTGCCCACCAATGCCATTGGCAAAAGCCACGAGTGTTTTGGCAATCTTGCGTTGGCTGTCGACACGAAGCTTAAATTCTAGGATGTCGGATTCTTCACGGCGCATGGTTCCGAAGGTAGCACGTAACTTAAGGCCATGAAGATGTGGAATGAATTTCGGGCGTTTGCCCTAAAGCGCAATGCGATGGATCTGGCGATCGGCGTGGTGATCGGATCGGCGTTTCACAAAATTGTCGATGCATTGGTTCAGCAAGTGCTGATGCCGCCGCTCAATTGGCTTTCGGGCAACGTTGATACGGCGTCGTGGACCCTGAATTTAGGTGCTGTTCCGATCGGAATCGGCGCACTCGTGAATGCCGTGCTGCAATTTGGCCTCATTTCACTTTCGGTTTTTCTTTTGGTAAAAGTGTTGAACCGCCTTCATGTTCGCGAGGCCAACGAGCAGCCCGAACCAAAGCCAGACCCCAACGTTGAACTTTTGCGCGAAATCCGCGACTTACTCAAAAAATAATTCCGAAATGAGCGACCCAAAGCCCGCCAGCAGTGTGGACATTTTTAACAATGCTCCCAAGCACGGCTACCACGAACCCGCCCCCGAAGTGGACGCAAAGGCCTTCACAGAAGTGGTCGAGAGCCGTCGAAGTGTACGCGTGTTTACCGACGATCCCATACCTGAAGAAGTCATGCGCGAATGCTTAAGGCTGGCACTGCTTGCGCCCAATTCGAGCAACCTTCAGACCTGGGATTTTTACTGGGTGCGTACTCCTGAAAAAAAGGCCAAACTTGTCACCTACTGCCTGAACCAACCAGCTGCGCGTACGGCGCAAGAGCTCGTGGTAGCCGTGGCCCGTCCCGACCGCTGGCGCGAAACGAATGCCTTGATGCTTGCAAAGTTTGATGAAAGCCGCAAGGTTCGCCTCAAGGCCGCATACCAGTACTACCGCAAAATTGTTCCGTTGGCCTACAACATGGGGCCATTGGGTCTGTTTGGCCCGTTTAAAACACTTTGGGTCGCACTAGTGGGTTTGGCCAAGCCGATTCCGCGAGGCCCTTTTTCGCTGAGTGGAATGGCCATTTGGGCACACAAATCCACCGCGCTAGCGTGTGAGAATTTGATGCTCGCCTTTCGAGCTCATGGATTCGACAGCTGCCCCATGGAAGGCATGGATGCTGCACGGATTAAACGCTTGCTTGAGCTACCGAGCGGAGCCCAAGTCTGTATGGTTATCTCCGCAGGAAAGCGCGCTCCAGAAGGAGTGTACGGGCCACGTGTGCGCTTTGACCGCGACCTTTTTTTGCACGAAGTTTAGTCGGCCTTGGGGCCTCCGCCACGCACTTTGCTACGGATGTTCACGAGCTCCACACCCAGCGAGAAGCCCACTGCCATGTAGATGTAGGCTTTCGGAACGTGGTAGCCCGCTGCTTCAGCGACGAGCATAAAGCCGATCAGAATCAAAAACGCGAGCGCTAGAATCTGGAGTGAGGGGTGCCTTTCGATGACCTTGGACACAGGACCGCTGAACTTGAGCATCACCACCATGGCCACAACTATAGCGGCAATCATGATTTGGATGTTGTCGGTCATTCCGATCGCTGTAAGGATTGAGTCAAAGCTGAACACGATATCCAATAAGGCAATTTGCACAATGATTCCCGCGAAGCTCTTGGCTACGTTAGAATTTTGACCGTGCTGGGCCCCACCTGCTTCGGTGATTTCGTAAATTTCTTTGGTGGACTTCCAAAGCAGGAAGATTCCGCCCGCAAGCAGGACGAGGTCGCGACCGCTTACTGGGTGGTCCGAAATGCGGAACAGCTCTTGCTGAAAGCCCATGATCCACGTGATCGACAGAAGCATGATGATTCGAAACACGAGCGCCAACGCAATCCCCAACGTGCGTGCCTTTTTACGAATTTCTTCAGGCAGCTTGTTGGTGAGAATACTGATAAAAATGATGTTGTCAATTCCGAGGACTACCTCAAGGAATGCTAGCGTCAAAAAGGCAAGGGCGAGTTCCACGCACCAAAGGTAGTTAGTGGTAGATTACGATAGGCATGCGCTGCACACCATTTGCACCCTCCCACTCAATCCAGTACATACCTTCAGAAAGCAGCGGAACATCGGTGCGCCCCTCGTAAATGCGACCTTGGCCAACACGACGGCCGTCTACGGCATACCACTGGACCATGCTGACGGGCAGGGTTGATGCGCCGAGCCATTCAAGTTGAGATCCCGGTAAAGCTGGGTTTGGAACCCAAACTCCTCCCTGCTCAAATTCCACTTCGCCAAGTTCGCGAAGACTGCGAATAATGGTGTCGCTGGTTCCGCAGCCACTGTTTACGATTAGTCGAACCGAGTAGCCCAACTGAGCCACCCCATAGGTGTAGTTGCGAATGGGGCCACCGGTTCCGGCATTTCCGTCACCCCAGTTCCACTGGTAGCTCACGGCATCGACAGAGGCCGAGGCATCAAATTCCACGGTCATTCCATTGCCATTCGAAACGAGTACCCTGAAGGTGAAATCTGCAGTAGGTTTAGCACATACCGTCACGATGAGGGACTGGGTAAAGGTGTTGCCACAAAAGTCTGTAGCGGTGAGCGTCACGGTGTAGGTTCCACCACCCGCATAGGTATGGGTAGGATTGGCTCCGGTTCCCGTCGCACCATCTCCAAAACTCCATGCGATGTTCGTGAATTGGTTAGGATCTGAGGGGCCCGTAAACGTGACCACATAACCATTGGCGCTAAAGTTTAGTGCACCTACCGTACCCGTGCATGCATTGATTTGCTGCACAAGTGTATCAGACTGGGCGCAGTTATCGGTGACGACAAGCTGCACGGTGTAGGTTCCGAAGGTGGCATAGGTATGGGACTGATTTACTCCGGTCGCTGTCGTTCCGTCGCCAAAATCCCATGCATAGGTTGAAATTGCGCCAAATGAGGATGCTGCATTAAAGCTGTAGTTTAGCCCTGTTGCGGTCCATGTGAACGCTGCGGTGGGCGTTGGGCAGGGATTCGCGCAACTCGCATTGGTCGTGAATTTCACGCCTGTGGTAAGGTTGGGGCCTCCGGCTGCTTCGCTGTGAATGGTAGTTCCACTTGCGTCGCGAAGTTCCCAACCGCACTCGTTGGACCACTGTCCACGATTGACAAAGCGCAACTGAAGGGCATCGTTGTCGCAGACAGGAAACGTAAATGTAGCCGTTGTTAAATTGGGTGCAGAAAGCGTGTACGGAGTGGCAACTCCATTGACAATGACTTCAAGGGTATGGAACTGGGTTCCAGCACCGTTGGCCTCCCAACCGTCACCAAAGGAATCATTGAGAATCAGGGTGTAGTTGCAGCCGTTAGGGCAATTGAACGTGGTCGCTGAAACAGGGCCAAATGCAGCCGACGTAAATCCACCCGCACACGAATCAAACACATAGAAATCGTAGGCCTGACCCGCCGTCAATCCACTCACGGTAAATGGATTAGACGTGGTCGTGACTTGCGTTCCGGCACCTAAGGTGAAGCCCACGGGGCCGTACTCGATAATGGTGGTTCCGCTACTTTGCTGCGTGGTTTGAACCGAGACCGAGGTGGACGTCAATGCCGTGGCCGTGGCCGCCGTAGGTGCGGGGCATGGCGGAGCATTCTGCACTGACAAATCATCGATCGCAATGTCGGCAAATTGCCCTTGGTTGCCGGGGAGCGCCCGCGCACGGAAGCGAATCCGAACCGTTTGGTTCGCGTAGGCACTGAGTGAAACAACCCGCTCGTTCCACGAGCCCCCTTGCTGCCCCACTATTGAATCAAGCACCACATAAGGCGAAGTCACAGAGCCAGTCTGGACTTCTACACGGAGCGAGCCAATTGCTTGGCCGTCCATATGGTACCAAAACCGCAACTCAGGAGCCGTTAGACCTGAAAGCAGAATTTGCGGAGTCTGCAAGTTAGCCACGCGCGAGCCAGTGGTGAAGCTCGCCTCGGTGTACACGTACTTACCTAGGCCGCTAGTGTGGTCGTTGTCGGGACCTGTATTCGGGGTCGACGTCGCGCCTTGCCCTCCGCCCCAATGGAACTTGGCAGGAGCCGGCGAACTGAGTGGCGTGCGCGTCCAGCATGGGCCCACTGTAGAATTTTGATTCCAGAATTGGCCAGAAGCTGGTCCTTGGTTAAACCCGACCTCGAAATTCTCAAAGTATGGAGCGGTAACCACACCGCACAACGTGGTCAAAGTGTCGATGGTGCTCCACGCACTTTTTAATGTGGAACTGCAGACTTTGCGAACCGCCACTGCATAAGTTGTTCCCGCGCTTAAACCTGTAAGGGTGAACGGATTCGTCGTAGCCGTGACCACCGTACCAGTGAACGGGACCTGCCCCAAGGTTCCGTACATCACCTCATAGGTTCCGGCTCCGGTCGGATTCCAGGTCATCGTACCCGCTGTTTGGGCTGTAGCTGTGACCGTCAAATTCGTGGGCTTCGCGCAAGCTGGCGGATTGTTAATTGACACATCATCAATGGCCACATCCACGCGGTTTTGGTTGCTCGGTGAGCGGTAGGCGTACCAACGAACTTGAACGGTGTCGGGCAAAAAGCTGGCGAGTGAAACTACGGCCTCAGTCCACGGTGCCGTCGCTGCGGACGTTTGCTGGCTGTTACCCCAGACGCGGGTCTCGGTTCCGTTGCGAAATATTTTAACTACCAAACTGTCAATTTGTGGCCCGAACTGGTGGTAGTAAAAGCGGAGTTCTGGATTGAGTAGTCCTGCAAGCATCACATTTGGACTCCGCAGCAGGGCTACTCCTGTGCCATTCTGGGCTTCGCCATGCATGTACTTGCCGGTTCCCGAGGTGTGGTCGGCGGATGGCCCCGTGCCGATTGCAGTGAGCCCTGTCGGCGTTGGACCACTGTTGGGTCGCCACCAGTAGTTTGCGGCAGCAGGACGCGACCAGCACGTATCGATACCCCCATACTCCCAATGACCCGAGGGAACCGACCAGTTGGGGCCGTCAAAATTCTCGATCCATGGACTTGCGACGGGGCCGCAGTCCGTCATGGCTTGCGCCCCAGCCGACCAATTCGACACATCCGTGGCCGAACAGCTGTCTTTAACGCGAAACTCGTACGACGTTGAGGACGATAATCCGCCCACCGTAAATGGATTGCTGCTCGCCGAAAGTTGCGTTCCAGAGCCTACCGCAAAACCAGGTGCGCCGTACTCAATGCGCCACGAAGTGGCTCCGCCCGTAGTCCATGATAGTGCAATTTGGGTTGTACTGACGCGGGTTGCTTGAAGGTTTTGTGGGTCTGGGCACGTGTTCAACTCGGCCACGGACACGTCGTCAATGGCAAGGTCTCCGAACTGGTTGTTGCCACCGGGGCCACCTCCCCCAGCGGGCTTGGTCATGCGGAAGTTGATTTCGATCGTATCGTTTGCGAACGCGACCGGAAGCGTTACCGCTACCCTGCTCCAAAAATCTCCTACGTTGACGTTTCCACCTGTAAAAATGGGCGTCCACGTGCCAGTGCCCGCCACGGTGTACGCTCGAATCAAAACTTGAAAGTTACCCAACGTGGTTCCGTACTGGTGGCGAAAGAAAACGAGTTCGGGAGTCGTCAAACCGACCGTAGAGATCGGCGGCGTCACCAAATTGGCTACGGAGTTGCCGGTCCCGCCACTTGCCTCAACGTAGACATAGCCTCCAGAACCGTTCGTGTGGTCCGCGGATGGACCCGTTGCGCCGCCCGCTGCACGAGTGTGCGTGGCACCTACCGCCCCGCCCCATGCGTAGGTTGAGTTGAACGGATTCGTTCCTCCAGTGGTGGGCGTTCGCGACCAACCCACAGGAATTGTAGAACCAGCATTGAAGTTGGGGGTCCCAAGCACCACACCAGAAAAGGACTCTACCCAAGGAGCAGAAACCACCTGAGCCTCAAGTGCAATACCAAAAAACAGGGCCACAATGGCGAGTAGTGTTGAACGCATAACTTGTATTCAGTGCGTGAATTTACTGCAGTTTGACGCGTTGGCACACAAAAGGTTGTACGACCTTTGTCACGTGATTCGCCCCGAAATTCTTGAATCTGCACGCCGCGAGCTCAGCGCCCGAGCTCCAGCAGCGTTATGGCCACTTCACTGGGGTCATTATGGGTTGAATCGCACAGAACGGGACCGGCTCGCCCACGAGGATAAATTTCGTGAAAAATGGCCTAGTTTGATGGGTGATCCAACCTATGCATTCCCTCCCGCTGAGAATGCAGAGCAAGCCAGCTCTGAGGCTACTGCAGTGTGGAAGGCCTCGCACATGATCCCTAAAGCTGCGCAAAGGATTCTCGACCTCACTGCGGGTTCGGGTATCGATACGTGGGGTTTCGAGCAATGCGGGGCAAAAGTGGACTGCGTGGAACCCAACCCGTATTTGGTTGAACTTTTGCAATGGAACGGGCGAGCGACCGGGCGCATCGTGCACGAAACCAAAGCCGAGGAATTCCTTCCGCACGGCGCAACCTACGATGTGGTCTACGTGGACCCCTCGCGCCGCGAAATCTCTGGGACGCGCATTGACTTCAGTAACTTGGGTGAACCCAACCCACTCGAGCACCTCGAAACCTGGCTCGCCTGGGCGCCCACGGTGATCCTTAAGCTATCTCCGATGGTGGACCGCCGGGCCGTGCAGAGGTGGTTCCCCAATGCCGACCTTGTTGTGTACCTGAGCCGAAAGCGCGAGGTCAAGGAGTTACTCGTGCGGATTCCGCGCGTTCCGAGCACCACACCGGTCGTTTTGCTTGCCGTGGATACCGACCCCTTCGGAACCGAGACCTACCGCATACCCGCGTCCGACGTCCGGTTGCCGTCTGCGCCCGAAGTCCTGGAATTCATCCATGACCCCGATCCTGCGCTGCGCGCCGCGGGGGCCAGCGACGCTTGGGCACTTTCCTCGGGCTTTGTGGCGATCCATCCCGGGATGAGCTTGTACACGAGTCAATCTCAATCGGCCGCTCCCGGCGGGCGTCACTTTGCCGTGGAATCAGTATACAACCATATCCCAAAGGATTTAAAATCGGCAAGCATCGTCACAAAGAACTTTCCAGAGAAGGCCGAAATATTGCGCAAGAAGTACGGTATTCGCGAGGATTCGGAACGCTTTTTGTTTGCCCTACAGCGCGGAACCGGCGGTGCCAAATCCTATATAGTTGCCCACCGAGTTCACTAACTGAAATGCCTAACTTGCTGTAATGCGCCGCCTGGGGACTCTTTGTATGCTTGTACTGGCTATTTTGGCCGGAGCACAGCCCCTTGTGGTGCCCAATCGCGGGCAGTGGAGCGGTGACTTCAGTGCGCGTACTGACCTCAGCGACGGCGCAGTTTTTTGGCGCCACGACGGCTACCGAATTAACCTAACGCACCCCAAGCACCGCGGCGGAAGCAAGCCTTCGCCCCACTTCGCTTCGACCGACTGGCCCGCGAATTGGCCTGATGCGTACGCCGTATTTGTGGAATTCGTTGGGGCCCAGCCGAGCGCCAAGGTGATCGGCAGCGACCCCAGCCCAAGCCCTCGAAACTACCTCTTAGGCAGCGATCCGTCAAACTGGCAAAGCAATATTCCGGAATACCGCGACTGGCGGATTACCGAAGTCTACCCGTACATCGACTACGTGCTGCACGCCCACGGTCAAGAGCTGAAATCCGAATGGAAACTGGGGCCGAACGCCAATCCCGACCTCATTCGGATTCGGGTACGCGGATGCGTTCCGCGCATTGACTCAGAGGGGCAACTCATCCTTGAAACCCCGTTCGGCATCTGGACCGAGGGACGCCCCATCGCCTACACTCAAAGCCCCAAAGGCCGCCGCGAAGTGCGCGCCAGCTACCGGATCATCGACGCCGAAACCGTCGGATTTGACCTCGGACCCTACCGCCGCGGCGACTCGCTGGTGATCGACCCAACCCTGGTATTCTCCAGCTTTTCGGGATCCACCGCCGACAACTGGGGCTACACTGCCACCTTTGATGCGCAAGAGAACTTGTACGGTGGTGGCATCGTATTCGGAACCGGCTACCCCACCACCCCTGGAGCCTTTGACGCCACGTACAACGATCCAACCACCGGCATTACCACGATGGATATTGGCATCACTAAATTCTCGAACAATGGTAGCCAACGGGTTTATTCGACCTACATCGGCGGCGACAAGCCCGACCAGCCCCACTCGATGGTGGTCAATAGCTTGGGCGAATTGGTAGTCATGGGTACAACGGGGTCGGGCAACTTTCCGACCACCCCGGGGGCCTACGATCTGAGCTTTAATGGCGGTCCGGCACTTACCTCAGCGACGGGATCGCCCTTGTACTTTGATTTTGACGACGGCGTAGACCTGTTTGTACTCAAACTCAACCCGTCGGGTAGCGCCCTCTCTGCCTCTACTTTTTTAGGCGGAACAGGTACAGACGGGCTCAACTTAGGCATTGCCTTGAACTACGGAGACGCTATGCGGGGTGAGGTTGTAGTGGATGCCCAAGACCGAATTTTTATCGCGACCACAACTCAGAGTAGCAACTTCCCCCCCGGGCTTGCCAGCAATGGCGTATCTGATGCCGTTGTGACGTCGTTAGAATCTGACTTGAGTACACTTCGGTGGTCGCGCACCATTGGGGGCTTGGGACAAGAGGCTGGCTACGGCCTCAAGGTCGCACCAAACGGTAAAGTATATGCCACCGGAGGTACGCTTTCAAACAACTTTCCAGGTACCTCAGGCGGTCTCAACCCAACCTACTTGGGAGGGGTAGACGGATGGATCAGTCGCCTCAATGCTGCGGGCGTGATTGAACAGTCTACCTACATCGGAACTATGAACAACGACCAATCGTTTTTCATTGACCTAGACAAGTATGGAGCCGTGTATATTTTTGGCCAAAGCCTCGGGATTTATCCTCGAAGTGCCGGAACCTGGGGCACACAGAACGGCGCACAGTTCATTCATAAGTTGAACGAGGACCTCAACCAAACGCTGTTCTCGACACGATTTGGCAGCAGCAACTCGATCGTCAATATCGTTCCGAGCGCGTTCAACGTCGACGACTGCCTCAACATTCTGCTCTCGGGCTGGGGTGGCGGAGTGAACGGCGGAGGACAGGGCGGAACCACGAGCGGCCTCCCGGTCAGTGCGGATGCGCTTCGCCCCAATACCGACGGAAGTGATTTCTACTTTTTGGTTCTGACCCGCAACGCCCAAAACATGCTCTACGCCACCTACTTTGGCGGAACCTCGAGCGAGCACGTAGACGGCGGAACCTCTAGATTTTCTCCGCGCGGAAACATCTACCAAGCGGTCTGTGCGGCCTGCGGCGGGCAGGGATTCCCCACGACGCCGGGCGTCGTGGGTCCGACCCGAAATTCGAACAACTGCAACTTGGGCGTCATCAAAATGGACTTCGAGACGAGCGTCACTGCGGATGCTAGCATCAACTTTGAGGCAGACGTCGACACCGTCTGCGACAACTTGGTGGTAAAGTTCACCAACGGTTCCGCCAACGCAAACCAGTACTTTTGGGATTTTGGCAACGGTCAGACCTCTACGCTGTACCAGCCCACAGTGACGTTTACGAAAGGAACATACCGGATTCGCCTTACGGCCATTGACACCATTTGTGACATCGAAGACACCACCTCGCTCGTGATTACCCACGACAAGGGGATTTTTCCGGAGGCATCGTTTGAAACCGAATACGTCGCCTGCGACCGAACGTTTGAGGTGACCGTTTGGAACACCAGCATTGACGCTCAAAAGTTCTTCTGGAGCTTCAACGGTAGCGCCAACATCCAGGGCGATACCGTGGTGCACCGATTTAGTGCGCCCGGAACCTACCCGATTCGCCTCGTGGCACTCGACACCAACTGCGAAACCACGGACACCGCTTTCGCCAGCGTCTTCTTTGATCCAGACTTGCCTGCCCCGGACGTCAAGGTAGCACCTGACAGCTGCAAAGACGGCCGGATTCGCGTCAATGTCACCTACACCTTGGACAGCATTGACTACCAGTTTCGCTGGACCTTTCCAAATGGAGTCGTGGACACGGGCAAAGTGACGACCTACCGGGTTCCGACCTCAGGAACCTACACGGTAAAGCTCGAACTCATCGACACGGTCTGCAATGCGGTGTATACGTACGAATTCACGTCAGGGATATTGCGCTACGACCAGCGGGTGTGGATTCCGAACACCTTTACTCCGAACGGAGACGGACGCAACGAGCTACTCGTGCTCGGAGGAAATAAGTGCTTTGATGGCGATCACTTCACCATTCTCAACAGTTTTGGCAACGTGGTCTTTGAAACCGACCGGCCGTTTGAAGAGTTCTGGGACGGGCGCATCAACGGCAAACCCGCCCAACAGGACACCTACGTGTACCGTTTTGAGACCGAGGACGGTCCGATCTACGGAACCGTCAACGTGATCCGCTAGTCAAGCTTCGGAAGGTTTTGTAAAGCGTGCACCAAGGCGTCGATGTCAGCACGGGTGGTCATGCGCGAGAAGCTGATGCGGGTTCCGCCGGGTGACTTGAGTCCACCCAAAACATGGGATCCACCCACCGCGCCGCTACTGCAGGCGCTGCCACCTGAAACGCAAAATCCCTGGAGGTCAAGCTGAAAGTTGAGCATGCCACCCTCATGGAGCTCGGGCACGTAGAAGTTCAGCACGGTAAACAAGCTTCGGTTGAGGTCTCCGGAACGGCCGTTAAAGTGCACATGCGGAAACGCTGCACGAAGGCGCTCTATGGCGTAGGTTTTAACGTCGGTCATGTGCGCAGCATCCTCGTCGAGCTTGGCCATGGCGGTGGCAAAAGCTGCCCCGAGTCCAGCGATGCCGACGACGTTTTCTGTTCCGGCGCGGTGGCCGCGCTCTTGGGCTCCGCCTCGAATAAACGGCTGTATACCTGTGCCCTGCTTGATGTAGGCAAAACCGATGCCTTTAGGGCCGTGAAATTTGTGGGCACTGCAAGCTGCAAACTCAAGCGGCGTCGCTGCAAAATCCAACCTGAGGTGGGCCATCGTCTGCACGGTATCGCTGTGAAGTAGTGCTCCGTGGTCACGGGTGATTTTTGAAAGGCGGCCCAAGTCGGCGAGGTTGCCGATCTCATTATTGGCGTGCATCAGAGTGACTAAGGCCTTACGTCCAGCCTGACGATCTGCAGTAAGCTGTGCCTCAAGCCACTCCAAATCATGGTCGCCGTGTGCGTCAAACGGAATGGCAACCGCCTCAATGTGCTGGGACAGGGCCTCGACCATATGGGTCACTGCGTGGTGCTCTAGTTCACTATGGTACAACTTAGTAGCACCTAAAACGTCAACACTTGATTGAAGTGCCCAGTTGTCAGCTTCGGTTCCACCCGAAGTAAAAATCACCTCTGCCGGTAGGCAATTGAGGGCCGCCGCAATCTCTTTGCGCACCCGCTCGACAAGCGCTTTGGCCTTGCGGCCCTCGGAATGGGTTGAACTAGGGTTTCCGTACAATTCAAGCGCTGCGATCATCGCGTCCTTGGCTTCAGGACACAAAGGCGTGGTGGCGGCGTTGTCGAGATAGATACTCATCAAGGGGTGGTGTTAAAGGCTGGCCAATTTAGAGACGAATTCTGAGGCAAGCGCAGCCGCCTCTGCTTCAGTGGGAGCCTCAGTGTAAATGCGCACAATCGGCTCCGTGTTGCTCTTGCGCAGGTGTACCCAGCGGTCGGCAAAGTCGATTTTGACTCCATCAATGGTCGACGGATTGAGGTGCGCGTGGGCATCGGCCACGCGCGTGAGTAAGGCGTCGGTGTCGACTCCGGGCTGAAGGTCAATTTTCTCTTTGGCCATCGCGTAGTTCGGGTAGGTCGCGCGGAGTGCCGAACAGGTTCCGCCACTTTTGGCCAAGTAGGTCAAGAAGAGCGCTACGCCCACCAAAGCGTCGCGGCCGTAGTGCAGCTCGGGCAGAATGATTCCGCCGTTGCCCTCGCCCCCAAGGACTGCTTGGCGCGCCTTCATTTCAGTGACGACGTGCACCTCTCCCACTGCGGATGCGGAATAGGTTGACTTGTGGCGTTCTGCGATGTCGCGCAGCGCGCGGCTTGAACTCAAGTTGCTGACCACATGGCCCGGGCGGTACTGAAGCAGGTAGTCGGCGACGGCCACCAAGGTGTATTCTTCGCCAAAGAGTTCGCCGTCCTCGCTGACAAACACGAGGCGGTCGACGTCGGGGTCTACGACGATTCCGAGGTCGCATTTCGTTTCAGGGACCAGAGCACAAATTTCATCGAGGTGCTTGCGCAAGGGCTCGGGGTTGTGCGGAAAGAGTCCCGTGGGCTCGCAGTAGAGCCCCTCGATGCGCTGGACGCCGAGTGCCTCGAGAAGCATGGGGATGGCGATTCCGCCCGTTGAAGCCACGGCGTCGAGAGCGACCGCGAAGCCGCGGGCGCGGATCGCTTCCACGTCGACAAGGTCAAGGTTGAGAATGGCTTGAATGTGGCGCTCGATTCCGTCGGTGACGGCGATGCGCCGTCCCAGTTCACTGACTGGGGCAAATTCAAACGTGCCGGCGGCGCGGGCAGCGAGAATCTTGGCTCCGTCCTCGGCGCTCAAAAATTCACCGCGGGCGTTCAGCAGCTTCAGCGCGTTCCACTCGCCGGGGTTGTGCGAAGCCGTAAGAATGATTCCGCCGTCGCAGCCCTCCCAGGGCACCATCATTTCGACCGTGGGAGTCGTCGACAAGCCAAGGTCAAGGACATCAATACCTTGAAAGCGCAGGGTTGAAACGACAAGATCGCTCAATGCCTCGCCCGAGATGCGCGCATCGCGACCTAAGGCAACCCGAAGGCGGCGTTCACCACCCGCCTGAGTGCGCAGCCACTGGCCGTAGGCGCTGGCAAAAGCCACCGCGTCGACGGGGGTTAAGTTGCTTCCGACGGGACCACCAACGGTTCCGCGTATTCCTGATACCGATGCGATTAATGCCATGGCGAGGTTTTTGGTGTGCTGCAAAGGTAGAACCGGCGTCGTCCGGATTCCGAATCGGTGAATAACGTGGTGAATAACGCGTATGCATTGCGACGAAATCCGCCCGAAATTTGCTTAGGTTTACTTTGCCTGATGTACGAAAGCGATTCCGACCCCCTTATTAGCCGTTTTGAGCAAGCGCTGCGCGAAGACGCTCCGCTGTTTTTTGACGTGGAAGAGTTTGAAGAAATCGCCGACTACTACCTCGAGACAGGCCAGCTGCAGCGGGCGCGCAAGGCGATCGACATGGGCGGAGCGCAGCACCCCTACGCCACCGTGTTTGCAGCCAAAATGGCGCGCTACCTGGTGCAGGCTTCGCAGCTCGACGAAGCCGAAGACGCCATTCAGCGCGCCGAAGGACTCAGTCCCAACCACCCTGACATTGAGTGGGCCCGCGGTATGCTTCTCATGCGCCAAGGCCGCACGAACGACGCTATACAGTCGCTGCGCAAGGCGATTCAAAATTCCGACGACCCCTTCCCCATTCAGGGAACTCTGGCTAGCATTTATTCAGGCGCCGGGATGTTTACGCACGCCATCCGCACTCTGAAGCTAATGCTTCAAGAGGAACCCGAAGACGCCCACCTGCTCTACCTGCTCGCCATCAATTTTGACATGTCGAACCGGGACGACAAGGCAGTATCGTTTTTTGAGACCTACCTCAACGACTACCCCTACTCAGAGACTGCTTGGTACCACTTGGGGGTAGCTCAGTTTCGCCAAGGTCAGCTCGAGCAGGCCAAGCGCAGTTTTGGGTTCGCGACGACGATCGACGAAAAATTCAGCGCCGCCCTATTTGACCTCGGACGCATTCACGAAGACCAGGAGGAATGGGCTCAGGCGATCGACTACTACGACCAGTCCATGCCCGAAGGCGAACGCAACGGATACACGCTCTACCGCAAAGGAGTCTGCTTGCAGTCGCTAGAGCGCAACCCCGAAGCGATGCGCGCCTTTCAAGAAGCCATTGAGCTTGACGAAGAACTGGACGAGGCGTGGATTGAGCTCGCGGTCCTGCACGGCGAGGCCGGGAATACCCTTAAGGGCGCCCAGTTGGCCCAAAAGGCCATCGCCTTGGACCCCGACAATCCTGACTACCACATGGTTGCGCACGACCTGTTTGTGCAGCTCGGACTTCAGCGCGAAGCCGCCAAAAGCCTTCAGCTCATCTTGCACACCTTGCGAGTAGAAAACCCCCGAGGTCTGCTCGAATACGCCGGAGTCTTGGTCGAAATGAACCACATCGAATCTGCGATCACCGTGCTCGAAGCGGGCGTTCAGCGCTACGCCGACGACCCCGAAATGTGGGCGGTCTACTTCGGGTTTCTGTGGAACCTCGCAAGCGATTTAATCGCTGCACTTGAGGGCATCGCCCATTCGTGGCAGCGCTTTGGCGAAGCATTTAAAGCGGCACTAACGGAACTCTACCCACAGTCAGCATCAGATCCTGCCATTAGCCTCATTTGGTCGTCTCCGCGCGCCTAACTTCGCGGCCATGAACGCGCTTCTTACCTACTTAAAGGGCATCGCCATGGGCGCTGCCGACGTCGTCCCGGGCGTTTCGGGCGGAACCATCGCCTACCTCACCGGCATTTACCAACGCTTACTGGACGCAATCCACGCTGCAGGTGGCACGATGTGGGTCGCTCTTCGCCGCGACGGAATCGCTGCCGCATGGAAGGCCGTCGATGGGTGGTTTCTTTTGGCCTTACTTGGCGGAATCGGAACCTCAATTCTAAGTCTTTCGAAATTGGTGCTTTGGGGGTTGGAATTTCACCCGACCATCATTTGGAGTTTTTTCTTCGGACTCATCGTCGCAAGTTTGAAAATGCTGCTCCGTGATGTCAATGGGGCTTGGCTCGTGTTCATCGCCGGAATCGCACTCGGATTCGTTCTTTCATCGATGCCAGCCGGGCACGTTGAGCTCACTCCTGCCTTTACGTTTGCTGCAGGTTTCCTTGCCATCTGCGCAATGATTCTTCCTGGTATTTCAGGTTCATTCATTTTGGTACTTCTCGGGGCCTACGAGCCCATTCTGAATGCAGTGCACGAACGAGAACTCTCCATTGTGGCCGTTTTTGCCAGCGGATGCATCATTGGCTTGCTGACATTTGGACGCTTACTACGCTGGCTTTTTCACCGATTCGAACAAGCCACGATATCACTAATGACAGGCTTTATCGTTGGTTCATTGGTCAAAGTATGGCCGTTTCGCGGAATTCGCGCCGGCTGGGAACTACCCATTTCTCCCGGCGCATGGCAGCTTGAAACGGGTCTTGAAATCTCTTGGGTTGGAATTGCGAGTGCCGCTGTTTTAGGGGCAGTTGTTGTGCTGGGCTTGGACGCTTGGGCACAATCGCGGCAGCCCAAATCCTGAGAATGTTTCGGTTTGGACTCCTTCGGGCCGCAGGGCCACCCTCGAGGTCTCCGGAACTCTACCGGGCCCTTTGGGCCGGTCACTCTTTGGAGTCTGAATTGAGCTACGCGACCCTGGACCTTGAACCGCGCGCAGACTGGACGAAATGGCTGCACGAGGCACACACCGCGGGCTGGAGCGGCTTCAACGCCACGATTCCGCACAAAATCGATGTATTTAATTCGGTACCCGACCGCACCGCCGCCGCACAGGCCATCGGTGCCACCAATTGCCTCGTTCGCACCCCATTGGGCTGGCAGTGCCACAACACCGACGCCGAAGGATTTTGGGAAGGCTGGACCAACCACTGGAACAGCTATCTACCGCGGCACCAGCGCGCGTGGATCCTCGGAAACGGCGGAGCAGCGCGCGCCATCGCCTATGCACTGATGTCGCGTGGATTTGAGGTCGATTGCTTTGCTCGTTCGCCTCGTCACGACTTTTTAGGTCTGGAGCAGCTGCCATTTGAAGCCACCGCAGATGCTTCGCCGCCCGACGTCATCGTCAACGCGACTGCACTTGGGCACGGAACCCAATCCCACCTCGCTCCTCCCATCACCTGGCCAGACCTTCGCGGTGCATGGGTTATTGATGCCGTTTACGGTTCCGAACCTACACCTTTTCAAGTTAAAGGAGCCCAAATGGGTGCGCGCGTGCTCGACGGAATGCCAATGTTGCGCATGCAAGCAAAAAAAGCATGGGAGTATTGGTCAGGTATGCTGAATATACCCGACTTTTGAGGCCCAATTCAACACATTAAGCCACACGTCATGGTGGAACACGACCAAAATCCCCTCGAAGGGAGTACGCCCGAAGTAGAAAGCCAGCTCGACGCTGTGAGCCAAGAGCCCGCAGCAGCAAGCCAGGAACCAGAAACGAGTAACGAGGAACCAGCAGCCAGCGAGCCAGTTGCCATCAGTGAAGAGCCAGCAGCCAGCGAGCCAGAAGCCATCAGCGAAGCGCCAGCAGCCAGCAAGCCAGAAGCCATCAGCGAAGCGCCAGCAGCCAGCGAGCCAGAAGCCAGCGAGCCAGAAGCCATCAGCGAAGCGCCAGCAGCCAGCGAGCCAGAAGCT
>CAYYWL010000024.1:0-23322 GCA_964475135.1 uncultured Owenweeksia sp.
CCTTTTCTTCGTCGTGCTCGATAAAGAGCTCTTCGACGCCGAAGTCGATCATTTCGAACTCAAATTCTTCGAGGTCAATCGCGCCCTTCGGAATTTTAAAGCTGCACTTGCGCTCAAACATGAATTCGACGGAACCGCTGGTGCCAAGGCTTCCGTTGTACTTGTTGAAGTACGAGCGGACGTTGCCCACGGTGCGGGTGGCGTTGTCGGTAGCGGTTTCGACGAGGATGGCGATTCCGTGCGGACCGTAGCCCTCGTAAACCATCTCTTTGTAGTCGGCCTGGTCCTTGCTCGTGGCGCGCTTGATGGCGCGCTCGACGTTGTCCTTGGGCATGTTGGCGTCGCGGGCGTTCTGCATCAGGGCCTTAAGGCGCGAGTTGGCCTCAGGGTTGGGGCCGCTCTCTTTTACGGCCATAATGATGTCTTTGCTGATGCGGGTAAAAACCTTGGCCATTGAGGACCAACGCTTCATTTTGCGAGCCTTGCGGTATTCAAATGCGCGTCCCATGCGGAATGTGTGTTCGTTCGTAGTATTTGGTCTGCAAACCTACGGCAGCGGCCGACTATTCTACCGTCCAGGTGCGGCCGGAATGCAGTACCTCGTGAAGCGGGCGGGTCCCGGCTTGGTGGCTCGCCGCAAAGACCGGACGTTCGGCGGCATAGAGCACTCCAAAGGGGCGCAGCTGGCCCTCGAGTGCAGCGAGGGCAAAGGCTTTAAGACGATCTGAGGGGTCGTGTACCCAAGCGTCTGCGAGGCCAAATTCGGATCCGAGCTCACGGATTTCGGGCCGACCTCCGTTCCACGCGAGGGCGTGGGTGGGCTCGGTTCCGCCCCAGGCAATGGGTTTGCCCGCTTCGAGAAATACGGCGTGCAGCGCCTGCGTCGATTTGTCGGTCCAGGTTTCAAAGGCCCCGTCGTGAAAGACGTTGCAGTTCTGGTAGATTTCGAGCAGCGCCGAACCTTGGTGGGCCTGACTCTGGGCGAGCTGTTCGCGAAGGTGGGCGGGATTGCGGTCCATGCTGCGGGCCACCCAGGTTGCACCGGCTCCGAGTGCCAGCGTGAGTGGATTCAGCGGATGGTCGACGCTTCCGCGGGGGGTCGACTTTGTCACCTGGCCCTCTTTGCTTGTCGGCGAAAACTGACCCTTGGTCAGGCCGTAAATCTCGTTGTTGAACAGCAAGATGGGCACGTTGAGGTTGCGGCGAAGGGCGTGAATGAGGTGGTTTCCGCCAATGCTCAGCGCGTCGCCATCGCCCGTGATAATCCACACGTCGAGGTCGGGATTGGCCAACTTGATTCCGGTGGCCACCGCGGGGGCGCGGCCGTGAAGCGAATGGATTCCGTAGCTGTCGACGTAGTAGGGCAAGCGGCTGCTGCAGCCGATTCCGCTCACCACGACGGTGCGGTCGGGATCAGACCCCGTGCTGGCAAGTACCTCGGTGAACTGCTTCAGGATGCTGTAGTCGCCGCAACCTGGGCACCAGCGAACTTCTTCGGCGCTTTGAAAGTCTTTGGCGGTCAATTCCATAGCTCAGCGAGTTCTTCGGTGGTAAACGGCTGTCCGGTGGTTTTGCACACGGATTCCACGCGGCGCGCCCAAAGACCCTGCAGGTGGTGTGCCAACTGGCCTTCGTTCATTTCAACCACCACCACGCGGCGGTAGCGGTCGGCGGTCGCCTTGAGGTCCGGATGCAACGGATGCATGTGGCGCAGGTGGATGTAGTCCACGTTCTGCCCCACCGCGGCACGGCGTTCCACGTCGCTGCGCACCGCACCGTAGGTCGAGCCCCACGCAAGCACTAGTGTGTCGGCTTCTGGAAATCGTTGGACAACCTCGAGCGGTCCGTACAGGCGAGCTGCGGCATCAACTTTGGCAGCTCGGGCCGTGACCATCGCTTGGTGGTTTGCGGGTTCGTAGCTGATGCGCCCCGTCCCTACCTCGCCCTCAAGGCCGCCGATTCGGTGGGCTCCTCCGGGGGTTCCGGGAGTTACCCAAGGGCGTACACCGTGGGCGTCGCGGGCATAGGGCTCTTCGCCAGCGGAACCGCGGGGCGGTGTAATGTTCGGCAGCTCACTGACGTCCGGAATGCGCCAAGGCTGAGCGCTTCCGGCAATGTAGGCGTCCGAAAGCACGATGACCGGCGTCATGCACTCTACCGCAATCTTTACCGCGAGGAGCGTCGTATCAAACGCATCGGCGGCGCTCCGCGCAGCCAACACCGGCAGCGGAGCCTCTCCGTGGCGGCCGTGTAGCGCCTGGGTTAGGTCGCTCTGCTCGGTCTTGGTAGGCAATCCGGTCGAGGGTCCTCCACGCTGCACGTCAATGAGCACCAGAGGTAATTCGGTCATCACCGCCAAGCCCAAGCCCTCAGCTTTTAGACTCAAACCTGGGCCCGATGAAGCCGTCACCCCCAATCCGCCCGCGAACGAGGCGCCCAGAGCAGAGGTTACCGCGGCGATCTCGTCCTCGGCTTGAAAGACGGTTACGTGCTCGGGCTGAAGCTTGGCCAACTCGTGCAAAATATCTGAAGCCGGCGTGATGGGGTAGCTCGAATAGAGCATCGGCCTCCCAAGCTGGTGGGCAGCCGCAGCGAGGCCTAGCGCCACGGCATGCGAACCGTTGATGGTCTTGAAGGTTCCGCGCTCGACCCCTTGCTGATCAAGTTCGACGCGGTAGTCCTGAACCTCCAGGGTCTCGGCAAAGTTGAGGCCCGCCCTGTAGGCCAAGATGTTGGTCTCGTCACCACGAAACAGGGTGCGGAGTTCAGTCTCAAGGCCTGCCGCGGGCATGCTGTACATCCAGGTGAGGATTCCGAGCACCAGCATGTTGCGCGCACGCATTTTGTCGCGCTGTCCAAGCGAAACCTCGGCCAAAGCGCCAAGGGTCAAGTCTTTAACTGGAACCTCGAGCACCCGAAATCGCTCACGGGCCGAGGCGAGCAAATCGGCATCAGCTGGGAGCTTCGCCAACGCTAAGCTTCGCGCGTCAAACCCCTCGGTAGCTGCGAGTAAAAGACCACCCGGCTTGAGCTGGCCGGCATACTTCGTGTACGCTGCGGCATTGAATGCCACGAGGCAGTCGGCGCGCGCGCCGGGATCGTGAATGGCATCGGACGCGATGCGAAACTGAAAACCTGAAACACCACTTACCGTGCCCTGTGGAGCGCGGATTTCGGCCGGAAAGTCCGACAACGTTCGAACGTCGCGGCCAGACTGTGCCGCGGCGCGCACGATTTGGCCTCCGAGCAACTGGATTCCGTCCCCGGAATCGCCCGCAAGAAGAACGACGACACTACGCATGATCCAAAGCGACGACCTCTTCGATTTCGGGCGCGTGACTTCGGACACTGTTCTCAACGCCGAGCTTGAGGGTCGTTTGGTTCACGCTGCAGCCGTGGCAGGCACCCAGCAGGCGAACAAATACGCGCGGAACCTCAATTTTCACCAATTCGATTCCACCTCCGTCGCTCTCGAGGAAGGGTCGCACTTCGGCAAGCGCCTTTTCGATGCGGTCTTCGAGGGTCATACGTCGCGCTTTGTGGTTGTACAGCCGGCCATGGTCGTGATGCGCACGGCTTCGGTGGGCGGAAGGTTCGACACGCGGTCCGCCAAGGCCGAAACGACATTGCGGGCCAAGTCGATAAAGGCACCGCGAACCACACCGTCCTGCTGTAGGGCGGCGGGGCGACCTACGTCACCGGCTTCGCGAATGCTCTGCACGAGTGGAAGCTCACCCAAAAAGGGCACGTCGAGCTGCTCGGCAAGGTTGCGGGCGCCGTGGCGGCCAAAAATGTGGTATTGCTCGTCGGGGTGTGCCGGCGGCGTGAAGTAGGCCATGTTCTCGGCGATTCCGAGCACCGGAATCTGGATCGCGTCCATGCGGAACATCCCCACGCCTTTACGGGCATCAGCCAACGCCACCGCCTGGGGTGTGCTAACCACGACCGCACCGGTAACAGGCAAGGCCTGAACGAGGCTCAAGTGAATGTCGCCCGTGCCGGGAGGCAGGTCAACCAGCAAAAAGTCGAGTTCACCCCAGTGGGTCTCCTGAAGCATTTGGTTGAGTGCCTTGGTGGCCATCGGGCCGCGCCAAACGACCGCTTGGTCAGTTCCGGCAAAGAACCCAATCGACATAATTTTCACGCCGTAGGCCTCGACCGGGTCCATCTTGCGGACGCCGTTGACCTCGATTCCGCCAGGATTGGCGTGCTGCACATCAAACATGATGGGCATGCTCGGCCCGTAGATGTCCGCATCGACCACACCTACGCTAAAGCCCATTTCAGCCAGCGAAACCGCGAGGTTGGCCGTCACCGTCGACTTACCTACTCCACCCTTGCCCGAGGCCACGGCGATGACGTGCTCGACCCCCGGAATCGGCTTGCCGCGCAGGACATTGGCATTTTCGGCCGGCGCCGGCGTGCGTACTTCTAGGTTCACCTTTACCGTGGCTTTGGAATCAATTGTGTGAACCGCTTTCATGAGGTCAACCTCAAGGCGTTTTTTTTGAGCGAGGGCGGCACTGTCGCTCACCACATCCAGCTCTACTTCGCCGCCAAAGATCTGAATATTCTTAACGTGTCCGGATTCGACAAGGAGTCCGTTGCCACTGGCGTTGGTCACCTGCTGAAGCGCCTCAAGAACTGCTGATTTGGTCATAGCTGCAAAGGTAGCACCCACGGCTCCGCGCCGCAGGTGGCATTAGTCAATTGAGGTAAGTTCGGCCGGAAGCTTTTTGTTCGCCAACTGCCCGCACGCGGCGTCAATGTCTTTACCGCGCGAATGGCGGACTTTGGCCACGACTCCGACGCGCGCCAGTCCGTCGACGTAGGCTTGTAGGGCCTCTGGCGCAGCTTGGCGAAAGCGCTCGTCCCCAATAGCGTTGTACTCAATCAAGTTTACCTTACACGGAACCCGCTTGGCCAGTTCCACCAAGGCCCGCACATCCTCGGGCTGGTCGTTGACGTCGCGCCACACCACGTACTCGAAGGTCACCTTGCGTTTGGTTGCGGCGTACCAGTACTCCAGACTCGAACGAAGCTCTGCAATCGGAGCCACGTCGTTCACCGGCATGATTTGAGCGCGCACCTCGTCGCGCGCGGAATGCAGCGAAACCGCAAGGTTGAACTTCACTCCGTCGTCGGCGAGCTTGCGAATCATTTTCGGCAATCCAACCGTGCTCAAGGTGATGCGCTTGGGCGATAGCCCTAGCCCTTTGGGCGAGGTAATGCGGTCGATGGCCTCGAGCGTGTTTTTGTAGTTCATCAGCGGTTCGCCCATGCCCATGAACACGATGTTGGTCAGCGGACGGCCGAACTCAGTGGTTCCCTGCTCGTGAATGGCCCGCACCTGGTCGTAGATCTCGTCGGGCTCGAGGTTGCGCATGCGCTTTAGGCGGGCCGTGGCGCAAAACGCGCAGCCCATGGCACAGCCCACTTGGCTCGAAACGCAGGCCGTAATTCGCTTTTCGGTCGGAATCAGCACGCTTTCGACGACCAACCCGTCGTGCAGGCGCACGGCATTCTTTAGTGTGCCGTCGCTGGAACGCTGCACCGATTCAATGCGCTGAGGGCGGAACTCAAATTCCTCAGCCAACTTAGCCCGCAATACCTTGGGCAAGTTCGACATGTCGTCAAAGCTTTGGGCCCCTTTGGCCCACAGCCAGTCGTAGACCTGGTCGGCGCGGTAGGCGGGCTCGCCCCACGAAGCAAAGTGAGCGCGAACTTCGTCGCGCCGCAGACTGCGAAAGTCGGGCTTTGAAGGCATTAGTTGCGCTCGGGACGAAGGCTCATGAAGACCCACTTTCCGCGGCGCATGCCCGGAATGACCGCCTCACCTGGACTGCCCAAGTACGAGCGACCGCGGCGCGGCATCAGTACCGCCTTTTCTTTGCGGTTTTCGATAAGTGGAGTATAGACAAGCGTACCGTCGGGCTTAAGGGTAACCTGAACAAGGTTAGCCTTGCGGGCAGCTGCCATGCGCTTGGGCGCTTGATTTTTGGCCCAGCGCTGGTCGTTTCCGCGCGTGTCGTTAAACAAAAACTGAAAATTCTCGCGGTCCCGCACCAGCAAGAACCCAGAATTCACTCCGCCGTCGTTGGCCGAGTACTGCTGCTTTGGAATCACCGAAACGCGCTCGATTTCGCCCTGGGCGTCGACCATCATCGCCCAAATGTTGTCGTAGTAGTAATAGTAGTTCGTCACGGTTCCGTTTCGGGTTTGTGTGGTTACGACCACCATGTCGTAGTCTTCCATGAGCACGAGGCTGCCGCCGCCTTCGCGCGGAACCATTCCCCGAAACACGTACGACTCGTTCGCCACACCTTTTCGGCGTGCACGAGCGGAACCGTCTTTGCGGCCGTCGTTGATGTAGTCAAACTCGCGAAGGTTCATGAAATCCGACGTCAACGGCTCAATCGTGCTTTGATCGAGGGTCATGTAAAACATGCCACTGGTCGACCCGTAGCGCTTGTCTGAGTACATTCCGCTAATGGCAACTTTCCCAGGGATTTGATCAGCCTCTACACCGATTCCGCCCACGACAAACTTGTCTTGGAGACCCAAATCAACTTCTTGAAAAACCTCGTCGTTGGGATTTGCATGTAGGATGAAGAACTCCTGGTTGGGTGCAAACAGCTGGCGCCTCTCGTTCTTGGCGCGATCCGGGCGTCGTGCAGCCAAAATGTAGACGTCCCCGTTGATTGCGTAGTCCACATCCATCATACTGACATTGCGGGACGCGTAGTCCAACTTCACCGAGGCTCCCCCCAACGGATTTCCCTCGCGGTCAAAGCGCTTGACCTCAACCTGAACTTCTTCTTTTCGGTCTTCTTCAGGGAAGCTCACCACCGCAAAGCTCGTGGCATTGTAGTTCCAGCTCACTTTGAAGCCGCCCATGTAGGCACGCTTGGCGGTGATGCGGTCGAGCTCAATAAAGTCTGAAATATTGCCGTCGGCATCGATGGTGCGCAGCAGCACGTAGCGCACGTCATCCGTCTTTGAATATGCCTGGTAAAATACATAGGTGGTTTGACCAAATGTGACCATGCTGTGAAAACTCATTGGTGCATCGCGGTACTTGTCGATGGTCTCTTCAACTTGCCACACTTGTTCCATGCTAAACCGGTCGTAGCGAGCGTAGTAGTACTTGGCCTTGCGGAGCAGGGATCGCGACGTACTGCCGTAGGTCATAAAGTTGGCGGAATCCAAGCTGGTCACATAGTCAAGCTGAATTTCACGGTTTTTATAGCCCCGGCTCCAACGAACTTCAATTGTTTCGGAATCCTGAGCAAAAACAGCTGAGGAGAGCAGTACAACTCCCAAAAGAAAAAGGGCAAATCGCTTCATTGGTCAAAGTTACTGCATTTCAAAGTGGCAAGAATTTTGCCGAAAGCATGTCCGTTATCTTTACGCCATGAATTTTCGAACGCTCATTTTTGCAATAGCCGCCGTAGTTGCGGTGGATACTACGGCGCAAGTCACCGTAAAGCGGTACAACGTGGATGGCTCGACCGCCGCGGGGTCGTCAAACACGGCACGAAACCGCAATCGACTGATTGCTCGCTACCCAACCGCCGTAAAGTTCAATGTGACTCCATTCTTCTCAGGCCACTACCCTATTTCGGTGGAACAGCGCCTTAGTCCCTACTTCACCATTGAAGCTGGACTTGGACTCACACTACACAACACCATCGACGCATTTGTCGACGAGGCAATCTTGTGGAGCGACAACTCGTTTTACAGCCTAGACAGCCGGGTCCGTCCGGGCTCGAGCCAAACACTGAATATCAAAGTGTTCCCTGGCGGAGACTCCTACGACGACGGATTATACATTGGTGCGTTCATTCAAAACCGCCGCTACAATAAAGTATTTGATGGGATTGACGGCCCCATCACGAGCTTCAAGCAGAACTTTGACCAGGGCATTATGATGGGGTACCACATTCGCTCGAGCGATCGCTTCTTAGTGGATTTGAGTCTTGGGGTTTCCAATCGATTCGTGAACTTTCCTATTGTAGCAACGAACTATACCATCGACCCCGTGACCGGCCAAGAGCTGTACCAAGCCTACATTGACGAAAACAGCGACGGCCGCTACCAAAACATCGGAATTTTTATGGGGCTCAAGGTGGGCTACCTCATGGGTAGTGGCCGCTAAAAAGTCCCAGACATAACAAAAAAGCCGACCCGTTGGGTCGGCTTTTTTTTGGAATTGATGCGCTTAAATGAACATAAGTGCGTCGCCGTAGCTCAAGAACCGGTAGTTCTCTTTAACCGCCGTATTGTACACGTCCATTGTCAGCTCGTAGCCCGCGAATGCCGCGGTGAGCATGAGCATCGTAGACTGTGGCGCGTGAAAGTTGGTAATCAAACTATTGGCCACGAGAAACTCGTGCGGAGGAAAGATGAACTTTGAGGTCCATCCGTTGCCCGACTTAATGCGGTGATCTGTGATTGTTGACGACTCGAGCGAACGAATGACGCTGGTACCCACCGCACACACCTTGCGCTTCTCAGCCTTGGCCTGATTCACGCGTTCTGCCGTCTCTGGATAAATCCAGTACTGCTCTGATTCCATTTTATGCTTCGAGAGGTCCTCAACTTCAACCTGGCGAAATGTTCCGAGACCAACATGCATGGTCATCTCGACCGTGTCGACGCCCTTGATTTCGAGCTTTTTCATCAAATTCTTACTGAAGTGCAGCGAGGCAACGGGTGCGGCCACAGCCCCCTCCACCTTGGCGAAAATGCTCTGGTAGCGGTCGGCGTCTTCGGCCTCAAGTGGACGCGTGATGTACTTGGGCAATGGCGTCTCACCCATCTCCTTGAGCTTTAGGCGAAACTCTTCATAGCTTCCATCGAAGAGGAAGCGAAGTGTACGTCCGCGTGACGTTGTATTGTCAATGACCTCAGCCACAAGGCTGTCGTCGTCGCCAAAGTAGAGCTTGTTTCCAATACGGATTTTGCGGGCGGGATCTACCAGCACGTCCCATAGACGGCTCTCGGCATTGAGTTCACGAAGCAAGAACACCTCAATCAAGGCACCCGTCTTTTCTTTGTTTCCCCACATACGGGCCGGAAAAACCTTCGTATTGTTAATCACCAAAAGGTCGCGCGGCTCAAAGAAATTGGCGAGATCGCGAAAGTAGTGGTGCTCAATGCTTCCGGACTCCCGATTCACCACCATCAAGCGCGCGTCATCGCGAAAGTCAACAGGATGCTGCGCGATTTGCGCTTCAGGCAATTCGTAGCCAAAGTGGGAGAGCTTCATTTTCATAGGGGGCAAAGGTACCCTTTTGAACTAGGCCTTGTCAAGTGTGAACCGCAATTGCCTTTTGGCGGTTATTTTCACACTATGGGAACCGATTTAGAACGCACACTTTTAACCCGGAGCGCGGGCGACGCCGAGGCTTGGGAACAATGGCTTGCCAGCGATGAGGCGCAGCGCAGCAAATTGGCAGAACCCTTTCAGCGCGAGGGTCAGCTTCCGCTCGAGGCAATGCTTCGCGACCGCATCGTCCACGAAGACCACCTAAAGTCGCTGTGCGTGGACTACCGACTGCGCTTTTTGGATGCCAACCACTTTGCAGGACAGATTCCGTACGAAGCCGTCGCCGAAATGGAACGGCTTGACGCCGCGGCCGGAACCCGTTTGAACGGCTACAAAATTGTGGCTCCTGCATCGCTCTTTCGCCTGACCTACAAAGACAAGGACCCCTTGCTCCTGCTTGAACTCGGCGGAGGCTACCACTACTTGGTGCACAAGTGGGGCGGTGAAGTGAATCCGCTGCGCCGTTTGGTAATGTACCCGCTTCGCTCGTTCAAAACCATGATGCAGAGCATCTTAGTTTTCTGTGCAATCGTGGCCTTGGCCGTGCCAGAGTCAGTAATTGGCGCCCATTCAGGCTTTGTGCGCGGAATTTTCTTTTTTTACCTGCTCTTCGCCACTTCTGCGATGGCCGCACTCTACGGATTTTCGCGGGCGAAAAACTTCAGCGAAAACCTCTGGACCTCGCGCTACGACGACTGAACCGCGGCGAGTACTTCATCCAACGACGACATCGCTGCAAACGGAACCACCTCGGTGCGGCGCAAGGCCGTGAGGTAGGCTCCGCAGCCCAAATGCTGACCCATGTCGTGGGCGAGCGAACGGATGTACGTCCCTTTGCCGCAGCCTACGGTTAACTCCCAGACGTCGGGCGCGAGTGCCGTGACTTCTAAGCGGTGGATCTGCACGGGGCGGGCTTTGATTTCGGCCGTCTTTCCACTTCGGGCTAACTCGTAGGCCCGCGCTCCGTCGATTTTTACTGCGCTAAATAAGGGGGGAACTTGTAGAACCTCCCCCGTGAACTTCGCGGTGAGTTCCGCAGCTAATTCTTTGGTGAGCTCGGGGATTGGTTGACCGCTGGGTTGTTCTGGGGTCTCTGCATCGTAGCTCGCGGTCACTGCTCCAAGCTTTAGGGTGGCTGTATAGGTCTTGGCTCCCGCCATCACCGACTCGATGTCTTTGGTAGCGCGACCAACGGCGAGCACCAGCATCCCAGTGGCCAAGGGATCCAGCGTTCCCGCATGGCCAATTTTGATTCGGGTCGCGTAGCGCTTCTTGAGGGCGTTGCGAATCTTAGCGACTACGTCAAACGAGGTCCATTCGAGCGGTTTGTCGACCGCAATCCAGAATCCCGCACGGGCCTCCTCGAGGTCCGAGGGTATGCTTAACTGAGGACGGTCCACACGCTGGCAACCGTTCCAACCGCGAAGCAGTAGTACGCGAAGTACTTGAGCTTGGCGCGTTTGACGAAGCGAATCATCGCCCGACACGCCCAAAGTCCCGTAACAAAAGCCGCTGCAAATCCGACTACCAAGGGAAGCAAGGGTTCACTCGACGACCCGGGATTGGACGCCAAATCGACGATGTCGAGAATCATTTTTCCCATGATTACCGGTACAACCATCAAAAACGAAAACCGCGCCGCGTGCTCTCGGTCAACTCCCAGCAAAACGCTGGTGCTGATGGTTGCTCCGCTTCGTGATATCCCAGGTAGAATGGCAATTGCTTGAGCTATGCCCACGGCGAATGCGTCGGCAACCGACACCTTTTTGTGGGTTTTTTTAGCACGGTCGGCCATCAGCAAAAGCAAACCAGTGATGATAAGCATCGCTCCTACGAGTAGGGTGGAGTCTTCAAAAAGCCCTTCGATGGCATCTTCAAAAAGCAGCCCCACAAATGCTGCTGGAATCATGGACACGAGGATGGACCCGGCAAAGCGGCGGTCCTCTTCATGGCCCTTGATGAGACCCTGGACTACCGACACAATGTCCTTGTAAAAAACCACTACGGTCGCCAGCGCGGTGGCCGCGTGAACCGTCACCGTGAAGAGCAGACCACTGCTACCGGACACTTCGACACCAAGCAGGCTGCGGCCCAACTCGAGGTGCCCCGAAGAGCTGACAGGTAGGAATTCCGAGAGACCCTGAATGATACCCAGGATAATTGCACTGAGCCAATCCATGGATTACTCGGCTTTGGGTTTGCGCATAATGGCCCAGACCTCGACGGCAAATCCGACAACGATCAAAAAGGGAGCAATAACGATACGGCGCGTGCTAAAGAGCTCTGGATTGTACGCGTTAGGGTCTTCAGAGCCTCCGCCAGACATGAGCACAAAGCCCAGTACAATCAAGGCAAGTCCGGCGAGCATGAGCACGTAGTTGCCGCGCTGAAAAAGGAAGGTAGTCTTCATCGTTCGTAAAGTTGGTTGGTGTTCAATGCGAGGTATCGGCGTACGGCCAATGCAGTAGATGCGGTGGTCAATGCAATTCCAATGAAGATTTGGGCTGCGGCCAGGGCACCCCAAAGGCTCCACGTCAAGCTTACCGCGAGGCGCGGCCATTCATTGATGAGAAGGGCGTAGGTCGCCGCCAAGAGGATTGCCGCGGTGAGTCCGCCCAAGGCACCAAGAATGAGGCCCTCTTTAAGAAACGGCTTGTGGATAAATGCTTTAGTCGCCCCGACAAGCTGCATGGTCTTGAGGGTAAACCGGCGGGCATAAATCGCGAGGCGCAAGGCATTATTGATCAGCATCAGACTCACAAGTAGCAGGATGGCCACCGCGGCGAGCATCGCCGTATTGATTTTACCCACATTTTGGTGAATCACCGATACGAGGTCGCGGTCGTAGACCAGGTTTTCGACAATCGAAGCCTTGAGAAAGCGCTCTTGAAGCTTGGCAAGTTGGTCGGGACTTACGAAGTCCGCTTTGAGCTTGACATCAATCGCATCACTTAAGGGATTGAACCCGAGAAAGTCGACAAAATCCTCGCCAAGGTCCTTCTGAAACTGCTCGGCCGCCTCTTCTTTACCCACAAAGCGAAGGCTGCGGATCTCGGGTTCGTCGGACCAATCCTTGATAAAGGCGTCCGCCTTTTCTTGGGTTGCATCGGATTTGAGAAAGAGTGTGAACGTAAAATTTTCTTTGAGGTCGTCCGTGAGAACGCGCGACTGGTAGGCCAGTGTGGCCATGATTCCCGTCAAAAAGAGCACGAGGCCGATGCTGAGCACCACCCCGGCGTACGAAAAGCGCACCCGGCGCTTGTTGAAGGCTTCTTCTCCCTGTGCTTTGGCCATGGGACAAATCTACGCGAAATCCGAGGCACGGGGCTACTTTTGCGCCCATGGAATACCGACCGACCGAATGGGACGCCCGAGCACAGCAGCTTTGGCGTGAATTAAATGTATATCGCGCTGATTTTCCGTCGGATCGGAATCCGTTTTACGTGCTTGACATGTTTCCCTACCCGTCCGGTGCGGGCCTACATGTGGGCCACCCGCTCGGCTACATTGCCAGCGACATCGTCAGCCGTTTTAAGCGCCACCAAGGATTTAACGTGCTGCACCCGATGGGCTTTGACGCCTTTGGCCTCCCCGCGGAACAGTACGCTATTCAGACCGGCCAGCACCCCGCCGTCACGACCGAGGTCAACATCGAGCGCTACCGAGAACAACTGAACCGCCTTGGGTTGGGTTTTGACTGGAGCCGCGAGGTGCAAACCTGCGACCCCGACTACTACCGCTGGACGCAGTGGATTTTTATTCAGCTGTTTGGAGCCTGGTACAACAAGCAAAGCGAGCGCGCGGAGCCGATCGAAACGCTTGTGGCGCACTTGAACGCGCGGGGCACCGAAGGCTTGAATGCCGCGTGCCACGGCGAACCCCAATGTTCCGCAGCCGAATGGGCCGCCATGGATGCGGCGCAGCGCGAAGCGCTGCTGCAGCACTTCCGCCTCGCCTACCGCAGCGAGTCGCTGGTAAACTGGTGCCCGGCCCTAGGAACCGTGCTCGCCAACGATGAAGTCGTAAACGGCCTCAGCGAACGCGGCGGACATCCTGTCGTGCAAAAGCCCATGCTTCAGTGGTCCATGCGCATCAGCGCCTTTGCCCAACGCCTGCTCGACGGCCTCGACGATCTGAACTGGAGCGACAGCATCAAAGAGTCGCAGCGCCACTGGATCGGCCGCAGTCAAGGTGCTCGGATACGGTTTAAGGTGCTCGCTGGCGGAGCCGGCAAGGTTGGCGAGGCTGGCGAGGTTGGCAAGGCTGGCCAAGGTGCCAACGAGCCCATGAGCTCAGGAGCTAACGAGCCAACGAGCCAACGAACTAACGAGCCAATGGGCGGAGCCGACGTGCTTGAAGTGTTTTCTACCCGCCCCGATACCATTTTTGGCGCCACGTTTATGGTGGTCGCTCCCGAGCATCCAATGCTCGGGGAGTGGACGACCGAGGCCCAGCGGGCCGAAGTGGAGGCCTACTGCGAGCAGGCAGCACGCCGCAGCGAGCGCGACCGCCAAGCTGATACGAAGACCGTGGGCGGAGTGTTCACGGGGACCTACGTGGAGCATCCGTTCACTGCGGCGCCGATTCCGGTATGGACTAGTGACTACGTGCTGATGGGATACGGAACGGGCGCGGTCATGGCGGTTCCGGGACACGACAGCCGCGACCATGCGCTAGCCAAGGCAATGGGCTTGCCCATTGTGCAGGTGGTGGCGTCGAATGAGCCCGTGGACGTGCAGGCCGAGGCCTATGAGGCCAAGTCGGGTCGTGCCATGGCGTCGATGTTTTTGGACGGATTGGCGACCGCTGATGCGATTGATCGCGCCATTTCTGAGTTGGAATCGCGCGGATTGGGCGAACGGACGGTTCAGTACCGCTTGCGCGATGCCGTATTTGGCCGCCAGCGCTACTGGGGTGAACCCATTCCGATTGCGTACCGCGATGGGGTTCCTGAGGCGTTACCTGTGGATGAGTTGCCGCTGAAGTTGCCTGTGGTGGATAAGTACTTGCCTACCGAGGATGGGGAGCCGCCGCTGGCGCGCGCGGAGCGCTGGGTGTCGGCTGAAGGCCTTCCGCTGGAGACCACGACCATGCCCGGTTGGGCTGGAAGCTCGTGGTACTTCTTGCGCTACATGGATCCCAAGAACGCCAACGCGCCCGTGGACCGCAGCGCCGCAGACTACTGGGGTCAAGTTGACCTGTACGTGGGCGGAAGTGAGCACGCCACCGGCCACCTCCTCTACAGCCGATTCTGGACCCATGCCCTGCACGACTTGGGGCACATTGGGTTCCGCGAACCGTTTAAGCGATTAGTGAACCAAGGAATGATTCAGGGTATCAGCGCGTTTGTGCACCGCATCGAGGGCACGCAGACCGTGGTCAGCGCCGAGCTCGTCGGGCAGTACAGCACGCAAAAACTTCATGTTGACGTGAGTTTGGTCAATGAGCGGAACGAAGTCGACCGCGACGCCCTTCGAGCGTGGATGCCAAGCTGGGCTGGAACTGAATTTATCCCGGCCGAAGGCCCAATCAAGGTCGAGCGCGAAGTCGAGAAAATGTCGAAGTCCAAGTACAACGTCGTCAACCCCGACGCCTTGGCCGACCAGTACGGAGCCGACGCCGTGCGCCTTTTTGAAATGTTCCTCGGGCCGATCGAGCAGAGCAAGCCGTGGGATACCCAGGGCATGTCGGGTGTCGTTGGATTCTTGAAAAAGTCCGTGCGGCTGATGGAAAAGCGCCACGACGGCGAGGCGACTCCTGAAGAGTTGCGCACCCTTCACCAGTTGATTGACAAGCTGCAGCGCGATGTTGAAACGCTTTCGTTCAACACCTCAGTGAGCGCCATGATGATTGCGGTGAATGCGTGGAGCGGAATTCCGCAGCTCGCACAGCGCACACTGCGCGACTTCGCCGTCCTTCTCGAGCCCTTTGCGCCCCACACGGCTGAAGCACTTTGGGCGGAACTCGGTGGCGAAGGCAGCGTGGTACTCGCCCCCTACCCCGTGCTCAACCCCGAATACTTGGTGAAAGACAGCATCAACTATCCCGTGCAGTTCAACGGAAAAACTCGGTTCCAACTCGAAATGCCGGCGGCCGCTTCGGCTACCGAGGTCGAGGCGGCGGTGATGGCCCACGAAAAAACGCCACACTTCCTCGAAGGACGCAGCCCCAAAAAGGTTATTGTGGTTCCGGGGCGGATCGTGAACGTAGTGGGCTAACCCACTTTAGGGCTTGGTTCCGAGACGGTAGTAGGCATTGGTAATCCAAAGCATCACCAGTCCGAAACTGACACCGCCCGCGATGAGGAGCTGTGCAACTCCTGATTCCGCCGTAAAGCTGAGTTTGAGCAAAATCGTCGAGATGACAAAGCTCGAATTGCGAATGATGGTGGGAAAGTCATCGCTGTACAGTAGCGAGAGGAGCAGAATGAATACATCACTGATAATCAACACTGTATAGAACTGGTCGAAAAAGACCGAATTCAAATCAGACACTGGATTCTCAAGCGCGGAACCCGTTTGTAGCCATGTAAACAACGTCGTAGCCGCGAGTCCAGCCAAGACTACGAATAGGATAAAGGCAAGGATATTTTTGGAGTATACAAATCGCCGCAGATTGAGGGCCTCAGGTTGGTTGGGAAAATCCTGATCGGTAACATAGCCCGATATTCTATAGAACAAGAGCACACACACATAGATCACGAGCACGCAGAGCAAATCCCAAATGAGCTCAATATTGCCGGGATTCCAGTGAAAATTTTGACCGAGTTCAAGGTGCGTTAAATCCTTAAAAACGCCTCGAATAAGGATCAGAACAATGATTTCGTACTGCTTCGCCACATAAATGGTGGTCGAACGGCGCAAATAGTAGACGAGCAGGTAGGTCTCAAAGACTAGGAGTACAGAGAACGGCGTATAGATTGCGTTGATCGGATGCGCAAATAGCGGCCCCACGATCAGGTCGGGGAACCACGGCTTCGCCGCATACAAGCCCAAGTGAACCAAAAAACTTAAAATAGCCGCATACAGGGTAAGTCGGCCAAGTTTGGCGCGAAAATCGGACGTAAACGGCCGTGAGACAAACGACATCACCTGAGTCACACTATTGATTATCAGGGCAATGTACGATTATTTATGGAGCCCCATTCAAAAGTTCATCCGATGAGGTGTGGGCGGAGCGAACCGCCCTCACCCATTCGCCAAGGAATCGAGAATCGCCTTGCGCGGCTTCATTCCCGATTCAAAGTCAGCCCACAGCGAGCGCGGCAACGGGTCGGCGCGCTGGATGGGCTCTTTGAGCGGATCCACCTGCTTACCGTTCTTCCAGAATCGGTAGCAGACGTGCGGACCGGTCGCAAGTCCGGTAGAACCCACATAACCAATCACTTGTCCCTGCTCGACGCGGGATCCGTTGCGAATACCCTTGCCAATCCGACTCATGTGAAGGTACTGGGTCGTGTAGGTGCCGTTGTGCTTAATCTTGACGTAGTTACCGTTAGCTGAGGTGTAGGCCGCAGCGACGACTGTTCCGCTAGCCGTCGCCAAAATGGGTGTACCGGTTGGAGCCGCATAGTCCGTGCCTAAGTGGGCCTTCCAGCGCTTTTGAACAGGGTGAAAGCGCTGCATGGTGTAGCGCGACGTAATGCGGGCGAACTCCAGGGGTGCCTTGAGGAACATGCGCTTCATACCCTCTCCCTCGTGGTCGTAGTAGCCTTGGACGCTTCCGTCCGAGTTTTGGTACTTAAAAGCGTAAAATGACTTGCCGTTGTGCAAAAAGCGCGCTGCGAGGATCTTGCCGGTTCCGACAAAGACGGTATCGTCGACATAAGACTCTTCGTAGATCACCTCAAACCGGTCGCCCGCCTGGATTCTAAAGAAGTCGATGGTCCACGCGTAGACTTCCGAAAGTTTTACCGCCACCGCCGGCGACACGCCCTGCTTTTCGAGCGTGGCATAGAGCGACCCCTCGATTTCGCCGCCGACTGCGCGCTCAACGGTCACCTTCGGACGCTCGATTTTGCGCACAAACAAACTGTCCCGAAGCCCAAAAACAACGTATTCCGCTACAGATGGCTCGTACACGAAGTACGTCACCTGCTGGGTGCTGTCTTTGCTCCGAAGTAGCCAGTACGCATCTCCAACCCGCCACTTTCGGGGGTTGAACTCTTGCGTTCCAATTTTAAGAAGTTCATCGACAGTCCCCGCATCAATTCCCCAAGAGTTCATAAGGCCGCCAAAGGTTTCGCCGTCACCAACCTCAAATCGCTGAGCGTCGTAATCTTTAAGTGAGTAACCAAACAGAAAGCCGGGATCAACCTCTTCACCCGCCGCAGATCCAGGTTCACCTGCCGAAGGAAGCACCTTTGCGAGCAGCCACAGGCTCAAGACCAGCCCTAATCCGATGCTGACAGCCAACCAGATAGGGAGTACGCGCTTTTTGGGATGCTTTTTTGTCATTGAGGGCCCTAAAATACGGCCAAGAGCCGGCGGATAAGCCTGTTGATAAGTACAAATTGCCTAAAAATGCGGTAACGCAGAGGTTACACAGAAGTCAGGTATTTGCATTTCAATGAGTTCACGCCGCCACCTACCCGCAGTCGTATTAAGCGACCTTCACCTCGGAACCTTCGGATGCCACGCACGCGAGCTACTCGCCTACCTCAAATCGATACAGCCCGACGTCCTGATCCTCAACGGCGACATCATTGACATTTGGAACTTCAAAAAGTCCTACTTCCCCAAAAGTCATTTTAAAGTGGTCAAGCGCTTAATCACTATGGCGCAAAAAGGCACAGAGATCTACTACATCACGGGCAACCACGACGAAATGCTGCGCCGCTTTGCCGACGCAGACTTGGGACACATCCACGTACGCAACAAAATGGTGTTTACGTTTGGCGGAGTCAAAACGTGGATCTTTCACGGCGACATTTTTGACGCCAGCATCCAGAACGCCCGTTGGCTGGCCAAACTCGGGGGGTGGTCGTACGACCTCCTCATTTGGGTCAACCGCTGGCTCAACGTGCTGCTCGAGCGCATGGGCCGCGAGAAGTACTCGCTGAGTAAGACGATCAAGGATTCCGTCAAAAAAGCGGTGAAGTACGTCGGAGATTTTGAGGTTGCCGCCGCCGAAATGGCCGTGCGCAAAGGCTACGGACGCGTGATTTGCGGCCACATACACCAGCCCCAAATGCGCACAATTCACGTGGGAGATCGCGAAATAGAGTACTTGAATTCAGGCGATTGGATCGAAAACCTCACCGCGCTCGAGTGGGATGGTTGCGCGTGGTCGCTCTACCAGCACCCCGACGTGCGCGAAGTCGAAGAAGAAGATGAGAAGGTCGATGCTTCGGCTCGGCATTTGCTCTCTATGCTCTTGAACGAAGCCGATTCCGACCAATGAACATTCTTTATGCCGTCCAGGGCACGGGCAACGGACATGTTGCTCGGGCTCGGCACCTGATTCCGCTGCTCGCGAAGCACGCCCAGGTGGACGTGTGGATTTCGGGAACCGAGAGCCAGTTGAACCTGCCTGGCGGGACGCAGCGCTCTTGGAGCGGAATCTCACTGAAGTACAACGCACACGGCGGCTTGAGCATCATCCGTACGCTCTTTGAGAACCGCTGGCTTCGCTTTGTTTGGGACGTGGTTCGCGCGCCCATTCACGGCTACGACTTGATTGTCAACGACTTTGAGCCCGTGAGTGCTTGGGCGGTCTGGCTGCGGGGCGGAACCCTTCTAGAGCTCAGCCACCAAGCGGGCGTGCGGCATCCACTTTCGCCCCGACCCAAACACCGCAACCCGCTCGGAGAGTGGATTTTAAAAAACTACGCACCCTCACTGCAGTCGATTGGATTTCACGTTCAAGCGGTAGCCCCGGGCGTGCATCCGCCTCTGATTCGCACTGAAATTCGCGGCCTCACGGCGAATCCGAGGCCGCAGCTGCTAGTCTACCTACCCGCATACAGCGTGGACGTCTTGGCTGAAGTGCTCAAAGACTGCCCGGTTCCGGTCACCGCATTTGTCCCCCAGTTGGCGGCACCCATCAAACGCGGAGCGTTCCGCGCCGAAGCCGTAACGACCGAAGCGTTTTTAACGGCATTTGCAGAATCGGATTCCGTGCTCTGTAGCGCCGGTTTTGAATTACCCACCGAAGCCCTTTTTCACGGAAAGCGTCTGGCAGTCATCCCCATCAAAGGGCAGTACGAACAGGAGTGCAACGCTGCGGCACTGCGCAAGGCAGGCGCATGGCACGCACCAAGTCTAGCCAAACTCAAGATTAGCAATTGGCTGAACAGCCCTCCGCCCCAGCCTGTGCGGTGGCCGGACTACAGTGAGGATCTGGTGCGCGAAATCTTGAGCTATGTTCCGCAGCAACTAGCTGCGAGCAACTAGCTGCTAGCTACTCGTGCCCCAGGCTTCGCGCTCGGCGTCGGTCCACAAAAACGGAAACGCGATGCGGAGCTGAAACTTCGGCGGTAGGTACTTCGGCCAGTTGGTTCCGCCCGTAGCCCGCGTGTCGCTGGGCTGCTTGGCGAGGTAGCGGCCGGCCGTCTTAAGGTGCTGCATCGGCCAGCGGACGTTGACTTGCGCGTCGAGCTCGCGCAGCGCGTGGCGAAGTTCGTCGGTCATTCCGCCCTGATCCATCAAAATGCGCGCTCGGTCCGAGACCGTTTGACCGCTGAGGGCCACGGCGCGCTCCGCAAATTCTTTGGCGTACTTGGATTCGAACTGCTTCAGCGTCAAAGTTTTTTCACCGGTTGCCGCGATGGTTGCGCCTCCGCGCCAGTAAATTTTCTCCAAAAGCGCGAGTGGGTCGTGCACGTCGGCGTAGTCCGCCCGCACGTCCAAGTGAACGAGCTCATTCAGCCGAGCAAGTGCCATTTCGATCATGCGGTACTGACCTGACTGAAAGCCACTTGCCGGAATCAGGGCCATACGGAAGCGAAGGAACTGCTCACGGTTCATACCGTCGGTCATCACCGCAAAGGAATTTTCAAGAGCCCCAAAGTAGCGGGTACAGCGGCGCACATGTTCGGTGAGCGCCTCGGTATAGGCAGGGGTCCAGTCGGCGGTCCCGGGCATCGGAGCGGCTACCGCGGCATCCAGTTCGTGCAGCACCAGCTTGAAGTACAACTCCGTTATCTGGTGGTACATGATAAAAATCGGCTCGTCGTGGTGCGGGGTCCGTGGCTGCTGAAGGCTCAGCAAGCTGTCGAGCCGAATGTAGTCCCAGTAGGTGATGTAGTCGGCCTCGAGCAATCCGTCGAGAAAGTCAATCAGCGACTGGCCTGAAGCCGCGTATTTGGTACGCAGCGCATCGAGGCGGTCGAGCAATTCAGTATCAAGGGTGGTCATTCCGCAAAGCTATTAGCTAACGGCCAATGGCTGTGCCTTTGAAATCGTAAACGAAAACGCGGTACCAACACCCTGGGTAGAGGTAACCTTAACGGCATGCCCGTGCGCTTCGACAATGTGCTTCACAATGGCGAGTCCAAGGCCGGTTCCGCCGATTTTTTTCGTGCGCGTTCGGCTTCTGTCCCCGCGGTAAAAGCGCTCAAACACCCGACCGAGGTCATCTTTTGAGATTCCGAGGCCGTTGTCTTCAACAATGACGTTGTACGTTTTCTCGCCGGAATCTTCGATCGCAACCCGCACAAATCCACCTGATTCATCCCGCGAGTACTTGATGGCGTTCGAAATGAGGTTGAGTACCACCTGGTCCATGCGCTCAGGGTCGGCAAACACTGCACAGTCGGATTCCGGATCAAAATCGCGAACCACCGTCAGACCTTGCTGCGCGATGCGGTCCGACATCTGTTCGAGTGCGTCCTCAATCTGCTCGGTAAGGCTGTAGGCCTCCTTCTGGAGCACTAACTGGTTGGACTCCAGGCGCGCAAGCACATCCATGTCCTGCACGAGGCGAATCATGCGTTCCACATTGCGCGAGGCCTTTTTCAGGTAGTCCTTGCGTACTTTTTGGTCCTTGACTCCGTCGAGTAGCGTAAGCACGTAACCCTGAATGTTAAAAATCGGAGTGCGCAGCTCGTGCGAAAGGTTGGCAATGAACTCGCGGCGTACGTCGTCGCGAAGCTGAAGGCTATTGAGTTCACTTGATTTTTTCTGTGCCCATGACGCTACCTCCATTTCAACTTTACCGACCTCTTCAGCGTCGGCCATGAGCGAAGTCTGGTAGCGGTCTGGATTCGAAATAACCTTGTAAATTTTTAACAGCCGCGAATAAAGAAAGCGCCGTATTAAGTACTCAGTGAGAAATGCCGTTGAGCTCGCCACGAACATGCTCAGCAAGGTGATTTCGAGGTACGGTATCTGATTGAGCGGTAAGGGAAGAGCCCCATTGTCCGTTGTAACCAGTTCGAACATGGCGAACATGACAAACCACACTACGGGCCCTAAAAGGACCGCAATAAAAAAAGCGATGCGTTCTGGACGGTCGAGCACGCCTCGAAGTTACTCCTCGAATTTGTAGCCGACGCCCTTAATCGTCTTGATTCGGTCGTCCCCGATTTTTTCGCGGATTTTGCGAATGTGCACGTCGATGGTGCGCCCACCTACCACGACTTCAGAACCCCATACGCGGTCCATGATTGAGTCGCGTGAAAACACTTTACCCGGCTTGCTCGCAAGTAGGTGAAGCAATTCAAACTCTTTACGCGGCATGTCCACCACTTCTCCGTCGCGGAACACCTGGTACTTCTCAAGATTGATGAGCAGATCTCCAAGCTCGATGTTGCCCACGGGCTCAGATTCCTTGACGTTGCGGCGAAGCAGTGCCTTCACACGGCTGACGAGTACTTTTGGACGGATGGGCTTTGTGATGTAGTCGTCTGCACCCGCATCAAAACCAGCAACTTGGCTGTAGTCCTCTCCACGCGCACTCAAAAATGCAATCAGCGTAGACGCAATATCGGGATTGGTGCGAATGGCCTCACAGGCTTCGATTCCGTCCATACCCGGCATCATAACGTCAAGCAAGACCAAATCTGGGCGATGCTTTTTTACGGCTTCTACGCCTTCAGCGCCGTCTTTGGCCGTGACCACATTGTAGCCCTCTTTGGCGAGGTTAAACGTCACGAATTCCCGAATGTCCGGGTCGTCGTCGACGAGAAGAATAGTCGGTTTCTTGGCCATGCCCGTATTGAATTCCGTCAAAAGTACGTGAAGCGGCAAAGCACTTTACCCGCTTAACAAACATTTACCACCAAATTAACTATTTAACAACATGACGCAGCCCCTCTTTGGAGCCTAACTTTGGAGCTGTGCAAAGGTTTTGGTCCGCTTTATTTTTGTTATTGATTTCCAGTAGATTAGCTGGACAAAACCCCGTGAACGTACGGGTAATGACCTACAACCTCACCTACTTTAGGGCATTTACCTCTTTTTGTACGTCATCCAATAACCCTCCGGGGGCAAAAGAAGGCTGGTTGAGCACCGTGGTCGCACATACCCAACCTGACATTTTGGTGTGCAATGAGGTTGACGGCAGCAACGCCACCGCCCACGGGCGCATTCTCAACTTCAGCCTGAATACCAACGGAACCTCACGCTGGGCCGCCACAGACCTCTACACCAACGGAAGCTCGCTCATCAACGCCGTTTACTACGACCAGACCAAACTCGGTCTAAAGTCGCAGTCAATTATTAGCAACGACCTGCAAAACAACACGTTGGTCCGCGGAATTGATGTGATTCGGTTCTACTACAAGGATTCCCTTCTCGCGTGGAACCCCGACACCCTGTTTTTTACGGTATTCGCCGCACACTTTAAGGCGGGCAGTGCCCCCGGCGACCTGACTGAGCGCCAAAAAGCATGCGAAGCCTTGATGAACCACTTGGCATCCAACCCCCGCGACGACGTCTACCTCTTGGCGGGCGACCTCAACATGAATAAAAGCCAAGAAGCTGGATTTCAGCAGCTTTTGAACTACAGCAATTCCGCCGTTCGCTTTAAAGACCCTGAAAACGTCTTGG
>CAYYWL010000025.1:0-22554 GCA_964475135.1 uncultured Owenweeksia sp.
CTCGGCTTTAAATGAAAAAACCCAGGCCGTGGGCCTGGGTTGGTGTTCCGAGTAGCGAAGGGGGGAATCGAACCCCCGACCTCAGGGTTATGAATCCTGCGCTCTAACCATCTGAGCTACCTCGCCGGAATGGGCGGCAAAAGTAGGGTAGAAGTAGGGATTCCGCAAAAGGAACTACAAATAGTACGCGAAGGTGAAGGCAGGTAAGGTGAAGCGCTTCCAAACGCGGGTGAGGTTGACGTAATCGTAAATTGGATCACCCATTAAGTTTGGGTCCTGAGTGTCTACTTCGCCGTCATTATTGGTATCATAGCCAAGAAGTGTCCAATCGTAATCAGGGTAGGTCGCGTTGAGAAAGCCCACGTTAAAGTACGACTTACTGCGGCGGCTGTAGATTCGAATGGCCGGAAGGATGGCCGTGACTTCCTCAGAGGTGAAGTGCCACACTTCAGCGGTGAAGCCAAAGCGTGAGCCAAAGGCACGGTATCCGCTGGCGTTGTAGGCGATTCCGGAATTAATGTCGAGTAGGTCTTCGCCTCCGAAATTAAGGTATCCCACGCCTGCCGAGAGGTTTGACGAGGGGGTGCCGTAGGTTCCGACCGCGAAGGGAAGGGCAAAATGGCCGTTGCCCGTGATTGGGACACCTGCCAAGGCCCCAATTTTGGCGTGGAATTGGGGCGCAAGTTCGATGCCGTAGGAAGCGGTCCCGTAGACGCCGAGAAATAGGGGAGTTCCGATACCGGCTGAGAAGTGGTCAGTGATTCCAATTTGAAAGTCGACCAGTGGGCCAACGACGTTGAGGTAGGCGCTGTCCTTGGGGATGCTGAATCCGCTGGGTGCAAAGGCATAGCGGCTCGCGTGGGCATCGCGATCATCTTGGGCGTAGGCCGACGGCACGATCAGAATCAGGGCCAGGAGGAGTGGAATGGTTTTCATGTACTAAAGGTCGGCAATCGGCGCTAGGTAAATACTGATTTAAATCAGTTCTAAATACGGCATGAAATTTTCTTGCCCAATTGGGCCGAGAGGTTATATTGCAGCTCCAACCCAAGAATTCCGAGATGTCTGATCGCGTTCCGCTAGTTATCGAGTTTCCAGTGCGTTGCTCTGCAGCGATGCTGTACTCATTTTTAAGCACCCCGAGCGGATTGTCAGAGTGGTTCTGCGACGACGTGAATTCGCGCGGCGACACCTACCGCTTTTTTTGGGGCGATTCCGAAGAGGTGGCCACGGTCGTTCGCAAAAAGACGAACTACTTCATTCAGTACAAATGGGAGCACGACGACAGCGACAACCGCTTCTCGTTTGAATTCCGTATTGACGTAGATGATTTAACGGGGGACGGACTGCTCACTGTGACCGACTACGTCGAACCCGACGAAGAATCTGAAATGAAGTCGTTATGGCAGAGCCAAATCCACACCCTGCTCCGGACCATAGGGTCCTAAGCACGCGCGCTGCGCTTACCCTTTTTGCGGCTGCTTCGTGCGCACTGGTTTTTTGGACGTGGTCGATGGGCAGCCACGAATTTCAAAGATCACTCGACCAATTTCCGTGGTTTGAGCTCATGCACGGGGTGACAGCCCTTGGAGACGGTGGATTTGCACTTGTGATTGTGCTCTGGCTTGCCCTGCGCGGAAGCAATCGTGCTGAGTGGACCGTGTTTGCGGTGGGTTTCGCGGCGGCAGCCCTGATTCCCCAAGTCGGCAAAAACTTTATTTGGCCCGACGCGATGCGTCCGTATGCAGCGGTTCAGGGTGTGCGGTTGTCGCAGCTGCTCGATCCGGCCTTATACAAATCGTTTCCATCGGGACACAGCTCAGTCGGAGCCTTTTTTGCACTCTTTTTGGCGTACCGAAAGCCCTCGTGGCGTTGGCTGTACCTCGTGCTTGGAATTGCCGTAGGCGTTAGCCGTCTGGCGCTGCACTTTCACTGGACCGAAGATGTGGTTGCGGGTTGGGCTGTGGGACTTTGTGCGGCGTGGCTTGCCGAACGTACCTTGGGCCCCAAACTAGACACACATGGGACTACTTGACGGTAAAGTCGCCCTCATTACGGGCGCATCCAAAGGAATTGGCAAGGCCATCGCCGAGCGCTTTGCGCAAGAGGGCGCAAAAGTTGCCTTTACGTACTTGAGCAGCGTCGAGCGCGGCCAAGCGCTTGAAGCTGAACTCAGCCAGTACGGCGAGGCCGTTGGATTCCGCAGTGACGCCTCGAGCGGCGAGCAAGCTGAAAAGCTCATCGAAGACGTCGTTGCGCGCTTTGGCCACATTGACGTGGTCGTGAACAACGCTGGAATCACCCGCGACACCCTTCTTCTGCGCATGAGCGAAGAGGATTTTGACCAAGTGATTTCAACCAACCTGAAGTCGGTCTTTAACACGACCAAGCACGTGCAGCGCTACTTCCTCAAGCAGCGATCGGGCAGCATCATCAACATTTCGAGCATTGTTGGAATCAAAGGCAATGCCGGCCAGTCGAACTACGCCGCTTCGAAGGCGGGCATCATCGGCTTCACCAAGTCGGTGGCGCTTGAGCTGGGTTCACGCGGAGTTCGCTGCAACGCCATTGCTCCAGGCTTCATTGAAACTGAAATGACCGGCGTACTTGACGAGAAAGTGGTGCAATCATGGCGCGACGCTATTCCGTTGAAGCGCGGTGGCCAGCCCGTAGATGTGGCCAACGCCTGCGTCTTTTTGGCCAGCGACCTTTCGTCGTACATCAGCGGCCAGGTGCTTCAAGTTGACGGCGGTCTCTTAACCTGATTTTCGTGAATAACTTCATGCGGAACCCGCCTCACAGGCGGGTTTTTTCTTTTGGGGCCTCCGTATCTTCGGGTTTATGAAGAATATGCTTTTGGCGGCCATCGGGGTCGTTGCACTCGGATCCACCTCGATGTGGGCGCAAGGAATGTGGTTTCCGCACGAAGTCGCGGGACGCAAGGCCGACATGAAGGCAGTGGGGATGAAGATGAAGCCCACAGCGATCTACAGTCCTGAAGGCGGTGGCCTCAACGAATCGGTGGTGCACTTTGGCGGATTCTGTACCGGCGAGGTGATTTCGTCAAAGGGATTGGTGCTCACCAACCACCACTGCGGGTACGACGCGATCCAATCGCACTCAAGCATTGATGACAACCTGCTCGAGCACGGATTCTGGGCTTCGTCCTACGCCGAAGAGAAGCCCAACCCCGGGCTCTTTGTGGACTTTGTGATTCGTACCGAAGACGTGACGCTCGCCGTTCAGTCGCTCATCGCCAAGGGTCAAGAGCCCGGCGAGGCCATGAAGGCCGTTGCTGCGGCCCAGCCCAAACCTGATGCGTCGTGGATTCACAGCGTAAAGCCCATTTTTGCCGGAAACCGCTACGTGCTATCCAGCGCCCGACGCTACCCCGACGTGCGCCTAGTTGGTGCGCCACCGAGTGCAGTGGGCAAGTACGGATCCGACACCGACAACTGGGTGTGGCCGCGCCATACGGGTGATTTTTCATTGTTTCGCGTCTACACGGCGCCCGACGGAAGTCCGGCGGAATACAGCACCAGCAATATCCCGATGAATGTCGCCAAGCCTTTGGCAATTAGTCTGCGCGGAGTTGAAGAGGGCGACTTTACATTAATTTACGGATTCCCGGGGCGCACCGACAGCTACATGCCCGTTTCAGAGGTGCAGCAGCAGCTTAAGACAATGCTTCCAACCCGTGTGGCGATGCGCCACGAGGTCCTCCGTACGTGGGATTCCGCCATGCGTGTCGATCCTGTGGTCAAAATCCAGTACGCGTCGAAGTACGCCAGTGTCGCCAACGGTTGGAAAAAGTGGATTGGCCAAATAGAGGGTATGGCCGAGGTTTCAGGCGTTGATACGCTTGCCGCCCGCGAGGCGCGCGTTGCGGCCTTTTCGCCCGAAGGAAGGGCCGTGGTCGAGCGCTTTGGTGAACAAAACGAGGCGCTGATGCAGTCTCGATGGACGGCGTTGTACTACCAAGAGTTGATTCCGCGCTGGGAACTTGCCACATGGAGCAGACTGACCTCAGCCTATCTGAAGGCAGTGGCAATGGGGGACAACCTTGAAAAACCGAGAGCGGCCCTTCGCGAGCTCTACAAAGATTGGAACCCAGAACTTGACCGCCGCGCCGCGCAGCGGTTGATCGCCGCATGGAATGCGAACTCAGAGGTGGGTCATGCGGAATCCGACCTGTGGTCGTTTACGAATCCCAAAGTTTCTGGCTCGGTACCGGCACTGCCTGCCGAGGGGGCGTCGTGGGATGCTTTTGATGCCGCAGCCAAGTCGCACCCCGCATTGGGCCTTAGCGCAAGCCTTCGCGAGGAATACGCGGCATTGATGGGCGAACTCTCGGCCGCAGAGACCGAGTACCAATCGGGCATGAAGGACTGGTTGGCCGTGCAACTTGCCTACGCCGCGTCCGCAAAAAAGCAGATCGCTGCCGATGCCAATTCCACGCTCCGAGTGGCCTACGGTCGCGCTGGAGGTTTTTCGCCTGCCGACGGCATGCGCTACACGACCCACACGACCGCCGACGGAGTGCAGGCCAAGTACCGCCCCGGCGACTACGAGTTTGACCTGCCAGCAGCCTATCGCGCGAAGCTCGAAGCCAAGGACTACGGCCCGTATACGCTCGCCAACGGAGAGCTGCCTGTTTGCTTTTTAGCCGCGAACCATACTTCGGGCGGAAACTCGGGAAGCCCGGCGTTCAATGCACGTGGTGAGCTGATCGGGCTCAACTTTGACCGCGTATGGGAGGGGACCATGAGTGACTTCTACTTCACTCCCCAGCGCTGCCGCAATATCATGGTGGACATTCGCTATGTGCTTTGGGTCGTGGACCGCTACGCGGGTGCTGATCGCCTCATTCAAGAGATGAACATCGTCCGTTAAACCCGGCTTCGCGTCGTACTTTTGCCGCGCAATTAACCGCTAATCCTTGAATCCGTCATGAGCGTTCTGGTCAACAAGTCATCGAAAATTATCGTCCAAGGTTTCACTGGTAAAGAGGGGAGCTTCCATGCCGAGCAAATGATCGCCTACGGCACGAACGTAGTCGGCGGAATTACGCCCGGAAAAGGTGGCCAATCGCACCTCGATCGCCCCGTGTTCAACACCGTGAGCGATGCCGTAAAGATCACAGGTGCAGACGTTTCGATCATTTTTGTTCCGCCTGCATTTGCCGCTGATGGAATTATGGAAGCAGCGGACGCTGGAATCCAAGTTATCGTGTGCATCACCGAGGGCATTCCGGTTGCGGACATGATGAAGGCTAAGGCCTACGTCAAAGAGCGCGGAGTTCGCTTGATTGGCCCCAACTGCCCCGGCGTAATTACCGCCGACGAGGCCAAAGTGGGCATCATGCCCGGGTTTGTCTTCAAAAAAGGCAAAATTGGTATTGTTTCTAAGTCCGGAACCCTGACCTACGAAGCCGCCGACCAGCTTGTAAAGGCAGGTCTTGGCGTAACCACAGCGATTGGCATCGGAGGTGACCCCATCATCGGTACGACAACTCGCGAGGCCGTTGAGCTGCTGATGAATGATCCCGAGACCGAGGGAATTGTCATGATTGGCGAAATCGGTGGCCAACTTGAGGCTGAAGCTGCACGCTGGATCAAGGCTGACGGAAACCGCAAGCCGGTTGTAGGGTTCATTGCCGGCGAAACGGCTCCCAAGGGCCGTACCATGGGCCACGCAGGTGCCATCGTAGGCGGTGCGGACGACACCGCTCAGGCGAAAAAAGCCATTCTTCGCGAGTGCGGCGTAGAGGTGGTGGATTCACCTGCTCACATCGGACCCCGCATGGCAGAACTCTTCGGAGTTAAAGCCTAACGATGAATAGGGCGCAAGCCTACGGCGACGGCCTGTTTGAAACGATGCGCGTTTCAGGTGGCCGTGTTCTGAACCCCGAAGAGCACTACTTCAGACTGTTGGCTGGCATGCGCATTCTGCGCATGTCCATTCCTTCTCACTGGAATCCAGATGGATGGCTGGCAGACCTAAAAACCACAGAGCTTGACGCGGCACGCGACTACCGACTGCGCTTAAGCGTGTGGCGCAGTGGCGCTTTAGGTTATGCACCCGAAGCGCGTGCGTCGGTCGAGTGGGAGGTTACAGCCGTTTCTGTTGAGGGCACACTGTACCCCGTCCCCGTGCTTCGCCCTGAGCTCGGTCTCTTTCAAGACCACCGTAAAAGTGCGGGGATTCTCTCAAACGTGAAGACCAGCAGCGCCATACTCTACGTACTTGCCGCGGGGTTTGCCCGCGAGCAGCATGTGGACGAGGTGCTGATTCTCAATCATGAAAACCAAGTCCTTGAGGCTTCGAAGTCCAATGTGATGCTCATTCAAGGTAACGAACTCATCACGCCGCCATTGAGTGCCGGCGCCTTGCGGGGCGTGATGCGCGAGGTAGTTCTAGGGCTTGCTCCACAGCTCGGATTGCAGGTGCGTGAAGAAGTATTTAGTCCCTTTGCACTGCAGAACGCCGATGAAGTTTGGCTCACAAATGCCATTCATGGGGTTGCTGCGGTCCAGAAGTTTCGCAAGACGGAATACGCTTCGACGCGCGCAGAGCAAATGCAGAAATTGGTTTTAGATCGAGCTCAAATTGCTCAATTCCAATAAGGAATCTCGGGCGAATTAAGCCAAAGCTTTAAGTCGTCAGGCCAGCGCTGGGCCAATGTTCGGTAGGCGTCCTCAGCCTGCCACCATTCGGACTGAAGCACATCGTTGACCACAACCCAGCTACCTTCATCAAGCTCGGACCCCAGTTGGCCCTCTGCCCAGCCCGAATAGCCTGCCATGAACGCGATGTCGTCGGGCTGAAGCCACTCCGAGTCAATAGCCTCGCGCAGTGCGTCAAAATCACCGCCGAAGTAGATTCCGGGAAGCACTAGTTCGGAATTCGGAATAAGGTCCGGCCGACGGTGGAGGTAGTACAGCGAATCAGTGCTTACGGGGCCACCCAAATAGAGCGGCCATTCGGGCCAGTCCCCGCGAAGTGCCTGATCCAAGGTGTATTCGCTTAACTTGTTGACAATCAAGCCTACGCAAGAGTCGTTTCCTACGTGGGTCATCAGTACGAGTGAGCGACTGAAGTTTCCGTCCTCAAGAAGAGGGTGGGCCATTAAAAAAGATCCGGTTTCGGCCTGCATGCGAACTAATTTAGCACAATAATGGGACTACACGACGACCGCAAAGAATACGTCAAGGGCAGCCTTGACGATCGATGGATGCTTGCGGATCCATTTGTTCAATTTCAAGCGTGGATGGATGAGTACCGCGCCACGGGTGTCGAAGACGCAACCGCGTTTGCGTTGAGCACCGTAGCAACCAACGGTGATCCGGATGCACGGACTGTACTGCTCAAGGAGTTTCGCGAGGGCGACCTCATCTTCTACACAAACTATTCGTCGAAAAAAGCAAAGGACCTTGAATCCCATCCTCGGGCACATGCTTTGTTTTTTTGGCCAAGTCTCGAACGGCAAATTCGCGTGCTTGGTTCCGTACACAAAATTTCGCCTAAAGAAAGTACGGCATACTTCAAGAGCCGTCCGCTCGGAAGCCAGTGGGGTGCCGCAGCTTCGCAGCAGTCCGAACCCATTGCGTCACGTGAAGCCATGGAAGCACAGCTCAAGGCCGTTCAAGAGAAGCATCCAGAGTCCATCGAGCGTCCTGAACATTGGGGTGGGTACGCCATCCGCGCCGAACGCATCGAATTTTGGCAGGGGAGGGAAAGCCGCCTTCACGACCGCATTCAGTTTACCCGCCAGCCCGACCAAAGCTGGACGGCACAACGCCTTCAACCATGAGTACATCGAAATTTGCAGTGGTCGGTTGCGGCCGCATTGGCCAGCGCCACATTGAAATGATTCGCAATTTGGCGAACGCCGAACTGGTCGCCACCTGCGACGTAAAGAATGCCGCAGAACTTGGCATGGCAGAAGGCACGCCCCACTATACCTCACTCGAGGAGCTCTTGCGGGTGCATTCGGTAGATGTAATGGCAGTAGCTAGTCCTAACGGACTGCACGCCCAGCACGCGCTGCTCGGAATTGAATCCGGGGCCCATGTGATTGTTGAAAAGCCTATGGCGCTGCACAAGTCCGACGCCGAACGTATACTGCACTCCGCCCTTCAGCGCGGACGCTACGTGTTTGGGGTGATGCAAAACCGCTATTCGCCTCCTTCGGAGTGGCTGAAGTCCGTGGTGGACCAAGGCCTGCTGGGCGACATTTTTCAAGTACACATCGACTGTTTTTGGAACCGCGACGACCGCTACTACCACGCCGGCGGTTGGCATGGTACCAAAGAGTTGGACGGCGGAACCTTGTTCACTCAGTTCAGTCACTTTATTGACATTCTGTACTGGGTATTTGGAGACGTGAAGCCTCTTTCTGCGCTTCTGCGCAACTACAACCACGGCCACAGCATCGAATTTGAGGACAGTGGCCTTGTTCACTTTGCACTTCCGCAGCACGGAGCCGCACTCGGTTCGCTGAACTACAGCACCAGCGTGTGGGACGCCAACCTCGAAAGCTCAATGACCATCATCGGATCTAAGGGAAGCATTAAAGTAGCCGGTCAGTACATGAACGAAGTGGTGCACTGCCACATTGAGGGCTACCGCATGCCTGAACTGGCTCCGAGCAATCCGCCCAACGACTACGGCCCCTACAAGGGTTCGGCCGCGAACCACATGTATGTGTACGAAAACGTGCGTGACGTACTGGTCGGAACCAAACCCATAACCACCAATGCCCTGGAGGGACTGAAGGTGGTTGAAATCATTGAGTCCATCTACGCTCTAGCGCGCTAACTGCGCGCAATGGTAAAAAAAAAGCCGCCCATTGGGCGGCTTTCGCGTTTAGGTGATTTTGGGCATTAGAGTTTGCCAGCCAGCTCAGCGCCAGCCTTGAACTTAGCAACCTTCTTAGCAGCGATTTTGATAGTCGCGCCAGTTTGTGGGTTGCGGCCCTCACGAGCACCGCGCTCTGATACGCTGAAGGTACCGAAACCTACGAGTGATACTTTGCCACCTTTGGCAAGGGCACCACCAATGTTGTTGGTTACTGAGTCTAGGGCAACTTTAGCTTGTGCCTTAGAGATACCAGCTTCAGCAGCGATGGCGTCGATGAGTTCTGCCTTGTTCATGCTTGTTGTTTTTTTAAGAGTGATTAAACGTTTGGTTTTCCCAAATATAGGCGGAATCCCAATACGCACAAGGATTTAGTCAATTTTTTGACCACTTAGTGTAAATCGGCCCCTTAATCGACTTCCGCGAACGAAATCTACAGCGCTCATTCGGCGTTTACCCGGCCACTGTACTTCGTGAACGACCGCGTGAGCATCCGCTGAAAACAACTTAATTCCTTGATTATCAATTAAATAATGAGAAACCTCGGATTGAGTGAGGGCAACAGACTCTGGCCATTCGCTCCCAAAGAGCTTCCAGCGCTGATTCGGGGAATCTGGGGTCGGCAAACTAGCTCCAGGGATGGGATCGCAGGCTCTAATGCGGTTGTGGACTTCCCAGAGGGTGTCTAAGTGCTCTAGCTGAGCGAATTCTGGCGTTAGTTTGGGCGCGGAACGCTGCACAAGTTCCTGGTCTTGGGGCTGTGGACGAAGATCTTGGTGCACGCGCTGTACGAGAACATCTGCCGCGAGCTGGGCGCCTTCTGCAGCCATCCGAGCATAAAGTTCACCAAACGTTTCGTTGGCTCCGACCGGAATTCGAACCTGACGAAGGATGGGCCCTTCGTCAATCGCGTGGTTGAGCGAAAACGCGGTGACTCCCGTTCCGGAATCGCCGTAGGCAAGGCTCCACTGAATGGGGGCTGCTCCGCGAAGGTCGGGAAGGAGCGAGCCGTGGATGTTGAGCGAGCCGTAGGGTGGCATGTTCCAGACGGCTTCGGGAAGCATGCGAAAAGCCACCACTGTGAAAATATCAGCGTTGAAGGCGGCGAGTTCCGTCAAAAATTCAGGATCGCGCAGCTTCTCTGGCTGCAAAAGCGGAATGCAGTGTTCGTTCGCAAGCCGAGCGACTGGACTCGACGTGAGCTGCTGTCCGCGGCCGCTCGGTCGGTCTGGAGCCGAAACAACCGCCACCACATCTACATCGGGAGCGTCAATGAGCGTACGTAGACTCGTTGCGGCAAAGTCGGGGGTGCCAAAAAATACGGTGCGTAGCATGAAGCAAAGGTCGGAACTAAAGCGTGACCCAGCCAGATTCATCGAGGTTCCACCAACCCAAATCGGCCCCGCGACCCAAAAAGCGCGCTGCTTCAGAACGGGAAAGTCCAGTTCGCTCCGCGGCATCCCTGATGCTCAATCGCTGCGATTCGGAACCGTGCAGCGCTGTGAGCAGAGCATAGGCTAGCTCAGAGGGATCTCGCTTGGACCTGCACACATCGCAGCGGCCACAGTCCTCGGCAGCAACCTCTCCGAAGTAGGCCAGCAGTTGGGTAAACCGGCATTCGACCCCATTGGGGTCGAGCATTGCGACCACGGCGCGGGACCGTGCCAAGATTCGGTTGCGGTCTAAGTCCCACTCGGCCTTAGAAATGGGACTCGACCCTTGTGGAAACCGAGGGTGGGCCCAGCGGTACGTGGTTCCATTGCCGCCACCCTCAAGGCTGATTAGTTCGAGTTCCGCGGCACGGTTGAGCAGTAGGCGAACCTGGGCCAACGTCCAACCGCCAATTCCCGCGAGCGCACTGAGTTCGATGCGCTCTGAGTGGTGCACAATCCCGGGGTAGCGTCGGGCGAGTGTGTAGAGTAGGTCTGAATAGGCGGGGTTTGCCTCGGCGATGTCGACGAGCTCACTGCCTCCGTAGCGGAGCTGTACGCGAAACTGGGCTTCGGACTCTTCAATCACTTCGACCAAGCCTTTGCGCGCCATGATGCGTAGCACGAGTTCGTGCGCGGGACTTAGGGGGCGAATGCGAACTCCTGGTCCGTCACCAACCGCGATTTGCGCCTTGCTGGCTAGTTCGTGGTAGTGCTGAATCCACGTGGCGAATGGAGGCATGGAGCGTTCCATCTTGCGGGTGAACGCAGCGAGTGCCTTGGGTTCGAGCAGCACAAGTGCCTCGGCCTCTTGGCCATCTCGTCCGCCGCGACCAATCTCTTGGTAGAGTGCTTCGGGACTCTCCGGGAGTTCGATGTGCAGCACCTGACGCACGTCAGGCTGGTCAATTCCCATTCCGAATGCAGTCGTCGCGACCATCGTGCGCACACTGCCGCTACTCCAGGCCGTCTGAAGGCGTTCGCGGTCGGAACGCGGCATCCCCGCATGGTAGGGAGCTGCCGGAATTCCGCGGTCTGAAAGGTGCTGGGCCCAGCGGGTGGCCGCAACACGGCTCCGGACGTAGACAATTTGCCGTCCGTCGTAGGGGCGAATCGAGGCGGCGCAGGCAGTGGCAATGTCGGCGACTTCGCGTACCGACCAAATAAGGTTGGGGCGCGCAAACGATGCCTGAAACACTTGGGGATCGCGAAGACCGAGAAGCTGAATCACGTCTGCGAGTACGTCAGGGGTGGCCGAGGCCGTCAGTGCGATGCACGGAACTTGGCTGAGCGACTCGCGAAGTTCCTTGAGCTGGGTATACTGTGGCCTGAAGTCATGGCCCCATTGACTGACGCAGTGGGCCTCATCAATGGCCAGCAAGCGTACGTCCCAGTGCTCGATTATGGCGGTAAAGTTCCGCGATCGGGCGCGTTCGGGCGAAACATAGGCGAATTGGGGCGGACGGCGCTGCAGGTCCATCCAATCCGAATTTTTGAGGTCTCCGGCGAGTGAACGGGCGTCGATTCCGCGCTGTACCAACTGGGCCACTTGGTCCGACATCAGCGAAATGAGTGGTGAGATCACGATGGTGGTTCCGCCCAAGGCGAGCCCCGGAACCTGAAAGCACAGCGACTTACCACCTCCCGTAGGGAGTAGCGCCACAGTGTCGTGGCCAGAAACTACGGATTCCGCAATCGGGCGCTGCAGCGGCCGAAAGTCGGGGTAGCCCCAAACAGCCTGCAGTACCTGCTGCAGGCGATCACTTGCGCCCGAGGACATGAAGTATAAATTCTACGCGCTGTTCCACAGATGCCCGTGGAACCTCAATGAGTTCGTAGCCCAACGCGGAGTAGGTTGAGACCAGCGATTCGTGGACTTGGACCGCCGTTTCGAAGGGTTCCCAGCGCTCGCCGTCGGTGCGGTATATGGCTTCCCAGGGCGGAAAAATGAACACTTTGTAGTGGTAGGGGTAGGGCGTGGGGTCCATCCATGCGGGGACTTCTTTGTCGCCCGCCTGAAGGTAGCTCAGTGTGTCAAGCAGGCTGCGGTCAAAAAACACATCGCCCTCGGTATGCTCCGCCTCGGCATGCTGGGCTGCCCGGAGCTTCCAAATGACTTCTGAAAAGGCCAAAAGGTTGCGCCACGGATCGTCTCCACCGAGCTTCGTGCCCTCTTGAGTAATGATGTCCCGCGAAATTTCGTGGAGCACTGGGTACCCAAGCTCCTGAAGCAGTGCGACTACCGAAGTTTTTCCGGTAGATGGCGCGCCAGTGAGCACGATGCGTCGAGTTGTGGTGTTACTTTGAGTCATGGAAGAAGCCAAATTTCGGGAACTACTGGAGCAAAACTACACCTGGCCCGCACTGTACATGTTTAAATTCATTTGTCCCGCCGACAATGAGTCCATTGCCCGCCTTCAGCAGCTCTTTGATCCCGAAGTAGCAGAGATTTCTCTTCGCCCATCCTCAAAAGGAAACTACGTGTCCGTTACAGCCAAAGAGCTAATGCTCAGCGTTGAAGCTGTAATGCAGCGTTACGAAGAAGCCCGGGGAATCCCCGGGCTTATCAGTCTTTAAGCGCTAGGCTCGTTGCCTTCGGCTGGTTGCTCTTGGCCTTCAGTAGATTGAACTGTAGCGGATGCTTCGTTCCCAGCGGCTTGAGGCTCCTTTGCTGGCGTAATCACCAAACTCAGTAGCTCAGCTCCTTCGCCCCCAGAGAATAACACGGTATCCCCGGGATGGAAGCTTCCCTTCACGATTTCTTCAGCTAAAGGGTCTTCGACGTAGCGCTGGATAGCCCGCTGCAGTGGGCGCGCTCCAAACTTCGGATCAAAACCCTTGTCGGCCAAAAAGGCCACCGCGCTGTCTTCGAGCTGCACGTGGTACTCCAGAGTCTCCATCCGGCGAAGCAAGCTGCGAAGCTCAATGTGCACAATTTTAGCGATGTCTTCTTTTTCAAGCGGCTCAAAGACAATTACGTCGTCAATGCGGTTGAGGAATTCTGGAGCAAACGCTTTTTTGAGCGCAGACTCAATTACCCCTTTTGCAAGGTCTTCGGAGCTGTCTTGGCGTGTTTTGGTTCCGAATCCGACCCCGGTGCCAAAATCTTTGAGCTGGCGCGAACCAATGTTCGACGTCATGATAATTAGCGAGTTCTTGAAGTCCACTTTACGACCAAGGCTGTCGGTCATGTGGCCGTCGTCGAGCGCCTGAAGCAAAAGATTGAACACGTCTGGGTGCGCCTTCTCAATTTCATCGAGAAGTACTACCGAATAGGGTTTGCGGCGCACCTTTTCGGTGAGTTGGCCGCCCTCTTCGTAGCCGACATACCCCGGAGGCGCTCCCACGAGCCGTGAAATCGCAAACTTTTCCATGTACTCGGACATGTCGATGCGAATGAGCGCGTCGGCTGAGTCGAAGAGCTGGATCGCAATCTCTTTAGCTAATTGGGTTTTACCTACTCCGGTGGGACCTAAGAAGATAAAGGATCCAACGGGTTTGTTGGGGTCTTTGAGGCCTGCACGGTTGCGCTGAATGGCGCGTACCACCTTGCGTACGGCTTCGTCCTGGCCAATGATTTTGCTCTTGATGTCTTGCTCCATGGCAGCAAGCTTGGCCAGCTCGTCCTTAGACACTTTGCGAACCGGAATTCCGGTCATCATCGACACCACCTCGGCGATGTCGTCCTCAGTGACGGGAGCGCGGTTCTTGCGAACCTCTTCGTCCCACTCAGCTTGGACTTGAGCCAACTTATTCTCAATGTTCTTTTCGTCGTCGCGAAGCTTAGCCGCCTCTTCATAGCGCTGCTTTTTCACGACTTCCATCTTTTGCTTGCGCACGGCTTCGAGCTGTTCTTCGAGCTCGCGAACCCCCTCGGGAACCGAAATTGACCCTAAGTGCACGCGGCTTCCAGCCTCGTCGAGGGCGTCAATCGCCTTGTCGGGCAAGAATCGGTCAGGAACATAGCGCACCGTGAGCGCGACACAGGCCGCTAGTGCCTCGTCGGTGTACGCCACATTGTGGTGCTCTTCGTACTTGGGCTTGAGGTTGCGCAGGATCTGTAGCGTCTCGTCAGGGGTCGGTGGATCTACCATGACCTTCTGGAACCGCCGCTCGAGCGCACCATCCTTTTCAATGTACTGGCGGTACTCGTCGAGGGTTGTGGCTCCGATGCACTGAATCTCACCGCGAGCCAGAGCTGGCTTGAACATGTTGCTCGCGTCGAGTGAGCCCGTGGCTCCGCCCGCACCCACAATGGTGTGGATCTCGTCGATGAACAATATGATGTCGTCGTTTTTCTCGAGCTCGTTCATGAGTGCTTTCATCCGCTCTTCGAACTGGCCTCGGTACTTGGTTCCGGCGACGAGGCTGGCCAAGTCGAGGGTCACGACGCGCTTGCCAAACAGCACGCGGCTCACTTGCTTCTGAACGATTTTGAGTGCGAGGCCCTCAGCGATTGCGGATTTACCGACACCGGGTTCACCAATGAGAAGAGGATTGTTCTTTTTACGGCGGCTCAGTACTTGACTGACGCGTTCAATCTCTTTTTCGCGGCCCACTACGGGGTCGAGTTTGTCTTCGATAGCCAACTTGGTCAGGTCGCGGCCAAAATTGTCAAGGACGGGCGTCTTGCTCTTGGGCTCGCCGGGTTTGCCGGGGCGCGGAGCGCTGCCGCGCGAAGGCTCGTCGTCGTCGTCTTCACCGCTCATCGCTGCGGAGGGACTCGTGCCGCGTTCGGGCTTGCGGTCCTCCATAAACCGGCTTTGGTATTCGGTTTTGACCGTTTCGTAGTCAATTCCAAAGCTGCGAAGCACCGAGGCCACGGGATCGTTCTCGTTGCGCAAAATGCAGAGTAGGAGGTGGGCGGTGCGAATGACTGGGCTTCCGTAGAGTTTGGCCTCGAGAAAGGTGGTCTTCAGCGCCTTTTCGGCCTGGCGGGTCAGCGGAATATTCTTGCGGCTCAGTCCGGGGTTCTCGACAGGTTGGTGCAGCGCTTCAACTTTGTGGCGGACTTCGAGCAGATCCACGCCAAGCGCTTGAAGTAATTCAATTGCGGAACCTGCTCCTTCGCGTACTAAACCCAGCACCAAATGCTCGGTTCCGATGCTGTCGTGGCCCAGGCGGAGCGCCTCTTCTTTGGCATAGCCGATGACGTCTTTGACGCGTGGTGAGAAATTTTCGTCCATACCCCCAAAGTAACCAATGCCGTGCCAACTCGCAGCACGGTGAATGTTGGCTTATTTATAAACAAGTGAATGTGCATAAAACCTACGAAAAACAAAGGTTTTGCAGGACGTAAAGGGGGTTGCGACTCGTATTTTTGAAGGATATACTAGCTAACTGACATTATGGCCGAAGGCGAACGCATTATACCAATAAACATTGAGGAGGAGATGAAGACCTCCTACATCGACTACTCGATGTCGGTAATTGTTTCACGAGCACTTCCTGATGTGCGCGACGGACTCAAGCCCGTTCACCGCCGAGTGCTGTATGGAATGAACGAGATGGGCAACCACTCGTATAAGTCGTACAAAAAATCTGCACTCGTGGTAGGTGAGGTCATGGGTAAGTACCACCCCCACGGAGATTCCGCGATTTACGACACCATCGTTCGTATGGCCCAGGAGTGGAGCCTTCGCTACATGCTGGTCGACGGTCAAGGAAACTTTGGCTCCATGGACGGCGATGCCCCTGCGGCAATGCGCTACACTGAGGTGCGGATGCGCAAGATCACCGAGGAATTGGTGCGCGACATCGACAAGGATACCGTTGATTTCAAACTGAACTACGACGACTCTCGCGAGGAGCCCACGGTGCTTCCGACTCGGATTCCTGCGCTCCTAGTGAATGGTGCCTCAGGTATCGCCGTAGGTATGGCGACCAATATGCCGCCGCACAACCTGACAGAGGCCATCAATGCCACCATCGCGTACATCGACAACAACGAGGTTGAGGTCGTGGACTTGATGAAGCACATTTCTGCTCCGGACTTCCCAACGGGAGGAACCATCTACGGCTACGACGGCGTTCGCGAAGCTTTTGAAACGGGCCGTGGCCGCATCGTTCTGCGCGCAAAGGCCCACATCGAAGAGGTCAACGGCCGCGACTGCATCATCGTGTCGGAGATTCCGTACCAGGTCAACAAAGCCGACATGATCAAGAAGACCGCGGATTTGGTGGACGAGAAAAAGTTGGACGGAATTGCCGATATCCGCGACGAGTCGGACCGCAACGGAATGCGCATTGTATATGTGTGCAAGCGCGAAGCGGTTCCGAACGTAGTACTGAACAAGCTGTATAAGTACACGCAGCTTCAGTCGAGCTTCAGCGTAAACAATATCGCTCTGGTCAATGGCCGCCCGATGATGCTGAACCTTAAGGACATGATTCGTCACTTTGTCGACCACCGCCACGAGGTAGTAGTTCGCCGTTCAAAGTACGAACTGTCTGAAGCTCAAAAGCGCGCACACGTTCTGGAGGGGTTGCTGATCGCCATCGACAACCTCGATGCGGTGATCAAGTTGATCCGCGCGAGCCAGACAGTGGACATCGCCAAAGATGGCTTGATGAGCAATTTTGGCTTGAGCGAAATTCAATCTAAGGCCATTCTAGACCTTCGTCTTCAGAAGCTCACCGGCCTCGAACGTGACAAACTGAAGGCGGAGTACAATGAGCTGATGGAGCAAATCGCCTACCTGCAGCGAATTCTCGATGAAGTGGATTTGCGGATGCAAATTATTAAAGATGAATTAATTGAGGTTCGCGACAAGTTCGGAGACGAGCGCCGCACCCTCATTGACTACTCTGGTGGCGACATGCGCATGGAGGATATGATCGCAGACGAAGAGGTCGTGATCACGATTTCGCACATGGGCTACGTGAAGCGTACCGCCCTAAGCGAGTACAAAACCCAGAGTAGGGGAGGCGTAGGTTCGCGTGGAGCCAACACTCGTGATGAAGACTTTATTGAGCACGTTTTTGTGGCCACGAACCACAACTACATGCTGCTCTTTACCGAACAAGGTCGCTGCTTCTGGCTGCGCGTGTACGAGATTCCGGAAGGTAACCGCACCAGCAAAGGCAAGGCAATCGTCAATTTGATCAACTTGCCAAGCGACGACAAGGTTCGGGCCTTCATCAACACCAAAGATTTGAAGGACGAAGAATACGTCAACAGCCACTACGTGGTGCTGTGCACCACTAAGGGCATCATTAAAAAGACGACCTTAGAGGCCTACAGCCGCCCACGCGCCAACGGAATTCACGCCATCGGCGTCCGCGACGGCGACCGCCTTTTAGAGGCCCGTTTGACCAACGGTAGCAACGAAATCATTATGGCGGTACGCAGCGGAAAGGCGATTCGCTTCCCAGAAGCGAAGGTGCGCCCAATGGGCCGCGGAGCCTCTGGGGTTCGCGCTATGGCACTCGATACAGAGAACGATGAAGTAGTTGGAATGGTGTGTGCAGAAAGCGAGCAGGATTCAATTCTGGTTGTGAGCGAAAACGGCTACGGAAAGCGCACGCTTGTAGAGGACTACCGCATCACCAACCGCGGTGGCAAGGGGGTTAAAACACTCAATGTCACCGACAAAACTGGCGACGTGATTGCAGTTAAAGACATCACCGACGAGGATGATTTGATGATTACTACGAAGCGCGGAATCATGATTCGCATGGCGGCTGCCGACCTGCGTGTTATGGGCCGTGCGACCCAAGGTGTTCGTTTGATCAACCTAAAGTCCGGTGAGTCCATCGCATCGGTCGCTAAGGTGCCCGCTTCTGAGCCAGAAGAATTGGCCGAAGGACTCGAGGGAGGTGCCGCACCTGAAGTAGGGGAGGCCACTGCAGAATAAATTTCAATTAATCCTTATTGGAATGAAGGCCCCGCTGAGCGGGGCCTTTATCTTTGTGGCAAATACGTACTTATGAAAAAGGTTCTTTTTGCTGTATTTGCTGGCTCTGCGCTGTTCGTGCAAGCTCAAGACGGCCCCAAGATTTCAAGTGCCAAGATCGCCCTGAACGCAGGGGATCTCGTGGAAGCGAAACGCTATATCGATGAAGCCAAAGCTTCAGTTGACGCGTTACCACCAGGGGCCCGCAACCCCAAGTTGATGCCCAAGTACTTTCTGTACCGCGGTGACGTGTACTACGCACTGTTCAACGAACCCTCGAGCAAGAACATCGAGACGCTGAACGAGGCAACTGCGGCCTATTCGGACCTTTTGGCGTACGAGAAAGCTTTGGGCAAAATCAAGTTGGCGAAAGCTTCCGAAGAAAAGCTTCCGTTGCTTGCACAAGCGTATGTAGGTCTAGCTGAAGACTTTAACTTCAACCAGAACAACAAGGCTTCTTCGATTGCAGCGTACGAAAAGGCAATTGCCACACGTGCTGTTTTGGGCCAACTGGACACCACCAACATATCGTACGTGGCCTACCTGACCATGGAGACGGGCGACAAGGCCAAGGCCGAGCAGTTGTTCAAGAAGCTGATTGAGCTCGAATACAAGGGTATTCAATGGACCGGAATTCTTGCCGAAGATGGCAAGCGCTACCCGTTCCCAGATAAGGCCACCTTGGACATGTACATCCAAATGGAAAAGGCGAGCGAGCCCCAGCGCACCGAGAGCATTTTGGTTGATTTCTACATCCGCCTGTTGTTCATGTACATCGAAGACAAGCGCCCAGCCGATTTCGACGCATTAGTCAAAGTGGCCCGTGCGAAGTTCCCGATGAATGACGATCTGTTAAAACTTGAGCTTCAAGCATACCTAGATCGTGAAGATTTCAACGGCGCCATCGCGAAGCTCGAAGAAGCTCTTGCGAAAGAGCCCAACAATCCGCTGTACCTGTACAACGCCGGATTCTTGTACCACCAGAAGCTCAAGAACACGCCCAAGGGCATCGAGTACTACGAGCGCGCAATTGCTGCCGATGAGAAGTACGTAGATGCGATCTACATGCTTGGCCTCGTATACATTGACCAGAGCAACGTTATTGTAGAAAAGATTAATGGGCTTCCGCGCAACGCCACTCAGAAGCAGTACGACGAGCTGAATAAGAAGAAGGACGACGAACTCAAGAAGGCGTTGTCGTACTTCGAGCGTTCGTATGCGATTCAGCCTAAGGACTCAGCTACGCTTGAGGCACTCCGTGAGGTGTACTACAAGTTGAGCCGCTACGAGGACGTGAAGCGTATCGCAGCTGAGATTGCTGAGCTGTAAACTTCAATAGCGAAAGTTTGAGAGCGCCCGCATACGCGGGCGTTTTCTTTTTGATATGGGTTTCTAGCTACTAGCTTCTGGTCATTGTTTGCTGGCTACTGGTTTCTGGTTTTTTTGTGGTTAGGGGGAAGTAGGGTGATGGCCGTGGGTCGGTAATAAGAGCAGTTAGGAAGAACGGATGGTTGGGAAGGATTTAAATAATTAATTAACATAATATATATTATAGGATGAACATTCGTGAGAAATTTTGAAATCCGGTTATACCCGGACACAAACGTTTAAAACGGGGAATTTTGTAAGCGTTGAATTTGAGCGGAGTCCGCTCCGCATCCGCGATTAAGAACTTTGAGCGTTCTGCAGCAAATATTTGACGGGGTTGCGGCCGACGGTCATTCCGCGGGCAGGTTTCGTGGCTACGGGCATCAGATGCATGGGCGTTTCGTCAAAGCGCGGATCGAGTTTGGCGGTGCAGCGTTCAAGGTGCTGGACGTCAAGGCTGGCGTAGCCGTACTCAACGGATATTCGGCCGGACATGCGGTAGATTCCGCGCCGACGAATGGCGTGGCGGGCCACGGCGGGCGGAAAAAGCACGACGTCAAAGATGTGGCCGCGGCGGTCCTCGAAGGTTCCGATTTGCATCCAGTCTCCGCGCACGGTTTTGGTGTTTTTAAGGCTTACGAGGTAGCCGAGGATTTCGGTGCGGGATCCGTGGGACTGCGGCCAGTGTTCTGGCGGAATACTGTGCTGAATTTCAGGGAGTTCAAAGAGTGAAAACGGATCGCAGAGCGGGAATCCAAAGAGCTCGATTTGTTCGTAGGAGCGCTCTAAGTCGCTGGTTTCGAGGATGGGGACCTCGGGGTGTGCAGGTTTTGGGGTGGCGTGATCGTCGAAGAGACTGGGTCCGGGCGCCGGCGGCGGGCGGTGGCCCAGGCGCCGGTGGGCCGCCCAAAGCAGCGTGCGCGCGGGGCGGCCGGTGAAGCGAAATGCTTCGGCCCGGATCAGGAGCAAGAGTGCTTCGAGGGGGATGGGCTCGCCGGGGCGGTGCAGGCGGTCGACGAAGTCATCAAAATCAGAGAAGGGTCCTCCCTCCTGCCGTGCGCGGTCAATTCGGTGCCCAAATTCGGCGTCGAAGCTGCGTACTCGGTCGGTTCCGAGGATGACGCGAAGGCCTTGGCGAAGGACGGTGAAAGTGCGTCCGTCGTTGATGCAGGGAGGTTCGATGCGGGCTCCGTGGCGGCGCGCCTCCTGGAGGTAGTGCTCGGCGCGGTAGTAGCCCCCGCCGTTGTTGACGTTGGCGACCATGAACGGCACCGGAAAGTAGGCCTTGAGGTAGAGGCTTTGGAAGCTTTCGACCGCGTACGAGGCGGAATGCCCCTTGGCGAAGGCGTAGCCGGCGAAGCTTTCGATTTGGCGCCAGATTTCGCGGGATTCTTCGGGAGCATATCCGCGTTGGGCGCAGTTGGTGAAAAATTGAGTTTCGACCGCTTGAAATTCAGCGCGGGAGCGGAATTTACCGGACATTCCGCGCCGAAGGACGTCGGCCTCGGCAAGCGAGAGGCCCGCGTACTCGTGGGCCACGCGGATGACGTCTTCTTGGTAAACCATGACGCCGTAGGTTTCGGGAAGAATGCGCAAGAGTTCGGGGTTGGCCTCGGCGCGGCACGAGGGATCGCGGTGGCGGTCGATGTAGGCCTTCATCATTCCCGAGGACGAGACGCCGGGGCGAATGACCGAGCTGGCCGCGACGAGCTCGAGGTAGTTTGAGGTCTGGAGCTTGGTCATGAGCATGCGCATGGCCGGGGATTCGACGTAGAAGCAGCCCATGGCTCCGCCGTTGCGAAGGAGTTCAAGACAGTGCGGGTCGTTTTTGAAGCGGTGGCTGTCGTGAATGTCCGCGGTGGGGATGCCCGAATCCCGCAGCGTAGCGAGGGTTTCGGAAATTTTACTAAGTCCGCGCTGGCCCAAAATGTCGAATTTGTGAAGCCCCACGTCCTCGGCTGTGTGCATGTCAAAGTCCACGGTTGGGAACCCCTTGGGCGGCATAAATGTGGTTGACCACGTGGTGAGTGGCGCATTGGCGATGAGGATTCCGCTGGAATGCAGCGTCATGCGGTTGGGAAGCCCGTGCAGCAGGCGTCCGTAGCGAAGGATGTTTCGGGCCGTTTCGTCGCGGTCGCGCAACTTGCCGTCGGCCAACTCGTCGATGTCGGACTTGGGCAGGCCCCAGACTTTCCCCAGTTCGCGCACAACCGCGCGGTGCTGAAAGGTGCTGACAGCTCCGAGTAGTGCGGTGTGTGGGAAGCGCTTGAAAATGTACTCCGTGAGGCGTGGTCGGTCGCGCCACGAAAAGTCGATGTCGAAGTCGGGGGGCGCGCTGCGGTAGAGGTTGATGAACCGCTCAAAGTAAAGGTCTAACTCAATTGGGTCAACGTTCGTAATTTTAAGTAGATAGGCAACCATTGAATTGGCTCCGCTCCCCCGCCCTACGTAAAAGAAATGTTGCTTTTGGGCGTAGCGCACAATGTCCCAGTTCAGAAGAAAGTAGGCGACGAATTCCTTTTGCTGAATGAGGTCAAGTTCTTTGTCGAGTCGGGCGCGCAGCACGGCGTCGCTTTCTCGGCCGGGGTAGCGATCTGGAAGCGCGTCCTCGCAAAGCATGCGGAGCAAGGCTCGGTCTTTAGCGCGGCTGCCGGTGTAGGTAGACTGATTTTGGTTGCCGGATCCGCGCCACTGTTCGTGGCTCCACAGAGGTAGTTCCGCAAGGAAGCGCTCCGTTTGCCGCCAAATCCAGGGCTCAAAGCGCTGTTGGGTACGCTCGACGGGCTCCCACCAGGGGTCCCGCTCCTCGATCACCTCGCTTGACTGAAGGTTGGCAAGTGTCGCGTTCCGGTGCACTGCGCGCAGCACGCGGTGGAGCTCCGGATCCTCGGGGCGGGCGAAGACGCAGGTTTTCCAAGCGAGTGAGCGCGAAGCCTGGGGATGGCGCTGGGCTCGGATCTGCTCATGGTCGTGCACACCCAACCACTCGTTGGACGCAAGTG
>CAYYWL010000026.1:0-19773 GCA_964475135.1 uncultured Owenweeksia sp.
ATGCGCATTCCGCTTCCGCTGCGAATGGGGGCGATAAAAATCCCGTATTCGGCAAAATCTGGTTGATCTTCGCGGTAGCGTACTCCTTTGGGCGCGGAATCAAAGGGCCACTGCCGGCTGTACACGTCCACTTCGGCGTGGTGCAGCAGTGGAGCCACTTCTTCGAGGAACCACTTCATACCGCGCACGTTGGGCGTCCAGTCCAGAGCCCCTAAGTGGTAGGCCTTTAGTTGAGCGGCTCCTGTCTCAGTCCATTTGCCGTGTTTGGGGTCGTAAGTACAAGGCAAGGTGTGGACGGGGCCAAAGCGACGAAACCACTCGGAGTCTTCTGGGCTGATGGTCCAAATGCGTGCAACGCGTCGTGCCACTTGGGATTCCCAAATTTGGAGGCGCTTCGCCTGAAGGGACACATACCCTCTTCGGTACCAGGGTTCGCTGCCGAGGCCGCGCATCCAAATTGCGTGTTCTACGTTGTGGGCACGCAGAATGGTCGGAACCGAACCCACTTCATCGAGGTAGACCGCCATAAAAATGCTGTCCACAACGACGACGTCAGCGCGCTGTGCGCGCTCAGTGATGACCGCCGAAACTTCAAGAGTCCAAAACCTGCTGGCATAATAACTCTCGCGCGAGAAGAGGTTGGCGAGTGCCGTACGTACGCTGGGCTTGGTCGATGCCGCAATGGCCTCTAGCGTCACACCCTTAATGGGGCACGCGGGGTGCTCGACCCAGTGCTTTTCGGTATTCAATGCCACCACATGCACCGAGTGCCCCGACGAAGCTTCAAGGCGTATGAGGGATTCCATCGCCAAGCTGCTTCCGTCGCGACCCGGGAATGGGACTTTGTTGCACAAGTGAAGAATCCTCATGCCCTGGCTTTGCGCAGTCTTAGAGTGAACTGACCGTCACGAGCAGCCCACACCGTGAGTGCAAGCGCAAAAGGACCGAGCACGAGGTTGGGACCCCACATGGCCCAGAAGGGGCTAAGTACCCAAGTTCGGCCGAGCTTTTCAGCGACCATTGTTAGCACGTAGTGCAGCAAAAAGAGTAGGACGCTGGCTACAAAAGCCCATCCGAATCCGCCGCGCTGAATGATGCTGCCGAGTGGAGCACCAATGAAGAACAGCAGCACGCAGGCGATTGCTACACTGAATTTCTTGTGCCACTCTAGGTAGTGGCGGGCGAGGTGCTGGTTGCGCCACTCGAGCTCTGACCCAATTTGGCGCATGTAGTCCCGGTTCGTCTGCGCCAGATTCAACGCGTTTTGGGTGGCACGGTAGCGGTGAATTGGCTGAATCCGGTTCCATGCAGAATAGTCACCGTCCCAATCTGCACCACCTGCAGAAGCTGCATTGATACTGTCGCTATTCCATCCTCCGAGCTTGCGCTGCATACTGAGGCTTACTTCGCTCATGCGCTTCGAAATCTGACTGTTCAGCTCGGTGATCGAAGTGTCCAATTGATTAATTGTAAGCATGTTGTATTCGTTGCTTCGCTGGATACTGCCGAGGTCTCCAAGGATGAACGAAGACATGTCCAAGCGCACGGTCATGCTATCGAATGTGGTCGAAACGGCTCCGTGGCGCAGGCGCTCTTGGCGGACGGATTCTTTGACGTCGGCATAGCTCCGTCCATTGCGTAGCACGAGGGTCATCGTCGCACTTCCTTCAGGGTAGCGGATTTCGCCTTCAGGAGCGGTTAGAACCCCGGTGTTGCCCCGTCCGCGCTCGCGGTGGTCGTAGAGAATGACGTCGTAGATCTTGTTCTCGTCCTTGCTGCCGACTTTAACGCTGTACCCGTCGAGTCCGCTCACGAATACCCCAGGCTTGAGCTTAAACGTGGGTTTTTGACGGGCAATGTTAAGGAGCAGGTTTTCGCCCTTGTAGTTCGCCACCGGAATAAAGTTGTTGCTCACAAAAAACATGAGCACACCAATCACTGCCAAAACCAATGTGACCGGCCGCAGCATGCGCACAAACGAGAAGCCAGCCGCTTTGGCGGCGGCGTATTCTTTGGATTCCGCCCACTGCCCGTAGACCATGATTCCGGCAAAAAGTACCGCGATGGGCGCCGCCATAGGGAGGATGGAGACGGACCAGTACCCCATGAGCTCGAGGATGCGCCAAATCGAAATTCCGCGCCCCGCAAGGTCGTCCATGTACTTCCAAACCATCTGCATCAGCAGAATGAATACGCTCAGCGCCAACGTTTTGGCGAAAATCTGAACGAAGTTGGCGATGAAGTAGCGGTCGAGCTTGCCCAAGGCCAATTACTTGGTTTTGGGCGCGATGTACTCGTAGGAAGCGGGGTAGTTGCTTCGCACGAACTCGACATCTTTGGCTTTGAGGCCTTGGTTGGTTTCGTAGGCGAGCAGCGTAATGGTCGAGGTCGTCCCGTTTTTTCCTTCTTCAGCGAAACTGTAGAGCTTGAGCGTCTTGGCGTCGATGCCCAAGGTGACCTTAGCTACGTCAGGGTCATTCTTTGGAACCATGCTCACGTACTTGATCGTCCGACCATTGACGGTTTTGGTTCCGGCCCATGCAAATGAGGAGCTCTTTTCGTACTGGCTAAGCAGGACGGCTGGCGTGTACTGCTGAGCGTCTCCGTCGAGCTTGCGCACAATGATTTCTTCGTCCTCAGGGCTCACCGTCGTAACAAATCCGGACTTGAAATAGAAGGTTTGGCCTTGAAGCACGAGCTTGGCGGATTCTCCGACCACCCATACCTCGCCGCTGGTTTTGCGTTCGACGCGCTGGCCGTTGCGGCCGGGGGCGTTGAGCACTGAAGTGAAGCTGAGTTTTTGGTCGGTGTAGGCGAGTGTTTGCTTTTTAACGCGCTGCAAAAATGCGAGGGGAGTCTCTGTTTGGGCCACCGACGTAAAACTGAGCAGGGCAAGGCCCATAACGGTAAGTTGGCGAATGATCATAGATTGTTGAGTCGTTCGTTGAGGTGCATTTCGTCTTGGATCAGAACCTGGCGGGCCTTGGAGCCTTCGAAGGGGCCGATGATTCCAGCGTCTTCGAGTTGGTCAATCAAGCGTCCCGCGCGGTTGTACCCAAGTTTCAGTTTGCGCTGCAAAAGCGATGCCGAGCCCTGCTGGTGAATGACCACGATGCGTGCGGCTTCTTCAAACATACTGTCGCGCTCGTCAGCGCTGAAGTTTCCTCCGCCACCTAGGCCACTGTCTTCGGATTCGTATTCAGGAAGCTGGTAGGCATCGGGGTAGCCCTGTTGGCTTCCAATGAACTCGCAGACCTGCTCGACCTCGGGCGTGTCCAAGAAGGCGCACTGCAGGCGAATGAGGTCGTTTCCGCTCGAAATCAGCATGTCACCTTTACCAATGAGCTGCTCGGCGCCTCCCGCATCGAGAATCGTGCGCGAGTCAATTTTGGCGCTCACTTTAAAGGCTATACGCGACGGGAAGTTCGCCTTAATAATGCCCGTGATGACATTAACCGAAGGGCGCTGCGTGGCGACGATCAGGTGAATGCCAATGGCTCGCGCCAGCTGAGCAAGGCGCGCAATCGGGGTTTCGACCTCTTTGCCTGCCGTCATGATGAGGTCAGCAAACTCGTCGATTACAAGAACGATGTAGGGGAGGTAGCGGTGACCTTCCTCAGGGTTGAGTTTGCGCGCGGTAAACTTGGCGTTGTACTCCTTGAGGTTGCGCACAAATGCGGACTTGAGTAGCTCGTAGCGCTGGTCCATCTCAATGCAGAGTGAATTCAGCGTGTGGATCACCTTCGTGGTGTCGGTGATGATGGCCTCGTCGGTCCCTGGGAGCTTGGCCAAGAAGTGGCGCTCGATCGTGTTGAACAGGGTCAGCTCGACCTTCTTGGGGTCGACCAGTACAAACTTGACTTCGGCCGGATGCTTCTTGTACAAGATGGACGCGAGTATAGCGTTTAGCCCCACGGACTTGCCCTGACCGGTCGCGCCGGCCATCAGCAAGTGCGGCATCTTTGCGAGGTCGACCACGAAGACTTCGTTTGAAATCGTTTTACCAAGCGCAAGAGGCAGGTCCATGTCGGACTTCTGGAACTTTTCTGACGCGAGCACTGAGCGCATACTTACCATTTGAGGGTGGCGGTTCGGAACTTCGATTCCGATGGTGCCTTTACCAGGAATCGGTGCGATAATGCGGATTCCGAGGGCGCTCAAACTCAGTGCGATGTCGTCTTCGAGCGACTTGATTTTGCTGATTCGGATTCCGGCCTCCGGAACAATCTCGTACAGCGTAACCGTAGGCCCGACGGTCGCCTTGATCTTGGCAATCTCGATTTTGTAGTTGCGTAGCGTATCGACAATGCGCTCTTTGTTGGCCTCGAGTTCTTCTTGGTCCACCTTGGTGGTCGTTTGCCCGTAGTCGTTGAGCAGCTGAAGGGTGGGGAACTGGTAGCGCGAAAGGTCGCGGCGCGGATCGTAGGGGTCGAGATCCGAAGCCCTTGGTGTCGCGGCGAGGGCAGCGGCGGGCAGTACGATTTCGGGTTCCGGAATCGCGTCCACCTCGAGGTCAAGGTCTTGCGCTGAACTGACGAGCGTGGGCTCGGAAAGGTCTTCTAGTTCGTCCCAAGGAGCAATGTCAACTGCGGGCTCGGGGGCGACGGGCGAAACCGGAACCACCGGTGTTAGGTTCATTAAATCTACCACGTTGGGCGCCTCGTCGGGCAAGAGTTCTTCGTCTGCGACGACCAAAGGTTCCGCCCCAGAATCCACAGTTACCGGATCCATGGCACCAAAGGCCGCAGAACGTGCCGCCAGACGCGCGCCCAACTGCTGCGGGCGTAGCTGAAACACCCACACCACGTGGACGGTAGTGGCTAAAAACCAGGCGAGTGCAGAACCTAGTGTTCCGACGAGGTGCGTACTCCATTGGGCGAGAAAGCGCCCGTAGTCGCCGACCATGGCGTCTCCGAAGTCCCAAGGTATGAGTGCGAAGCCGCTTGTGATGAGTACGGCTCGAAGCAAGCTCCGGCGAAACCAACGACCTGCCTTAATGGGCAGTCCGAGGCCCCATTTGAGGCCGTACACCATCACTACGGACCACAAAAGGAGCGAGGCGAAACCAAAGCCCCTCACGGTGACCACCATGCCTACAGCGGCCCCGAGCGACCCTAAAATGTTGTGGATTTCGATGCCGCGCTGGGCTACAACCTGGCTGAATCCGAGTTCCATGGCGCTGTAGTCGGCTGTCCAAGTCCCTAGGGTAGAGGCGCTTGCAATAAAGCCAAGTAGACCAACAAACAAAACGAATAAGCCGAGCGCGGCGCGCAGAGATGGGCTTTCAGAAAGGTCGCGCCACGCCTCTTTGAGGTCGGTAACGCGAAGGGTAGATGAGTTTTTTGTGCTTCGGGCCATGGACTACGCCCAAAGGTAGGCCAATTCCTACCTTTGACCCATGCTGCAGTTAATCACGGCCATGTCCGAATTGGGAGCGGGAACCCGAGGTTCTAGTCTTGGGTATGCCGCCATTCGCAGTGCTTCGTTCAGCATTCAGCCCAAATTCTTTAGGGCCCTTCAGCCGCGTAAAGTGCAAACTAATAATGCACTCCTGTACCGCCATCCCGAGACGCCCTACGGCAAGCGGATTCGCGGTATTGTGCGCATGTACCGCCGCATTTCGGCCGTGGTGGCCGAAACCCTTGACGACGGGCAGTTCCCACTCGTACTTAGCGGTGACCACTCTAATGCGGGCGGAACCATTGCCGGCATCAAGCAAGCGTTTCCGCTGGCACGACTTGGCGTAGTGTGGATCGATGCGCACGCCGACATGCACTCACCCTACACATCTCCGTCGGGCAACATGCACGGAATGCCGCTCGCAACCGCCATTGGTGAAGACAACCTCGAGTGCAAAATCAACGATCCGAGCCCTGTCACGCGTGACGCGTGGACCAAACTCAAGGGGCATCCGCAGCGCGTTCGCCCTGAAGATGTTGCCTTCATCGGGCTTCGCAGTACCGAAGAGCCTGAGGACGCCCTCATCGCCAAGTACGGAATGACGGTGTACCGCGTTCACGAAGTGCGTGAACTCGGAATCTCGACTGTGGTCCAGCGCGTAATGAATCAAATGTCGGCCTGCGATATGGTCTACGTTTCATTTGACGTGGATTCAATGGATCCAACGGTTTCGGTCGGAACCGGCACGCCGGTAGCTGGCGGCTTCGACGAGTCGGAGGCGAAGCAAATGCTTGAATTGTTTGCAGATGCACCGTTGGTGCGCTGCATGGAATTCACCGAAATCAACCCCCTGCTCGACAAGGGAGGCAACGCGATGGGAACCACTGCGTTCCGCCTTTTGCAAAACACGGTATACCGCCTTCAGGAGCGGTTGAGCCGACGTAACCTTCTTTAATCATGATGGCTGACGCGTTACTTTCGGCCGTTTCGACGGTCTTGAACGATTTATACGGATGGGATGGCCCCGTCGAACTCCAACCGACCCGCAAGGATTTTGAGGGCGATGCCACGCTGGTGGTGTTCCCCTTTCTTAAGTTGAGCCGCAAATCTCCCGTGGACACGGCACGCGAAATCGGCGAAGCACTACAGGCGGCCTCCCCGTTGGTATCCAGCTTTAACGCCGTCCAGGGTTTTTTGAATATTGTGCTGAGTTCCGACCAAATTCAGGCTCGCTTCGACGCCATTCGTTCCTCAGAAGCTTGGGGTACGGCGCCCTTTGACCCGAACGCCCCTGCGGCCATGGTCGAATTCAGCAGCCCCAATACTAATAAGCCGCTGCACCTAGGACATGTGCGCAATATTTTGCTGGGCCACAGCGTAAGCCGTATTCTTGAGGCCAGCGGCCGCAAAGTGGTTCAGGTTCAGATTGTCAACGATCGCGGCGTCCACATTTGCAAGAGCATGTGGGCATGGCAGAAGTTCGGGGGCGGAATTACTCCCGATTCCGCAGGCAAAAAGGGCGATCACCTCGTCGGAGATTTTTACGTGCGCTTTGACCAAGAATTCCGAAGCCAAGTGCGCGAACTCATGGCTCAAGGTCTGGATGAGGATTCGGCCAAGGCGCAGGCTCCGTGCATGCTTGAGGTTCAAGAAATGCTTCGCCAGTGGGAATCAGGCGACACCGAGGTGCGAAGCCTGTGGGCGACGATGAACGGATGGGTGTACGACGGATTTAACCAGACCTACAGTCGTCTGGGCGTGCGCTTTGACCGCAACTACTACGAGTCCGACACCTACGTGCTGGGCAAGCAAGACATTGAAGAGGGATTGGCGCGCGGCGTGTTCTACCGTCGGGACGACGGCTCAGTATGGATTGACTTGCGCGAGGACGGCCTTGACGAGAAACTTGTTCTGCGCCGCGACGGAACCTCAGTTTATATGACTCAAGACATCGGGACGGCCATTCAACGCTTTAAGGACTTTTCAATTGACCGCCTCACGTATGTGGTGGGCAACGAGCAGGACTACCACTTTAAGGTTCTGTTTTTGATTCTTAAAAAGTTGGGCTACGCTTGGGCTGATCAGTTGTACCACTTGAGCTACGGCATGGTGGACTTGCCCAGCGGCAAGATGAAGTCCCGTGAAGGCACGGTGGTCGATGCCGACGACCTGCTCGACGAAATGGAGGCCGCGGCCCGAACCCTTAGCGAAGAGCTTGGCAAGACCGAGGGGCTCAGCGAGGACGAAAAGGCTCAGCTCTACCGAGTATTGGGCCACGGAGCCCTGAAGTACTTCATTCTGAAGGTGGATCCGCGCAAGCGCATGGTGTTCAACCCCGAGGAGTCCATTGACTTCAACGGCCATACCGGCCCGTTCATTCAGTACAGCCACGCACGCATCAAGTCAATTTTGCGCAAGGCTGAAGGTCGTAGCACCACGTGGAACTGGTCCGACGTTGCGGTCGACGAGCGCAGCAAGGAGCTGATTCAGACGCTGGATCGTTTTCCGCAAGCTGTGGAGCAGGCCGCCCGCACCTACAGCCCTGCTGTGGTGGCGCAGTTCGCCTACGACCTCGCAAAGGCCTTCAACGGATTCTACCAAGCGAATCCGATTCTCAACGCGGATTCAGAGGCACTTGTGGCATTTCGCGTCGAACTCTGCCGAACCACGGCGGCCGCTCTGCGCCGCGCCCTTGAACTGCTCGGCATCGAGGCTCCCGAGCGGATGTAAACAAAAAATCCCGGTTCTGGCTCGAGGCCAGAACCGGGATTCCCTAGAGACGTACGACTTAGAGCCCTGCAGCCTTTTTGGTGGCTTTGGGCAATCCGTCTTTGTGCAGCATGATCGAGATGGTTTTGGCACGAACAAACGCTTCAGACGCGTAGATGTAGCCCTCGCGGTACGCGTTTTTGCGCGGACCCCACGAGTTTTTCACGATGTAGTACGAAGCACCCGACTGGTCTTTGACCTTTCCGACGATTTGCATTCCGTGGTCGTCTTGGGTTTCGTAGTTGTCAAATGCCGCTTGGCGCGACGCCTGTGTCACCACAGCCTCTTCGTGCGGACCGGTAAACACAGCGTTTTTCTCTTCAGCGCTCATATCTGACCAGTTTTTTGCGGGCCACACGGCGACTCCGTTGTTCAGCGAAAATCCTTTTTCTGATACGTCGGTTGCCCAAGCGATAGTGAATCCGTTGGCCAGCGCGTGGTCAATCGTCGCCATCATGTCCTCGAGCGGAACGTTGTACGACGTACCCCACGTCCAGTTGTCGGGGACTTCAACGGCGAACCACGAACCAAATGGGTGGTGCGTAAAGCTGGTGAGCTGAACGTAGTCTTTGGTGTTGATTCCGATGAACTTGTCGGCAAAGCTGCGCGGTGTGTAGGTTTTGCCCTCGTAGGTGAACGTCGTGGGCTCTGCGCCAAGGTAGGCGTCGAGGTATCCAGTGAAGCCCTTGTGCCACGCGGTGGTGACGGTTCCAGAATTTTTATTTACCACCGCGTCGACGATTCCCTTGAGGGCGGCCTCAAGCTCGTCGTGGTCGTTGCCCTCGGTTCCGTAGTTAAGTCCTGCGTAGGCAGATTGCGGAACCGCGCCGTAGCGGTCGATCACATAAAACAGGTCGGGGCACGCGCCGCCTTGGGCGAAGTTCAGCGCGCCGTGCAGGCGGACGTACTTCTCAGCCTTGTCTTGGTAGACCTTGCGCACTGTATACATCTCAGAGAGGTCGATGGCCGGCTTGCCCATGCGAAGCAGTTCTGACTCGAGGAAGCCCGTCGCAGAATAGCTCCAGCACGTGCCCGAGCGACCTTGGTCCTTTACAGGTGTCGCCTCGAGGTCGTAGATCGTGGTGAATTCAAAGGTTTTGCCGTCGCGAGATCCGTTGCCCGAAACTTTGTTGATCAAATCAACTTGCGCCAAAAGGCCCGATGAGGCCAGTAGTGCGCCAATGAATAGGTGCTTGTTCATGTGGTGGTAGGGATTTAGAGAAAGTTGGGAGCGACCGGCGCGTCTTTGGTTCCGTTCGCGTAGTCGTAAAATCCGCGGCCCGACTTCACGCCGAGGTCTCCGGCAGTTACCATCGCAACGAGGAGTGGGTTGGGGGCGTACTTGGGTTGGCCCAATCCCTCGTGCAGTACACGAAGAATACTCAGGCACACGTCCAGACCAATAAAGTCTGCGAGCTGCAAGGGCCCCATGGGGTGCGCCATGCCGAGCTTCATGATCGAATCGATCGCCTCGACGCTTCCGACACCCGTTTGAAGCGTTTCTATCGCTTCGTTGATCATGGGCATCAAAATGCGGTTGGCCACAAAGCCAGGGAAGTCGTTGCATTCAACCGGGATTTTTCCGAGTTCCGTGCTCATCACCACCACTGCAGCCGCCGTGGAGTCCGAGGTTTTGTAGCCCCGAATGATCTCAACGAGCTTCATCACCGGAACCGGGTTCATAAAGTGCATACCAATTACTTTGTCCGGGCGCTTGGTAGCCGCCGCGATGCGTCCTATCGCAATCGACGAGGTGTTCGAAGCCAAAATGGTTTCGGGCGCACAGAGTTCGTCGAGTTGAGTGAACAGTTTGAGTTTGATGTCCACGTTTTCGGTGGCGGCCTCTACAACGAGCGCGGAACCGGCCACGGCCGGTGCCAATTCCGTGTGCGTACTGATTCTCGCCACGGCTGCAGACGCTTCTTCAGCCGTCAGCAGACCTTTGGCGACTTGACGCTCGAGGTTTTTTGAAATGGTGGCTAGGGCGCGCTCCAACGCTGGGGCGCTGATGTCGAACAGCGAGACGTTCCATCCGCTGGTGGCGAACACGTGGGCGATTCCGTTACCCATCGTGCCTGCGCCGAGTACGCTACAGTGCTTCATGGGTCTAAAAGTACGCTCGGACGGTTACTTTCCGCGCCCCTTGACCACGGTCCATACCGTGTACAACAGCACCTTCAGGTCGTTGCGCCACGACATGTTTTCGATGTAGAGCAGGTCGTACTCCATGCGGCGAATCATTTCGTCGACTGTACTGGCGTACCCGTAGCGGACCATTCCCCAGCTCGTGATTCCCGGACGGACCTTGTAGATGTGGCGGTACTGCGGAGCCCGTTCGATGATTTGCTGGGCAAAAAATGCGCGCTCAGGCCGCGGCCCCACAATGGACATGTCGCCGACCAGCACGTTCCAAAACTGCGGAACCTCATCCAGTCGGTACTTTCTCAGCACGCGACCGACGGGGGTAATGCGCGGGTCGTCCTCACTTGACAGCTGGGGACCAGAGGCCTCAGCGTCAGCGCGCATCGTGCGGAATTTCAATATATTGAAAGTTTTTGCTTGCCGTCCTAAGCGTTCTTGGCGAAAAAATACGGGTCCTTTCGTACGGGCCACAGCTGCCGCAACTACGACCATCACCGGAGCCAAAACGACCAAAGCCGCCGCAGCGAGCACGACGTCGGCAATGCGCTTGCTGTTGCGCTGCCAGGTGTCCATGGGCTCGTGGTGCCATTCCATGAGCGGAACCCCGTGCTCGTCGAGCTGGACCATACCCGAGAGGATTCCGTAGGTGTCCGGAAACATGAAAATGCGCACCCCAAGTTCTTCAAGATCAAGGAGTAGTGGAGTAAGTCGCTGGTGTTCTTCTTGAGGCAGTGCGACGACCACATCCTCAATACCCAAGCGGTGGGCCCACGAAGCGATTTCTTTGGGGCTTCCGAGCAGCGGAAGACCACAGCACAGCGTTTCTCCCTGCTTGCCGTGTACCGACATCCAGCCTGCGAGGACTTCGCCCGAAGAATCAGCATGACGCTTTATGTCGTCCAAGTGTGATTCCAATAGTTCACGGTCCCCAATTAATAGGGTCGGAAAGTGCAGGTTTCTCTGGCTAATTCGCCAGCGAATATGGCTTCCCAATGCGAGGCGGATCAGGGCGCTCACGCCGAGTAAGGTTCCGCCAAAGCGCTTGATCGTACCCCAGTACGCCGTGTAGCTTTTAACGTAGTCGTCGAGCAAAAACAGCAGAAAGAAGGCTAAAACAAAAAAGAACCAGGTCTGGACCAAGCGACTTAATTCAGTGAGGCGCGACTTGCGGAGCAAGCTCTGGTAAAGCCCCACCACACCTAACGTGCCCACCCACAGCACTGCGGTGACCGACAGGCCCCAGGGATAAAAGTCGTCCCACACTAAGGACTCAATGCCAAATCGAGCGGGTTCGACCACTCCCTTGCGGTAGCTGTAGAGCCACGTGTAGGCAAGTGCCGCAGCGGCCACGTCGCCGGCGATGTAGGCCAAGGTGTAGCGCCGTTCGGTCGCCCGTAGTGCAGATCCTCGGGGACTCAACGGTAGACCAGCTTGAGGTTGTCAATCCACAGCGTATCGGCCACTTCGCGCTTAGTGCGCACAGCGCCCAAAAACAGATTGTAGTTTAAGGCTCCCGGGAATCCCGAAACCTCGGTCACCAGGTTGATGTAGGCCTTTGACCACTCGCGCTTGTCGCGAAAGGTTACGGTAGTTTGCTGGGTACTGGTTCCGTTCTCGTTGGCTACTACCCCGATGTTAAAAGGCATGGTAGATTTGTAGTTGATTTCGAGGTAGACGCTTTGACCTGACTTTGGAAGCACGTAGGCCTGCTGGGTAATTGCCTCAAAAATGTTTTGACCCGGTCGAAGCACAACCATTCCACTGGCGTTGTGGCTTTCACCTGCGGGGGCAGGGAATCGTTCGGATTGGGTTCGGTTCCACACGGTGTCGCTGCGCGGCGTGGGTGCAAACTGAATCCCCGCCGACTCAAAATCTTCTACGTTAACGATTTGTGCCCAACTTTCGTATGCCAGCACCGCGGCACCACCTTGGGGCCATTTCACGGTCTGGCCGTAGGCGGAATTCAGATTTCGCGTGTACGGCGCGTAGAATTCGTACTGGGCTTGAAAGCTGCTGATTCCGTTGACTTCGACGCCAGGGTAGAGGCGCACCGTAGCGTTTGGGTTAGACACCGGAAGCGGAATACGCGCAGGAAGGGGGTAGACCCCCAGGTAGGTGCCCTCAGATTCGACCCAAACGGAGCGCACGTGGGCACTTGCGGTTCCGCGGCTCGGGTCGGGCGCCAACGTCAAACTGTCCACCTCGAGGTAGACGACAGGCTTGGCCTCGTTGCGGTCGCAGCTCGCGCTCACCAAGGCTAGTGCCCCTGCAAGGATGTGGAAAAGTCTTTGGATCCGTCGCATTCGGTGCAAAGGTACGGTTGTACTTTCGGCCTATGACTCCTGATTTGCCCCGCCACCAAGGCCAGCGACAGCAACTGCTCGCGCTGCTTCGAAGCAAAGGCATTAAAAATGAGCGTGTTCTTGAGGCCATGGGGCGGATTCCCCGCCACGCATTTCTCGAAAGTTCGTTTGAAGAGTTTGCCTACCAAGACATTGCTTTCCCGATTGCCGCGGGCCAAACGATTTCGCAGCCCTACACCGTAGCGTTCCAGTCCGACGCGTTGGGCCTTCCTGAGGGCGCTAAAATTCTTGAAATCGGAACCGGTTCCGGCTACCAAGCCGCCGTGCTTGAAGAGATGGGCTACCGCGTCTACACGATTGAGCGCCAGAAAGCGCTGTTTGACTTTAGTAAGCGCCTGCTTGACGAGATGGGCTACCGCCGAATTCAGCAAAAGTTTGGTGACGGATACAAGGGGTTGCCGTCGTTTGCGCCATTTGACGGAATCTTAATAACCGCTGCCGCCCCGGAACTTCCTCAGGATCTTTTAACGCAACTCGCACCCGAGGGCGTATTGGTTGTTCCAGTGGGTGACGTCGAAGCGGAACAGCGAATGCTTCGCGTGCGTCGAGGGCCCGATGCCGGTTGGATCCAAGAGGATTTAGGGAGCTTTCGCTTCGTGCCGATGCTCAAGGACGTCGCTACGCAGCGATGAAATTGACGCTTCGGAACTCCTTGGCGTTCGGAGCCTCCGCCGTAGTGCTGTTGGGGCTTTCCCTTGTGCTGATTCCGCGAACGTACCCTGTGCCCGAATTCGTGCCTCGTAGCGGTGTGCAATTTTGGGATTTGCCGATGGGCTCGCACATAGCCTACGTTCATGTTGCGCAGAAAACGGATTTTGCCAAATCACCCGTACTGTACGTCCACGGTGGTCCGGGTGGAGCTGTTCGCGCCGAACACATTTCGGCCCTTCTGCCATTGACCAAGCTAGGGCACGACCTGTACTTCTTCGACCAAATAGGCAGTGGTCAATCTGGGCGGTTGCACGATGTAACTGAATATTCAGTCGCACGGCATAGCGCCGATTTACGTGATGTGATTGAGCAAATAGGGGCACCGAAGGTGATCCTGATAGGCCATTCTTGGGGTGCGGTACTTGTGGCGAACTACCTACAAACCTATTCGGACGATCGTATTGAAAAGGTTGTGTTTGAAGTTCCGGGGCCAATTCTGCCGATCAAAGAAGCCCTAAAAGAACTACCTGCAGATCCGCAGCTTGGTCTCGTTTCGCCCGCTTTTTCGAACGACGAAGCAAATTCCACAGCGGGCAATGCGAGAGTTGCGTGGGTAAGGGCGGCAGCGATGAATTTCGGATTCAAATGGGCTTCGGATGAAGAAATGGATTCGTACATGGACCAGTGGAATCAATCATTGAGTCGTTCCACGGTCTGTAATGCTGATTCCAAGTTGCCCGAGTACATAGGTGCGGGCTACTATGCTCACATCATGACGGTTCGCAGCTTCAAGAATGTTCAAAATCAACGCGAAGCATTGTCAAGCATTAAGGTTCCGGTGCTTGTGCTTAAAGCTCAGTGCGACAACCAGCCGTGGGGCTATGCCGCAGAATACCTAGACTTGTTTTCAAATTCAGAACTCGGAATAGTCGCACAGTCAGGACATAGCATGGCGCTCGAACAGCCGTCGTTGTACTTGGAACGTATTGCGACGTTTTTGGCTAAACCGGATGAAACCGAACAATGAGTTCGGCACATTGAGGTGTCTAAGCTTAAGGTGAACTATTCCCGGGCCGCATCGCGGTCAATATCCCGCTCTTTAATGCTTGCGCGCTTGTCGTAGAACTTCTTGCCCTTGGCCAGCGCAATGTCCAATTTGGCCCATCCGCGCGAACTAAAGTAAAGCTTCAATGGAATCAAGGTTATTCCGTTGTTTTGCAGCTCTTTGCGAATCTTTTTGAGTTCGTTTTTCTTAAGGAGCAACTTTCGCTCACGCAGCGGAGCGTGGTTGGCATAGGTTCCGAACTTGAATTCCGAAATATGAAGGTTTTTGATCCACACTTCACCGGCCTCAGAAACGTAGGCGTAGGCGTCGCTCAAATTGGCTTTGCCGTCGCGCAGGGCCTTGACTTCGGTCCCGGCAAGCATGATGCCGGCCGTGAACTCCTCTTCGAGGACGTATTCGTAGCGCGCACGGCGGTTTTGGATGACGGGATTCATGCTGCAAATCTAACCCCGGCGCTACCTTTGAGGTGCCCATGATGTATTCTTCGCTGATTCGCCCCCTACTTTTTCAGCTGTCGGCTGAGCGCGCCCACAATTTGGCCATGTCGGGCCTCAAAATCGCTTCCCAAAGCGGAATCGCCACGGCCGCCCTCCGTGCGGCCGTGGGGTCGGTCCCCGACGCCCCAGTTCAGGCTATGGGACTGACCTTTCGCCACCCCCTTGGGCTGGCTGCCGGAATGGACAAGAACGCCGTCGCCCTTCGCGCCTGGGAGGCGCTCGGGTTCAGCCACCTCGAAATCGGAACCGTAACTCCGCGTCCGCAGCCCGGAAACCCGCAGCCGCGCATGTTCCGCCTGCCTGAAGACCAAGCGCTGGTTAACCGAATGGGATTCAACAACGGCGGCGCCGAAGCGGCCGCACAACGAATCAAAGCCTCAAAGCACCGTAACCTCGTCGTGGGCGGCAACATCGGACGCAACAAAACCACCGCCAACGAACAAGCGGTTGACGACTACCTCGCGGCCCTCAATGCAGTGTACGAGGTCGTGGACTACATCGCGGTGAATGTATCGTCACCCAACACTCCGGGATTGCGGGATTTGCAGTCCGAGGCTAGCATGCGCGCCCTTCTTGAGGCGGTGGCCCATGAAGCGACACGCCTTGGGGGCAAGCCAGTGGCCGTAAAAATTGATCCGGACTCGAGCAAAGAGCACGTGCAGCGCACCGCAGCCCTCGCGGTGGAATGCGGCCTTAAAGGCATCATTGCCACCAACACTACAGTAGGACGCAGCGGACTCCGCACGCCACAAGCCCGCATTGACGCCATCGGAGCCGGTGGCCTTAGTGGGGCTCCGCTCACGCGCCGTTCTACCGAAGTGGTGGAGTGGGTGCGTGAAGCCGTCGGAAGTTCCGCGTCCGTAATCGGCGTCGGTGGGGTGCGGACAGCCCAGGATGTACGCGACAAGCTCAACGCCGGAGCCGACCTCGTGCAAGTCTATTCGGGCCTGGTCTACGAAGGGCCTGCCATGGTTCGCCAACTCGCCGCCGCATGGAACGCCTAACTTGGGTCGAGTGCCCCCGCGACGCGATGCAGGGCTACCCGACGGTCTTTGCGACGCAGGATAAAATTACCTACCTCAAGCGGCTTTTGCCGGTGGGCTTTGACTACCTGGATGTGGCAAGTCTGGTTTCGCCCAAGGCGATTCCGCAGATGGCGGATTCGGTCGAAGTGCTCAACGCCTTGCTACCCGACAAGGGGAGCAACAAGTTTCTCGTCATCGCAGCCAATCCCCAAGGAATTGACCGCGCCGTGGCGCATCCAGCGGTGGACGTGGTTGGCGTTCCGTTCTCGGTAAGTGAACAGTTTCAGCGCCGCAACACGAACCGAAGCCAGCTTCACGCCCTCGATGAATGGACGCCTGCCATCGAGCGCGCCCACGCGGCCGGCAAAGAGGTCGTCGTCTATTTATCGATGGCCTTTGGCAACCCCTACGGCGAGCCGAACACTCTTGACCTAGTGGCCGACTGGACGCAAAAGGCGGTGGATCGCTGGCAACCTAGCGTGCTTTCCATTAGCGATACGGTCGGAAGCGCCACGCCGCAAAGCATTCGCGAGGTGGTTGCTTCGGTGCGGAACGCGTCCGGCGCAACGCCCCTTGGTCTGCACCTGCACATGCCGGCGGCTGAGGCCTTGACCAACGGTCTGCTCGAGGCGTCCTGGGATTCGGGGATTCGCCGTTTTGATTCCGCGCTGCTTGGGCTTGGTGGGTGCCCGTTCGCCCAAAACCACATGGTCGGCAATCTGCCCTCAGAAGCTCTGCTCACCTTTGCTTCGGCCCGCGGAGCCTCGTTCGGCGTCAAGCCACTCGCGCTGGAGTCGGCCCACAATGCCGCCCGCGCATTTTTTAATTACCTTTGATGCGTTCGCGGTGCACGCGATGAGAACGTCTCAATCCGCGTGCTGAAAAGGGAATCCGGTGCAATACCGGAGCTGTACCCGCAGCTGTAAGTTCCGCACACACCGCACGCCGCAACAACCCACTGGGCAACCGGGAAGGGGGCGTGTCGGGGAACGAGCCAGAAGACCTGCCTCGAACGATAATCCGAGCGTGCCGGGAAGAGTGCGCCCTGAAGATGATGCAGCGAATGCTTCGCAGCCTGTGGGTTGCTGGCTTATGGTTTACTGCCCTTGCGGGTTATTCGGCGGAACAGACCGAGGACACGCTGCGCGTCACAGTCAATCCAATTGGTCGCGAAACATTTCACTTTGCGCTACCTGAAGTTCCAGTTGACGCCGGGATGTGGCGCACTCAGTCTCCGACTACCGCCCACATTGCGCCTCGAGCCCTCGGATTGAATACTTCGGCCTTGCTCGCAGCAGGTCTTGATCTTCGCCAATCGGCTCCCGGTGGAAGTGCGTGGTTGGCCCTCGACGGGTTGCCGTCAACCCACACCTGGATCGAGTGGGAGGGAGTAGCCCTGAACGCATCGGACCTCGGAATCATGGATGTACGCCTGATTCCGAGCACCGGCCTGCAGCTGGAACGCAGCGCGGACGGTCTGCGCCTGCGGTCGTCAGCCCAAGCTGAATTCCGCGCCGAGGCCGCGTCGCTGGGCAACGCCGGCCTGTCGGTATGGCTTCCGGGGCAAAGCACGGACCTTGGGGTCAATTTGAGTTCCGCCCTCAACCGCTACGCCTACCGCGACTTTTTGGGGCAAAGGCACCTGAGGCTCGGAGCGGGAGTGCAGCGTGCTGAAGTCCGCACGGCATGGCGCCGAACGCAATCCGCGCTGAAGCAAGATGGTGCCGCCTACTTGGTCGTGCTGCAGCAAGGGCTGCCCGAGGCCGTCACTCAGGTGCGCCGCGAAGGAGCCGTGCAGCGCGATCTGCGGGCCACTGTAGTTCAGCGCCAAACGCTACAGAGCGGACGGGTCTATTGGCAAAGTGTGCAGTACGCGACGCTGACGTCCCAGCGCTACGACTACGAACAATTTGGCGGAATCCACGACACCAACCGCGCCCAATCGGTCGGCATCCGGATGCGGGCGCAAGCATGGGTTCTTCGGCAGCTCGTCTCGTCTTCGGTGGATGCGTCGCGGCTCATGGCGCAAGGCCCCAACAAAGATCCGGCGTCGGTCCTCAGGGTACAGGCGATGCTGCGCGGAACGGGTTTGCTTCCGGGCAAACTTCGCTACCACTGGGGGTTAAGTCATTTGAGCCAGGGATCCGAAGCAGGTCGCATGCTGCCCATGCTTCAGCTGAGCGCGGCCGAAAAGGCGTCGACCCAGTGGAGCCTCAAGGCCCACCGCCACCAGCGATTCCCGACCTTGAACGACCTGTTTTGGGTTCCGGGTGGCAATCAGATGCTGCGCGCTGAGCTCGGTTGGGAAGTTCGGGCGTCCCTCAACCGCAAATCCGCCGGTGCCGAACTTTACCACGGGCGACTCGCGGATGCCATCGTGTGGATGCCCGTCGGAACGGTATGGACTCCGCGCAATGTCGCGTCCATCACCCGTTGGGGCGGAAGCGCCCACCTTGATTGGAAGTGCGGCGCATGGTCCGGAACGTTTCGTGCGCAGGCTGTCCGCAGTGTGAACGAGCTCGGATTGCGCGTGCCCTATGTGGCCCCATGGTCCGTTTCGGCACTCGGTGCGCGCAAAGTCGGCTCTTGGACATTTCGGGCTGAACCAAGGTTCCGCGCCGCCACACCCACGGCCTGGTCCGGCGACCGAAGTACCTGGCTGCCCGCACAGGGCCAAATCGACGTGCACGCTCAGTGGTCAATGAAGCGGTCGTCGCTCGAAATCAGCATGTACAACGCCACGAATTCACCCGTGCTCCTGCAGCTTGGCTACCCGCTTCCGGGGCGCTACCTCGGAATCTCATGGACCACACCACTAAACTCAACCCCTAAATCCTCAACCTAATGCGCAATAGTTTCCTTGCCGCTACGACCCTGATAGCATTGGCCTCGTGCGATCCCCAAACGACTCCTGGATCCTTTGAATCAGGTCTTTACGTGCTCAATGAAGGCGCCTTCATGGGCGGAACCGCCACACTTACGCACTGGTCTTCTGACGACAGCGTGACCACGGATGCTTTTGCCATCGCCAATGGCCGCAGTTTGGGCAACCTAGGCAACGGAATCACTGCGGACGCCGACCGCATCTATGTGGTACTCAACGGAGCAGCTGCCGTCGAAGTACTCGATTATCCCGGACTCATTTCGATGGGTCGTGCCACTGGATTCGCCTCGCCGCGGCACGCCGTTGTGCTTGACGGGGGCGACCTTGCCGTCACCGACTGGGGCCGCAACCGACTGTACCGCGTGAGCGCATCGTCCTTTCAGCGCACCGATTCGGTTGACCTCTTAGGTGGGCCCGAAGCCATGGTGCTGCACCAAGACGAGCTGTGGGTGACGCACAGCGGAGCCTACGGCATCGACAGCACGATCACGGTGCTTGACGCATCCACACTTGACGTGCTGGCCACAGTTCAGGTCGGCATCAATCCGACTTCGGCCGTCAAACTAGGATCTACGCTGTACGTGCTCTGCTCGGGCTATACCGACTGGAGTGGGGGCGGAGGCGACCGAAGTGCTGCACTTGTTCGCGTCGACTTGGCAACGCGGAGCGTTACCGCGACCTATCCTGCCGTGTACCCAAGCGATCGGCCCACGAAGCTCCAAACCGACGGTCAGGTGCTGTACTGGATCCGTGATGGATACACCGGCGACGTGCTGCGCATGAACCCAACCGACTTGGACTACCCGGCCTATGCCTGGATTTCGGGCTCGGCCTATGGATTGTACGCCGATCAGGCCACCCGCCAGCTCTACGTACTCGACGCCAAGGATTTTCAGCAAACCGGTGAGGTGCGGCGCTACAGCGCCGGGGGGCAGCTCGAAGCGACGGTTCCTGCCGGAATCGTTCCGACGGCGGC
>CAYYWL010000026.1:19873-22509 GCA_964475135.1 uncultured Owenweeksia sp.
GCGCCGGGGGGCAGCTCGAAGCGACGGTTCCTGCCGGAATCGTTCCGACGGCGGCAATCTGGATGCCTTAAAGCATAAAAAAACCGGGTACTACCCGGTTTTTTTATGCGTTCCTTGCTACTTGCCTCTAGTTTCTAGGTCCTCGACGTCGCACGATTCGACAGCGTCGGAGAAACAAGAAACTAGTAACTAGTTACCTGAAAACGAGAAGCCAGTAACCGAGTTAGGCGTGTGCCGTACGCTCTACGCGCTGCAGCGCAAAGCCCATGGCGTAGCCCCACAGGGTGGTGGCTCCGAATGAAATTCCGAGGAAGGGCAACGCCGCGACGTAGGTGGCGGGAAGCGACAAGCCGTTGCCGACGTACCACACGGCGAGGTTGCTCAGTCCAAAGAAAATGAGGTTGCTCGCGGCGCTGTGGCCCATCCATGCAAGGCCTTCAGCTTTGGGCTTGGCGAATTGGGCGTAGGCGAGCACGGCGAGGTGTGCGGCATAGATTCCGAGGCTGTCGGCAAAACCCCATGCAAAACCTTCGCTGTAGGCGGCGTATACGGTATTGTTCAGCACGAGGTCTGAGGCGTAGAGTACGGCAAGTGGTACGAGGATTTGCATCCAGGGCTTGCGAAACCACGTTCCGCTCAACGTGTTTGCGGCGAGTACGGCAGAACCATTTGGAATAAGGAGAAAGCGGGTAGCGGCGGCGCCAATCAAGGCGATAAGGGCAGTGAAGCGCATGCGTTTAAAGTACTCGTTTAAAAATGTAAATGACCATCAATAGGACAAAAATACCCAAAAGATAGCGGTAGGCACCGCGGTAGTGCATTTCGTGGGTAGATCGATCGGAACGGTAGCTCCACACGAGGTAGCCGACAAATGAAAGGGCAAAAAGCCCTGCAAATATCCAGTGTCCGGTTCCAATGTTGTCCATGGCGTAATTTGCTCAAAAATACAGCTAAAATGAAGGAGCCCCTTGATTCCGTTACAGAATTTCACCGCATTTATCGGGTGCCGATGTCCGAAGTGCCCGTGGCCACGCCGAGCCCCGAGCTCGTGGCCCTTCGCCACCGTTTAATGGCTGAAGAAAACGAAGAATACCTTGAGGCCGCATTGGCCGGAAACCTCGTCGAGGTGGCCGACGCCCTTGGCGACAAACTGTATATTTTGTGCGGAACCATCATTTCCCACGGGCTGCAGCACGTGATTGAGGATGTGTTTCGCGAGATTCACCAAAGCAATCTGAGCAAGTTGGGCCCCGACGGCGAACCGCTGTACCGCGAGGACGGTAAGGTGATGAAGGGGCCGAACTACTTTCGGCCAGACATAGCCTCGGTTCTCGAGGGGCGCTCGCCCCAGCGGTCGGCGTAGCCGGGCAGAAAGCTGGGTTCTGATTCGTTGACGGCGCTTCCGCTCGGGTTCGGGTAGAAACGAACCTCGTCGATACCGCCTTCAGGTTTGAACCACAGTTCAATTCGGGCCGACTTCATGCGGCTGGCTGGACCGTCTTCGGGGTAGAACAAGGCCTGGGCGTTAGTTTCCAGATCCATTCGTTGCATTCGGCGGTTGCGAATGCGAGCCCTTAGGGCCTCGGCGGCCATTTGGTTGGAGCGACCTGAGCTGTCGGCCTCTTCGCCCAAGTGGACCCCTTCAAAGGCCCAAAGGCTGTCACCGGGGCCACTCTGGTTCAAGAAAAATTGCTTGGCTAGGATTTGGTAGTCCTGGCTCCACACCACAGGATTGCCTTCGAGGACGTAGGCTGAATCCGCGCGGTGCCCCCTCCAGCGCTCGGCCCGTCCGCTCCACGAAGGCATAGCTACCGATGCATTGCCGCGGGCATTGATGCTGTCTTTGGTCGTTTCGAGGTAGTTGGCACTGACTTCTGTAGTGTCTTTTTCCCAATCAGAGAGCTTCGCAGCTCCGATCCATTCTGTTCGGTCTGCTTTGGGGTCGCGGCGAAAGCGTTCTGAGGCAAACCATCGGGTAGAACCCCATCCCTGTACTCCGCCCGAGAGGTCGATTGTTCGCGCGCCCGTCAAATCAATGTGCCCCTGGCCAAAGACCACCGAGTCCCGTTCAAACGTGCCCGAACCTCCCTTGGGGAGTGCAGCTACACGCGAAGCTGCGTCGTAGTCCATGTGTTCGCTGTTCAGCTTTTGGTCAGCGCCCACCCACCGAACGCTCCCTAAAAAACGGTAGGAGTCGCCTTCAAACGACCCCCTGCGGCATGTGAGGTTACCGTCTTTGGTGCGAACTTCTGCAGGTTGGCTAAAGGACCCCTTACGCCCCTTGGTACTGTAGCGCAGGCTTGACGTACGCAGGGTTTGGTCGCCATCGGCAACGGTTACTCCGCCCGAAAAGTAGCTTTCTCCGTTCAAGTATTCGAGAGTGCGCGAACGAACCACCATGCCGTCTCGCCCACTAAAGCGCACGTTAGAATAGGCAAAAAAACGGTTTTCGTTGCGGAACCAATCTGCACTGTCGCACGTAAACACTCCTTCGGCACCAGAGAGCTGCACGTCTCCTCTGAGTTTGGTGACGTTGCGACCCCCGAACTGCTCGACGGTCATCTTTCGAACCTTTTTGAGTTGAAGGGACTGACCTGCCGCGGTACAGCCTGCGGCAATTAAAATTAAACTTAGGA
>CAYYWL010000027.1:0-2020 GCA_964475135.1 uncultured Owenweeksia sp.
TACGGCCGATGCGGTGCACGTAGGTTTCGGCTACGTCCGGAATGTCCATGTTGATCACGTGCGTAAGCTCGTCAATGTCGATTCCGCGCGCAGCGATGTCGGTAGCCACGAGCACGCGGGTCTTGCCCTTCTTAAAGCTGGTAAGGGCAGCCTGACGAGCGTTTTGCGACTTGTTGCCGTGAATGGCGAGGGCGGGGATACCGCGGCGCTCCAAATCTTTAGAGATGCGGTCGGCTCCGTGCTTGGTGCGCGAAAAAACCAGCACCGACTTGATGCCGTCGTCGGACTTCAGCACGTGCGCAAGCAGATCGCGCTTGGCGTTGGTGTCCACGAAGTAGGCCTTTTGGGCAATTTTTTCAGCGGTACTCGACACGGGGGCCACTGACACGCGAACGGGGTCCACGAGCAGATCGTCGCTCAGTTTAAGTACTTCAAACGGCATGGTGGCACTGAAAAACATCGTCTGGCGCTCGCGCGGAAGCTTGGCGATCACCTTGCGGACGTCGTTGATGAAGCCCATGTCGAGCATGCGGTCGGCCTCGTCGAGCACAAACCAGGTCAGGTCGCGCAGGTCCACATGGCCCTGCTGCATCAAATCGAGCAGTCGGCCGGGCGTGGCGACGACAATTTCGGAACCGCGGCGCAGCGCGTCCACTTGGGGCTGCTGGCCGACTCCGCCAAAAATGAGGGCGCGCTTCACGTCGACGTACTTGCCGTAGTCGCGAATGCTCTCGTCAATTTGGATCGCGAGCTCACGGGTCGGAGTCAAAATCAGCGCACGAATCGGGCGCTGTACGTCGATGGGCTCGCGGCTCAAAAGTTCAATAATCGGAAGCACAAACGCGGCGGTCTTGCCGGTTCCGGTCTGGGCGGTGCCCAGCACGTCGCGGCCTTCGAGGGCCGGCGGAATCGCTTGCTGCTGAATCGGTGTGGGGCTTTCGTAGCCCAGGTCCTGAAGCGCATCCAAAATGTCTGCGTTCAGATCGAGATCTGTAAATTTCATATTCCCTAAGGGAGGCGGAGCGCCGCACCGGAAGCGGCCGCACCAAGGTTAATACTCCCTCCGGTGTGAAGGCAGCCGCCCTAGCAACTGCGGCGCAAAGGTACCGAACATTCTACAAATTGGTGCGTTACGCGGAATTTGCTAAAAGTCAGGCGGCCCAACGCATTTTTTACGGACGCCGCGAAGCAAAATTTGTGGGCACCCAAACCCATCCAAATGTCCCTAACTGCCCTCCTTATCCTAAGCACGTTTTCGGTGGCGGATTCCCTGCCTGAATCCGTCGTAATTACCGGGCCCGACACCGCAGTGGGCGGGACGCCGGTAAACCTCTATTACTGCGCCAGTAACCTCATGCCCAACAGCGTCAGCCAGTGGAACATTACGAACTACTCTGGTACTGGGCCCTACCCGCCCTACAACAATCCTGGGCCGTGCCAGTACTTCAACCTGTATGTGATCCCCGACTGGAACCCTTCGCTGCACACCGTAACCTGCACGAACTATGGAAACGTGGGCAGCTTTGACACCTGGATTATTCCGCAAAACAGCAGTCAGACTTTTGACACGATTGTGCCAATCGGAGACTCCTGCGCCACGCAGCGGGTTACCACGAGCTTGAACGCCAACTTATACCGAGGCTCTCAGATTTCTATTCTGCCCCACCGCTGGCAGTACCAGCACCCTGGCTCAGGGGTTTGGACGGACTTTTTGAGCAATCCCGGAAACCTAAACGGTATTTCGTGGACCACGCTGGCCGCAACCCCCAATTCGCAACGCTACCTCTGGACCTTAGATTCCCTATTTGGCCACCCGGTGTACGATACCACCTTTTATCAGGGCGGAAGCGTACGCTTGAACCTCAACAACCCTCCGGCTGCACTTAACGGACTTTGGATTCGCAAGGTTTTGGACCGCTATGCCGGCAACAGCGTCTCGTCGGACCCCGTTCAAATTTGGTCGGAGGTTCAGCCCGTGGTCCTCGTCGATGCAGGCTCCGACACCCTCATCGAAGGCAGT
>CAYYWL010000027.1:2120-5080 GCA_964475135.1 uncultured Owenweeksia sp.
GGTTCAGCCCGTGGTCCTCGTCGATGCAGGCTCCGACACCCTCATCGAAGGCAGTTCTGGTTTGTACTACGTATCCAACCCCCAGTTATTCAATCAGTTTCAATGGACGGTTTCGGGCGGAACCGCACTTAACTCAACCACCAGCGACAGCCTTTGGGTGCGCTGGGACTCGGTCGGAACCGGCACCGTCACCGTGCATGCATGGTCAACCACTACGTGCGTGAACAGCGCAAGCACTTCGGTAGAAGTACGCGGGCTCTCGCTAGGCGAACGCCAACTTCCCCGCATTGACGTCAGCCCCAATCCGAGCTCGGGATGGATCGAGGTTCAGCTTGAATCTGAAGAAGTTCTGTACCAAATAACCGACGCAACAGGACGCACAGTGGCACACGGAATCCTCAAGTCGGGCCGACTGTACCACCAACTTCGCCAAGGGATTTACACATTGACCGCGCAAGGGCATGCGCCCGTTCGTCTTGTCGTTGCTGCAGGAGATTGAAGCAGGCATCCTAGCTGCGCCTATTCAACCACAAACGTGTACGTGTGGAAGACCAGGCCCATTATTGGCTCCGAAGCTAACATATGCTCGTACGAGCCAAGATCAGATAGGTCAGCAACGATGCTCGAGTCCGCGCTCCAGACCTTGCACGAATACATCGATTGAAGCTGTTCAATGGTCATCTGCTCATCGTCACTGAAGTTGTGACGGGCGTTATAGATTACAGTTGAATTATACGCTTGAGCCGTATCCATAATTTCTTGACCCTGCCACGTGTACTCCACGTAGATCTCTTGATTGGACAGGTTGGCCACAATGAATTCATAGTTGTGGCTGTCTTTGGTGCATGCTGACGCGATCAGTGCAGCGGCGAGGATGGTCAAAATCTTGTTCATGGTATGACTCTTGGCGGAATTGTGTATTTATTATTTGATTGTGAGCATATTAGCTCGTTTCAATTGGAAAGATAGTTTGGTTTTTGAGAATAGTGCAAGCAGGGACAAAGGACCGGAATATGGTACTCAAAAAGAAAGCTCAATGGACCACACTGCGAGGGTCAGTGTTTCGTGCGCCCAGCAGATTAACTCAGCTGTTCCTGTTGGGGGCTTTCGATAAAAACTAAACCCGTATTCGCTGCGCGAATTCGCGGGTATTTATCGGGCCGCAACTTGAACAAGCTCGCTGCGTCCCAAAAAAAACCCGCCACCCTTACGGGTGACGGGTTTAGTGCGCCCAGCAGGATTTGAACCTGCGACCAAGGGATTATGAGTCCCCTGCTCTAACCGCTGAGCTATGGGCGCTTGAGGCCTGCAAAAATAAGGAATGTCGGGTCGGTAGTCCGACCCTCAACTAAGTCAATAATTCGCCTTTAGCGAATCATCTCAAGTCCGCCGTAGGCCAAGGCCAACCAAGCGAGTCCCTTGATCAAAAAGAATGAAAAGAGTCCAATGGCCACGGGCCATCCGGCCTGGCGTACTAAGCCCGCCCATCCGTCGCGCTTGAGGATCAATCGGTATTCATTTAGCCACTTCATGCAGCAAAAATAGCCCCGACCTCAAATCAATTATACCCGTAAACAAAAAAGCCATAGCCTAAAGAGAAGAAGTAAAAACTGAACAAAATAGGGCTTAATCGTATTTTAGCATCATAAAGTTATGAGTCCAAATAGCCCAATCCGATACCAGAGCCTGTACGAAGGCATTGAATGGCTCCGCCTTGAAGGGCGCGCCAGCGAAGCCCCCAGCACCTTGGTCTTGGAACCCGAGCACGTGCACCTCTTTTTTAGCTTAGATGGCGAAACCTCCTTTCAATTCGGCCCCATGTACATGCGTCCGCTGCCCGAAGGTCAAAGTTTTTTCATCTACAACCCCAAAGACGAACTCAAGGCTGGCGTGGGACTCCCACATGGCAAGCGTTTAATCGCGATTAAAATCCGATTTGAACGACTGCACCGACTCTTTATGCCCGACGGCGAAGAGAGCGAAGAGATTCCGTTTTTAGGCCGCACCGAAATGCAGCGCCCCATCTACGACCAGCGTGCAGTAGATGCTGGCCAGCGCGTGATTCTCGATTCACTTTGGTCCAAAAAACTGAGTACCAACGCTCTGCGCGTGGCCCAACTCGGGTACGTGTTTGAGCTCTTAGGGCACTACTTTCACACCAGCGAACCCGACACTGCGGCATGCCCCTTCCTAAAGGATGAGGACAACCTCAAGCGGATTCACGACGCCAAGGCCGTAATTCTGGACCTATGGCAGGATCCGCCCACAATCAAGCAGTTGGCCGACCGCGTGGGGCTCAACGAATACCGCCTCAAGGCTGGATTTAAGGAAGTGTACGGCAACACCGTCTACGGCTACGTCATGGACACCCGCCTCAACCACGCGCGCCGCATGCTGGACCAAGGACGCCTGAGCGTAAATGAGGTCGCGTTTGAAATCGGATACCAGAATCCGAGCCATTTTATCGCCGCCTTTAAGCGAAAATTTGGCGTGACGCCCAAGAAGTACACCAAGGCCGAGGCGAATTAACCCGACCTTTGGGCCATGCGCCTCCTCAAAACCTCCGAGCTCACGTCGCACCCTGGCGGGTGGATCGTGTTCGATTTCGGAAACGTTATCATCGAAATCGATCCCCCACGTAGCATTAAAGCGTTTCAAACGCTTGGCGCGCCTGCTGACCTGCACCTCGACGCCGACTATTTTCACGAATTCGAAACCGGCGCCCTCTCGGCCGCCGAATTTCGCGATACGCTTCGCGGCCGACTGCGTTGGGCCGCAGCTGATTCAAGCATCGACCGGGCGTGGAACGAGTTGCTGCTCGAAGTTCCGCCCCGAACCTTGGCCAAGCTGCACCAGCTTAAGGCTAAAGGCTACAAACTTGCCCTTCTGAGCAACACCAATCCCATCCACATCGACGAGGTGCGCCGCCGACTCGGCCCGCACGGCTATGCAGCCTTTGA
>CAYYWL010000027.1:5180-22400 GCA_964475135.1 uncultured Owenweeksia sp.
TCCACATCGACGAGGTGCGCCGCCGACTCGGCCCGCACGGCTATGCAGCCTTTGAGCGCTGCTTTGAGCGGGTGTTTTATTCGTTTGACATGGGTTTGCGCAAGCCCGACCCTGAGATTTATGCAGCCGTGGACCGCGAGCTGGGCATTACCTCGGCCGCCGAAGTACTGTTTGTCGACGATAATGCCGCCAACATCGCTTCAGCTGCGGCCTACGGATGGCGGACGCTGCATTTTATCTAGGATTTATAAGTCCTGGCAGAGCTCAATCAGGCTCCCGCCTGTGTCTTTGGGGTGCAGAAAGGCGATGATCTTGCCGTCGGCACCCGGCTTGGGGTGACGGTGGATCAGCGCGATTCCGGCTGCGTCAAGGCGGTCGAGCTCGGCCTGGAGGTCGGCCACCGCATAGGCGACGTGGTGCAAGCCCTCGCCCCGCTTCTCAATGAAGGTGGCGATGGGTGAATCCGTACGGGTAGCGGCAAGGAGTTCAATTTTGTTGCCTCCGACCGCAAAAAACGAGGTCATGACTCCTTCAGAGGCCACCTCTTCGCGCTTGTAGGGTCCGACTCCGAGTAGCCCAGTATAGAGGATTTCGGCGGCGTCGAGGTCGCGCACGGCGATTCCGAGGTGCTCGATTCCGAGCCAATGGGGAGAGGGAAGCATTGCCCTAAAATTAGCGGTACTTTTGCAGGTATGGAATCCATCCGCCAAAAACGTATTAATTCGCTGCTGCAGCACGACATGGCCGAGGTGTTTCGCGCCTTGGCGGCCGCGGAATTTCCCGGAACCCTCATTACCGTGAGCAAAATCCGAGTGACTCCGGACCTTGGGCTGGCGCGAGTATACCTCAGTTTTTTTCCGATTGACCGCACCCAAAAGGCGATGGAATTTATTGAGGAGCACGCTCCGCGCATTAAAAACGAGCTGGCCGGCCGGGTGCGCCACCAGCTGCGTGTGATTCCGAACCTGCAGTACTTCGCCGACGATTCGATGGAGTACGAGGCCAATATTGACCGCCTTCTGCGCGAAGGCGGAGAAAATCCGTTTAAATAGTGCGCGCAAGCGGACCGCAGTTGGGCTGGCGCCTGCTTCGCGGCCGCAAGCTCACGCAGTGGGTGGCCCGCCTTGCCGCGCTCGGCGTAGCCGTCGGAACCGCCGCCATGCTCGTCGTCCTCGCCGGGTTCAACGGACTAGAATCGATGGTGCGCGCGGCCTACGAGGGAATGCACGCCCCCTACACCCTGTCGCCGACCGAGGGCATCCATTCTGAAGTGGACCTTGAAGCCCTGCGGGCCCTTCCAGAGGTTGCGGGGCTGAGCGCAGTGGTCAGTCAAAAGGCGTTGGTGCGAAGCGAAGAGCGGGAGGTCCTTGTGGAGCTCTGGGGCGTAGATTCTGCGTTTTCAGCGCTGAGCCCTTGGGGCGCGAACGTGCTTCGCGGAGACGGCGACACCGTAGCCATATTGGACGGCCTCTACCTCGGAACCGGTGCCGCAAACCAACTTTTAGTGGACTTCAGCCGCGGCCCCGACCCCGTCGAGCTGCTCTGGCCCCAGGCGGGTCTAGACGACTTTCAGCGCAGCATTGCCCTCGTGCGCGGAACATTCAGTATCCACCCCCAAATCGACTACGCCTTTGGCATCATGCCCATGGCCGAGCTTCGGGCCTTCAGGCCGTTGGCCGACTCGGGGCAGGTTTCGCACGTTCTGGTCTGGCCCTCGGCTGGAGCGCCGAGCGACCTGCGCGCCACATTGGCTGCAGCCGCCCCTGGATGGACCCCAGAACGCCCCGAAGAGCGCGAAGAGGCCATGTTCCAGGTCCTTCGCAGCGAAGGCCTGGCAACCACCGCTATTTTGGGATTCATCGTACTGCTTGCCTCGCTTGGACTCTATGCGGCCGCCAGCCTCATCATTCTCGAAAAGCAGGGCCAGCGCGCCATGCTCGCCGCCCTCGGAATGCCCGCAGAACGCATCCGTGCCGCATTCACTTGGAGCGGAATTTGGCTCACCCTTATCGGCGCCTTAGCTGGCTTTGTACTTGGGGCATCCGTAGTTGCCGCCCAGACTCAATGGGGCCTGCTCAAACTGGGTGAGGGTTATATAGTTGAAGCCTACCCCGTCCAGTGGTCGGTGGTACAGTCGCTCGCGGTATTCGCGCTGGTGGTTGTGATTGGCGGCCTACTCTCGTGGCTCGCCGGGCGTCAGGCCGGCTCCGATACGAAGCTGTTGCGCAGCGCGTAGTCTCCGCGAATCTCGTCAAAGGTGGCGCGCAGCATCTCGAGCGAATCCGAGGTCACTAGCGTCTGGCGCAACTCCTTAAAATTGGGGAAGTTCCTAAAGTAGTTCCCATAGTGGCGGCGCATCTCGGCAATTGCGAGCTTCTCGCCCTTCCACTCGACCGATAGCTCCAAGTGCCGCTGCGCGGCGTTGGCGCGCTCGCTGAGCGTCGGCGGATCCAGGTGCTCGCCCGTCGCCATGAAGTGCTTGATCTCTTTAAAAATCCACGGATAGCCGATGGTGGCGCGGCCAATCATCACTCCGTCAACCCCGTAGCGGTCGCGCATGACAAGAGCCTTCTCAGGGCTGTCAATGTCTCCGTTACCAAACACCGGAATGTTCATGCGCGGATTGTTCTTGATTTCCCCAATCAGCGTCCAGTCTGCCTCGCCCTTGTACATCTGGCTGCGGGTGCGCCCGTGGATGCTGATTGCCTTAATTCCAATGTCTTGAAGGCGTTCTGCCACCTCAACTACATTTTTGGTGCTGTCGTCCCAACCCAGGCGGGTCTTGACGGTCACGGGCTTGTCTACCGCATCAACGATGGCTTTGGTGAGGCGCACCATCTTCGGAATGTCCTGAAGCATACTCGCCCCCGCGCCCTTGCACACCACTTTTTTGACGGGGCATCCGTAGTTAATGTCGATAAGGTCCGGATTCGCCTCGGCGCAAATGACCGCCGCCTCGATCATGCTTTCTAATTCGGAACCAAAAATTTGAATCCCAATCGGACGCTCGTACTCAAAAATATCAAGCTTGGCGCGCGACTTCGCGGCATCGCGGATCAGTCCCTCACTCGAAATAAATTCGGTGTACATGAGGTCCGCCCCGTTTTCTTTGCATAGAAGGCGAAAGGGCGGATCGCTCACGTCCTCCATCGGAGCGAGGAGCAACGGGAAGTCCGGTAGTTCGATGTCCGCGATTTTTACCACGGTGCAAAGGTACTTACTTGCGGGCGAGTGCCACGACCACAGCTGTCGCCGCCACAAGCCCCGCCGGAACCAACCAGCTCCATTCGACCGCCACACCAGCAGCATACGAGCCTGGGCCCTCTAGCTGCGTCTGCACATAGGTGATACCGTTGTGCAGCACGTGCGCCCCCAGCGGAACCCACAGACGCCCGCTCCTCTCGTACAACCAAGCGAGTGCGAGCCCAGCAACCACGAGAAACGGAACGTGAATTAAGTCAAAGTGAAATCCCGCAAACAGGGCTGCCGACGCCACGACCGACACCCACGGAGCCACCCTCGCACGCAGCATGCGCTGTAAGGCTCCGCGAAAGAAGAGCTCCTCGCCCACCGCGGCAATCAATACGAACACTAGCACCGCCAACATTTTGTCGCCCCAGTGCGGCAAAAACAGCATGCGCTCGACCCAACCCGACTGCGTCTCGGCCTGAGCCAATGCCGACGTCGCCCAATCCTGCCCCTGCAGCATCTGAAACCACAACCCTGACACCCATTCCAACGCGGGCAGCAACGCCGGAAGCAGCGTCCACGACAACACGGTCTCGCGCAAACTCCAGGCCGCGTGCCGCGGCAACGCCGGCGTCGCCGGCTCTTCAACCCGAGCCCAACGCTGCTGCAGTGCCAGCGCCGGAACCAAAAAAATCGCCAGCGAACCCAATCCCTGCTGGGCCAAGAGCGCCCGTGCCGCGTTCAGTTCCTGGCGCAGGATTACCTCACTCAAATTCATTCCACCGTACCCCAGGATCTGCATCACCGATGCTCCTCCCAAGCCCGACACAAACAGCATCGACAGGACCACGGCAAACGCCAAAAACAGGGAGTCAGACTTAATGGAATTCATTGCCGTCAAAAGTACGAGTTTAGCGAGGTTGGCGAGATTAGCAAGGCTCGCAAAGTCTAATAGCTACTGGCTGCTAGTAGCTACTGGCCGTTGGCTACTTTCTTTTGGTTTCTCGTTACTGGCTTCTGGTCCGCAGAAGCTAATCTCGTACAGGATGGCACAAGAAGAAGCATTTACCAGAACGAAAAGCTAGATACAAGTAACCAGTAGCGAGGCCGAAGGCCTTAGGCCGCAGGCCACCAGAAACAAGAAACAATAGGCCATAAGCCGGCCAAAGGCCGCAGCCCATAAAAAAACCCGGCTCCTCTCGGAGCCGGGCTCAAACCAAAACAACAGACTTTTAGTAAGCCTTGTAAAGTTCCTCGGCAGACGCAGCTGGATTTGCTGAGTACGACAGCTTGAGGGCCTGCGCCTTGCGCAGCTCCTGCTTGATGTCACTAATCAATCCCATCTTAGCATCGACGTCGGCCTTGATCGACACGGTAAACTTCGAGCGCTCAGCTTCATTAATCGATTCGCGCTGAAGGATTACCCACTGCTGGACTTCACCCACAGATGCTAGCTGATCAGCCAATTGAATTCGAGGCTCTGTACCTAAGTCGGCACTTTTAGGTGCACCTACATAAATGTATGTGGTTAGGTCCTTGCGCTCAAGTTTTTGAATTTCAGTCGCCTGTGGCTTTTTCACCTTAACCAGCAACGTTACTTCACGCATTGTTGTGGTTACCATGAAGAAGAACAGCAGCATGAATACAATGTCTGGAAGTGATGCCGTCGACAAGGGCGGTAACTCAACCTTCTTTTTCTTTTTAATCTGTGCCATTATCCTCCAACTTCAACGGGTTCAGCTTCAGAAATAAACTGCGGATATACTGCATTTACTTCTTCTTTATCACTTTCGCTGAGTGACTCATAATCGCGTCCGTACTTGCGCGTGGCAAGTTCATTGCGTAGCTCTGAATAAGCACCCAAAAGCTCGTTACGAACCTTTACAAACATGTTGTAACTCGTACCACGGTCATTTTGAAGTGAAATAACGGCTTTCTTAGGATTATCCGAAGATGCTTGATCACGCAAGCCACGGCAATCCTCGCACGAACCGTCACCATTGTTATCAATGAACTCCTTAGCCAAACGACGAACATCTTCAAGTGTCGCATACTCAGACTCAATTAAGAGTTGATCTTGAGCATTCACGAGTACTACAAAAATGTTCTTCTCTTTAATGTCCTGAGGGGGATCAGTTACTTGATCCGTCCAAGGCGGAAGCTTCACCAGAAGGCCCTTATCTACGTCCATGGTGGTAGTCACCAAGAAGAAGATCAAAAGCAGAAAGGCGATATCGGCCATCGACCCTGCGTTGATTTCTGGAACAGCGCGTTTTTTACTGGCCATACCTTGCCTTATTTGCGCAAGCGACTTACCGAAGAAAGCAGCACCGCCACAATAGAAAGTAGTGACATGATGTAGGTGGCATTCAAGCCGGTCGAAACCCAACGAGATCCACTTTCAGAAATGTTCTTGTACGACTCGTAGTCAGACCCCGAAGACATCAAGTAGCTAATCAAAAGTACCGCGATCAAGGCACCAAAACCAATCGCTGAACTCTTCAAAGAAGCAGGATTGATAATCATTCCCCGAACTGCACTAAAAACGGCGAGCCCAATTGCAAGGAAAAACATCCCAATGGAGACCCAAATGGAAGCCCCTACATTGCCTTCAAGCGCGTCATCGCCCCCAAAGAAGATGAGCAACGTGAAGACCAGACCTATGCCGCCAAGGGCATATGCCAACAGTCGGCTCAATTTATCAAATGTCATGACTGAATCTTACTTTTTCAGGTGAGCAGCGACAATGTCGAGGAAGGTGATTGAGGCATCTTCCATCTTGTTCACCAAGTTATCGATCATAGCGACGATAAGGTTAAAGAAGATTTGAAGAATCATTGCAGCGATTAGACCAAATACCGTAGTCAAAAGGGCTACTTTGATACCACCTGCTACCAGTGATGGGCTAATGTCACCCGCGGCTTCGATGGCGTCAAACGCCTGAATCATACCGATAACGGTTCCCATAAATCCAAGCATCGGTGCAAGTGCAATGAACAATGAAATCCAAGAAACGCCGCGCTCAAGCTTGCCGTTTTCAACTGACCCAAGGCTTACAATTGCTTTGTCGACCATGTCGATGCCTTCATCCATTTTCTCTAGGCCCTGATAGAAGATTGATGCAACTGGACCACGTGCGTTACGGCACACCTCAAGGGCTGCAGCTTTTCCGCCGTTCTTCAGCGCTTCTTCTACGTCCTTCAAAAGCTTTTCGCTGTTGTTGTTCGACATGCCGAGGTACAAAACGCGCTCAATCGCGATCGCAAGACCCAAGATCAGAGTCAAGAGAACTGGGGCCATCCACAAAGGATCACCTTCGATAAACTTCTCTTTGAGGACTTGCGTGAAGCTCTTTTCTTCATCAACGACGGGGGCCGTCTCTTCAACAGCAGCGGTAGCCGTGGTGTCGGCAGCAGCTGCGTTCGTATCAGTAGCAGCTACTTGCTCGGTGGCAGCGGCTGCGGTAGCGTCCTGAGCCAGAACGGGTTGAGTGAACAGAATCCCTGCGGCGAAGCACAGAGCGAGAACCTTTTTCATGGGTTTTTGCGAGGTTGGTTAAACAGTTGAAAAAATGTCTTAGAGGAGCAAAAGTAGGGACTTCGCACCAATGCCAAAATTATCGGAGCATTAATTTGTACAATATGTATGATTTACGCTTTTACCGCAGCGCGGTGAAGTACATCCGGACTCAAATCCGGAGTTTGCACAACGGCCGCGACTGCATCCCGAGGATGGTCGACGACGGTCCATAGGTCCAGGTGCTCGGGGTTCATGAATTCTTCGTCTACCATCCGTTTGAGTTGGCGAAGTAGGTCGTTGTAGAATCCGTTTTGGTTGACGATAACTACAGGTTTTAAGTACTGTCCGAGGCGCTTGAGGGTGATGGCTTCGGCAAGTTCTTCGAGGGTTCCGCAGCCGCCTGGCAGGGCAATCAAACCCTCGGTGTGCGCGAGCAAGCCTGCCTTGCGCTCAGCCATGGTTTGTACAAATGTGAAGTCGTCGACCAGCGGATGGTCCATCTCAATGTCTTTGAGGAACTGGGGCATCACGCCAGAGGCCTTGCCTCCGCGCTGAATGACTTCGGTAGCTATGTGGCCCATAAGGCCTGTTTTACCTCCGCCAAACACGAGGACGGCACCTGCATCGACGAGGGTTTGGGCGAGCTCTGTGGCACCGTCGACGTAGTCTTGGGCGACGCGCGCTGAACCCGCGCAGTAAACGGTGACGCGAGCACCACGCAAGTCGCGAGCGCTCATTTCGCTTTTGCTCTGAGTTCCTCGATGCGCGGAATAAGGGCTTCGGCCTCGGCACGCTTCAAATCAGAAGCGCGGCGGTCGGTCGTTGAAAGCTTGAATGATTCCTCGAGAAGCTGAGTATACTGCTCGTTGAGGCGGTCCAATTCGGACTTTTTGCGAAAGAATGAAAACATGCGTTAAAGGTAGTCCCTGTTCCGCACGAAAACCCCAATTAACGCCAGCTCGTTTTGAGAAAAAGACCCGCGATGGCATTGGTCGCTAGGCCCGCAATAGGAGCAAAAAAAGCGCCCTTAACTGCATAGCTAGTGAAGTTGAAGTATGCCTCTGCCACGTCCAAGGACGCAATTTGGTTGTCGACAGCGTAGCGAATGAAGTCGGTAAAAAAGTTCGGGTTGATGTAGGTGAAAAAGAGGTACTGGACTCCGACTGATAGAAGTCCTACCGTGGCGCCGACACCGAGACCTTGGCCCAACGCCTGAAGGTAGGTGAGTTCGCCACCGAGTTCCGCCTTACGCGCAAAGAGGCCCCAAATCATAATGGCGACCGACGGAACAAGGATGAGGTTCGTATACAGCGAATGAAGGTTGATGTATGTGGTATGCAGGCCCACGAGGTATTCAACAATAATCCAAACAAATTGCATTAATGAGAAAATGAGGCCAAATCGAAGTGCGGTAGCCATGGTTGCGTATAGGTTTCGTGCTTTTAAGATGCGGCAACGCGGTGAAAGGTTGCATTGGTTCGCTGCGAACGCTAACGTTGCATGCGCCAGCATCGTATGTGTCCGCGTCAACGTACTTTTGCAGTATGGTTCGCAAATTCATTTGGATCGTTGCCAGCATCGCGCTGGTCGTTGGTGCGCTTTTAGCCTGGCTTGGCGCATTTAAATCATTGACAGTCAATGACTCAACCCAAGGCGGGTACGTCGTGGTGGGCTATGACTACATGGGACCTTTTGAGAAGATCGGTCCGGTGTACGAGCGCGTGGTGGCTTCTGGGGATTCACTTGGCTTGCCAGTCGACTCTTTGATCGGTGTGTACTACTCAAATCCCGAGGAGGTAGCGCCTGATTCGCTCCTTTCTTTTGTCGGAATCTTAGTGGGTAATAGCGACGATGACCTCGGAACCCTGGATTTTGGCAAGATGCGCACCGAGCGAATTCCCGCAGGTCGCGCGCTGTGGATTGACTTCCCCTACTCGAACACTTTGGGCATGTACGTTGGAATCATGCGCGCCTACGATGCGCTTGGAGAAGCTTCAGTTGCTGCAGGTCTTGAGCCCGGATGGGTGTACGAAATCCATAGCGAGGGCAACGTTCGCTTTGTGTTTCAGGAGTACCCGCAAGCAGAAGATCCCGCCGCTTTTTAATTTTTTGTAGGTTTGTTGGGTATGAAACGCTTCACCTCAATTGCTTTAGTCCTGCTGCTTGCCGCGGCGAGCTGGGCATTTATGGTGGGTGGTTCTCCCCTTGTGGTGTATCCGAATCCCGTACAGGGCACGCTTCGTGGCCAGTTGGAGTTGAGCGGAACCGCGCCCGTTTCACTGAGTTTGTACGACATGCTTGGCCGCCGGGTAGACGCCAAAAATCTAAATTCTAGCCAGCGACAATTCGCTTGGGAAGTGACACACTTGCCCGCAGGTATGTACTGGCTTAAGGTTGAGCAGGGCGACGCAGTCGTTGCTCAGGTTCGAGTGGTACTCTCGAAGTCCTAGCCGTTTATTTACGTTTACCGGACGACTGCACCTCGTAGTGCGTCGCAGCTTGCCCCTCTAAATCGGAGCAAGTATGAACACATTTTCTTTTTGGGCAATGGCATTCGGTGTGCTTTTCGCCCGCTCGGCCTCAGGCCAAGCTATTGCCCATTGGGCATTTGACGCATCAGTCCTAGAGTGCGACAGCGGCTACGCCCTTGTCGGCGGACTCGGAGTGTCTGAATCTTGGGTTCAAGGACTCGGGGCTGGCAAAGCACTTTCATTGAAGGGCTTTGCGCCCCAGGGCACTGAATCCGGAGCGCGCGGTTTGTGGATGGAAGCCAACACCGCGGGTATGGACAGCGTATGGTTGTCGGGCGCCTTGCGGGGTTCGTCGACCTCTTCGCGTTGGTGGCAGATTCAAGCATCCCTTGATTCGGGTTCCACGTGGTTTGTAGCCTGGCAACCTGATTCGGGCTGGGGTCCATTTGACGTGTTTGTACCATTTACAGCTCCATTGGCTGGAGTCGCGGGGCATTCGGCAGTACGGCTGCGGTTGGTTTCGGTGTTTTCACCCGTGGCGTTCAGTCATTTTGGCGGCAGTTTTGGGCCCAACGAGGCCTACCAAGGCATGCGCGAGCAGCCCACGACGAGCAGCCAGAACTACAGTACCGCCGGGACCTGGCGCTGGGACAACCTGCGCCTCAATGGACTAGAGTCCACGCCCACCGTATGGAACGGTCAAATGTGGTCGCTAGGCGCCCCCGTGGCCGGGGTCAACGCTTTGGTGGCAGCCCCCTATTCTGGGCACGGCTTTACGTGCGATGTGCTACGCGTCGCTACAGGTGTTGCGCTCGAAGTACTTGCGGGCGGTGCCCTCGACGTACGCGGCCGTACTTTGATTGACGGGGAGGTTGTGCTTCGCGCGGGGGGCTCGGGCCAAGCTCAGATGCGCGTCGGAGCCGCTTCGGCTGGCCGTGTCCGCGCCGAACGATTTTGGCCCTCAGCGGGCTGGCAGCAGCTGTCGAGCCCCCTGGCTGAGGGTGTGCGGGGCCTTTGGGGTGCCGACAGCTTGGGGCTGTATTCCTGGAATGCCGACAGCGGTGAATACCGCGCCCCGGGCAAAGGGCTCAGCGCCCGAGGCCAGGGATTCTACGTGCAGGGCTCAGGATTGGTCTCAGTACGAGGTAGGCTGCCGCGGATTCCTTGGTCTCAATGGAGTCTGGGGTTCGCGGACGTTCCCAACCCAGTGAGCACCATCCACTCGAGCTCAGTGACGGACGGGTGGAATCTTTTGGGCAACCCCTTTGCCTGCGGGCTAGACTTTAGTCAAGTCGAGCGCATTGGGGTCGATGCGGCGTATTCGGTATGGGATCCCGCGCTCAACGCTGGGCTCGGGGGCTATGCCTACTATAGCCCAAGCGGGGGAAGTCTGGGATCAGTGGTGCCGCCGATGCAGGGCTTTTGGGTTCGAGCACAGGGTCCTGGTGCCCAACTGATGGCGCGGCAGCGCGGAGTTTTGAATTCGCCTTCGCCTAGCCCGCGGATGGCAATCAAGTTAGAGGTTCCGGATCGAAACTGGACCGAAGTGGTGTTTTTGGACCCGCGCGAGGACGCCGAAAAGGGGTTTGATGCCGACCGAGATGCAGTGGCACGCAAAAGCCCGACCGGAATTATGTGGGCCGCAGCTACCGAAACCGCGGACGTCTCGGCGAAGTCCTGGAATCCGGAGACTTCACTCACCCTGGTTTCGTGGAGTGACAGTTCTCGCTCTGCCACGGTTTCGGTGGTGGGGTACACCGGGGCGCTGTGGCTACTCGGGAAGGACGGACAGCACGTACGTCTCGACCAAGGCCCCGCTGCAGTCCAACTGGACGGAAGCCAATCCTGGATACTCCTTGCCGAATCACTTGGTAGCGTAGAAGCTCAGCCTATCGCGTGGCGCACGGGGCTTGGTTGGCTTTGGGTTCCGGATGCAATCCAGCTCGAAGTCCTTAACGTATTCGGCCAAGTAGTACTGACCCCCTCGGGTGCCCCACACGGACCCGTTCCCCATTGCCTTGCCGAGGGCGTGTACGTACTGAGGGTTCGCACCACTCAGGGCTGGGAATCGCACAAAATCCTACTTAAATCCTAATTGCTATGAAATCATTGATGATTGCCACTGCTCTGGCTGTGGCCCCAGAGGCCGCATTGGGCCAAGTTGAAGGTTCCGAATCACTTTTAAGGTCCAGCTTTGAGGGCATGTTTGAAGCCCCTTCGCCTGTGGTCCTGCCCCAGGGTGTAATGGAACCCAATCCACCCGTACCGTTAGACGGCGGAGTGATCCTACTGCTGGCCGGCGGTGCCGTGCTGGCCCGCAAACGCCTCAAGGTATGAGGTTGCTCAGCCAACTTTGGAGCATTCGTCATTTGCTTTGGGCGTACCTTCGGATCATCTACGTAGTGGTATGGAAGCTTTAAGTATTTGGATTCGCAGCAATAGGGCCTTTTTGGGCTTTATCGTCCGGTTTTTGGTGACCTTTTTTGTGCTGAGCTTTCTCTACAGCCTGTACCTCGTGGTGGTCAAGCGCAACGGAGACCTCGACATGGTCACCTACTGGATCAGCCGCTTGAGCCACGAGACCGCCCGATTTATGGGGGTCGCGGACTGTGAGTGGTCCTGCTTTTTAGACGGGTGCTACGTGGGTCGCGAGGGCCGCATGGTGAACATCCTCGAGGGCTGCAACGGGCTTCGATTGGCTATTGTCTACGCCGCCTACGTCATCGGAATCGGGGGCTGGACCTGGCGCTCACTCGTACAAGCTTTTGTGGGATTGTTTGTCGTACAGCTCTTTAATGTGGTACGTATTGGTTCGCTCATTGCCCTGCGCGATCACGGTGGCGACACCTACTTCTTTTTCATTAAGTACGTATTTGGTGTGTTCATTTACGGATCCATCGTACTTCTTTGGATTTTAAAACCCCGAATCGACCGATGGATGGGGGCCAAATAGTCAAGGCCCGAAGTTTTTGGCTGTGGAGCATCGGATTCCTGATGCTGTCCATGTTTGTAAGCATTGTCGTCGGCGAAGAAAAGCATGCACTCGGATTTGATCCACTTGGTATTCCGTGGGTGAGGAACCTCTATGCGGGAATTAAAATTGCCCTCGGACTAGCATACGTACGGATCATAGGATTCAACTGGCTTTGGGTCTCGGGGCTCGTAATCTTTGCACTAGTTGTGCGGACGTTTGCCGAAGGAACCTTCACCGTGGCGCTGATCGGTGCAGCAATGGCGTACCGGACTTTGGGGCGGATATAGCTTCCACTTTTTGAGGTTTCTTGTCCTTTACCTATTGTGTACGTCGAACATATAAATGTTTAAACATTGGTATTAGTTTTGGGTATATATTTGCCACATTAATGTTTAAACACACTTCATATGGCAACTTGGACTATTGACCCCACCCACTCTGAAATCGGATTTGTAGCACGCCACTTGGTGATCACCAAGGTTCGCGGTCACTTCGCCGAATACAGCGGAAGCGTAACCTCGAGCGACGCACAACTGAACGACCTCTCAATTTCATTCGAAGCTCACGTAGCAAGCGTGAGCACCAAGAATGCGGACCGCGACAACCACCTCAAGTCTCCGGACTTTTTTGACGCTGAAAACCATCCCAAGCTCACGTTTGCCTCAAAGTCAGTGACGCGCCAAGGCAGCGACTTAAAGGTGGACGGAATCATGAGCATTCGCGGTGTCGAAAAGCCCGTTTCACTGAATATTGAAGTAGGAGGAATCGCCAAGGATCCTTGGGGCAACACCAAAGCCGGTTTGAGCTTTTCAGGGAGCATCAACCGCAAGGACTTTGGCCTCGCATTTCACGTACTCAACGAGGCAGGCGACTTGCTCGTGAGCGACGAAATCAAGCTTGAAGGGGAAGTTCAGCTGAAGCTCGAAGCTTAAGGCATTCGCGCAACAACCTCAAACCCGCGCCGGACTGCGTCTGTCGCGGGTTTTTTTGCGCCTAAATCTTCTGCATTAGGGTGCGGAAGGGACGACTGTCGGCGAGAACCTCGAGGATGTAGGTTCCGGAGGCAAACGCCGAAAGGTCTACCTGGGGCTGGTCTACAGTCAGGGCGCGCAGCACCTGGCCTTGGGTGCTGAGCAAACGGGCAGAAGTGGTTCCCGCGGGGTAGGCCACGCTGAAGATTCCGCCCGAAGGATTGGGGGATACGCGAACGGAGGGGTGAACTGGTTCCGCCACCGAAAGGCTGCTTTGGTAAATGCGCACGTAGTCGACGAGCATTTCAGATGCGGTGAAGTTGGGGTCAATGCTCGGCTGAATGGCGATGTTCATGAGGATGAACTGCGGCAAGTCAAAGGGCCAAGTGCTTGAATTCTTGATCGTTGGAGCGTAGGTGTAGTGCGTAACGCTGTCGACGGCAAAGGTGATGCTGGTCGGAGTCCATTCCATGCTGTAGGTGTGGTAGCCGGTACTGGCGCCCAAAACGTACTGTCCGCCGACGTTTTGGGTTCCGCCAAAGCTCGAAGGTGTGTGGATGGCGCTCGACACGTAGTTCTGGTTGTGGCCCCAATGCTCCATGATGTCGATTTCGCCGCATTGAGGCCAGGGTTGGGTTCCGAAGCCTTGAGTTTGCCAGTAGGCGCCCGGTTCGGTGATGTTTTGACCGAGCATCCAGAGGGCGGGCCAGGTTCCGACGCCGGTGGGCAGCTGGGCGCGGATTTCGACGCGGCCATAGGTAAATGCAAACTTCGAGTTGAGGCGCGCCGACGTATAGTTCTTAGTCTGGCCCTGATCAGTAAAGGTCTCTTTGTAGGCGGCGAGGTGCAGGGATCCGCCTTGGACAAAGGCGTTGGTGTCGCGGTTGGTGTAGTGCTGGATTTCGCCGTTGTACCAGCTAGTTCCGTTCGGAAGCTGGTGCTGCTGCCACCACTTGGCCGTGTCGAGCGGGCCATCGACCGAAAACTCGTCAGCCCACACCAGCACGTCAAACGTTTGGGCATTAAGGGGCGCGGCAAAAAGAATCAGAATCAGTCTGAGTAAGGGTTTATTCATGCAGGTAAGGTACGATTGCTGCCTACCTTTAGTGTGTACCCCAAAGACCCACTACCCTATGCGTACGCTCCTCGTTGCCAGCATTTTTGCCTTTTCGGGCGGAACCTTAGTCGCCCAGTGGAACCCCAACACCGCCGTCAATACCCCGGTGGCTACGGGAACGACGGACGACCTTCAAGCCATTACCGGCCCCAGCGGCCGAACGTACGTGGCGATGTTTCAGCCCACGACAAGTGGATACAGCCCCCGGCTGCAGGTGCTGAACGACCAAGGGGTTCCGCGCCTCGGAACCAACGGAATGCAGTTCAATACGTCTACGTCGATGAGCACGTACACTGTGACTTGGGATATGCGCTTGGATGCGCAAGAGCACGTCTACATTGGGTTTACCGGAACCGGCAACACCGACGCCGTAGTGCACCGACTGGACAGCACAGGTAGCCACGTCTGGAGCCCCTCGGGGGTCGCGCTGGGGCAGGGCTACGACGTAAAACTCCTACCGTTGGCCAACGGCGACCTGATGACCGGCTGGATTGACGCCAACGGCGGCGGAGCCAAGCTCCGCAAGATTTCCGCCAGTGGAAGCTTTGCGTGGCCGGCGGCAATTACGGTTCCGTCGCCCACCGGAACCGGCCAAGTCAACATCGGCGAGATGCTGGAGTACAGCAACGGCGACGTCCTCGTCATTTACTACGTGCGGGCCAGTTTTGGCCCCTCTGCCCTACCCTATGCCCAACGCTATACCGCAGCTGGAGTGGGTGTTTGGCCCCAGCCCAAGGCGCTGACCAACGGTTGGTACGTGTACAGCAACCGCCGCTTTCCGCTCACGCAGCGCGGCGACACGGCCTACTTCGGAATGGCCGCCGCCTCAGGACTCGACCTTCAGTGCAAGGTGCAACGAATCAATCCGTTGGGCGGACTTCCCTGGGGCGTGAACGGCAAAGATTTTTCGACGCTTGCAAACCTGTACGAGCGGAATTTGAACCTCGGAGTCGCCCCCGACGATAACTACCTGTATGTGGCGGCCGAGGTGACCCCGACCAGCCAAGGTCAAATGGGCACCATGATTCAGAAGCTTCACCTGCGCAACGGCGCGATGCCTTGGGGCGCCGCGGGCCGCACCGTATTCAACATTAGTTCGCGCGACCAGAGTCCGCGAGGCGAACTGGGTTTTGTCGACAGCAAACCGGTGCTCCTCTACAGCGACGGTTTCAATAATGGCGGAACCCCAGTGCGTTTGCTCGCCGCATTTCTCGATACAGCGGGGGCCTTGGTGGACACGATTCCGATGGCCACCTACGCTGCGTCCAAAGGCCGCGTGCACCTCAGCGGAACCACGGGCTTTGACGTAACCGCCGTGTGGTCTGAAGACCGCGGCAACGGCAGCCTCGCCTTTGCGCACCGCATCAACCGCACCCCCTGCCCTGCGGTCGCCGCGGGGGCCGACTGGGGATCATCGCTCGATTCTGCGTGGCTGTGGTTCACCGGTGCGGGCGCGGATTCGCTCTTCTGGACCTTGGGCGACGGCAGCACCGCATCGAGCCTGCCCACTGACACCCTTCAGCACGCGTACGCCGGCAATGGGAGCTACACGGCCTGGGTCTATGCCTACAGGGACTGCGGAAGCGTAGATTCCGCGTCAGTCAACGTGGTGATTTCGGGTATCGGAATGGTTGAAAACCCGACCAAGTCGCTCGTGATTAGCCCGAACCCGAGCCGCGGAACGCTTACACTGCGAGGGGGCGATGTTGCCCATGCCCGACTGGTCAATGCCCAAGGCCAGGTAGTTGCCGAAATCCGCAATTGGACTGCCGGCGAAGCGTGGATGCTGCCCGAGGGTTTGGCGAACGGAATCTACAGTGTGGTTGGTGACCAACTGCACATTCTGATTGCGGTTCAACGCTGATCTTTAACCCATGAAGGAACACTGGAACCAACGATTCGCCGAAGCCGAGTTTGCCTACGGCGAAGCTCCCCATGTAAGCTTGGCTGAGCAATTTTCGTCTCCAGGTTCGGGGCGCATCCTCTGCTTGGCCGAGGGCCAAGGGCGAAATGCCGTACATCTAGCGCGCCTGGGTTACGACGTTACCGCACTGGACTACAGCGAAGTCGGCCTTCAGCGCGCGCAAGAATTGGCGGCGCGCACTGGAGTGGTTATTCAAACCCTTCAAGCAGACCTGAGTACCTATGTGTTTGAGCCCGAGGCCTGGGACGGAATCGTCTCCATTTTTGGCCACCTGCCCGCGCCCTTGCGCGCCGGGGTCAACGCCCAACTTCAGGGCGCTCTCAAGCCAGACGGCTGGCTGCAGCTCGTGGGCTACCACCCCAAGCAACTTGAGTACGGCACCGGCGGTCCGCAAGAACCCAGCATGCTCTATACCATAGAAGGGTTAAAGGCTGAACTGGGCCCAGGTTGGACCTACCACGTCGCCGAAGTCGTCGAACGCGAGCTCGAAGAGGGCCCCTACCACCGTGGCATGTCGGCCTTTGTGCACGTACTAGCCAATAAGACCAGCAACCAGTAACAAGTTACCGTCATGACTGACTTAGACATTGCCCGTTCCGTCACGCCCCAACCCATTGGCGAAATTGCTTCGCGACTCGGACTCAACCCCGAGCTGCTCGAGCCCTACGGCAAGACTAAGGCAAAGATTCCGCTCGAGGCGCTTCGCGAGCCCCAGGGGCAGTTGGTGCTGGTGACAGCGATTAGCCCGACTCCGGCGGGCGAAGGCAAGACGACCGTGACCGTGGGCTTGACCGACGGCCTCAACCGCATCGGCGAGCGAGCAGCTGCTGCGCTACGCGAACCCTCGCTGGGGCCGGTCTTTGGCATCAAGGGCGGAGCCGCCGGGGGCGGCCGTTCGCAGGTGATTCCAATGGAAGACATCAATTTGCACTTCACGGGCGATTTTGCGGCAGTTGAGAAGGCCAACAATTTGCTGGCTGCACTGATCGACAATGACTTACAGCGCAAGAACCGCGTCGGGCTCGACCCGCGCACCATTGTGTGGAAGCGCGTGA
>CAYYWL010000028.1:0-4815 GCA_964475135.1 uncultured Owenweeksia sp.
CACCCTAAAGGAGAACAAAGCCGAACGCCTAAAGTGTTCGGCTTTTTCTTTTGATGTACGCCATCGCACCCCAGTTTTTGCAAAAATTGCTGGTGCAGCACATGACTTGTGTAAAAAACGTGTGTACAGCATTACACTTTTTGTTAGTTATTTGGCGGGATGAACCACAGAGATCGCGACCAACTGCGCATTGTGTCCATTGATGGTGGCGGAATCAAAGGCCTGTACTCTGCATCGGTGCTCGCGGAGTTCGAAGCGCAACTCGGGCAGCGTTGGAGCGAGTACGTGGATTGGATTTTTGGAACTTCCTCTGGCGGAATCCTTGCGCTCGGACTTGCCGCGGGGAATTCCTCTGCGGAACTCGCCCACTTTCTACGTGCCAAAGGACCTTCGATTTTTCCGAATCCTACTCAGGGAATAGGACGGCACATGCAGCAGGTACAGCACGTTCTGAGGCAGCTTCGACTTCAAGGAAAGTATGCCCCGGGTGCACTTCGAGATGGCCTAGACGACCTTTTTGGTGGGCTTCGCATGTCCGAACTTAAAACCAATGTGAGTATAGCTTCGGTGAACCTGAGCAACGGATCACTTGTCGTGTTTACGCGCCAGTCGCATCCGGATCTGTTGGTTCGCGACGTGGCTCTTGCAACTTCAGCGACTCCGGGTTACTTACCCGCCCACGAAATCCAGGGCCAGCTTTATGCCGATGGCGGACTGTGGGCAAATTCACCCGCGCTGAGTGGCTTGGTTCACGCCGAACAGCACATTCAAGGTGCTCGCCGCATTGATTTGCTTTCCATAGGAACTGTAGAACAGCCTGAAGGCTACGAGTCAACGGGCGCTCCGCGAAACCTACCGCAGTGGATTCAGCGCATGTTTCATGCTTCGACCTATGGTCAGGCGGAACTTACCCATCAGGCCGTCGCGTCGTTTTTGCCCAAACTGGCACCTGAAACGGCGTACATCCGCATTCCGCCACCTGTAATTCCCATCGATCAAATTGGCGCTGTGCGCATGGACACGACGCACCCTGCCGCGCTCGAAGCCTTGGTGAACTGTGGCCGCACCGAAGGGCAAAATCAGTTGAGTAATCCGGATATCCGTCGATTCCTTCAAACCCAAGCTCATGGTTGAGTTGCTCATGTGGAACCTGAAATGGGTGCTGCTTCCCACTGCGGTGGCTGGCGTACTTCATATGCTCGTGGTTCGCGGTGGAATCCTGAGTACCCTCGCGCACCCCATTTGGCTCAGTGGTTTTGGTCCCAACAAAACATGGCGCGGAGTACTTGTTATGACCACGTTAGCCTCGCTATCAGTTTGGGGTCAAGCACTCATATGGGAACCCAGCTTACCTGTGCACCCCTTAGTTTGGGGTGCCGGATTGGGACTCTTGTACGTACTTGCTGAATTACCGAATTCGTTGGTCAAGCGCCGACTGGGAATACCCTCTGGATCCCAAAGTGCGCGCTTTCCTTGGTTGAGCGCGGCTATTGATAAGTTGGATTCCGCGCTACTCGGAGCCTTGGTCCTCGCTTTATGGATTCCGGGTAGTGAACTTGAATTTGGCATAAACCAATCCTATGGATTTTGGACGGTGGCATCCGTAAGTCTCGCCGCCAACAGTGGAATTCATGCATTCTTGTCGTGGATTCTTGTCGCCCTTCATATTAAACAGCGTTTTTAAATGCTTCGACACATCCCCAACGCATTAAGCGTGTACCGAATTATCATGTTTCCCGTGCTTCTTTATTTGGTATATGAGCGTAACGAATTGTTATTTAGTTGGTTGATTTGCATCAATTTGCTTACCGACATTGCCGACGGTTGGATTGCCCGTCGCTTTAACCTTCAAACTGAGCTGGGAGCCCAGTTGGACTCAATTGCCGACTACGGAACCTATGCCGCCGCATTTTATGGCCTCTACGTCTTCAAAAAGGCAACTATTGGGCCCTGGTTTGTACTCGTATGGGTGTTTGTAGCATTCATTGTCAGTTTTTTAATTCTTTCTTTTTTGAAGTTTGGCACCAGCCCACGGCTTCATTTGTATTCGACCAAAGTGGGCGGCTACCTGCAAGGATTTTTATTTTTCTCGCTCTTTTCGTTCGGGTTTTGGCCGCCTTACTTTGCCTTTGCTCTGGTTTGGGGCGTAGTTTCATTTACCGAAGGCATACTTATTCTCGCATTGCTCCCTGAAATGCGGTCCAATCAAAAGGGTTTGTACTGGGTACTTCGGAACCGAACCCAGTCCTGAATCGTCCTTTGCTCGGTCTGAGTAGGTTCGGTACCTTTGGACTCCATGCGAAGCTCTTTAGTGGTATTCTTTGTTCTCATCGCCTCTTCGCTGTGGGCACAGGACAGCCTTCGCTACCAACCCATTTTTATGAATCCGGCAAAGCTTCGTGCTGCCCAATCCGCATTTCAGTCAGCTTCGCCCCGAATAGGGCCATTTGGACTGAGCCAACCCGCTGCGGCCCGCTTTGGTTGGGATCGTGTGCAGCGCGATTCGGCGTATGCCTTTGCTGCCGCACAAACACTTTGGTTGGACTACTTGTGCCTTTTTGAAGACAGCCTCTGTGCGGACCTTGCACTGATACGCTCACCACGGTCGGTCTGGTCTGAGGTAGGGGTTCCTGAGCGCTTTACGGGTGATCGGGATGGTGCGGTTCCGCCATTTATGGCTGCACCAGGAAGTGCCGAGCCAAAGCTGCCTGTGGTACAGAAGGCCCCGTCAACGGATCCTGCCGCGCCGTTGCGTATCACGGTGCGCACTGGCGACAGTTTTTACCGAATTCTCAGCCGTTACCCAGGGGTGAAGCTCGAGCAACTCTATGCGGCGAATAAGGGATCCGACCGCATTTATCCCGGACAAATACTCGTAATTCCGTAATGCGCCACAGTCCTTGGTTAACCCTTGCCCTCGTAGTGGGGGGATTGCTGCTCCTCGGGGCGGTGGCGGCCATTCCAGAGGCGCTGCGCCCGGCTGGCCTGAAGCTTCCGACGGTCGACCTCAGTATGTGGGTATCCGAAGATGCGGGGCTTCGGGTGGTTCCGGAATCAGATACGCTTGCTGATGCCGTTGAGGCCGCTGAATTGCCGAAGGCAGCTCGACATGGTGCGGGGCTGCTCGAGTTTCCCCAAGGCGACAGCTTGGGATTCCAAAAGTTTGCGCGGGCGCTTGACGGAGCCGCTACCCGCGTCGTTCGCGTCCTTCACTACGGGGATTCCCAAATCGAGGGCGACCGGCTCTCGGCAGACATCCGAGGTATGCTTCAAAATCGCTACGGCGGTATGGGTCCTGGCCTTCAAGGCATGGATCCGTTTGTACCTATGGCGAGCGTCGATCACCGTGCGAGCGGAAACTGGCGCCGCTACGCATGCTTCGGGCGGCCAAGCGACCGCGAACCTGCGAATTTGTACGGAGTGCGCGGTATCGCTCACCGCTATGAGGGCAACTCGGCGAGCATGGAGTTCCGCAACCGAAGCTACGGCTACGAGCGGGTACGCCAAGGCCAAAAGCTTACGCTTTACCTCGGTCCCTACGAGGGTCCAACCGAGATAAAGGTGTACTACGAAGACAGCTTGGCCCACATTCGCTACTATTCCCAAGGTGATCCTGGGCTGATGGAGTTTAAAGCTCCGCGCCCCATGGGCCGAGTGCGGGTTGAGTTCAAGGGCGAGAGTCCGCTGTGCTACGGAGCCGCCTGGGATGGCCTCAATGGCGTGGCTGTTGACAATATATCCATGCGGGGCGCGGATGGACTTGGGTTTAAGCGCATCGACGCGAGCCACTTTAGCTCGTCGCTCAAGCAGGCTAATCCGGGTCTCGTAATTCTGCAGTTTGGCGGAAACGCGGTTCCGTACTTCAAGTCGGCCGGCGAAGTGGAACGCTACGGCCGTGCCTTTGCGCGCCAGATTGCCGTCATTCAAAAGGCGCTGCCTGGAGCAGATGTACTTGTTATTGGGCCGAGCGACATGGCCCACAAGGTTGGAACCGAATGGGAATCCTACCCCTACGTCGATGAAGTCCGTGACGCGCTTCGGTCGGCGGCGCACGTGCAGGGAGCGGCGTTTTTTGACGTCTACGGATTCATGGGAGGTGCAGGTAGTATGACTGACTGGGTGGCACGAAATCCACCGTTAGCGGGCTCGGACCACATTCACTTTACGCCCAATGGAGCCCAAAAAGTAGGCAAGGCCCTGGCCGCTGCACTCGAACAGGAACTTGCGCGCCATGCGAACTAGCGCCTTTGCAATTGCCGTGCTGCTCGGGGCTGCGTCGCTTCGGGCCCAGATTACTCCGGTGGGTACGCCCGAACTGGTGTTTCCCGCGGGGGATTCCGCCTTTCAGCGCGTGTGGAACCGCCTCGATACGCTCGTCTACGAGGGTAGGGGGAGCCTCAACATCATTCACATCGGCGGATCGCACGTTCAGGCGGGGATGCTGACCGACGCGGTGCGCCGCGGGCTGCACGCCATGAGTCCTGATCTTCACGGTTCGGTGGGCTGGCTTTATCCTTTTGCTGTGGCGGGTACCAACAATCCGCGCAGCTACACGGTGACCAAGTACGGAACATGGACGGGGCAACGCTGTTCGGTTCCGCAGCACCGTGGGCCTTGGGGCTTTGCGGGAATCCGCGCGTTCACCGGCGATTCAGCGGGCTTCACCATGCTGCACAAAGAGTTGCCGTTGCAGGCCTCTTCAGTGCTACTTTTTTATCCGAATTCCGACAGTATTAACCCGCCGACGGTCAAAGGCCCAGTTGCCGAGGTGCTGCGCCGACCCGACGGAATCGAAGTGCGTTTTGACCGCCCCAT
>CAYYWL010000028.1:4915-10208 GCA_964475135.1 uncultured Owenweeksia sp.
TTGCCGAGGTGCTGCGCCGACCCGACGGAATCGAAGTGCGTTTTGACCGCCCCATAGATACCCTTCGCGTGCAGTGGCAACCGCGCAAAGGGCGACGCGACACGTTGAGCCTCGAGGGCGTGCTCTTTCGCCCCGCCGACCCCAACGGAGTGCGCTACCATGCAGTGGGTGTGAATGGTGCGGCAACCCATAGCTATCTGAAGGCCGTGCGTTTTGAGTCGCAGCTACGCGAGCTTCCGCCCGATGTGGTGGTGTTTGGCCTCGGAATCAACGACGCCCACAAGTACCGAGGCGAATTCGATACGCTGGCCTACGAGCTGCGCTACGACAGCCTGGTCGATGCCGTGCGTCGCGTCAATCCCCACGCTCAGTTTATTTGGCTTACCAACAATGATGCGCTCTACAAAGGCGTCAACAATCCGCACGGCATACTCGTTCAGCGATCTATGCTTCGCCTTGCAGCCAAGCACCACGGGGCGGTGTTTGACTTTTTTGCCCTAATGGGCGGATACGGGTCGGTGCGCCGTTGGATGGCCAACGACTGGGCGCGACCAGACGGAATCCACCTCAGTCAAATCGGCTACCAAGCGCACGCGGACTGGTTCGCCAGCGCGTTCACCAAGGCCTACCTTCGCCACCAAGAATCGACCGCATGGTAGACGCCCTGAAATCCCTGCTCTACGCCGAGGCGAGCCGCCCCTGGACGTTTCTGGAACTGGGGTTCTGGATCTTCTTTGCGTTGGTGCTCGTGGGGTTTGCTGGCCTCGAGCGCCGATTGGCCCTGCGCAACGCCTACCTCATGCTGGCGAGCTGGTTTTTTTACTACCACACCAGCCAGTGGTATGTGGTGCTGCTCATTTTTACGACCGCCGTCGACTTTGGGGTGGGGCATGCGCTGCACCGCACCCAAAGGAGCATCCTACGCAAGCTGCTACTCGCGATCAGCATCGTCAGCAACTTGGGCGTCCTCTTCTTTTTTAAGTACGCCTACTTTGCGGCCGAAGTATGGAACGACCTCACGGGCATGTCGTGGTCGCCTACGCCGTTTTGGGCGGGTTGGGCAAACGGCCAGCTGGGTACCAACTTTGTTGAGGACGTTATCCTGCTCCCTGTCGGCATCTCGTTTTATACGTTTCAGTGCCTTAGCTACACCGTAGATGTGTACCGGCGAAACCTAGAGCCCGTTCGCCGCTTCACCGACTTTGCCTTTTACGTGAGTTTCTTTCCGCAGCTCGTGGCCGGACCCATCGTTCGGGCAAGCGAGTTCGTGCCGCAGCTCTACCAGCCTTACGCCGTAACCCGAAGCCAGTTCGGCTTGGGCATGTTCTGGGTCCTGAACGGATTCCTCAAAAAAGTTATTTTGGCGGACTTTCTGGCGGTACACCTCGCCGACCGAATCTTTAGCCAACCGACACTTTATACGGGCTGGGAGAACGCCCTCGGTCTGCTCGCATACACCATGCAGGTCTATGCCGACTTCAGCGGCTACACCGACATTGCCATCGGAATCTCACTTTGGATGGGCTTCACCCTCACCAAAAACTTCAACTCACCGTACAAGGCTCAAAGTGTGGCTGAATTCTGGAAGCGCTGGCACATGTCCCTCTCGAGCTGGCTCAAGGACTACCTCTACATTCCGTTGGGCGGAAACCGCAGCGGTTCCGTCGCGAGCTACATCCTCATTTTTGCAGGACTGTTCGGCCTTGCTTGGTGGGCGCCTACTTCGGTGGTTTCGTACGGTCTTGCTGCGACGGTCCTGGTGTTCTTGCTGCTCTATCAGTTTTTACCAGCATTTCGCCGCGGGTTCAACACCAACGTGAACCTCTTGCTCACCATGCTTCTGGGCGGCTTGTGGCACGGAGCCTCGTGGAATTTTGTCGTGTGGGGCGGCCTGAACGGCCTCGGGTTGGTGGCGTACAAGCAGTGGTCCCGAATCCGGCCGTATTCGGTGGGCACCTGGCCCCTGAAGGCCCTAGGGGTGCTGGTAACCCTGTTGTTCATCACGTTTACGCGCATTTGGTTCCGCGCCCCGGACTGGGACACTGCCATGGCGATGCTGGATCAGCTGACTACAGGTTGGTCGGTTCCGCCTTCGCTGGCAATGCTTGTGGCGTGGTGGCGTCCCGCTTTAGTCCTGGCTATCGGTTTTGGAATTCACTGGATCCCGGAGCACCACAAGGAACGCTACCGGACCGCTTTTTCGTCTCTGAATCCCGCATGGTTGCTTGCGGCAGCGGTGGTTGGGGTCCTTGTCGGCTACCAGTTTATGGCAGCCGAAAGCCAGCCGTTTATTTACTTTCAGTTTTAGCAGCTGGGCTCGTCGTGGCCGCTCGGGCTGCCTGACGCAGTGCGCTCAAGTACCCTCGGTATTGGCGGCTTAGGTAGGCCGTCTTTCGGGCGTAGTGCGACCCTGGTCCTCGGGCAATCTGGTCAACGTTTCCGAACCAAATCAACGGGTCGTATCCCTCTTTGGCCGCTTTTTTTTGTGCACGTTCCACAGGCGCGGGCCCCGTATTGTACGAAGCCATAACAAATGGCAGCCGTTCCTCAGGCGGAACCCCTCGGTCGTGCCAAAACATGTCCAGGTAGCGCAGGTAGCGCAAGCCCACTTTGATGTTTTGCTTTGGGTCGGTTAGGTCCACAGGCCCGCGGTTCATGCGCTCGGCAGTTGACGGGATAAGCTGCATAAGTCCCGTGGCTCCGGCGGGAGATACAATTCCTGTGTTGAAGCGACTTTCAGTAAAAATCAGCGCGGTGAGCGTGGCCCGATCCCAATGGTCGTGGCCCGTAAGCTGTGCGTCAAACCGGGACAGTGAAGTGTCGCGACGGGGAGCAGATTGACGTGACCACGCACCGAGCGTGCGCTTCACCTTTCGGCTTCGCAGGTGGCTGTTGAGCTCGGCGGTCAGCAGGCTGTCACCGGGTCGCACGGCCCAGTGCATGCTGCCCTTTGCAATGGGGGTTCCGCGCGTGCCATAGCTTTCGGCCACATACTTTGGCATCAGCCATCCGACGGAATCCGGATCCGCAAACCGAAACATGGGACTCTGCGCGACCTGAAGGGACAGGCTGTCGGCTTGAAGCATCCAAAGCGGTTTTGGATATCCATTCGGTACCATGGTGGCGCCCTCTGGCCCAACCCGCACCCAGGTGAACCTTCGCACTGCCGCCGTGGGCTCCAAATCTCCGAGTGCGTCGGGCGGAATCGGTCCAAGTGCCACATCAGCCTGCCCGCTTCGCACGGCCTCAAGGGCTTCGGCGACACTCGCCGCATAGGTCCAGTGAATGGGGTGGCCCGTAGCACGCGACCACATCTCAAGGATCTGTACGTCGTAGCCCTCGATTTTGCCGTCGCGCACATGCATCACTCCAAAGTCCGGTACCACGACCGCCCGAACCGGGCCTTCCATCCAAACCTCGGTCCAGTCAGCGGTTCGTTCGAGTTCTACGGCGGGGTTGGGTGAGCCCACGACCAAAGTCATGACGACAAGGGTAATCCACCACCTCCAGTGCTTGATCATGGCCCGAAGATCGGTCTTCTCGGGCGTACTTTTGCGCTTGATTATGCTAGGGCTTCAACTTCCAACTGATCCGCGCTGGGCGTCCGCTGCCGAAATGCACCTCAGCGACATCTTGACCGACCATGCGTACTGCGAGCAAAAGGCCGCGTCTACAGCGATTTCGCTAATGATTACCTACCCGGAACTGAGCGACCTCGTTACCGAAATGGCTGCACTCGCCCGCGAAGAAATGAGCCATTTTGAAATGGTGCACAAGCGCATAATTGAGCGCGGAATGACGCTAGGGCGCGAGCGCAAAGACGAGTACGTCGCGGCAATCACGAAGTTTTTTGCGCCCCACGGCGACCGCATGAAGCGGTTGGTGCACCGTCTATTGATTGCGGCCCTCATCGAAGCCCGAAGTTGCGAGCGGTTTCGCGTGCTCAGTGAATCCGTGCAGGACGCCGAATTAGCCACGTTCTACAGCCGCTTGATGGCCTCTGAGGCCAACCACTACACGATGTTTTTGAAGTTTGCGCGCCAGTACGGCGACCGCGCCGAGGTTGACCGCCTCTGGAAGGAACTTCTTGCCTACGAGGCGACCGTAGTCGCCACCTTTACCAACCCTCAATACGTGCACGGCTAACCCGCTCCGCACCAATTTTCTATGGAACAGCTCAAAAAGACCCCCCTGTACGACCAGCACGTTGCGCTTGGCGCCAAAATGGTTCCGTTCGCCGGATACGAAATGCCCGTGCAGTACGCCGGTGTGAGCCACGAGCACCACGTCGTACGCCAAAAGGTCGGAATGTTCGACGTGTCGCACATGGGCGAATTCTGGGTTGAAGGGGCAGATGCTACGGCGTTTTTGAATTCCGTTACGAGCAATGACGTTGCCAAGCTCACTCCGGGCAAGGTGCAGTACAGCTGCCTTCCCAACGCTACTGGCGGAATCGTGGACGATCTGCTCGTCTACTGCGTGAACGACACCAAGTACATGCTGGTCGTCAACGCCAGCAACATGGCCAAGGATTGGGCGTGGCTGCAGCAGTTTGCAGGCAATTTTGACGTTCGTATGACCGATGTTTCTGAGGACACGGCACTCTTGGCTGTTCAGGGCCCCTTGGCGGCCCAAGCGCTTCAGTCCCTCACGGATCTTGACCTCGGAGCCATGACCTACTACACCTTTGGCATCGGCAGCTTCGCAGGCGTTTCAAACGTCGTAGTGAGCGCCACGGGCTACACTGGCGCGGGAGGCTTTGAAATCTACATTCCGAATGCCCATGCCGCCGCCGCGTGGGACGCGATTATTGCCGCAGGAGCTTCCTTTGGCCTCGAGCCCATCGGCCTCGGAGCCCGCGACACCCTTCGTCTTGAAATGGGATTTTGCTTGTACGGCAACGACATCGACGATACGACGTCGCCCATTGAAGCTGGTCTGGGGTGGATCACCAAGTTCACTAAGGAATTCACCAACTCAGCGGCCCTCAAGGCTCAAAAAGAGGCGGGAGTCGCCCGTAAACTCGTGGGCATTAAGCTGCTTGAGCGTGGGGTTCCGCGTCATGGATACCCCATCGTAGACGCCGACGGCAACGTTGTGGGCGAGGTAACGAGCGGAACCATGGCTCCGTCCCTCAACGAAGCCATTGGAATGGCCTACGTTCCGACGGCCTCGGCGGCTCCAGGCAGCACTGTGTATGTGGAAATTCGCGGCAAGGCCCTCAAAGCTGAGGTGGTTTCGCTTCCATTTTATAAAGCGCAGTAAGGATGAAACTCGACAACGTCGACCGCGA
>CAYYWL010000028.1:10308-13408 GCA_964475135.1 uncultured Owenweeksia sp.
TCGCTTCCATTTTATAAAGCGCAGTAAGGATGAAACTCGACAACGTCGACCGCGAAATCCTGCGCCACCTGCTCGAAGACGCCCGCAAAACCTATACGGATATTGCTAAGGAGCTCAGTGTTAGCCCCGGAACCATTCACGTCCGCGTGAAAAAGCTCGAAAAGGCCGGAATCATCAAGGGTGCCAGCCTCCAAGTGGACTACGACCAGTTGGGCTACGGATTCATTGCTTTTGTAGGCGTATACCTGAGTAAAACGTCGGCTACGCATGAAGTTATTGATGCACTTAAAACGATTCCTGAGGTGACCGTCGCGCACATCGCCACGGGCCGCTTTGGAATCTTCGCCAAGATTCGCTGCCAAGACACCAAGCACGCTAAGGACATCATCTTTAAGATTAGCGACATTCCGGGTGTTTCGAACACCGAAACGATGATCGCCCTTGAGGAGCCCATTAACAGCTCCAAGGCCCTACTGACTCAGATTTTACACCTCAACGACTAGCAAGTTTAGTAACTAGTTACTTGCCATAAGTTTGCGAACGGCGAAGCTGGCCGCATGGATACCGAATGATGCCGGAATCCATGAACTGGTTCCGTAGAATGATTTTTTGAAGTTGCTCCCGTCTGTGAGTCGCACGCTTTCGGGGTTGGCGATTTCACTGCTGAATACGACGTGAAACCCTTTGCGAATGCGGTACTCGGCCCCTAATCGTTTGCGGATGTGCCGCGCAAACGGGCAGTTGTAGCTCTTTTCAACCTTCGCAATCTGAATTTTGCTGGGATCCAATCGTCCGCCAGCGCCCATGGAGCTGATGAACGGAATCTTTTCGCCCAATGCCGTTACAATGAAGTTGAGCTTGGGCTGTACACTGTCAATGCAGTCCAACGCAAAATCGACTTCAGCCGATTGGAGCAACTTGCGCATGGCTTCTGGGTTCAGGAACGAGTCGATGGCTTCGACCTGGCATTCGGGATTGATGTCCAAAATGCGGTCGCGCATCAGCCACGCCTTTTTTTGTCCGTGGGTACTGCTCAGTGCCTGAAGCTGGCGGTTGCGGTTGGTGGGATCCACCACGTCACCATCGACAATGGTGAGGCGTCCCACGCCAGAGCGGGCGAGGAATTCGGCGGCGAAGCTTCCGACGCCCCCCAAGCCGACCACGAGCACATGGGCTTTTTGAAGGCGTTCAAGGGCGTCGGGGCCCACCAAAAGTTCAGTACGTTCGAGCCAAGTTGGAAGCATGGCGGCAAAAGTACGTGCGTACCACTTTTGGTTTCTAGCTACTGGCTTCTGGTTTTTAGTTCCTGATTTTTAGTTTCTGGTTAATTGGTTCAGCACCAATTTCCGCCAGATGCCCAAAGCCATGAGCTTCGTGCGTCGTTGGATTGGATTCCGTTGAACAAGAAACCAGAAACTAGAAGCTCGATGCTACCAACTAGTAGTACGTTTTGCGGCGAACCCCCGCAATGTGCTTCGCCAAGCGCATTACCTGGCGGGTGTATCCGTACTCGTTATCGTACCACACATAGAGCACCGCGTTGCGCCCGTCGGCGTGTATCAAGGTTGCTTCACTGTCGACAATTGAACAGCAGGAGTCACCTACGATGTCGCTTGACACGAGTTCGGGACTGGTCGAGAACTTGATTTGCTCCACGAGGGCCCCACGGTAGGCGGCGGACTTTAAGGCGGAATTCAGAGCTTCTCGTTCGGTCGCTTTGCTTAGGTTGAGTTTGAGAATGGCGAGTGATCCGTTCGGAACCGGAACCCGAATCGCATTGCTGGTGAACTTGGCTCCGAGGCCCGGAATAGCTTTGTCAATGGCGCTGCCGGCACCCGTTTCAGTAATCACCATGTTGAGCGCTGCGGCGCGGCCACGGCGGTACTTGGGGTGCATGTTGTCGACCAAATTTTGGTCGTTCGTGTAGGCGTGGATCGTTTCGATGTGACCTTGCTCGATTCCGAACTGGTCCTGCATCACTTTGAGCACGGGAACGATCGCGTTGGTGGTGCAGGATGCGGCTGAGAAGATCGTCTCGGTACCCCAGTCTCGGTCGTGGTTGACTCCGAACACAATATTCGGAATTCCTTTTCCGGGCGCAGTCAAGAGCACCTTCGTGCAACCTTTGGACTGCTGGTGGCGTGCGAGGGCTTCGCGGTCCCTAAAGGCTCCGGTGTTGTCAATGACGAGCACATTCGAGAATCCGTAGGTGGTGTAGTCAATGTCTTCGGGCTTGGCTGCGTTGATCATCAGCACAGGACGGCCGTTGACAATCAGTGCGTTTTTGGCGGAATCAGCTGAGACCGTCCCAGGGAATTGCCCATGAATAGAGTCGACGCGCAGGAGGGAAGCGCGCTTTTCGAGGTCTTCAGCGCCGCCGCCGCGCACGACGATTGCGCGCAAGCGCAATTGCTCGCCGCGGCCTTCTTGGGCGATGAGTTCGCGGGCCACGAGGCGTCCGATGCGTCCAAATCCGTAAAGGACGACGTCGACGGGTTTCGGGGCGGGGTTGGATCCAGCCGTGAATCCGCTCAGTTTGTGCTGCAAAAAGGCCTTTCGCGTGAGAAATGAGCCCGCTTCGCGGCACCATTCGGTGGCCAAGCGTCCGAGGTCAAGTGAGGAATTTTGGACTCCGAACTCGTAGATGGCATGGGCCATGGCTAGGCTGTCGTCGACGGTGATTCGCTCTTCAGCCATCACCACGGCGTGCTCGTGGATGTGCAGAACTTCTGAGGCGCGCTGGTCCAGAAGGGCCTGGCGAAAGAGTACAACTTTGACGTTGCGGTCGTAGTACAAATCGCTCGCAACTTTCACGAGGTCAGTAGCGGATTTTTCGAGCGCAATGCGCGCTTGGACGGACGACGGGTAGGCGTTCGCGGACGGATTCATCAAGGTTTGGTTTTTGGGTTGGGTTGTGCCGCAAAGGTAGCCGCCGAAGTGGGCAGGCTCAAGACGATTTCGCGCAATTTTTCTCAGCTAAGTGTCCGGAATAGAGATAATTAAAAAAGCCGGTTTTGCGTATATTGGACACTTAGTCCACGCAAAACCGGCCTAAGGCCTGGGTGAAGCAATACTACAGCGCGAAGGCAAACACCTCTGC
>CAYYWL010000028.1:13508-21346 GCA_964475135.1 uncultured Owenweeksia sp.
GCCGGAACCGCAAAACTGTAGCCCTCGTAGCTGCCGGTGCGGGTGGAGATGGCAGTGTTGATTCCGATGAGGTCGCCGCGTGTGTTGATCAAGGCTCCGCCCGAGTTACCCGGATTAACTACGGCGTCGGTTTGAATGAATGCCTCGATGGCGGACTGGTTGTCGATGATGTTGATGCTGCGGCCCTTGGCGCTAATGATGCCGGCCGTGACCGTGGAGTTCAGATTAAACGGATTGCCGACCGCGAGTACCCACTCGCCAAGGCGCACGTCGTCGCTGTTGGCAAAGGCGAGGGTCGGTAGATTGTCGCCCTCGATCTTGAGCACCGCGAGGTCGGTAGTGGGATCGACGCCCACTACTTTGGCGCTGTATTCTTTATTGCTGTTGAGCACTACTTTGACTTCTTTGGCCTTGTCGATTACGTGGTTGTTGGTCACGATGTAGCCGTCGGGGCTGATAATGACTCCGGAACCCGACCCCTGAACGATGCGCGGCTGCATTTGGGGTGCTTGGCCAAATCCAAAGAAGAAGTCCTGAAACGGGTTAAACGTGTAACCTTGTTCCACGGATGTTTTAACGTGCACCACTGCGTGCACGGCTTGTTCGGCGGCTGCGCTGAAGTCCGTAGAAGTTACCAAGGCCGGATGGTCCGCGACAAGGCGTCCGTTGGATTCCGACCAAGTGGCCGAAGAAAATTGGGGACCGCGCACGGCGTCGTACAGGGCTGATCCGCCCACGCCCGCTGCGAGCGCGAGTCCGGTGACAGCGGCAAAAGTTTTCGCATTCATAAACGCACAATTTTTTGGGTTAAATGACGACGGGACGAAATTCAAAAACTGTTCCACGGCCTACATTCGCAGTATGTTCCGACGTTTTGTCAAGTACCATGGTAGCGGAAACGACTTTGTCGTTGTACGCGGCTCGTTTGAAGCGCTTTGGCCTGCCATTTTGGTCGCTGAAATCTGCCACCGCCGCTACGGGGTGGGCGCAGACGGGTTCATGGTCGTGGGACCCGCTGATGGCGCGGATTTTCGCGTCGACTACTACAACGCCGACGGCGGTTTGGGTTCGCTGTGCGGAAACGGTTCACGCTGTGCGGTCGACTTTGCTCGGTCCCAGGGGCTGTTTACTGGGTCGGATTGTAGTTTTTTAGCTGCAGATGGCCTGCATACGGCCCATTGGTTCGGAGATGGGCGGGTGTCGGTTCAGTTTAGCGATGCACCACGGCCTGTTGCGCAGCACGGCGGATGGTTTGTGAACACGGGTTCGCCGCACCATGTTGTGCTGACCGACGACCTCGAATCGGTTGATACGCTTGGCGAGGGAAGAGCCCTGAGGTTTGGCGTCTACGCAGCGTCGGGCGGAGCCAACATCAACTGGCTTGCCGCCGAAGGTGACCGCTGCGCACTACGCACCTACGAGCGCGGTGTCGAGGATGAGACCTTAAGTTGCGGAACCGGCGCAGTAGCCGCTGCACTTGTGGCGCACGTGCAATTGGAATTGCCCAGCCCCGTGGTGCTGGACGCCCGCGGTGGCCAACTCGAGGTGTCCTTCAGTTCAAGTCTTGACGGCTTCACGAATATTGTACTAACGGGTCCAGTGGCCCGCGTATTTGACGGAGAATGGACGGCCTAAAACTTCGCGCCCTCGAACCAGAGGACCTCGACCAGCTCGTGCGCTGGGAGGCCGACCATGCCGACGCCGGGCTTCGCGTGGCTCCCTACAGTCGGGCGGTGCTCAAGCGCTACCTCGACGAGTCCCACCGTGACTTTTGGGAGGCAGAGCAAGTTCGCTTCGTGCTCTCTGCGGCCGACGGACGGGCCCTCGGATTGTTTGATGTCTTCAACGCGCAGCCGGTACACCAGCGCGCTGAAGTGGCCCTGCTTATTGATCCTGTGGTTCGTGGCCAGGGGCTCGGACGCCAGGGCTTGAAGTTGGTCGAGGATTGGGCCTTTGCGCGCGTGGGGTTGCGGAGCCTTTATGCCGAAGTGTTTACCGACAACGCTGCTGCGCTGAACGTTTTTGCGGCCAGTGGCTACGAACAGTCAGGTGTCCTCAAGGCCTGGTACCGGGTCGGACGCGAGTTTCGCGACGTGCAACTTCTACAGCGTTTAAGGTCATGAGCCGTAAGTCCCGCGCCGCACGCCGAATTCGCCCGTGGTGGTTGATTGTGGTCTTTGCCTTGGCTGCCGTTGCAGTTGGCCTTTGGCCGTCGCAGGATTTTACTTCGGTGCGGGTTCCCGTTCCGGTTCCGGTGGACGGAACCCCCGTTCTCAACGTGTTGGACAGCATTGCTAAGCACAATCCCGATGCCCACCTCAACCTACTCAGGGCGGGAGCCGTGCTTCAGGGAAATTTCAAGGTTCCGCGTGGATACTATGAAATTTCGCCAAGTGAACCATGGTGGCGGACGCTTCGAAAGTTAAAAATGGGCTATGAGACTCCCCAGCGAATCACTGTGCGCGGGTATCAAGGGCGCAGTGCGGTGGTTACACGATTGTCAGAAGTATTTTTTGACTCTGCCTCTGAGCTTGATTCGGCTCTCTACCACGGTGATAGTATTGTGCCAGTGCTTCCCAATACCTACGAGGTCTATGCGTCGCTTTCGCCGCGCGAGGTGGCCCAACGTATGGCTCGAGAATTTGATGCGTTTTGGAACACGGATCGGACTCAAGCCGCCCAGCGCTTGGGGCTGAGCCGCTACGAGGTCACGGTCCTTGCGAGCATTGTGCAAGCGGAATCCAAAGAGCCCGCAGAGTGGCCGCGTATCGCCGGAGTGTACTTGACACGTTTGAAGCAGGGTAAACGTTTGGAGGCTGATCCCACCGTAGTCTACGCGGTGCTTGATCGAGGCCTTGCGGAGGCGCCCATTCGCCGTGTGACCGGCAGCATGCTTCAGGTGCCGCACCCGTTTAATACCTACCGAACCAAGGGCTTGCCGCCCGGACCATTGGCCACTGTGCACCCGCCGGTGATCGATAGCGTACTGGCTTCGACGGCCACGGGAGAACTCTTTTTTTGCGCCAATCCTTCGAAGCCGGGCTTTCACCTCTTTTCAAAAAGCTACGCCGAGCACCTACGCAACCGAAAACGCTACCTGCGGGCCATCACCCGCTAGGCCTGCGAGAGGCCCAGCTGGGTGTTGGTAAAAAAGATGGATCCGTCTACCGCATCGCAGAGAACTACGGCGTCGCGTTGGACTTCGCCGCTCAAGAGCTTTTTCGCGAGGTCGTTGAGAATGCGGCGCTGTACCGTTCGCTTGAGCGGGCGGGCTCCAAAGGCTGGGTCAAAGCCCTCTGCGGCCAAGGCATCCACCGCTTCAGGGGTGAATTCAATGGTGATTTCTTGGTCCGCCAAGCGTTTTTGAACCTCTTTGAGCTGCAGCTGCACGATTCGGCGCACGTGGTCTTCGCCCAATGGGTGAAATGTGATGATTTCGTCGATTCGGTTAAGGAACTCCGGGCGCAAGATTTTGCGCAGCAACTGCTGCACCGCCTCAGGCCCTTCGCCGTCAAGTAGGAGCTCAGATCCCAGATTACTGGTCATCACCACGACGCTGTGTGTGAAGTTGACCGTGCGGCCCTTTCCGTCGGTGAGCCGTCCGTCGTCAAGCACTTGGAGCAGCACATTGAAGACTTCGGGGTGGGCTTTTTCAATTTCGTCGAGCAGCACGACCGCGTAAGGACGACGTCGCACAGCTTCGGTGAGCTGTCCGCCCTCTTCGTAGCCCACATATCCCGGAGGCGCTCCCACGAGCCGCGACACACTGTGGCGCTCTTGGTATTCACTCATGTCAATGCGGACCATGGCCTGGTCGTCGTCAAATAGGAATTCGGCCAGCGCTCGGGCAAGTTCGGTTTTTCCGACTCCAGTGGGTCCAAGAAAGAGAAAGGACCCAATCGGGCGCTTGGGGTCGCCCAGGCCCGCGCGGGCCCGGCGCAGGGCATCAGAGACGGCTTCAATCGCCTCGTTCTGGCCGACTACCCGCTGGTGGAGTTCATCTTCAAGGCGAAGGAGTTTGCTTCGTTCACTCTCGAGCATCTTGCTCACGGGGATGCCGGTCCACCGCGACACGACTTCGGCAATGTCTTCAGCACCCACTTCTTCTTGAACCATGGCGCGTCGGTCGGTGCGCAGCTCGTCGAGGGCCGCGAGGCCGTGGGTGATGGACTGTTCGGCGGCCGCCAGCTTGCCGTAGCGGATTTCGGCGACTTTGGCATAGTCTCCGTTGCGTTCGGCTTGCTCAGCCTCGAGTTTAAGGCGCTCAACATCCTCTTTCGCACGTTGGATGCGTTCAACTGCTTCTTTTTCGGCGGACCATTGGGCGCCCAAGGCTGTTCGCTTCTCATTGAGCGTGGAGAGTTCCTGCTTGAGTAGGTTGAGGCGCTTGGGGTCGTCCTCGCGCTGGATTGCCTCACGTTCGATTTCGAGCTGAATAATCTTGCGGTCCAAGTCGTCGAGCTCTTCGGGCTTTGAATTGATTTCAAGTCGGAGCTTTGAGGCGGCTTCGTCCATCAAGTCAATGGCCTTGTCGGGCAAAAAGCGATCTGAAATGTAGCGCTGGCTCAAAAGAACAGACTGCACTACCGCTTCGTCCTTGATTCGGACTTTGTGGTGGCTTTCGTACTTCTCTTTGATTCCGCGCAAAATGGCGATGGACGCTTCGGTGTCGGGCTCTTCGACCAAAACTTTTTGAAAACGGCGCTCCAGCGCTTTGTCTTTTTCGAAGTACTTCTGGAACTCGTTAAGGGTTGTTGCGCCCACGCAGCGAAGCTCGCCCCGCGCAAGAGCGGGTTTCAGAATGTTCGCGGCGTCCATAGCGCCTTCGCCGCCGCCGGCTCCGACCAAAGTGTGGATTTCGTCGATGAAGAGAATGAGGTCACCTTCGGCGGCCGTTACCTCTTGAACTACGGACTTAAGGCGCTCTTCGAATTCGCCTTTGTACTTCGCTCCGGCGATCAGCGAGCCCATGTCAAGCGAAAAGATGCGTTTGCCCTGAAGGTTTTCGGGGACGTCACCCCGAACGATGCGGTGGGCGAGGCCTTCGGCGATGGCGGTTTTACCGACGCCGGGTTCGCCAACGAGGACGGGGTTGTTTTTGGTACGGCGGGACAGTATCTGAAGCACCCGGCGAATCTCGTCGTCGCGTCCGATCACAGGATCGAGTTTGCCACTTTCGGCGCGTTCGTTCAGGTCAATCGCGTACTTTTTGAGCGCTTGGTAGCTGCCTTCGGCGGATGCCGATTGGGCTTTTTTACCTTGACGCAGCTGGGCAATGACGGCGCTGAATTCTTTTTCGCGGAACCCTGCATCCCGCAGGGCTTGGCCCATGGCGTCGCTAGCGGTTCCGATTCCCAAGATTAGGAATTCAAGGCTTACGTAGTCGTCGCCAAATTTTTTGGCTGCAGTTGCCGCTTGGGCAAGGGCATTCTGTGCGGGGCGGCTGAGGTAGCGTTCTCCGCCGTCGACGCGACCTTGCTGGGCGAGGAGGGCTTCGGCGGTGCGCACCAAGGTTTCTGGGGCAAGTCCCGCTCGGCGCAATAGGTCTTCAATAAAGGCACGGTCAGCTTCAACGGCCCCCACGAAAAGGTGCGCAGAATCGATGGCCTGATGGCCCAGTTCACTAGCGCGTTGCTGCGCTGCCTGAAGGGCGGTTTGGGTTTTTACGGTAAGGTTGTCCATACGTCTTCAATGGCTCAATCCACGTGCCCAAGGGGCTAATACGACAAAAAGGCAGCATTTCAATCGAAACACTGCCTTTTTGGCTCAAATTTACCCGAAGGCGCTAGACGCTAGCGGACAAAGCGGCGGGTGTAGCTCTGTCCTTGCCACTCGACTACGGCATTGTACATGCCGGCGGCGAGCTGTGCGGTTTCCCACTCTAGGCGTACGAGGCCGCCTTGGTGGTCAAAGTCTTGGGCAAGTACGGGCTGGCCCAACATGTTGTACACTGTCAACCGAACGCTTCCGCCTTCGTTGGACTGGAAGTCCATTCCAACGGGCCCGCCCTGTGAAGGGTTGGGGCTGATTCCGCTCAAGAATGCGTCGGTGAGGGTCGCTTCAGGTGTGCCGATTCCGATGATGTCTATCGTCGAACCGAGTGGAGCCTGCTCCAAACAGAAGTTGTCGACCGCCCAACCTTCGTTGACGAGTGTGAAGTCGGTTCCGAAGCGGAATCGGAAGATCAACGTACCCGGATTCTCTGCTGTGAAGTTGATGCTCGAGTTGGCCCAACCGTTGGTGGTGCCCGACCATCCCGGACGAACGTTATCCAGAGAGGTCACGTGCACTGTGTTGTACCACTTACCCGACGGGAAGACGTTGCCCAAGGTGTACCAATTGATGCCTCCGTTGTAGGACCAGTCGATGCTGCCGCCGTCGTGGTACTGCTCAGAGAACATGTTGTGGTCAAACTTCATGGTGTATGTCACATTGCTGTCGAGTACAAAGAATGGAGTGTGCAGCGAGCTGCGGCCCATCGGACTGTAGTTGCTTGTGAGCTTCGTCATCCACGCTTTGGTTCCGCTGGCTGCGCTGCTGATGATGCTCTGGCCGGGTGTTCCGAATTCCCAGTCGTGCGCAGCGGTCTTGATCGTCGAATGCAAGGGTAACCAAGCAGCCTTGTTCGGATCCTCAAAGTCGTTGCAGTATCCGGTCGCATTGATGGTAATCTTATCAGATACCACGAACGTCTTGCAGAACTGGTCGTCGGCCGTGAGGTTATCTTGCTTATTGTTGGGGCGGTGCGTCTCCACACAAATGCTGTAGGAGCCAGCTCCGTTGTTGAGCCATCCCTGATTGAATTCGAACCAACGGCGACCTCCACGCGGCATCGGTGGGCTGTAAACTACGGTTTCGTACGCAGTCCATGGCCCGTTGTTGACGCGGTAGCGGACCTGTAGGGTGTCTACAGGTTTGGCTCCGGTGTTTTCGAGGTATACCCTCAATGTAGAAGTGTCTTCAGGTACAATTAAGTACTCTTTAGTGTCGATGTCAGTAGGTGACATTGAGTTTTGGGGCGGAACGTAGATCTGCACATCGTCAATCGCCCAGCCTGCCCCTGATGATCCTACCGCCGTACCCATACGGAAGCGAAGGTTCAACGGGTTGCTGTTAAAGTTCCACATGGCGAGCGGGAGGGTAGAAGTGATCCAGTTGCCGCCCGTGCTGCCTGTCCATCCAGGTTGGTTGTTCAGCGCAGCTACTCCTGATGAACCGTAGCTCGAGCCGTACCAGTTCTGGCCAATGGTTGCAGTGGCGTTACCCAAAACATTCCAGGTTCCGTTGTTCAAGAACTCGATGTTCGCACCGTCGGTACCACCAAAGGCAAAGCGGTGCTTGAATCGAATTTCGGCTCCCATAATGGTGTCAAAGTTGGTCAATGGAGGCATGCGGAGGTACTCGTTGCCCACACCTTGGTAGTTCTGGGTAAGTCCGGTCATCCAAACGTTGCTACCTGAAGCTGCGGTAAAGCCCTTTCCAGGTTGCCCCATCTCCCACATTTGAAGAGTTCCGGTTCCGCCCTGAACAAAGAAGGCATGCTCATTACCCACGCAGTTGTCAAAGGTCACAGGTCCAAACGGAATACCTACCGACGTATTACCCGTGGTGATGCGTGCAGCGGTATCATTGCGTGAGAAGGCATCGCCAGCTAGGGTAGTGTAGGCCTTTATTTCAATATCACCTTCCCAGTACACAACAGGAGTCGTTACCGTAAGCGTCGCCTCAGCACCCGCTGCAATGCTCGGTACGGTGTACGTGTAGGTATTGGTGTTCGTTGCAGTGCAGAGGTCCTTGACCACAACGGTGACCGGAACATTAGATTTTGCCTGCTTGCC
>CAYYWL010000029.1:0-4885 GCA_964475135.1 uncultured Owenweeksia sp.
TCCGGCAAGTTTGTGGTGGTTCCGAATGGGTACGACCCGGCCGACTTCGCAGCCAACGCCCCCGTGCCAAACAACCCCGTGCGGACATTGGTCTACACCGGCACGCTCACGCTCGACTACCCGCTTGAAGCCCTGTACACGGCATTGCGCACCTACTGCCTCCAGCACGGAGCACTTAAGCTTGTGTTTGCCGGGCGCCCCGCCCAAGAGGCCAAGGACGCCCTTGAGTCATTGTCCCGCGAGCTTCCCTTGAGCGTTGAATTCAAAGGCTACCTGCCGCACACTGAAAGCGTTGCGCTGCTTCAGGGTGCCGACGCGCTGCTGCTGCTCATTCCCGAGCTGCCCAACAACCGCGGAATCCTTACGGGAAAGCTCTTTGAATACCTCGGCAGTGGCCGCCCCATTTGGGGATTTGGCCCGGTTGACGGGGACGCCAACGCCATACTGCGTGATACCCGCGCAGGCGGGCTCTACGAAGACGCGCACAAAGCTGCAGACGCTTTAGCACGATGGCCCAAGCAGGGCGCAAGCCTCGAGGCCCGCACACGCTACACCCGCCTCGGCATCGCCGAAGGCTTGGCGGCTTACTTGGACAAGTAGTAGTTCCGCTCGCTGTACAGCTTTCTGAAGAGCGGATCGCGTAGCGAATCAATGAAGTAGATGGCCTCGCCGGTCGACTTCATCTGCGGCCCCAGCGTCTTATTCACGTCAGGGAACTTGTGGAAGCTGAACACCGGAACCTTTATCGCCCATCCGCCCTTTTTGGGGTTGAACGCAAAGTCGGTGACCTTCTTGGTTCCGAGCATCACCTTGGTCGCTGCATTCACGTAGGACTCTTGGTAGGCCTTGCAAATGAACGGAACCGTGCGCGACGCCCGCGGATTCGCCTCAATGATGAACACGGTGTCGTCCTTGATCGCAAACTGAATATTGATGAGGCCGACAGTTCCGAGCGCACGTGCAATGGTGTGCGTGTGGTCGATGATTTGCTGCATCACCAGCTCGCCGAGGTTGAACGGCGGCAAGGTTGCATTCGAATCCCCAGAGTGCACGCCACAGGGCTCGATGTGCTCCATGATTCCGATGATGTAGACGTTTTCGCCGTCGCAGATCGCGTCGGCTTCGGCCTCAATCGCTCCGTCGAGGTAGTGGTCGAGCAGCACGCGGTTGCCGGGGAAGTCCTTGAATAGCTCCACCACGTGGGTCTCTAGGTCGTCGTGGTTGATGACGATCTTCATTCCCTGGCCACCCAAGACGTACGACGGGCGGACCAAGATGGGGTATCCGAGCTTTTCGGCCACCGCCACCGCTTCGTCGGGGCGAGTAATCACATCGAATCGCGGGTACGGAATTCCGTGCTCTTGAAGCAGTGTCGAGAAGCGCCCGCGGTCCTCGGCGAGGTCGAGCGACTGGTAGCTGGTTCCGACGATCGGAATTCCGAAGCGGTCGAGCTTTTCGGCCAACTTGAGGGCCGTCTGGCCGCCGAGCTGCACGATGACGCCCACGGGCTTCTCGTGGCGAATGATGTCGTAGATGTGCTCCCAGAATACGGGCTCAAAGTAGAGCTTGTCGGCGGTGTCAAAGTCCGTCGAAACCGTTTCAGGGTTGCAGTTGATCATGATGGTCTCGAAGCCCTCCTCTTTGGCCGCCAGCACCCCGTGCACGCAGCTGTAGTCGAACTCGATTCCCTGACCGATGCGGTTGGGACCGCTACCGAGTACGATGATCTTTTTGCGGTCGCTCGACGGACTGTCGTTGCGGGCGCTCAGCGCTCCGGGCTTGCCCGAACCGCGCTCAAACGTCGAGTAGTAGTACGGAGTTTGTGCGGGGAACTCCGCCGCACAGGTGTCCACGAGCTTCCACACTCGCTCAATGCCAAGTTTCACCCGCAGGTCGTGCACCTCGCTCTCGAGGCAGCGCAGCATGTGGGCAATTTGGCGGTCTGCGAAACCCTTCATCTTGGCTTCAAGCAGCAAATCGCTAGGCAGTGAGCCAAGCTGGTGCTCTTCGAGGCGACGCTGCGTGAGCATGAGGTCTTCGATTTCGCGCAAGAACCACATGTCGATTTTGGTGATGTCGTGAATCTTGCGAAGCGGAATCCCCATCTGCATCGCGTCGTACAGAACAAACACGCGGTCCCAGCTGGCGTGCTCGAGCTTAAGCAGAATCACCTTTTGATCGGTTAGGCCCTTGCCGTCAGCTCCTAGCCCATTCCTTCGAATTTCGAGCGACTGGGCCGCCTTGTGCAGCGCCTCTTGAAAGCTGCGGCCAATGCCCATCACCTCGCCTACGGACTTCATTTGCAGGCCGAGTCGGCGGTCCGCGCCTTCAAACTTGTCAAAATTCCAGCGCGGAATCTTCACAATTACGTAGTCCAGCGTCGGCTCAAAGTAGGCCGTCGTGGTTTTGGTGATTTGGTTATTGAGCTCGTCGAGTGTGTAGCCGATCGCCAGCTTCGCCGCAATTTTAGCAATGGGATAGCCCGTAGCCTTCGAGGCAAGCGCCGAAGAGCGCGATACACGCGGATTGATCTCAATCGCCACGATGTCCTCCTTCTCGTCTGGGCTCACCGCGAACTGTACGTTGCATCCGCCGGCGAAGTTTCCAATTGAGCGCATCATCTTAATCGCCATGTCGCGCATGCGCTGGTACGTGGTGTCTGACAGCGTCATTGCCGGAGCCACCGTGATCGAGTCACCCGTGTGGATGCCCATCGGGTCCATGTTCTCAATCGAACAAATGATGATGACGTTGTCGTTGGCGTCGCGCAGAAGTTCGAGCTCAAACTCCTTCCAGCCCACGAGAGCCTTGTCGATGATGACCTCGTGGATGGGGCTCGCCTCCAAACCGCGCTGAAGTGCGCTGTCGAACTCTTCTTTGTTCCAGACGAAGCTGGCTCCGCTTCCGCCCAGAGTGAATGAAGCGCGAACGCACAAGGGGTAGCCAAACTCCTGAGCGATTTCCTTACCCTTGAGGTAGCTCGTCGCGATTTTGGCGGGCGCGTACGGAATCTCAATCTGGTCGAGCAAGTTTTTGAACTTGTCGCGGTCTTCGGTGATGTTGATGGCCTCGATATCGACACCAATGATCTGCACTCCGTACTGTTCCCAAAGCCCTTGCTTGTCGGCTTCGATGCAGAGGTTCAAGGCAGTTTGACCACCCATCGTTGGCAAAACGGCATCAATTTTTTGCTCCTTGAGGATCTTTTCAAGGCTCTCGACCTCGAGTGGCAAGAGGTAGATGTGGTCGGCCACGACCTCGTCAGTCATGATGGTCGCAGGGTTCGAATTGATGAGCGAAATCTCAATCCCTTCTTCGCGAAGCGAACGCGAAGCCTGCGAACCCGAATAGTCGAATTCACAAGCTTGGCCAATGACGATGGGGCCTGATCCAATCAGGAGTACGTGCTTGATGTCGTGGTTACGTGGCATGATCTTCAGGAACTTAGTCAAATATCGGTCTCAACCTGCGGCAAACGGCTCGCGCAGGCACAAAAAAAAGGTGCTGCTTGCGCAACACCTTCAATGGGTTTGAATCCAAAAGGCATTAGCCCTTTGGGTTGCTCTCGTCAGACACCGTCAAACGCTTGCGGCCGCGTGCGCGGCGAGCTGCCAGTACGCGACGGCCGTTTGCCGAAGCCATGCGCAAGCGGAACCCGTGCTTGTTCACGCGCTTGCGCTTCGAAGGTTGAAATGTGCGTTTCATCGTGTCGTGTTTTTGAACGATCCACGGGCTTGACCGTGATTCGGGCTGCAAATATAGTTCGATTTTTCAATCTGCAAGGGGTGTATCTTTGAAAATATGTCGAGCACAAAGAGAATTTGGGTGACGGGCGCCTCTGAAGGCATTGGACTGGGGCTGCTTCTGCACTACCAACGCCTTGGTTGGCAGACGGTAGGAAGCTCGCGACGCACTCAAGGCCCGGCAGAAGCAGACTACTGGATTCCTGCTGACCTGAGCGATTCCGCCCAACGAACTAAGGCCGTCGAACAGCTCATCAATGAACTAGGTTGGCCCGACCTCGTCGTGCTGAACGCAGGCTTAGGCCATTGGGCTACTGCCTCCGAAACCGAGCGCAGCGATGCCGAGCGCGTGCTGGAACTCAACTACTGGGCTCCGGTGGAACTCACCAGCCTGCTCGCCGCCCGCGCAGAGGGACGCGCACTTCACGTGGTCGTGATTTCGAGCATTGCCGCACGGTTTGGGCAAAAAAAACTCGCCACTTACAGCGCCAGCAAGGCTGCGGTAGCAGTTTGGGCAGAATCTGTGAATGAAGAGTGGCAGGGTTCCGCGCACCGGATTCAATTGATTTTGCCCGGAGTAGTCAGCACCAACATCATGCGCCACAGCATTGGCCGCGACGGGCAGGCTTTAGGCGACCGCGCCGGCGCCCACCGCGGATGGACCGTGGAGCGCACCGCACGCGCCATCGAACGCGCCACCCGCACCCGCAGATTTGCGCACATTTTGGCGAGCCCTGGTGTACGCTTCGCCCTGATTCTGCACGACCTTTGCCCTAGTATCTTTTACTCGCTTTTGCGCCGCAAACCATGAAGACGATCATCAACCCTAGTGTCCTCGAGCGACTGCCTGAACTCACGGCCCAGTTCGCGGCCGGACAGCCCAAGCACGTTGTCCTCGACAACTTTCTGAACGAAGAAGTTGCCAATGCCCTGCACCAGCACTTTCCGTCGGTTGATTCGCTCAAAGTGAAGCGCAAGTCACTGAACGAAAACAAGGTAGAGGACTACCACTTCGAGCGCTGGGATCCCATTTTTACGGAGGTGCGCAACGCAATTCGTTCGTCTGAATTCGGAACCTGGATCAGCACCCTAACCGGCATCGACAACCTCCAAACGCCCGACGACGCCCTTGGATCCGGACT
>CAYYWL010000029.1:4985-16288 GCA_964475135.1 uncultured Owenweeksia sp.
ATTCCCGAAGGTGAATCGCGTAAGAGCTTCTACGCCTACTACTTCACCGAGGTCAGCGACGGATTCAAGTACAGCGACTCGAAGTTCATTGCCCGCCCCGATGATAGTTTGGCGCGACGCACCGCGACGTCTGTCAAGGAATGGACCAAAATCCGCGCGAAGCGCGTGCTGAACGCCCTCGGAGTCAAAATGCTTGACTTCCAAGACAAAAACCGCTTCTAAGGCGGAATGGCCAAAGCTCAGTTCGGCAACAAAACGCCCAAAAAACCCATCACGTGGTCTGCGCTGAAGCAGATGTCGCGGATGTACGTGCACGTCAAGCCCTACCGCGGCGAGTTCTTGGTGGGATTGCTCATGCTGCTCCTTTCGTCGGGCAGCAACTTGGCCTTCCCGAAGTACCTCGGCGAACTCGTGGACGCGGCCCAGACCGACCCCTCGGCAATTGACGGAATCGCCCTGACCCTCGTTGTCATTTTGCTCGCCCAGTCGGTATTCAGCTTCGGTCGCATTTTCTTTTTTGAGCGAGTGGCCCAGCGGTCGTTGGCGTCGCTGCGGTCCGCCATGTACAACCACTTGGTAAGCCTTCCGCTTCCGTTTTTTCACGAAAAGCGTATTGGCGAACTCACCAACCGCCTTCAGAGCGACATCGGCGTCCTTCAAGAAACGTTTACCAGCACCTTAGCCGAATTTATTCGCCAAATCGTCATCATTGTAGGCGGAATCGCCCTTCTGGTCTACCAATCGCCGTCGCTGACCGGCTTTATGCTTTTGGTGCTGCCCCTCGTGGTGATTCTCGGCGTGGCCTTCGGAAGCCGAATTCGCAAGTACGCCAAAGACGTGCAGACGGCATCCGCCGAATCCAACACCATCGTCGACGAGACTCTGAGCGCCGTGGCCACCGTAAAGGCCTACACGCAAGAGGGCTACGAGAAAACGCGCTACCGCAAGGCGCTGGATCACGTCGCGGCTCTGGGTATTCGTGGCGGAATCTACCGCGGCGCATTTAGCAGCTTCATTATTCTTGGCCTCTTTGGAGCCCTAGTGGCCGTAATCTGGAAGGGTGCAAGCCTCATCGCAACCGGCGAAATGGCCTCAGGACAGCTCTTTAGTTTTGTCATTTATTCGGGATTCATCGGCGGATCGGTAGGTGGACTCGCCGACGTCTACAGCCGCCTGCAGCGCGCGATGGGCGCCACCGAAGCCATCATGGCCATGCTCGACGAGCAGCCCGAAACCAGCAACCATCAACCAGCAGCCAGCAGCCAGCAACCAGCAGCCAGCAGCCAGCAACCAGCAGCTAGCAACCAGCCGATAGCGGTACGCTTCAGCGGAGTTCACTTCGCCTACCCGACCCGTCCAGATGTTCCGGTTCTTCAAGGCCTCAATCTTGAGGTTCGAGAGGGTCAGCAGTGCGCCCTTGTGGGCTCGAGCGGGGCCGGGAAATCGACGGTGGTGCAGCTTCTGTACCGCTTTCACGACCCGCAGCAGGGCGAGCTCCTCGTGCAGAGCCGCGATGCTCGCGACTGGCCCCTCGACGAACTGAGGGGGCGCATGGCCTGGGTTCCGCAGGACGTCGTACTCTTTGGGCGCAGCATCCTCGAAAACATTCGCTACAGCCGCCCCGAGGCCAGCGACGAAGAGGTGCGACGGGCCGCCGAAGACGCGAATGCGTGGGAATTCATCGAACGCTTCCCCGACGGCTGGAACACCCAAGTCGGAGAGCGCGGCGTGCAGCTCAGTGGCGGCCAGCGCCAACGCATCGCTATTGCGCGGGCCATGCTCCGCGACCCCAAACTTCTGGTGCTCGACGAGGCTACCTCATCGCTCGACCCTGAAAGCGAGTCGCTAGTTCAAGGCGCCCTTGAAACCCTCATGCGCGGCCGAACCTCGCTCGTCATCGCCCACCGCCTCAGCACCGTGCGCCACGCCGACGTCATCGCCTTCATTCACGAAGGGCAAATCGCCGAAATGGGCAGCCACGACGAGCTCATGCAGCTCAACGGCGGACGCTACCGCGCCTTTGTGCAGAAGCAGTGGAACGGAACCCTAACTTCGCATTAATGCACCGGATTCCGTCCTTTCTTCGCAACAAGTACGTCCTAGCCGGACTGCTTTTTGGTGTGTGGATGCTGTTTTTGGACTCCAACAACCTGCGCATCCAGTGGGAACTGGACCAGGAAGTCCGCGCCCTAGAGGACGGCGTACGCTACTACCGAAGCGAGCTCGAAAAGACCCAAAAGCGCCTTAAAGAGCTTGAGTCCGACCCCGCACAGCTTGAAAAGTTCGCCCGAGAAACCTACTGGATGCACCGTCCCGGCGAAGAAGTCCTGCTGGTCGAACCCTTGGATCCCGAAGATTCCGACACGCTATGACGCCCGTACTGCCCGAATTAGGGGTTCCAAAGTCCGCCCACGAATTACTGCCTGACTTTGGGCCAGCGGCGCCCGCCGAACGCATGGTTACGGTGGACGTAGACGGTTCCGACCCCAAAAAAGCCAACGAGGCCGCGCTGGACGCGCTTATGGATGGCGCGAGCAGCATTCTGTTTTGGGTGCACCGTACCGGAGACGTAGCCGCGCTTACGGCCGGAATCGACAGCAGCATCGCCCCCGTGCACTTGGTCGGCGACCTCGATCCCGAGGCATTGGCCACGCAGCTCCATGGCGAGACCCAAGGGCTGTACAACGCCGACCCCATCGAGCAAAAGGCCCGAAGTGGCCAGTGGTTTACGGGGAGTTGGTCGGGTGACCTCGCACGTCTAAAGCGGGCTGAAGAGCAACTACCAACGGCCATGGGTGCCGTAGTAAGCAATGCGTGCTTCGCCGCACCGCAGGGGGCCGCCGCACAGCTTGCCTGGGGTCTTTCGAGCCTTGAGGCGGTGAATCCCGCTCCGGGACGGCCCGTCGGCCTTGTGCTTCAGGCGACCGACGACTACTTTGAAACGGCCGCCATGGCGCAGGCCGTCCGACTTCTGTGGACGCGCAACCCGCTGTGGATTGTGGGTCGAGTAGCCGGCAGCACCAGCGAAGATGCCGCCGACCTCGTCGACCGCGGACTGCAGGCCCAAGCCCTCGCCCTTGGAGGGTGCCGCGACCTATGGATTCAGCCCCTGAACGACAGCCCGCAGGCCGCGCGCTGGGCGCGCCACCAGGCATTGGTACTGTACTACGAGAGCGGCCTGTTCCGCCACGAATACCCGCTGCGCGGCAGCTACCTGATTGAAGAATGGACGGCGCAACTCGCCGAACAAGCCCGAGCCCAAGTCCAGCAGTGGACGCAGCGCGGTGGACTCGCTCAGATTCTCGACCACAACCTCGACCCATGGACGTAGTGCGCTTGCCCCACGAGTTTTCGATGCCCGGCGAACCTCCGTTCGTACGCGGCCCCTATGCGTCGATGTACACCCAGCGCCCCTGGACCATCAGGCAGTACGCCGGGTTCAGCACCGCCGAAGCCAGCAACGCCTTCTACCGCCGCAACTTGGCCGCAGGCCAAAAGGGACTGAGTGTCGCTTTTGACTTGGCCACCCACCGCGGCTACGACAGCGACCACCCCCGCGTTCAGGGCGACGTCGGCAAGGCCGGCGTGGCAATTGACAGCGTCGAGGACATGAAGTTGCTGTTTGACGGAATTCCGCTCGGCGAAATGTCGGTGTCGATGACTATGAACGGCGCGGTGCTGCCCGTCCTGGCCTTCTACATTGTGGCGGCCGAAGAACAGGGCGTGGCCCCCGAGGCGCTGCAGGGCACCATCCAGAACGACATCCTCAAGGAGTTCATGGTGCGCAACACCTACATCTACCCACCGGCGCCCAGCCTGCGCATTATTGCTGACATTTTTGGCTACACCAGCCGGCGGATGCCCAAGTTCAACAGCATTTCGATTTCGGGCTACCACATGCACGAGGCGGGGGCTTCGGCCGAAATCGAGCTCGCCTACACGCTGGCCGACGGCCTCGAATACCTGCGGGCCGGCTTGGCTTCGGGTCTTGACATCGACGACTTCGCTCCGCGCCTCAGCTTCTTTTGGGCCATCGGAATGGATTTTGTCACCGAGGTCGCCAAGCTCCGCGCGGGCCGTGCCCTGTGGGACCGAATTGTGGCTTCGTTCGAGCCAAAAAATGTCAAGAGCCGCGCCCTGCGCACCCACTGCCAGACTTCGGGCTGGAGCCTGACCGAGCAGCTGCCCTACAACAACGTCACCCGCACGGCCGTCGAGGCCATGGCGGCGGCCTTGGGCGGAACCCAGTCCCTGCACACCAACGCGCTCGACGAGGCCATTGCCTTGCCCACCGACTACTCTGCGCGCATCGCCCGCGAAACCCAAATCCGCATTCAGCAGCGCACCGGAATCACCCGTTTTGTCGATCCTCTGGGCGGAAGTGTCGCGGTAGAACAGCGGACCGCCGAGCTCATGGATCGCGCTTGGGCGCTCATTCAAGAAGTCGAGGCGCTGGGCGGAATGACCAAGGCCATCGAGGCCGGCCTGCCCAAGCTGCGCATCGAAGAAGCCGCGGCTGCGAAGCAGGCGCGGCTGGATTCCGTTCAGGATGTGCTCGTGGGCGTCAACGCCTTCAAAGCCGAAGACGACACCGAACTCGAGATTCTCGAAGTCGACAACCGCGCCGTGCTCGCCAGCCAAGTGGATCGACTGAAGCAACTTCGCGCCAAGCGCGACCCGAAAGCGGTTGCCGAAGCGCTTGAAGCGCTTGAAGCGGCGGCCCGAAGCGGCCAAGGCAACCTGCTCGACCTCAGCGTGCAAGCGGCCCGAGTTCGCGCTACCTTAGGTGAAATCTCAGATGCCCTCGAGCGCGCCTTTGGCCGCTACCAAGCCCAACTCAACATGGTCCACGGAGTGTACGCCCGCGAATCCGCCCAAGACGGCCAACTGGCCGACGTCCGCGCCCTTGCCGACGAATTTGCCGCGCGCTACGGCCGCCGTCCGCGCCTGCTCGTCGCAAAAATGGGCCAGGACGGGCACGACCGCGGCGCCAAAGTCATCGCCACGGGATTCGCCGACCTCGGATTTGACATCGACCTCGGCCCCCTCTTTCAGACCCCCGAAGAAGTCGCCCAGCAGGCCGTCGAGAACGACGTGCACTGGGTGGGCGTGAGTTCGCTGGCGGCGGGGCACAAAACGCTGGTTCCGCAGCTTGTCGCGGCGTTGGCCGAAATGGGCCGCCCCGACATCCAAGTGGTGGTTGGAGGTGTGATTCCGCGCCAGGACTACGACGCGCTCTTTGAAGCGGGCGCCGTGGCGGTCTTTGGCCCCGGAACCCCCGTGGTCACTTCAGCCCGCGAACTCCTGCAGAAATCCCTGAGTTGACGCGATGAACGGCCCAAGCTGGACTCCCGAAGAATGGGCAGACGGCATTCGCCGCGCCGACCGGGCCTTTCTCGGACGGGCGCTCAGCCTGGTCGAAAGCCAGCTCCCTGCCGATGCCGAACGCGCCGCTGTGTTGTTCACGGCACTGGGCGCTGCCCCACAGGGCAGCTTTCGCCTCGGAATCACCGGCAACCCTGGGGCCGGAAAAAGCACGTTGACTGAGGCCATGGGCGTCCGCTGGGCTGATTCCGGCCAAAAAGTAGCCGTGCTCGCCGTCGACCCCTCGAGCAGCCTGCACCGCGGAAGCATTTTGGGCGACAAAACCCGCATGGACCAGCTCAGCAAGCACCCGAACGCCTTCATTCGCCCCGTGGCGAGCGGCGGCCAGTTGGGCGGCGTAGCGGCCTCGACGCGCGCAGCCATTCTGCTACTGGAGCACGCCGGCTACACCCGAATCGTCCTCGAGACCGTGGGCGTGGGCCAAAACGAAACCGATGCCGTCCACTACGTCGACGGGCTGCTGCTTGTGGCGCTTCCGAACTCGGGCGACGACGTGCAGGGTATTAAGCGCGGAATCATGGAGCGCGCCGACCTCATCGCCGTCAACAAATGCGACGGTTCGTTTGCCGAGGCGGGCCAGCGGGCCGCGCTCCAGCTGCGCGAAAGCATGAAGTGGTTCCGCCGCGACGACGGGTGGAACGTTCCGGTCGTTCAAGTGAGTGCCACTGAACACCGCGGCCTTGACAAACTCGACGAAGCGCTCGACCGATACGAGCGGTGGGTGCGCGGAACCGGATCCTTTGACGCCCAACGTTCCGACCAGCGAGAGCATGAGTGGGCACAAACTTGGCCCCAATTTGCCGTAGAGTGGGCACTCAAGCACCCGGACGCCGCGGGAGCCTACGCCAAGGCCCACGAGGCATTTAGCCAGGGGCAATCTGCATTAGGTGCGCTTCGAAGCGCGTTTAACGCTTAAAATTCGTCCGCAACCTCGGCCTTGAGGTGCTTGAGCGCCGCTTGAGTGGGCAGCTGCTTCATTTCCATGGCCGCGTTGAGCAGCGCACGCGAAAGATCCGCGCCGGTAGCGCCCGGCTCGAGCTGGGCCGAAACCGTATTCAGCAGCGAAACCATGGCCGACTTGGCCGTCACCACGTACTCCCACACGTCGTCAGAGACGTAGATCTGCTGGCTGAGGTTGTGCTCAAACTCGTCGCGAATAGCCTTTTGGAGCAGTAGCAGGTACTCTCCGTTGGTCATGCTGCCCGACTTCACGCGGACCAAGAGTGAACTGGGGCTAATGCGCTCCAAAAACAGGGCTAGTCGCTCGTAGGCCTGCAGCCGCAAAGGCAGAGCTTGGCGCTGGTTGAGCGCGCGGTATTCTGCCCTTCGGCGCTTGTCTTCGTTGTCAAAGTAGTTTGACATCATTAAATACACTGCGATTAAAATGAGCAGCGACGGGAACACAAAGCGAAACGTGTCAAGAAAAACGTCCATGCCCCAAATATCGGGGCGTTTCGTGCAATATCGTACTTTTGACCTCGTGATTTCTCGCTTATCAGACCGCGTACAGGCAATGGCACTCCCGATGACCATTGCGATGGCTAAAAAAAGCCGCGCCCTTCAAGAACAGGGATTGGACATCATCAGCCTCAGCCTCGGCGAGCCGGACTTTGACACCCCAGACTTGGCCAAAGCCGCCGGAATTCAAGGCATTGAGCAGAACTTCTCGCACTACATGCCCGTCAGCGGGTACAACGACGTCCGCGATGCGGTAGCCACGAAGTTTGTGCGCGACAACCACCTGACCTACAGCCGCAGCCAAATTGTGGTGAGCACGGGGGCCAAGCAGTCTATTGCAAACCTATTGATGGCGCTCATCAATCCGGGTGACGAGGTGATCATTCCCGCCCCGTTCTGGGTGAGCTACAACGACCTGGCCGAGTTCTGTGGCGGCCGCGTCGTAAGCCCCGTGGCCGGCCGCGAGCAAGGATTCAAAATCACGCCAAGCCAACTGCGCGAGGCCCTAAGCCCAAAGACTAAGGTTCTGATTTTCAGCAGCCCCAACAATCCGAGCGGAGCGATGTACCGCCAAGACGAGCTCGAAGCACTGGCTGCTGTGCTGCGGGACTTCCCCCAGGTGGTGGTGGTCGCCGACGAGATTTACGAGTACTTGAGCTACGGCGAGGTTCCGCACTACAGTTTTGCCCGAATCGAGGGCATGTACGACCGCACCGCCACCGTCAATGGAATGTCCAAGGGCTACGCCATGACAGGATGGCGCCTCGGGTTCATGGGTGCGCCCGAGTGGCTCGCCGAGGCCTGCGATAAGGTCCAGTCCCAGTTTACGAGCGGAGCCAGCAGCATCGCCCAGCGCGCAGCGATGGCGGCGCTGCTGGCGGGGCCCGAACCCGTTCAGTACATGGTCGAAGCGTTTAAGTCGCGACGTGACCGGTTCTTGACCGCGCTTCGTTCCGCACACAAACTGCACGTAGACACGCCACCAGGGGCATTTTACGCCTACGTCGACGTGCGCCCCTACCTCGACGACCGCTACCCGACGTCCAACGACCTGGTCATGTACCTGCTTGAGCATGGTGTGGCGGGCGTACCGGGCGAAGCCTTCGGAACCCCCGGATACATTCGCTTTAGCTACGCCGCCAGCCAGTCAGACCTCGACCGGGCGGCCGAGCGCATTGCCAACGCACTGAACGCCCTTTAGCATGCCTACGCGCCTTCGTATCGCTGTCAACCAGATTCGAGAGCGCATCAACCTTCGGATCTACGACAGCAAGCCATTTGTAACCAAACTCCTGCGGTACTTGAGCGTACCGCTTTCACTCACTGCTGTTGGAGCTTTAATCATCTCCTTTGGGTTTCCTCTCGATGAAGAGCAACTTGCATTGGTTGATTACATCCTCAAGGCAAGCATTGGCTTTTACATATTCAAGTACTTTTCAGAACTCTTTTACGACTTCAGTCCGCCCGACTACATACGGCGCACAAAATCAGAATTTGTATTAATGTCGTATATGGTCATCAACATTTTGGCCATTAACCTCTTCAATTTTGAGATCACTTCTGAGGTCGGAAACCTCATTGGCGTGAAGCAGCTCGACGAAGTATTTATGTTTGCGGTGCAAGCGTATTTTCTGATTTTTATTGCATTGGAGATGGGCAAAGCAAGTCGTCTTTTACCTCAGTTAAAAATCAGTCCTCCCGCCCTTTTGCTTCTCAGCTTTATTCTGATTACGATTCTTGGAGCTGGGCTACTTGCAATGCCCGAAATGTCCACAACCCAAGGAGGGCTCGGCGCTATGGATGCCTTTTTTACAAGTATTTCAGCTGTATGCGTAACCGGACTTTCAACCATAGATGTTTCGAGCATTCTTACGTTCAAGGGCCAAGTCGTACTGATGTTTTTAATTCAATTGGGCGGGCTGAATTTCATTACGTTTACCTCGATTTTCGCACTTCTTGCCAATCCTGGGGTCGGAACGCGGTTTAAGAGTATGCTGCAGGCGAACTACTCAGTGGACTCACTTGAAACGAGCGTCTTACTTACGGGGCAAATCATACGATTTAGCCTGCTGTTCGAACTCATCTCTGCAGTTTTATTGTTTTTCTCATGGGGCCAAACCTCGTTTAACTCTTTGGGTGACCGTTTATTTCATTCGATTTTTCACTCCATCAGCGCGTTTAACAATGCTGGGTTTTCCTTGTATCCAAGCGGATTAGCCGACGCTGCACTAGGAACTAATGTACCCTTAGGGCTTGTAATTGCCGGAACAATCATTTTAGGCGGACTTGGATTCAGTCCCATTTCTGAGGTGTTCTCGTACCAGGCTCTGCGGTACCGCCGCAATCGCCCTTGGGTGCACTACACTGTGAATACCAAGATTGCGGTGTATGCGGTAATCTTCTTAGTTCCATTGGGCACATTGGCCTTTTATATTTTGGAATCCGGTTCTAGTCTTCGGCACATGCCAGAAGGAGTAAAATGGTTTCACGCGTTCTTTTCATCGGTTACTACACGTACCGCGGGATTCAATACGATCGATTTTGGAGCAATCGGTCTGCCTGCGCTCTTAGTCGTAATGCTCTTAATGTTCATTGGAGGTTCCTCAGGCTCGACCGCGGGCGGTGTAAAAACGAGCACATTTGCACTCGTTTTTCTCAATGCACTTGGCACAATTCGCGGCCGAAAGCGCGTTGAGCTTTTTCGTCAAACCATATCCGTTGAACTGCTCAACCTCGCACTCAGTGCATTCCTGTTCTCGGCTAGCTTAATACTGTTGGGAATATTTCTACTTACCATCACAGACGGTCACCTTGGGCTTGCACGGATTGCCTTCGAAGAGGTTTCGGCATTTTGCACGGTAGGACTATCTACGGGAGTTACCGCACAATTCAGTGATGCAGGTAAAATTATACTCATGATATCAATGCTTGTCGGTCGCGTCGGAACCGTAACCCTCGCTTTTGCGTTGACCAGTAAACGCAAGGATTCCCAAGATTACCGATACCCCAACGCCAGCGTTCAAGTAGGATAATGAGCCAAGTCAAACCGTATAGCCCAGAAGGCTCCAAAAAGGAGCAAGTCGCTGAAATGTTTAACGCGATTTCGCCGAAGTACGATGCCCTTAACCGCATCCTCTCGGTCGGAATCGACCAAATCTGGCGCCGCAAAACCGTGCGCGAAATCCGCGCAACCGGTGCCACGCAAATCCTGGACGTGGCCACCGGTACGGCCGACCTCGCCTTGGCCCTTGCCGACGGAATCCCCGGATCCAAGGTTGTAGGTGTCGACATCTCTGCCGGAATGCTCGACGTAGGCCGTCAAAAAGTCCGCGCCCGCTGCAAAGACGACCGTGTGCGACTCGACCTCGGCGACGGCGAACAGCTTCCGTACGACGACGCCAGCTTCGGTGCCATTACGGTTGCCTTCGGCGTACGCAACTTTGAAAACCTCGAGCAGGGCCTTCGCAACATGAACCGCGTCCTTCAACCCGGCGGAACCCTCGCCGTCCTCGAATTCTCGCAGCCCACTTCGTGGCTGTTCCGCCCGCTCTACTTGTTCTACTTCAAGAACATCCTTCCGCGCATCGGACGACTCATCTCTAAAGATGCTTCGGCCTACACCTACCTGCCCGACAGCGTCCAGGCGTTTCCCTACGGAGAGGCTTTTGCAACCAAGCTACGCGAGGCCGGCTTCTCGTCGGTTCGCATCCGCCCCCTTTCGCTCGGAATCGCCAGTTTGTACGTCGCCACAAAATAATCCGCGCCCTGCGCCGTTCTTGCATCATGCGACGTTGGCTTATTGCCCTGTGCCTATTGAGTTCCGCGCTTGCCTACGGGCAGACGCCCAACCTTCCGCGCTTTGACCAAAAGCCGCTTCACTTCGGATTCTTTCTCGGAATCAGTCAGCTCAACTTCGCCGTGCAGCACGCCCCCACCTGGCCCGAAGGCATATACCACGTCGTGCCCCAAGTCAGCCCGGGCTACGTCGTCGGAATCGTCACCGACCTGCGCCTCAGCCCCTACCTCAACCTGCGCGTCAACCCCACCTACATCGCGGGCGAACGCACGCTCCTGATCGACGGGGTCGACCGGGCCACCGGAATCCGTGATTGGTACACCCGCCGCGTCGAGTCCTCGCTTGTGCGACTGCCCGTCGAACTCAAGTGGAAGTCCGAGCGCATCGGCAACCACCGTTGGTTCGTCCTGGGCGCCCTGCACACCACCTACGACCTAGGAAGCAAAGCCAAAGTCGTCGACGACCGCCTCTTCAAGCTGCAGCCCATCGACTACGGCTTTGACCTCGCCGTCGGAACCGACCTCTACTTCGAGTTTTTCAAACTCTCGCCCCAGCTCCGCTGGAGCTTCGGCCTCGGCAACCTAGGTGTTCCCGATGGAACCAAACTCTCCCAATCCCTTCCCGTGGTGCACCACCGCAGCCGGGACTACGTGTTCACCTTCGA
>CAYYWL010000029.1:16388-18185 GCA_964475135.1 uncultured Owenweeksia sp.
ATCGCCGCAGCCGTGGCCACGTTGAGGCTTTCGGTGCGGCTCGAGGGGGCGCGGTCGATGGTAGCGATGGCAGATGCGGCATCGCGCCAAGCTTGGGACGGGCCTTGGCCTTCGTTAGAGACGACGAGGGCTACATTCGGAGACCAGTTTACTTGGCTGGGCGGGGTTCCGTCCAAATCGGCGACCACGATGGGGCGGCCTTCAGACTGCAAGAGGGTGATTGCCTCGGATTCGGTGGCGTAGCGCACGGGGACGCGGGCGAGCGAACCCATGCTGGCTTGCACAGTTTTCGGATTGCCGAAGTCGACGGTTCCGGTGGTGTGCAGAATGTAGGCGACGCCGAACCAGTCGGCCATGCGCAGAAGGGTTCCGGCATTGCCCGGGTCTTGCACGCGGTCGAGCACGAGCACGCGGCCGTCGGGGCGCGGGTCGAGGTCGTCCCAAGCAAAGACGGCGAGCGAATCTGGCGGCGTATCAAGGGACGATACTTCGCGCAAGTCGCGGGCCGTGACTTCGAGGCAGTCAGGACCCAAAGTGGCGCCGGTGGTGGCCAAGAGAAGGGGCTTCCAGCCGCTGGTGATGAATTCTGCGATGGCCTTGCGGCCTTCGACGACGAGTGCGCCGTGCTTTTCGCGGCCTTTGCGGTGCTGCAGCTCGCGCAGCCATTTGCGTTGTGGGTTGGTCCAGGGCATAAGACCCCGAAGGTACGCACTACCTTTGGGGGCATGATTGCACCCTCTATCCTTTCGGCCGATTTCGCCAACCTCGAGCGCGACGTGCGCATGCTCAACGCCTCTGATGCTTCGTGGATTCACGTGGATATTATGGACGGAGTCTTTGTTCCGAATTTGAGTTTCGGATTGCCGGTGACCGAGGCCATTAAGCGCCATGCTGAAAAGCCCTTGGACGTGCACCTGATGATTGTGCAGCCCGAGCGCTACCTCGAGGACTTCAAAAAGGCCGGAGCCGACGTGCTCACCGTGCACTACGAGGCGAGCACGCACCTGCACCGCAGCCTGCAGCAGATCCGTGCCTTGGGAATGAAGGCGGGCGTGGCATTGAATCCACACACCTCAGTAGACCTTGTGGCCGACGTACTCGGCGACCTCGATTTGGTCTGCCTGATGAGCGTAAATCCGGGTTTTGGCGGCCAAGCCTTTATTCCGCAAACGTTTAAAAAGGTAGAACGACTGCGCCGCATGATTGACGATGCGGGCACCTCTACCCTCATCGAAATTGACGGTGGCGTGGGACTGCAGAATGCCGCGGACCTCAAAAAAGCCGGGGCCAACGTGCTCGTTGCGGGCAATGCCGTCTTTAAGGCGAACGACCCCGTGGCCACCATCCGCCAACTCAATGAGGCATAAGGGATTAATCATCCTGGCGGCAGCCCTAGCCGCATCGTGCAACCCCCAGCGCTGGCTGCCCGAGGGTCAAACATGGATTCGCCGCATCGAACTCACTGAGGGAGCGCAAGTTCGCAGCGACGACAAGTACCTCGAACTCATTCAAATACAGACCAATACAAACGTACTGGGCAGCTACCCCTACGTGGCGCTGTACCAGCGCGGGGCGCGCAAGCCTAATACCCGACGCGGCCGTTGGCTGCAAAACATTGGAGAGGCTCCGGCCCTGCTCGACACGACCAAAGTGGCCGAAACCGTCATGCAGCTCGAACGCAAGCTGCGCCAAGAGGGCTACTTTTTTGCCAAGGTGGGGCACGAGGTGGTTCAGGGTCCGCGCGGAACTACCCTCAAATTCGACCTGCAGCGCGGCAAGGCAACCCGCTTAGGTACG
>CAYYWL010000029.1:18285-20053 GCA_964475135.1 uncultured Owenweeksia sp.
ATTCAAAACTGGGTGCGCGACGGTGAATTTGGCCCTCAAGAATTGCCGCACAAACCATGGCACTTTGGGCGTGTTACGCTGGCAGACTCGAGCAACTATGGACTCAATGCACGCGGAATCCGCCGCCTTCACCTTTTGCAACCGGGCGACCTCTACCGAGCGTCGACGGTGACTCAGAGCCAGGAATGGCTCCGCCGGTTGGATGCCTACCAAAACCAGCAGTGGCGGTTGAGCCCAAGGGGCGACAGCTTGGACGCGGAACTGGTGCTCAAACCGGCTCCGCGCGTGGGTTTGCTCTGGGAGACCGAGGGCACCAACACTTCGGGCATTTACGGACTGCAAACCGCCATCGAAGTGCGCGACCGCAACCCCTTTGGGGGCCTTGAAGCGCTGAGCGGCAAGGTTGCAGGCGGACTCGGCGTGGCCGTGGGCGACACCAGCTCGCTCTTTCGCACCTACTTTCTTGAATTGGGGGTGCAGCTTGAGGTTCCGGACCTCATCGGGCTACCCAAGGTGCGCCGCAACCAAGCGCGCAGCAGCGCCAACTTCACCCTCGGACGCCAGTACCGCCGCGAGTTTGACCGTTTGGCGGTCAGCGGTGAGCTGCACTACCACTGGGAGGCACCCAACCGCATCACCTGGGACCTCAAACCATTGTACGCCACCTACGTGGACTTGCGCGGGGTCGATTCAACCTTTTATGCAGCGCTGGCGAGCAAATCGGGCTTTCAGGACGTACTCATTCTCGGACCGCGGCTGTCGCTCAAGCGCCCAACCCTGTCTGAGGGCCGCTGGTCGCGCCGAAGTGAGTGGTCGTTTGAGACGTCCGGAATCCTTACTGACCTGGGAATGCGCGCCACGAAGTCCGCTCGGGACCAACCCTTTACCGTGGCCAACGTGCCCTACGCGCACTACCTGCGCGCCGAAGCCGACTACCGTTGGCGCTTTCGCGGACGCCAACGGCGAGAAGGCGCCATGCGGGTCCAGGCCGGATACCTGCATGCACTGGCCAACAGCCCAGGGCTTCCGCCGTTTGAGCGGGCATTTTACGCGGGTGGGTCGAACGACCTGCGGTCGTGGATCAACTTTCGCATCGGCCCGGGCGCCCTGCCCAAAGCAGTCTTTGACACTGCGGGTTTTTTGGGGTCCGGAACCGTCAAACTCCTCGGTCAAGCCGAGTGGCGATTCCCGATCGCCGGATCCACCTTTGGAGCCGTATTTGCCGACGCCGGCAACGTGTGGCTGACATCGGCGAATGCCGCCACCGCCCAGTGGGATCTGCTTGACAACCCCGAGCTGCGCGAAGCGGTGTCGTTCAACCTGCTGCGCATGCCGCGCCAGACCGCCCTCGGAATGGGCTTTGGACTGCGCTACGACTTTGAATTTTTCATTGCTCGGGCCGACTGGGGCCTGCAGGTCTACGACCCCCGCCGACTCGCCACGGGCGATGCGTGGTGGCGCCCTTCTGAGGGAATCCGCCGAAGCGCGCTGCAAATCGCAATTGGGCTCCCGTTTTAAGCGTTTAATTGCCTTAACCTGTGGGTAACTTCCCACCCAAAGAATGGGCGGGGCAGAATTTTTTCGCTAGGTTTGCACCTCATCCATTTTAAAGCGTTTTTATGGCCTCCGACCGTATCGTTAGCCTGCTCGGCGATCAAGCCGACTACCTTCTCAAGCACACGTGCACCAAAGTCCGCAAAGAAGATCTGCACCTGCCCTCTCCCCAGTTTGTCGACGACTACTTCATCGCGAGCAACCGCAACAACCC
>CAYYWL010000030.1:0-19168 GCA_964475135.1 uncultured Owenweeksia sp.
ACGAACAAGTTCATATCTGGAGCGATGGAGTGCAAGAGGCTTTCCATGATTCCGGCCAAGTAGTTGGCGAGGGCCATCGAGGCAAACCACAAGCCCATCATGACACTCACGATTTTGGGCGGAGCCAGCTTGGTCACCATAGAGAGTCCGATCGGTGAAATGCAGAGCTCGCCAAACGTGTGAAGCACGTAGACTCCGATCAGCCAAATGGGGCTCACGAGGCCTTCACCTTCAGCGGCAAAGCTGGCGAACGACATCACGACAAAGCCCAAGGCCAGAAGCGTAAGTCCCATACCGAATTTGGCAGGCGTTGAGGGGTTCATGTTGCGGGTAGCCAGGTTGACCCACAGAGAGGCAAACATGGGCGCGAAAATGAAGATGGCAAGGGCGTTCACACTTTGAAAGAGTGAGGCCGCAATCTCGTAGCCAAAGACTACGCGGTTGGTCTCTTCGGCCGCGAAGAGGTTGAAGGTTCCGCCGGCCTGCTCAAAACCGCTCCAGAAGAAGATGTTGGCGATTGAGAAGATCAGAATGGCTCCGACGCGGCTCCACTGCTCGCCACCAGAGGTTCCGTTGTAAATGATGTAGGCGATGCCCAGGATGGCGGCCGCGCCAACCACCTTTAGAGCTAGGGACATGGCGTCCTCAGAGATGGCAGCCTGCAGGGCCAAGAATCCGTAGACCGTAGCTACGCCTCCGGCCACGTACGCGGCGATGGTCCCGAAGTCGGCGGCGCCGAGGCGAACGCCTTCGCGGCCGGGAGGCATTCCGCGTCCTTCGAGCTTGGGTTCCTCAACGTAGAGCCATACGGTGGCCAAGAGCATTCCGACACCGGCGCTTCCGAAGCCCCACATCCAGCCTACTTGCTCACCGAGGGTTCCGCAAATGATCGGCGACAAGAAGGCGCCTAGGTTGATGCCCATGTAAAAGATGGTGAAGGCGGAATCTTTGCGCGGATCGTTGTCCGTGTAGAGCGCACCAACGATGGTTGAGATGTTTGGTTTGAAGAAACCGTTTCCGACAATGAGCAAGCCAAGACCCATGTGGAACATCCACTGGCGCAGGGCTTCGTCGGCGGCAAAGGCGTGTGAACCTGCCAATGCAAATTGGCCAAAGGCCATGAGGAATCCACCGATGTAGATGGCGCGGCGCTGTCCGAGGATGCGGTCGGCGAGGGCTCCGCCGATGATGGGGGTCAGGTACACCAGACCGGTGAAGATGCCGTAGATCTCGAGGGCCGAGGCACGGTCCATTCCGAATCCGCCACGTGCGTATTCAGTGGTGAGGTAGAGCACCAAGAGGGCGCGCATTCCGTAGTAGCTGAAGCGTTCCCACATCTCAGTAAAGAAGAGGGTGTAGAGCCCGCGGGGGTGCGACATTTTTTCGGTAGAAGCCATAGTTAGGGTGTTTATCGTTCGCGTTGGGGGTGAAAGTTAAGCGTCAGCTGCGATTAGCCAATCGCTCTTAAAGGTTTTCAAGCAGGAAGTTGGTCATTTTGGTGAACAACTGGTAACGTGTGGCGCCGCCAAAGATTCCGTGGTTCTTGTCGGGGTAGACCATGTAGTCGAACTGCTTGTTAGCCTGAATGAGCTCTTCGGCGAGGCGCATCGAATTCTGAACGTGGACGTTGTCGTCACCGGTTCCGTGGACCAGCAAGAGGTTGCCCTTGAGTTTTGTGGCGTGGGCCAGGGGCGAATTGATGTCGTAGTTGGTCGAGTTCTCGGCCGGTGTGCGCATGTAGCGCTCGGTGTAAATGTTGTCGTAGAAGCGCCAGTTGGTCACTGGGGCGACGGCGATGGCGGCTTTAAATACTTCGGAACCTTGCATCAAGCAGTTCGACGCCATGAATCCGCCGTAGGACCAGCCCCAGATTCCGATGCGGCCGGCGTCGACGTTGGGGTGCTTGGCCAGTGACTGCGCGGCGGCGATTTGGTCTTCGACCTCGTACTTGCCGAGCTGCAGGTAGGTGACTTTTTTGAAGTCGCGGCCTTGGGCACCGGTTCCGCGGTTGTCCACGCACACGATCCAGTAGCCTTGTGCCGCCAAGTGCTGGTACCAGAAGTAGTCGCGGCCACCCCAGCGCTGGGTGACTTGCTGGCTTCCCGGACCGCCGTACACAAACATGAGCACGGGGTACTTTTTGCTGGCGTCAAAATTCAATGGGCGAATCTCCCAAGCCGGAAGCTTTTGGCCATTGGCCGCCTCAAGAGTGAAAAAAGTCTTTGGCGATAGGGCGAATTCGCCAAGGTTTTTGCGCAATTCGGCGTTGTCTTCGAGCACGCGCACTTGCTTGCCGCTGCGGTCGTACAGGGTGTAGCTGGCGGGACTGTTGCCGTCTTGCGCCGTCAGCACATAGTAGTCAAAAGTGGACGAAAACGAAGCGTCGTTGGACGGAGCCGTGGCGGCAATCGCCGTGGGCTTACCGCCCTTGAGCTTGGTGCGGAACACCTCGCGCTGGCTGGCGCTGCGGCTCGCTGCTTGATAGTAGGCCTCGCCGCGGACCTCGTCCACCCCGTAGAAGGTGGTGACGTCGTAGGCTCCGCTGGTGATGGGGGTGGATTTGCTTCCGTCGGCGCTGTAGAGGTAGTAGTGCGTGAATCCGCTGCGTTCACTGGCCCACACGAGGCGTCCGTCGGCCAAAAAGCTGAATTCGCGCTCGGATTCTACGTAGGCTGCGTCGGTTTCGAGCAAAAAGCGTCGGGCGGTGGCGCCAGCGCGGTAGGTCATCACCTGCATCGAGTCCTGGTGGCGGTTCAGCGTGGCAAAAAACAGCTCGCCTTTGGGGCTCCAGGCCATGCGCGGAATGTATTCGTACTTCAATCCCTCACTAGCTGTTACGGTGGCGGAACCGTTCCACACATGCAAACTGACCACGGAATTCACCTCGCCGGCCTTCGGGTATTTAAATACGTAGGACTTGGGGTAGGTGTCGCTGCCGTACATGTCCATGCTGAACGTCGGAACCGCACGTTCGTCAAAGCGCAGGTAGGCGAGGGACTTGCTGTCGGGGCTCCAAGCCAAGGCGACGTGAAAGCCAAATTCCTCTTCGTAGACCCAGTCGGGGGCTCCGTTGAGGATGGCGTTGTCTTCTCCGTCGGTGGTGACCTGCTTCACCGCAGCCGTAGCCAGGTTTTGCACGTAAATGTTGCGCTCAAATACAAAGGCGAGCTGGGTTCCGTCGGGCGAAAGCACCGGATTTTGAATGGGCTTGCCGTAGACTTGAGTGAGCTTTTTGGCTTGACGGTCCCACACGTACACCTTGGCCGTGTACGAGTGGCGGTAAATGGGCTCGATGTCGGACTCGAGAATGACGTAGCGCTCACCGGGAGCGAATTCGTAGCTGCTGAAGCTCAATGGGGCGCCATTCACGTTCAAATCCGCCTTTGAAACCATCACATCGACAGCCGCGCCGGTGGCAAAGCTGTAGCGCTCAATGCCTTGGGCGGTTTGGCGGCTAAAGTGCTTGCCGTCTTCGAGCGAACGGAACCCTTGGATTCCGCGTGCATTGAATACACGGGACTCGTAGAGGTCAGACATCGCCACTGGGCGTTGGGCGAAGAGGGCAGCGGAACTCAGCACGAGTGCGGCCACCAAGCGGATACTGCGGTACATTTGGTGCAAATCGTTAGGGATCAAGATGGCCGAAGTTACGCGAAAATCACTCGAAGAATTAACTGCCCTGCTCGGGGCCGAACACGTATCAATTGACGCAGAACGCCGGTCGGAATTTGCGCACGACGAAACCGAAGACCTGCGCGTGCTCCCCGATTTAGTGCTGCGCCCTGGGACGCCCGAAGAAGTGGCCGCGGTGCTGCGCTGGGCCAACGAGCACGAGGTACCGGTTACTCCGGCCGCGGCGCGTACGGGCTTGAGCGGCGGCGCCATTCCCGTCCACGGCGGAATTTCGCTGAGCATGGAGCGCTTCAACCGCATCCTTGAAATCGACCCCGCCAACTTTCAAGCGGTGGTCGAACCCGGCGTGGTCAACCAAGTCTTTCACGAGGCCTGCCGCGAGCAGGGCCTGTTTTATCCGCCCGATCCCTCGTCGTGGGGCAGTAGCACGATGGGCGGCAACGTCGCCTACAACGCAGGTGGCCCGAAGGCGGTGAAGTACGGCGTCACCTCAGCCTACATCCTCAACCTTGAAGTGGTGCTCCCAACCGGTGAGGTGATCTGGACCGGAGCCAACACCCTCAAAAACAGCACCGGCTACAACCTGACCCAGCTCATGGTGGGTTCTGAAGGCACGTTGGGCGTGATCACTAAGATCGTAGTGCGTCTGATTCCGTACCCGCGCCACCATTTTACGATGCTGGCTCCATTTGCCTCTGCCGAGCTGGCCTGTGCGGCCGTAGCGCGCATTTTTCAGGCCGGAATCACCCCCAGCGGACTCGAATTCATGGAACGCGACGCGATCGACTGGACGCTGCGGTTTCTGGACGGCGTGTCGATTCCGACTGGGCCGGGCATCGAGGCCCACCTGCTGATGGAGGTTGACGGAACCGACGAAGAAGCCGTGCTCCGCGAGGCCGAGCAGTTGGCCGCCGTGGCCGAAGAGGCCGGCGCCCTCGAGGTACTCTTTGCCCAAACCCAAGCGGAGCGCGACGCACTCTGGAAGCTCCGCCGCCGCGTGGGCGAGGCCGTTAAAAAGCACAGCATTTACAAAGAAGAGGACACGGTGGTTCCGCGGGCCAAGCTGCCCGACCTGCTGCGCGCGGTCAAGCGCATCGGTGGCGAGTACGGGTTTGAGTCCGTGTGCTACGGCCACGCGGGCGACGGAAACCTGCACGTCAACATCGTCAAAGGCGGCATGAGCGACGCGGACTGGCACGGCGATCGCCTGCAGCAGGGCATTCGCCAGCTCTTTACCGAGGTGCGCGCCATGGGCGGAACCATTTCGGGCGAGCACGGCATCGGCCTGGTTCAAAAGGGCTTCATGGACTTGGCCTTCGCGCCCGCGGCACTCGACCTTCAGCGCGGAATCAAAACCTTGCTCGACCCCAAGAATATTCTGAATCCAGGCAAGATTTTTGCTTAATTTAGTACAGAATTTTGTACGAAAATGATTTCAACCACCCTTACCGACCTTCGCCGAGAACTCAAGGCCTACGTAGACCAAGTGGTCGACGAGGGTGAAATCATTGTGGTCAACCGCGGACGCCGCAAAGGCGTAGTGGTCATGTCGCTTGACCAATTCAATATGCTTGACGCCACGCAGTGGCTCACCTCGAGTGCTGCAAATGCGTCGCGCCTTCGCGATGCAGTTCGCCAAGCAGACTCCCAAGAGTACCAAAGCCACGATTTAATCGAGCCGTGAAGCTGGTCTTTGTTCCGCGCGCCTGGGAAGATTACCAACACTGGGTCGCGTCGGACAAAGCCGTTTTAAAACGAGTAAATTATTTACTGAACGAAGTTCAGCGAACGCCATTTCACGGATCCGGAAAGCCGGAAGCGCTTAAGCATGATTTTAAGGGATGCTGGTCGCGACGTATTACGGCAGAACATCGTTTAGTGTACCGCGTTGACGGCGACCAAGTGGTCATCCTACAAGCCCGCTACCACTACTGAAGACCAATGAACGTCGGTTCCACCATCCCCGGCTGCGCCTCATTCAGCGCGTAGCGCATCCAGTGCACGTCGCACCACCGACCAAACTTTTGACCGGCCGCGGTGTAGGTCGCAAAGGACTCGTACCCGCAGGCTCGGTGCAGCGCGACGCTCGAGTCGTTGGGGAGCGTGATGACTCCGTAGGCCCAGACAAACCCGCGTTCCGCCAGTGACGGCAAGAGGGCCGCGTAGAGTGCGCGGCCAACGCCTTGACGGTGGGCATGAGGGGCCACATAGACGCTGGTTTCGACGGCCCACTGGTAGGCGATGCGCTCGCGGTGGGTGGTTCCGTAGGCATAGCCCAGAACCGAACCGTCAGGATCCACAGCCACCCAAAACGGGAAACGCCCGGCGATGCGCGCCAGGCGTTCCGAAAAGTCGTGCAGCGAGGGAACTTCGGTCTCGAAGGTCGCTGCGGACTGCGCCACCACAGGCCCGTAAATCGCCAAAATGGATTCGGCGTCTGAGGGGCGGTAGGGGCGGAGCGTCATGTTAGTCGCGGCGGCCCATGTACAGCATGATGTAGTACAGCAGCTGGGTTACGGCAGCGGCGGCAGCCACGAGGTAGGTGCGGGCAGCCCACTTGAGGGCGTCTTCAGCTTGGTGGTGGTTGCTGGCGTCGGTGATTCCGGCACCCTGAAGCCACACAAGCGCACGGCGCGAGGCGTCGTACTCAACGGGCAAGGTGACCACTGCAAACGTCGCGAGCACGGTTTGGGCCACGATGAGCACGATCAGGGCCTGATCCCATCCGAGGCCGAGAATGCTCATTCCGAAGATCGAGAACAAGAACACCATGTTCATGATCTGGCCGCTCATATTGACAACGGGAACCATCTTGCTACGCATGGTCAACCAGGTGTAGGCGGTGGCGTGCTGCACGGCGTGTCCGCACTCGTGTGCGGCGACGGCGGCGGCTGAAACGTTGCGGCCTTCGTAGACCTCAGGTGACAAGTTGACCGTTTTGTTGGCCGGATTGTAGTGGTCAGACAGTTTGCCAGGTACGCTGACGATCTGGACACTGTGCAGCCCGTAAAAGTCGAGCATTCGGCGGGCCACTTCGGCTCCCGACAAGCCACTCGAGAGGTAGCTCTCAGAGTACTTTTTGAAGCGGTTCTTCAAGCGGGCCTGCACGGCGAAGCCCAAAACCATAAAGAGGAGGAGGATAATAATCATAGCGGTTTGGTCGATAAGTGGGTGGAAAAGTACAAATCTTGTGCCTGCCGGCGCAAGGCCTGACACCCCTAATTTGCACCTATGGCAGCACCCCTCATTTTAGTGACCAACGACGACGGTATCACGGCGCCCGGAATTCGCACCTTAATCCACGCAATGAACCAGTTAGGTGACGTGGTGGTCGTTGCTCCGGACAGTCCGCAGAGCGGAATGGGTCATGCGATTACCCTGCACGAATCGCTCCGCCTGAAGCCGATGAGCATCGATGCCGGACCGCAAACCGAGTACGCCTGCAGCGGAACCCCCGTGGACTGCGTCAAGTTGGCCGTGCACGAGGTGCTCAAGGACCGCAAGCCCGACCTGATTGTGAGCGGCGTCAACCACGGTAGCAACGCCAGCGTCAACGTGATTTACAGCGGAACCATGTCTGCTGCTGTCGAAGGCGCTATGCAGGGAGTGCCGAGCATTGGATTCAGCCTGCTGGACTACAAATGGGACGCTGACTTTCGCCCCGTTGAGCCCTACCTCAAGCAGATTGCTCAGGATGCGCTGACCCACGGGCTTCCCGAGGGAGTCTGCCTCAACGTCAATTTTCCGAATGCGGACAAGGTTCCGTACACTGGGGTGCGCGTGGTGCGTCAGGCACTCGGGTTCTGGAAGGAGGCCTTTGAGGAGCGCATCGACCCCTACGGCAAGCCCTACTACTGGATGCGCGGCGACTACCACAATCCCGACGGAGCCGAGGATACCGATATCTGGGCGCTGGACCATGGCTTTGTCAGTGTGGTTCCGACCCAGTTTGACCTTACCGCCCACCACGCCCTGTCGAACCTGCACCGCCGCCTCGACCAGCGATGAGTCCGGGTCCGCGTCGCGAACGCCTCGAAGCCTACATGGGCCTGCTCGTGGCCGCGGGAACTCCGTGGTTTGCGTGGTCCTACCTGCTGGCTACGTATCCAGGATTGCCGCCCGTGGCCGAGCTCGACAGCGACCTCTGGGCCTATCTGCTCAACCGGGTGCTGGCCATTTCGGTGATTCTCGAGGGCGTGTACCTCACCTTGGCCTTGAGTTTGAAGCGCTACCGCATGGCATTGAACATCGTGCTCATTAGCCTTTTCTACATCATAACTGCCATCTACTGGCGTTGGGAATGGTTGTGAAGCGCATTTTTATTCTGGCGGGTGAGGCCTCGGGCGACGTCCTCGGGGCAGAACTCGTTCGGTCCCTTCGCCGCATTCAGCCCCACCTGCACATTGACGCGTGGGGCGGAACCGAGCTCAGCCGCGCCTTGAACAAACCGGTGCTTCGGAACCTCGACCAGCTTGCCTTTATGGGGTTTTGGGATGTGCTGCGTAACGCCCGATCCGTTCGGGCCAACTTCGCGGCGGCCCGCGCTGTGCTTTCGGAGCCTTGGGACCTCGTCGTACTGATCGACTACCCGGGATTCAACCTGCGTCTTGCGAAGTGGATGGCCACGCGGCCCCGGCGGAGCCAGCGGCGCGTGGTCCAGTTGGTCGCCCCCAGCGTGTGGGCCTGGAAGGAGGGTCGGGTTGAAACGCTCAAGGAGGCCTACGACGCGGTGGTTCCGCTGCTGCCCTTTGAGCCTGAATTTTTGACGAAGCGCGGCGTAAATGCGCCCTACTTCGGGCATCCGGCCCTTGATCGCTTTGCGCCCGGGTCGGCTACGGAGTCGGGGGTTTTGGTGCTGGCTCCGGGTTCGCGCAAGGCCGAGCTTCAGCGGTTGGCGCCGGTGTTTGCCGCTACAGCGGACCGTTTGGGCATGAAGCCGCGGTGGATTCGCCCCTCGTCGTGGACCGAGGGCGCGTACCGTGCGATGCTGCGCGAGGCCCTTCAGGCCGAGCCGCACGGCGAATTGGCCGAGGGAATGGTCAGTGCCAGAGGGGCAAGAGCCGCCTTGGTGGCGAGCGGGACGGCGACGTTGGAGCTGGCGCTGCTCAAGGTTCCGATGGTCGTGGCCTACAAGGTGGATGCACTCAGTTTTGCGCTCGCAAAGCGCTTGGTTAAGGTGAAGTACGTGTCGCTGGTGAATTTGGTTTTGGGCCGTGAAGCGGTCAGCGAACGACTCCAAGGCCAGTGCGAACCTGAAGTTTTGTCCAATGACCTTAGTGCATTGATGGTTGACGGTCCGCGCCGGACCGCGATGCTTGAGGACTTTGATGCGTTTACCAAGGCGTTTGGCGAGCCCGGAGCCATGGACCGCACCGCCGCATATTTGCTCCAGGAATGAAGAAGTTGATACTAGCGATGGCCATGGCCGTGGGCCTCGGGGCGCACGCGCAGCGGGCATTGGGGCCGCAGCCCAAGGCGGCCGACCTCGTTCGGGTCCGGGTGTATGCCACCAAAGACGTCTACGAATTCAAGTTCGGCGGCGGAGCACTGCGCAGCATTTGGTTCCGCGGGGAAGATGCGCCCGATACCTTGGTGTCGAGCAACGTTCACGTGCGGCGCAGCGAAGGCTTGCTGGTGGCAAATGCCGACGGAACGTGGCGGAGTGCCGATTCGGTGCGGATCGAGGGCGACCGTCCACTGTCGACCGAGGGTCCCTCGGGGGTTCGTCGGACGTATCCGGGTGGTTTTGTGGCGCTTCCGTTGGGTCGTACGGAGTTGCTGGTGGTCAATCGGGTTCCGCGCGAAGATTACGTGGCCGGAGTCATCAATGCCGAGCTCGGAAAGTATACGGGCCGCGAGCTGTGGCGGGCCCAAGCGACCGTGGCCCGCACGTGGTGGGCGGCCAACCAGCGCAAGTTTGCCGCTGAGGGCTACCAAGTGACCGACGACGTGCGGTCGCAGGTGTACTTCGGATGGCCAGGCGACAGTGCGCGCCGTTTTGATTTGATCGAGGCGGCATACAGTACCGCGGGCTTGGTGCTGCTCGAGGCCGACACAAATGCGTTTGTAGAGACGCTATTTCACGCAAATTCCGGCGGAGAGCTGATGGCTTCGGGCTGGTACTTCAAGCAGCGTCCGCACTTGGTGTACAAGTTGGATAGTTTTAGTTTGGATTGCCCTCAAACGAAATGGACGAAGCGGATTTCGGCAGCCGAGTGGGTGGGCTACTTCGCGCGCTACTGGGGGGCTTCGACCACGGATTCGAGTTTGCGGAATGCGGTGCTGCACATTGACCAACCCCACCGGCGCGAGTTTCTGGAGTGGAACGGCAAAAAGCTGAGGTTCCGTACCGTGCGTGAGAAGTTTGGTCTCAGGTCGTCTTGGTTTTCGACCGAGGTTGACGGAAGCGAAGTGGTGATTCACGGCCGCGGTTACGGGCACGGAATCGGGCTTTCGCAAGAGGGCGCATGGCGCATGGGCCAGTTGGGGTATGGGTTCCGCTCGATTTTGGATCACTACTACCCCGGGTCCAGGCTTTCAGAAATTTTCTAAAATCCGGTTAGTTCCGGATTTTCCAGTATTGGCGAGGGTTTGCGGCGGAACGGCGTTCGGGTATAACCGGATTTCAAAAAAATAGCCGGTTTTAAATGTGGGCTACGGCTGGCGGAACCACCTTGCACTATGGCGCCGTGGTTGATGCTGGGAATGTGGCTGGGGGTGCTCGGGATTCCGGGCGCGCACCGGCCGTATTGGTTGCTGGCGGGTCTGGTGCTGGTGGGCCTTGGCGTGGTGTCCGAGGTCGTGCTCCGGCGCCGTGTGTGGGGTGTGAAGGTTTCTTGGGTTCGGTGGGCTGGGCTGGCTTTGATGCTGGGAGCGATCCGGACGGTTCCAGAGATGCCGACCCTGGATGTGCTGCGACGGACCGAGGGCTGGTTTTGGACTGAGGGGGGCGGAATTTGGCAGGATTCCTCGGGGTTGAGGCTGCGGAGCAGCGATACGCTTTCAGAGGGTTTTGCGTACCGGATGCGGGTGGAGTTGGTTCCACTGGATACCGCGCTGGCCCCGTGGGTGTTTGATGCGGCGCGCGCGGCAGCGCCGCGCCGCATCATCGCCCGGGCGCGCGCCACCGCGCGCCTTGGCCGCGTGCCCCTTGAGCGTCCGTGGTGGCGGCGTGCCGCGGCCTGGGGCAGGGCACGCATTCAAGACCTTCCGTGGGGACCCGCGGCCCGGGGCCTTGCACAGGCCTTGTGGCTTGGAGACCTTGAAGACTTGCCTGAATCGGTGCGGTACGGGTTCCAGAACTTGGGACTGTCGCACGTGCTGGCGGTTTCGGGCTTTCACTTGGGACTGCTGTGGGGACTGTTTGTGCTGGTTCAACGGGTGGTGCCGCCGGCGCTGCGCGCCGGCTGGCCCCTGCTCGCCCTCGGAGCCATCTGGGCCTTCGTAGCCGTCGTGGGATTCAGTGCGAGCTCGGTTCGGGCCGCGGCCATGCTGAGCGTGGTCACGGTGAGTCGGCTGTGGCCTGGAAGCCCCCTGGGGATCGACGTCTTTGCGGTGGCGCAGGTGCTGCTGCTCGCGTGGGAACCCCGAATGGCCTACCAGCTGGGGTTTCAGCTGTCCTCGGCGGCGGTGCTGGGATTGATTATGGCCAATCCGCCTGGACGCCAAGCCAATCCGCCCGAAGGCCGGGTAAAACCCAAGTATCCGCGTCTGAAGGCCGTAGTGGATGGAATGCGCGTGTCGCTCGCCGCCCAGTGGGCCACGACGGGCTTGTCGCTGGTGACGTTCCACACGGTTCCGCTGTGGTTCTTAGCGAGCAATCTGCTGCTGGTGCCGGCGCTGCTCCTCATTTATCCCTACAGTGCGCTGGCGATGCTCGGTTTGGGGTTGCCTGATCCGGAACCCCTTCTGATCGCCCTCACCACTTGGGCGGATGATCCGCGGTGGGTGTGGGCGGATCGGTTTCCGTCGCCGGAACAGGTGGTGCTTTTGACGGTCGGATCGGTGGGGGGCTTGCTGGCGCTGCGCGCACTGCGACCCGCCAGGGTCGCCGTGGCCCTCGTGTTCACGGTGTGGGTGGTGGGCGAAAGCGGACCGCGCTCGCTGCGCGAGCAGCGCTGGATTTCAGTCGGACGCGGGCTGGCCTGCGTCCAGGTCCGCGCCGACACCGCTCATGTATTTGGAACCAAGTATCTCATTAACAATGAATTTGTTTGGAATCAAAAACTAAACCCGTACTTTAAGTCGAGAGGCGTACGCTACATCGAGCGGCACGTGCGACCGTACGGGCAGCTTCAGCGTGAGCGAACTAGCCCATGAGGGCGCGCAGGTCTACGACCTGCCGCGCTTCGCGCGGGTCGTGGACTCTGAGAATTTGGGCTCCGCGCTCAAGGGCCCAGGCGTGTAGGGCAGAGGTGGCGGGTAGGGCGTTGGCGGCCGTGATGTCCAGGGTGCGGGTGATTAGCGACTTGCGCGACACGCCCACGAGTAGGGGGTGAGGGAACTCGCGAAGCAGGGCAAGGTCGCGCACGAGTCTGAGGTTGCCCTCGGGGGTTTTGCCGAATCCGATTCCGGGATCGAGAATGATGTCGTTGAGGCCCGCTTCGCGGGCGGCAATGAGGCGTTCGCTCAGTTCGCGCACGGTGACCAACGATGCTTGGTCGGGCCCAAGCAGCTCGCTGCCAGAGGCAGGGTAGTGGGTGAGGATGTAGGGCGCACGGGCTTCTGCGGCTACGGACCAGATGGCGGGATCGAGGATTCCGCCCGAAATGTCGTTAACGAGGTTGGCGCCCTGGTCGAGGGAGCGGCGGGCGATCTCGCTTCGAAAGGTGTCGACCGACAGCGGCAGCGCACTTCCAAAGCGGATTCGCAAGCGTTCAAAGGCGCCGTCGAGGCGGGCCCACTCTTCGTCGGGACTGGGCCACTCGGCTCCGGGGCGGGTTGAGCATCCGCCGAGGTCGAGCCAGTCGGCACCCTCGGTAAGGAGGCGTTCTGCCTCAGATTCAAGGCGATCCAAGCCCTTTAGACGGCTCGGAGCGTAGTAGGAATCGGGCGTCGCATTGAGGATGCCCATGATCTGTGGGCGTTCCGCCACAAAAAGCTGACCGCGAAGGTTCAGCGTGAACGCGCAAACAGCCGTACTTTTCACCCTGTAAAAGTATGGCCCACACTGCAACCCAATACGCTGCCGAAATCGCGCGCTGCCGCGAGCTCTACGGCAAGAAACTCACCGACTACGGCGCCGCGTGGCGCATCCTTCGCCTGCCGTCGCTGACGGACCAGCTGTTCATTAAGGCCAACCGGCTCCGCACGATTCAGGATGCGGGTGTGCAAAAGGTGGCCGACAGCCAAGAGGGCGAATTCATCGGAATCGTGAACTACGCCATCATGGCCCTCATTCAGCTCGAGCGCGGAATCGCGAACGAGCCCGACCTCAGCCCCGAAGAGGCGCTGGTCGCATTCGATGCCCAGGCCACCAAGATTTACGAGCTCATGGAGGCCAAAAACCACGACTACGGCGAGGCTTGGCGCGACATGCGCATCACCTCGCTGACAGACCTCATTCTTCAAAAGGTACTGCGCGTCAAGCAGATTGAAGACAATTCGGGGGCAACCCTCGTGTCAGAGGGCGTCGACGCCAACTACATGGACATGGTGAATTATGCCGTGTTTGCGTTGATTTTGATGCACCAGGGCTGAACAAAGGTTCCTCCGAGTGGTTTTTTAGTGAAGAAACCCCACGAAACCTATGGAACTGATTGCCCTCAGCATCGCCTTTTTGACGACCCTCGCGACGACCTACATGCTGCTTTCGGCAAAGATGCAGCTTATGAAAAAGGAACTCGAGCGCCGCGCGGAATAATTCGCTTTGTACCTTGGACGCATGAACATGCGTAGCCTTGCACAGTCCCTGATCCGCGTCGCCTTAGGCGGACTCTTTATTTTTTCGGGCGTCATCAAGATGAACGACCCGCTCGGGTTTAGCTACAAGCTCGAAGAGTACTTCGGGGCCGACGTCTTCAACCTTGAGTTTTTGCAGCCGCTGGCGCTTCCGATGGCCGTGTTTTTGGTCACGTTTGAGGTGGTTCTTGGGCTCTTGATGCTGATCGGCTACCTGCGGGCCTTCACCTTCTGGAGCATGGCTGGCCTCATGGTCTTCTTTACCTTTTTGACCTTTTATAGTGCCTACTTCAACAAGGTTACGGACTGCGGATGCTTCGGCGACGCGATCCCGCTCACCCCGTGGGAGAGCTTTACCAAGGACGTAATTCTGAGCGTGCTGATTGCACTCTACTTCGCTCTGGGCCTTCGCAACGTGAAACCCGTCATGAGCCGCTTCTGGGCTCGAGGAGTCATGGGACTTGCGGTGTTTGCCATGGCCTTTTTCACGAACTGGGTCTACAACCACCTGCCGGTGTGGGACTTCCGCGCCTACAAGCCCGGAACCGACATCGCCAAAGCGATGGCTCCGGCCGAGGAATTGGGTCTGACTCCGCCCCAGTACGACGTGGTGTACACGCTGCGCAAGGGTGAAGAGGTCATGGAGGTGACCGGAACCGACTACGTCGCCCGAAAGTGGTGGGAAAAGCCTGAATGGGTCATGGACGCCGAGGCGACCCGCAACATCAAGGTTGCCGATGGCTACGAGCCCCCCGTGCACGACTTTGCCATCGCCCCCGGCGGCGAGGACCAAACCGCCCAGTGGTTGGACTACCCAGAAAGTTACTGGCTGGTGGCCTACGACTTTCGCCGCGCCGACATGGCTCAGCTCGAGCGCATGTGCCGTGAGTTCCAGAAGCTCCACGACGCGGGCATTCCCGTGGTCGGACTCACCTCAACCGACTTGAGTGAGGTTGCCGCCCTCCAGGCCCGCACCGGAACCAACTTCCCGTGGTCCAACGGCGACGGAACCGCCCTCAAAACCATCGTCCGTTCAAATCCGGGCGCAACCCACCTGCGCAAAGGGGTGGTGGTGAAGCACTTCCACTTCAACGACTTCCCAGCCGCCGAATGAGGCGCGCGGGCCGTGCCCTTTTAGTGCTCTGGGGCGTCGCGACCCTGGTGTTTTTTCTCTTTCACACCGTCGGAGGCGATCCCGCCCGCATGATGCTCGGCCAAGTAGAGGACGAGCAGGCGCTAGCCGCCGTGCGCGCCGCCTATGGCCTTGACCAGCCGCTTCTCGTGCAGTATGCCCGCTACCTAGGGGGGCTTTCGCCCGTTCGCCCCGTGGACGGCACGTGGGGCCTTTACTGGCCCGACCTTCAGACCTCGTACCAACAGCGCGGAGTCGCCGTGAGCGCCCTCATCGGCCAAACCCTGCCCAATACCGCATTGCTTGCCTTCATTTCGCTCGGAACCGCCGTCCTCATCGGGGTTCCGCTCGGACTTTATTCGGCGCTGCGCGCCGGTTCCGCCGCAGACCGCGCCATAACTGTTTTAAGCACCGTCGGAATGGCCACGCCCTCATTCTTTTCAGCCATCGTCGTCGCCTGGCTCTTTGCCTATGTGCTGCACGATTGGACCGGACTGCCGCTCACCGGAAGCCTTCGCGAACTCGACGACTACGGCAACGCCGTGCGCTGGGAATGGTCCCATCTCATTCTGCCCGCCCTCACATTGGCCGTGCGACCCGTCGGAGTCATCGCCCAGATGATGCGCTCGTCCGCCCTCGAAATCCTCAACCTCGACTACGTGCGCACTGCCTACGCCAAAGGTCTCACCACCAGCCAAGTGCTTCGCCGCCACGTGCTGCGCAATGCCCTCAACCCCCTAATCACCACCATCTCGGGCTGGTTCGCAAGCCTCTTGGCCGGAGCCGTCTTTGTCGAAACTGTCTTCGGCTGGCGCGGAGCCGGTAAACTCATGGTCGACGCCCTCGAAGGCCGCGACTTTCCCGTCGTTATGGGCAGCATCCTCGCCCTGTCCCTGATCTTCGTCCTTCTTCAAGCCCTCGTCGACTGGCTTTACGGGGTGGTGGATCCCCGCGTCAAGGCCTCATAGCCTCAGCAAACGCAGAGAAAAGCATCCGCGCATCCGGTTATAACCGGATTTTACTTTTTCTCTACACGCTCAAACCAGAAACCAGTAGCTAGAAACATCCCGAGCGCCTTAGGCGCGTACGGCCAAAAGCCAACCTCGCTAACCTCGCAAAAGGCTACCTTTGCCCCATAATTCCCCCTACCATGAAAATTCTCGCCGGAAACTGGAAAATGAACACCACCTTCGAAGAAGGCTACAACCTTATCGAAGCACTCAAAACTGAATTGAGTCCCGAGCGACTTGGGGATGTGGTGGTGGTCTTGGCTCCGCCCGTAGTGCAGTTGACGCAAGCCATTGACCTGCTCATCGACTACCCCGAGATGGCCGTGGCGGCTCAGAACGGGCACGCCAAAGATTCCGGAGCCTACACCGGCGAAGTAAGCATGGCCCAACTCGCCGACGCGGGCGCGGACGCCGTGCTGATCGGCCACAGCGAACGCCGTCAGTACTTCGGTGAGACCGACCAAGACGTCAACGCTAAAGTGCATGCGGCGCTGAACCACGAACTGCGTCCGATTGTATGCATTGGTGAAGTGCTTGCAGAGCGCAAGAGCGGCGACCATTTGGCGATTGTAGAGAAGCAACTCCGCGCAGCCGTAGCGGGCGTAACCCCCGACCTGGCTGAAAACCTGGTACTGGCCTATGAGCCCGTGTGGGCCATCGGAACCGGCGAAACCGCCACTGCTGCCCAAGCGCAAGAAATGCACGCCCACCTTCGCGGGGTGCTTCGCGAACTCTACGGTGATCTCGCCAACCACCTGCCGATTTTGTATGGAGGCTCGTGCAAACCCAGCAACGGCGCTGAGATTTTTGCGCAACCTGATGTGAACGGAGGACTCATCGGCGGGGCGTCGCTGGTAGCCGCGGACTTCATCGCGCTGGTCGACCAGCTTCAGAAGGCCTAATGGACTACGTCGAACTTCGGATTTCGGCGAGCGACCCTGCGGCCCTCGAGCTGCTGTATGTGGATCTTGAGGACATGCCGGTCGAGGCGGTTGAGCAGGACGGCAATGACCTATTGGCGTACATTCCTGTTGACCAATGGACGGGCGAAGTCGCCTTTCCGCTGGCCGCTTCGGTGGCCGAGCTCAAATGGACGCACCGCCACATCGCGCACCAAAACTGGAACGCAGTGTGGGAATCGTCCTTTGATCCACTATCCATTGGAAGCGAGCTGCTTATCTACGCGCCCTTTCACCAAAACATCAACCCTGCTGACTACCGCTACGCGGTGCAAATGATTCCGAAAATGGCTTTTGGAACGGGGCACCACCCGACGACCTACCTCATGCTCGAGCGTGTCCTCGAGGCCGACCTCAAAGGGGCACAGGTTCTTGACATGGGATGCGGAACCGCGGTCCTTGCCATCGTCGCGCTCATGCACGGCGCAGCTCAGGGCGTTGGAATCGAAATTGAGCCCTACGCGGCCGACAACGCCCGCGAGCTGACTGAGCTCCACGGAATGGCGGACCAACTCGACATTCGCACTGGAGACACCACCCAACTGGCGGACCACGAGAAGTTTGACGTGGTCTATGCCAACATCCACCGCAACGTGCTTTTGGCCGACATGCCGCGCTACGCCAAAGCGCTCAAGTCGAGAGGTCGCCTGCACCTCAGCGGATTTTACCGCGCGGATGCTGCCGCAATTCGCGCGGCTGCAGAGGCAGCCGGACTTGCCTTTGTTGCTCAGTTCGAGCGCGAGGCATGGGTGGCGATGACTGTGGAAAAACCGGTGAATTAAGTCCCGAAGGCCCGTGGCGCGGCGCGTCTTTTGCGCTGTAGCTTGCGTGCAACCTGTGAAACGTCTCACAACCCTTTTCGCCCTGCTGCTGTGCACGGTACTGCCCGCGCAGACCGTGCGCAGCCTTGGCGTGTCCGACGAGGACTTCTGGAAGGATTTTAGTAAGCTCTATACCGAATTCCACGGCAAAAAGGCTGCGGATGAGACGCTTTTGGCCTTTAAACCCATTTACGACGACCCCAACTGGTCCAACCGTGCGGACTTTCAGGCTTTGGCGCGCGAAATGCTCCGCAAGCGCATGGTCGAAGCCCAGTCGTGGTCTGAGGCCGTGCAGCTCGCGCAGCATTGGTACAGTTCTGCAAGCGAAGCAACGCAAGCGCGCTGGTGGCGCGAGACCAACGAACTCGTCAAGCGCAGCAGCCGTCAGGCTTTGGCCGAATACGTCCACACTTCAGCGGGGGCGGCCACTGGATTTTCGGCGTCCAATGGACGCTTTCGGCTCTTTGAAGAAGGTCCGCTGCGCTGGGAACTTGACTTTGGCGACGCGGTACTCGACGAAGAAGGGCCTTCGACGCGCTACCGCATTGAGGGCGCGGTGCTCAAGGGCTTTTTTAAAAACGACTCCACCCAAATTGACAGCGTAAGTGGCTGGTACGACCCGCGCGCCGCCACGCTCCAAGCCGAATCGGGCCGTGTGGATTGGGCACGCGCGGGCTACGGCTACGGAGAGGTCTACAACCAACTTGGCGACTTCAACCTCAACCTCAAGAACACGGGGTTTGTAGTGGACAGCGCGGTGCTGCACAGCTTGTACTACGTGAATGTTCCGCTCGATGGCCGGTTTGAAGAGCGCATGGGCACGCGCACGACCCCTGAAAACGCCGTCTACCCGAGGTTTGAGGCCTACGCCACCGACCTCGAAATCCCCAACTTTTTTGAGGACGTGACCTACCGGGGCGGATTTTCGCTGGTCGGAGCCAATTTTTTTGCCTCGGGCGCCAACGGAAGCAAGGCGGTGTTTGACTTCATTCGCGACTCCGCGGTGGCGGCACAGATCCGGGCCGACCGATTCGTCATTCGACCGGACGGCTTGGCATCCAAGGTGACGGGGTTCTCGCTCCGCTTGGGCGAACAGGATTCGCTGCACCACGCCAAAGTTGAAGTGAAGTACCGCCCCGACACGCGCGAACTTCAGGTCTTTCGCCCCGACGAGGGCTTGGCACTAAAGCCGTTTACCGACAGCTACCACAACGTGACGGTGGACCTCGACCAGCTGCGGTGGACCACAAGCGAACCCAATGTGTTTGTGGGCGGAATCAACATGGGTAGTGGCGCCCCCATGACCCTTGAGAGCGACCAGTACTACCGCAACAACCGCTACGCGGCGCTGCAGGGATTTGAACGCGAAAATCCGCTCGTGCTGCTTGACGCGATTGGCCAAATGGCTCCGGGGTCGCGCATGACCATCAAAGACGTGGCGATCGGAATGAATATGCCGGTGGATCCTTGCGAACGCCTCATGATGGAGTACCACCTTCAGGGCTTCGTGCGCTACCATACTGACGACCGGACCCTTGAAATCCTCCCGAAAACCGGAGAATACGTTCTGAACCACCGCAAAAAGCGCGACTACGACGTCATTCGCTTTGAGTCCGTGGTTCCAGACGGCATGAACGCCCAGCTCAACCTGCTCAATTTTGACCTCGAGGTCGTCGGGGTTGACCGCATTTGGCTCAGCGACTCCCAAAAAGT
>CAYYWL010000031.1:0-18609 GCA_964475135.1 uncultured Owenweeksia sp.
GCTGCGCCGGCATCACCCCGCTGCGCAGGGGCGCCTCGGGCGCGGCCCAGCCCCCCTGCACTTTGCCCCGCCAGAAAATGCGGCGAATCTCGTCGGCGTCGTGGTCCTCGCTTGCCATCCAAAACACGGGAACCGTCGGAACTCCCTTTTCGGTCCAGTGGGCGGCCAGTGCGGCCGTCTCGGCCACTTTGGCATGCACGTACAGGGGTCCGAGCCCCGTCACCAGTTGGTGCCCCGCAACGACTGTAACTGAATCAGGCTGGGCCAAGCGCTGCAAGAGTGCGCGCTGCACCTCCGTCGCCTCGGAACCAGCTTGCTCGGCAAGGACTTCGACGAGCAGCGCGCGTCGGTCCGCCGGAAATTCGGCAGCCCTTCGCCGCATCACATCGGCGTTCAAGGATTGAAGCATCGGAGCTTCAGCCAGTCCATTGGCATTAAGCTGCTGCAGCGCCCCGCCGATTCCGCACGCGCTCAAGGGCGCCACCCAACGCCCCTTCATCGCCGGGGCTGGGGTTTGCCGTTCACGTCGAGTGGAACGCGTTCTTTGAGTTCACCCAGAGCAAACGACCGGAGCAAAATGCGCTCAATCAGCGCATCCTCGTCGTTGCCCTTGGGGTCGTATTCTTTGCGAATGTTGATGTCGTACCACGATCCGGTCACACTCCACCCCACCGCCGTCAACCAATTGCGGTATTCTCGGATGAGCTTGAACACCGTCTGGTCGGTCTCGCGGTACACCAACTTGCACAAAATTTGGCCTTCGGAACGCGTGAGTTTGCGAAGCTCTGCCTCAAAGCGCTCTTCGAGGAACTTCTGGTACTGTTTGGTGTACTTCGCACGCTTTCGGGCGGACTTCTCTTTGGCCAAGCGCATGTTGAGCGAATCCAAGCGCTCCCCGGCCGCTTTGGCATAAGGGTAGACTTTAAGTACGCGGCGGCGAAGCAATAGGTAGCGCTTGCGCGCTTCGACGTCGGTAAACGTCGGCTTGTCCATGACCAGAATTTCATCGAGAAATACCCACGGAATCGTATCGCCGTTAATAACCGTAGCCTGAACCTTTTTGCCATTGAACGTGGTCTCGACCAGCTGCGCCTGCAGCGGAACAGACACGGCGAACAGCAGCAAAATCAGCGTCCGTATCATACACTAAAGCGCGTTTTCCAACGGCTAGGCTCACGCTCCACGACTGACCCATCTGGGCGGTAGCCCTCTGCAAGTGCCGCAGCCCATTCCGCGCCTTCGGTGCGGGGCTTCAGCGCTTCGGGGGTGAAGTGTGCTGCCACAAATCCCGTATCAAACTGCCCGCTGACAAAATCGGGATGCTCGAGAATGAAGCGTCCAAAGCGCAGGGTGGTCCTGACTCCGACCACCGCATAGCGGTCAATGGCGGCCAGCAAACGCTTACGGGCTGTTTCACGGTCCGGACCCCAGGCAATCAGCTTGGCCAGCATGGGGTCGTAGTACACCGGAACCTCTTGGCCTTCGCGCACCCCGTCGTCGACGCGGATTCCCGCTCCCGAAGGGCGTCGGTAGACCTCGAGCACCCCGGTGTCGGGCGCGAAGTTGTTGGTCACGTCCTCGGCATAAACCCGCAGCTCGATGGCGTGGCCGTTGAGCTTGAGGTCCTCTTGGCGGTAGGGCAGTCGCTCGCCGCGGGCGATGCGAATCTGTTCTGCGACCAAATCCAAACCTGTAACCTCCTCGGTCACCGGATGCTCGACCTGTAGTCGGGTGTTCATTTCGAGAAAGTAAAAGGCTCCGCTCGCATCAAAAATGAATTCAACGGTGCCGGCGCCCACATAACCGCAGCTCTGCGCGGCCTTTACCGCCGCCTCGCCCATTTGGGCGCGCAGCTCGGGAGACAGAATGGCGCTCGGGGCCTCCTCAACCACCTTCTGGTGGCGTCGCTGCACCGAACACTCCCGCTCAAACAGGTGCAGGTGGGTTCCGTGCGCGTCCGACAGAACTTGGATTTCGATGTGGCGTGGCGAGGTCACAAACTTTTCGACAAATACTTCGCCGTTGCCAAACGACTTAAGCGCTTCGGACGTGGCGTTTTCAAACGCTTCGCGCACTTCAGATGCGGAATGGACAATGCGCATACCCTTGCCTCCGCCACCCGCCGAAGCCTTGATCATCACGGGGTATCCAATGCGGTCGGCAACCTCTTGAGCCGCTTCAGCCGTAGCTAAAGCACCGTCGCTTCCCGGTACTAGCGGCACGTCAAACTGAGCCGCAGCCGCCTTGGCCGATAGCTTGTCACCCATCACGCGAATGGCCGACGGCGGTGGACCTATCCAAGTAATGCCCTCTGCCCCAATGCGCTCTGCAAATGCTGCGTTTTCGCTCAAAAAACCGTAGCCCGGATGCACCGCATCTGCACCCGACGCCGTGCAGGCCTCAATGACCGCCTCAACGTTGAGGTAGCTCTGGGAGCTGGGCGCCGGCCCCACGAGGTAGGCTTCGTCGGCAAAATGTACGTGCGGCGCGTCGGCATCGGCCTCTGAATAAATGGCTACCGTGTGAATTCCCATCTGGCGGGCGGTACGCATCACGCGCAGGGCGATTTCGCCACGGTTGGCAACCAAGAGCTTCTTCATAGACTACACAAGGGCTTTAGACTGCAAAGTACGCACAGGCTTCGTACTTTGGCCCCATGGAATTGTACCTCGATTCGGCCAACCCCACTGAAATTTCGGCCGCCTTTCAACTCGGAATCTTTTACGGACTCACCACCACCCCGACCTTCCTTCAGCGTCAGGGAGTTGCGGACGTGGATGCGTGGCTTCTCGAAACCGCGAAGCACGTCCCCGTCATTCAGGTGGAAGCCCTCGGAAATTCCGCCGACGAAATTGTTGCTGAAGCGCACCGCTTGCTGGCTTTGGGGCTAGCGCGCGAGACGACGGTATTCAAAATTCCCGTGTCGCTGCACGGTGTGCAGGCCTGTGCCCGCCTCAGCAAAGAGGGCATCATGACCAACGTGCACCTCATTTACACCCCCCAGCAGGCCTACATGGCCATGAATTCGGGCGCAACCTACGTCTGTCCGTTGGTCGGACGCCTTCAAGATCAAGGTACAGACGCGCTCTCGCTCGTCGACGGAATCGTGGCATTCAAAGAGCGCCATGGTTATGCGTCCAAAGTGATGTTTTCGTCAGTTCGCCACAGCGAGCACGTGCGCAACGCCATGGACTTGGGTGTGGATGCGGTCACGGTTCCGTGGTCAGTCTGCCAGCAGCTGCCCAACAACCACCTCACGACCCTCGGAACTGCACAGTTTGACGAGGACCACCGCCGCATGACGGTTCGCGTAGAATCCGTACTTCGTCCGACCCAAGCTATTGTTTCACCTGATACGCCCGTGCGGGACGCCCTTGTCGCCATGACCGTCAGCGGCCTCGGTGCCGTAGTGCTGGCCGAACAGGGACGCGCCGTCGGACTTTTCACGGACGGTGACCTTCGCCGACTCATCGAACAGCGCGGAACATTGGACGTGAACGCCCCAGTTCGGGCCGTGCACAGCCTTAAGGTTCCATTTGCAATCTCTGGAAGCGCGCTGCTGAACGAAGCCTACCGACGATTTTCGGAGACTAAAGTAGATCAACTACTAGTTGAAGATGAAGCGGGTAATGCGCTCGGATTGATCGATATACAAGACATCAACAGCTGATGAAAATCCGCGGCCTCATTCTCGACTGGGACGGAGTTTGGACCAACGGACGCAAGCGTCCCGATGGTCAATCCGACTTTAGCGAACACGACACGATGGGGCTCAACCTACTACGTTTTGCGCACTACGCGGCAACCGGCGAACTGCTTCGCGTGGCAATTGTCACTGGCGAGCGTAACCCCACGGCAGAGTTTCTCGTGCAGCGGGAACACTATGACGACTTCATTTTTTACGCTCGAGACAAAACCAAAGCCGCACCACTGCTTGAGACCCGATGGGGAATCCCTCCCGCAGAGTGGGGTTTCGTGTTTGACGACGTACTTGACCTTGGCCTTGCGGCCCTGGTGGGCCGGCGGGCCATGGTTCAATGGGACTTTACCAAAGCGATTCAAGAGATCGCCCAAGCCGAAGGATTGGTCGACGACTGGATCGAATCCAACGGGGCCGTGCGCCGCTGGTGTGAATCCTACTTAACTGAATTGGGTTGGCTTCACACCGCCGTGGCCGAGCGCCGCACTTGGTCGCCGCGCTATCAAGACTACTGGTCAATACGCAAAGAAGTCCAGCCCACAATTACCGACTTGAGTCCCCGCTAAAGCGCAGTGCGCTTGGTGCCAAGTACTGCGTCGAGCTGACCCTGAATCTGCTTGATGCGCTCGTCTTCTTCGCCTTGTGGCGCAGATGTTTGCTGCAAGCTAGCCACCTGGTTGGCCATTTGGAGTGCGCACATCGCCAAGGCATCCTGTTTGTCACCCACGGCATAACGCTCCTCAAAACGGCTTACAGTGTTTTGAATCAAGGCCACCGCCTTGCGCACTTGCTCTTCTTCGGCACGCGGAATCGTCAGTGGGTACGTGCGGCCACCAATGCTGACTTTGATGCGCAAAAGGTCTTGGCTCACGGCTGTAGTTTCGAGATGACTTGGTTGATTTCGCGGGACCACGACTGAAGCTGCTTGGCCAATTTGGCACGTGCCGCAGCGTCGCCATTGAACGAGATCAAGAGGCGAAGCTCTTCGTTCTCGCTGCGCAGCGCCTTGATTTGAGCGCTGAGTTCGCGCACTTTTCGATCCTGCTCGGCCACCACGCCCGACTGCTGTTCGAGCTCGCCCACCGCAAGACGGTACTTGCCGATGAGGTCGTGAACTTGGGCCTGAATGACGCCAATGCGATCGAGGGAATCCGCCATTGGCCAAAGGTAGCAGTTTGGCACGGGAATTTCTATCTTGGTGGAATGCCAAAAATCGCTTCGCTACTCGCGTGGATGGTAGCGGTTCCGCTCTGGAGCCAGCTCATCGTACACCAGCCATTGGACGGGCCACTTGCGGTTTCAGGCGAGCTCGCGGAGCTGCGCAACCACCACTTTCACAGCGGAATCGACCTTCGGACCGGCGGAGTCACTGGCAAACCCGTGTACGCCGTGGCGGACGGTTGGGTGCGCCGCATTGTCATTCGCCCGGACGGCTATGGCTGGGCGCTTTACATCGACCATCCGAACGGATTTACCACCGTGTACGGCCACTTGGAGTCGTTTAGCGACGAAATCTGGCAGTTCACAGAGTCAGAAGCACGACGTCGCGGCAGCTACCGCCTCGACCTTTATCCGCCCAAGGGACTGCTGTCGGTTTCGGCGGGTTCTGTGATCGGACTAAGCGGGAATTCAGGATCTTCGGGCGGACCCCACCTTCATTTTGAAGTGCGCGACTTGGCAAGTGAAGAGATTCTGGACCCATCTGCCCACGGTTTGGCCATCCCCACGGATCCAAACCGCCCGAAACTATGGGCCTTTAGTGAAGGTCGCTGGCGACCGGCTGGAGACTCGGTTGCGGTCGCGTCGTGGTACGACCTCGCAGTGACCCTTCCAGAACAAGATTTTGAGGTCGTGGTATCGGACAGCCTTCGCGCCCAATGGTCCCTCAACCGCTGGAGCTTTGACGTGCAGCGGGGCGCTGACGCTGGACTCGCACTGGGCCTGCACCAGCAGAAGGGTGTTCGCGGATTTCTCGTACACCCCACTCCTACCCAGCCGGCTCCGGGCTGGCGGCATAATTTGGATTTTCCGCGGGCGAGTGGCAGATTTATCATAGCTGTTCGCTCTGGAAGTGCGCTTATTTGGAGTGGCGTGGTACGCGTTCGGGAATTCGAGGAACGAGTGCCCCAACCAGCGGCTACGCTTCGGGATGGAGCAGTGACCCTTCACCTACCCGCCCGAGCATTTGCATGGAAGCAGAACCTGACGCTTAAGTCCGAAGGGCGTTCCATTCGCGTGGCTCCGGACGTCGCAGCGATCAAGCCGGTGCACTACGACTGGGTTCCGAACGGAATCCACGACTCGCTGTGGGACAAGACGTACTTGGCGGTTCGAGATGGACGCGGTTCCGCAAAAATACCAGGAGTGCGAACCATCGACGGAGTGATTCGCTACACGTCAAAAACCTGCGGCTCCGCCGAAGTACGCATCGATACTGAGGGCCCAAGCTGCCGCGTGATTCGAAGAACCCCAAGTGGAAGTGTTCTGCTGCAGGTTACCGACGAATTGGATGTGGAAGTGGTTCGTGCACAGCTCAATGGCCAATGGTGCTGGGCCTACCTGGACGCCAAAACTAATACCCTCTCGGTTCGTGTGGGCGAAGAGGTTGGCACGCTTGACGTTCAGGTTCAAGACGAGCTGGGCAACCTCACTACCTTTACTACGAACTTATGAGTCGATTTTTTGCTGTAATACTCTGGGGCGTTAGCCTCATGCTCTCGGGGCAATCCGTGGTTCAAGTGAGCGGCGTAGTACTGACTCAGGATTCAACGCTACAAACAATTCCGAACGCGCGCCTTTGGGTGGCCAAGCGCGGAACCACCACTACGACCGGGGATGACGGTTTTTTCAGCATTACGGCGGTTCCGGGCGACACCCTTAAGTTTCGTCGTTTTGGCTTTGAAGAGGAACAGCTTTGGGTTCCGGACAGCCTGCACGGCAAGAGCTACCTCGCCACCGTGTTCATGCGCTGGAACCGCATCGAACTCGACGAAGTCGTGCTCTACCCGTGGCCACGGCCCGAGGATTTGAACCGCGAGTTGCTGCGCATGGAGATCGAAACGACACAACGGGACATCGCCTTGCGCAACCTCGCCATTCAAGCTCTGAAAGAAAAAGCGGCGGCCATGGGAATGAGTTCCAACGAGATGCAGCGCTACATCATTCAAGCTCAAGAGCAGCAGCTCTACAATTCAGGCCGCTACTACGGCAGCAACGGAGCCACGGCGATTCTCGGACGCCTTAGCGATCCGTTCGCTTGGGCTCAGTTTTTTGAATCCTTAAAAAAGCGCTAAGGTTTGAGCTTGCTCGCGACGGCGCTGCTCGCTGCGGCCCTCAACGATACCATTAAGCGCGGAACCCAGCTCCAAGAAGCGACGGTGACCGGCGACCGGGTGCGCACCGAGACGAGTCAAATTCGACTCAAATCCGGAACCCTCGCCGGGCTTGGCACACCCACCGGGTCGGTGGAGTCACTGCTGCGAACGCTCCCGGGGGTGGTGGCAAGCGACGAGCTGAGCAGCCAGTACAGTGTGCGCGGCGGAACCTACGACGAGAACCTCGTGTACGTCAACGGCTTTGAGCTGTACCGACCCCAGCTCGCTCGTTCTGGGCAGCAGGAGGGTTTGAGCGTGCTCAATCCCGACCTCGTCTCGTCGCTCACGTTTACCGCCGGCGGATTTCACGCGGAGTTGGGCGACAAACTTTCGTCGGCACTCGAAGTCAACTACGGGCGCAGCGATTCGTCAAAGGCTCGCGTCCGCTTGGGCGGATTCTCGGGCGGAGCGACGCTGTGGCACGGAAACCTCGGGGTGAGCCTGCGCTACCGAAGCAACGTACTCTTTGCCCGCACGGGCGACGTCTCAGGTGACTTTCGCGCCGATTCACGCGATGCCCAAATCGTCTGGAGCGGCCGCCACGGAGCCTGGCGTCACGAATTTTTGGGAATTGCTCAGTCCAACGGCTTCAGGTTGGCGCCCACCAGCCGGACCACGGAGTTTGGAACCGTCACCCAGGTTCTGCGCCTGCAGGTCGCGATGGCGGGCACCGAGTTCTATGGGTTTGAGAACGCCTTTGCAGGGTGGCGCACCCGGCGGGCATTCGGGCAACGAAGCGTACTCGATGCTGAATTCAGTTGGTCGCAAGCGCTTGAACGCGAGCACTCCGACGTCGAGTCGGCCTACCGCCTCGGGGACGTCAACACGAATATGGGGTCCGACCAGTTCGGCGAAATCAGCTACCTCAGGGGGAGCGGCGGTTTTCAGCGATACGCGCGCAACGACTTGTGGGTCAGGGAATTCCATACTGCACTTCGCGGCAACCACATGGTAAGCGAGTCCGCACAACTGCACTGGACGGTCGGTCAGCGCGTTCAGTTTGCGCAGGATCGGGTGTCTGAATGGATCAACTTGGATTCCGCTGGGTACAGCCTTAACCATCAACCCACGCTTGTGGTAATCGGACCCAACGACACGTCGTACGTGCCCGACAGCACACTCGAACTGTATTCGGTGCTGCAGAGCCAAGGCGAATTGCGCAACATCAAGCACTGGCTCTCGTCAACGTGGAGCCAACAGTGGGTCGGCCCCGCCTACAGCGTACAGCTTCGAGCAGGACAGCGCATCGTGCGCGACAGCCGCTCGGGCGAATGGCGTTGGAGTCCCCGCGCCTCGCTGTCAGTCGGCCCAACAGGTGGTGGAAACTGGCTGGCCTACCTCAACGCGGGCAGCTACGCGCAAACGGCGAGCGTGCGCGAGCTCCGCAACTGGACGGCCAACGGACTCGAAACCGACGCCCGAATGCAGCACGCATGGCACCTCATCGCCGGCACCAAGCGCTACGGAACCCGCCTCGGCCGCCCCTGGATGTACCAAGTTGAGGCCTACCTTAAGTACCAGGATCGCGCGTTCGCCTTTGAGCAGGACGGAATGCGCATTCGCTACCTCGGTACCGATCCCGGTCTCGCCATGATTTATGGCCTGGACCAGCAGCTGCACAGCACGTGGGTGGGCGACGCGGAATCGTGGATTTCGCTCTCGCTCTTTCAGGCCCGCGAGCGCTTTGACGACGTGTGGCAACGGCGCGGAACTGACTACCGATTCGCCTTTAGCATGCGGGTCGAGGACCACCTGCCCGGCCAGCCGCAAAACCGTGTGTACCTGGTCACCAATGTCACAGGCGGGTTCCCGTTCGGCCTACCGCTTGAGAACCCGAAGCCGTTTAAGGCTCCGCCCTACCGCCGCATGGATTTGGGATTTGAGCGCGTGCTGCCAACCTGGCGCGGAATTCAGCCACGCCTCGCCCTCGAGGTCTACAACCTCCTCGAAATCCGCAACACCGCCAGTTATTTTTGGGTCATGGACATCAGTACCGCGAGCTACTACGCGGTCCCCAACTACTTGACCAATCGATTGATTAACATCAGCTTTCGCGCTGATTTATAAAGTTTTACCGTGCGCGTCGTCGACCAACTTCCCCACCCTACGTTTCGGATTCAGTTGTTTCACTTCGGATCGAACTACCTTGTTGAGATCGAGGCCGGCCCCATGAAGCAGACGTACCGCTACCCGACCGACCGGTTTCCCAGCCCCACTGCGGTGTGGGCCACGGTGACTCCTGAATTTCTCGAGCGCGTTCGCATACACTTCAACAGCATGTACCAGGATTGGATGACTACGTGGCCGCCCAAAGCATAGAACCCATAAAAAAAGGGAAGCCCGCGGGAGAAAACTACCCTATACACCTGGCGAACCGAAATCCGCCAACCTCCCGCGGGCTCTTTTAAAACCACAAAGGTTTTGAAAAGTTTACGCGGCGGTAAAATTTTTAACCGTGTGGACGATCCGACCGAGCGCCTCATCGAGCTCGGCATCGGTGAGTACCAACGGCGGAGCAAACCGAATGATGTTTCCGTGGGTCGGCTTTGCGAGCACGCCCGCCTTGGCCATGGCGACACAGAGGTCCCAAGCCACGTGTGAATCTTCAGGCGTATTGATGACCACTGCGTTGAGCAGCCCACGGCCGCGAATCTGTGCGACTAGCGGGTGACTGCCCAATTCGCGCGCCAAGGTGTCCCTAAAATGGGTTCCTTGGCGGCGAGCGCGCTGCATGAGCTGCTCATCTTCAACAACCTGAAGGGCTACCTGTGCGACGCGCGACGCGATGGGGTTGCCCCCAAAGGTTGAACCGTGCTGGCCCGGCTTGATCGTGAGCATGATTTCGTCGTCTGCGAGGACCGCAGAGATGGGATAAACGCCGCCCGAAAGGGCCTTGCCCAAAATGAGGACGTCGGCGCGCACGTACGTTTGGGGATCGCGCTCGCAGCGACCTGCGGCGCAGCTGCAGGTTCCGCACGTGGCCAACCACGCACCGGTACGCCCAATCCCCGTCTGGATTTCGTCGGCCATAAACAGCACGTTGGCCGCACGGCAGCGCGCGGCGGCTCCGGCAATGTAGCCGTCTGACGGAACGTACACGCCCGCTTCGCCCTGAATCGGCTCCACAAGAAATGCCGCGACATTGGGATTGGTCAGCGCCTGATCGAGGGCTTCGAGGTCGTCGTAGGGAATGATCTGAAATCCAGGCATCGCCGGGCCAAAACCGCCGTAGGAGTCGGGATCGCTTGAAAAGGATACAATGGTCGACGTGCGGCCGTGAAAATTTTGGCTCGCCACAAGAATGATGGCCCGGTCGTTGGCCACGCCCTTGACGTCGTAGGCCCAGCGGCGCGCGAGTTTGAGGGCGGTTTCGACGGCCTCGGCTCCGGAATTCATTGCGAGTACCTTGTCGTAGCCGAAGCGCGTGGCCATTGCCTCCTCCATCGCTCCCAGCTGGTCGTTGTAAAAAGCACGCGAAGTCAGTGCGAGCGTGCGCGCTTGGTCTACGAGTGCACCCACGATGCGCGGATGGCTATGACCCTGATTAACTGCACTGTACGCACTTAAAAAGTCAAAGTATCGGTTGCCTTCGACGTCCCAGACGTACGGACCTTCTCCGCGCTGAAGTACCACGGGCAGCGGGTGGTAGTTGTGGGCTCCGTAGCGATCTTCTTGGGCAATGTACTCGTGCGGCTTCATGGGTCAAGGATTTACCCAAAGATAGCGCCCTACCTTTGCGCAGTGATTCTCGAAAACATTCAAATTGATCGCGCCGGTGGGCGTGGCGTCGCCGTCGGCAAGACCTCAGATGGCAAAACAGTACTAGTGCGCGGAGCCGCTCCCGGCGACGTCGTCGACGTAAGCGTCGTAAAGCGCCATAAAAACTTCTTTGAAGGCCGCGTGGACCGCGTAGTTACCGCTTCTGCGCTTCGCGTGGCTCCGTCGTGTGCCCACACAGAATCCTGCGGCGGATGCCCGTGGCAGCACCTGGGATACCCAAGCCAAGCTGAATTCAAGGCCAGCGAAGTCGAGGAACAACTCGTCCGCGTAGGCGGAGTTCCTCGCGACGGTGTAGTGTGGAATCCGTTCATTTCAGCCCCCGTCCCCTTTCGCTACCGCAACAAGACCGAGTTCAGCTTCACCTTTAACCGATGGAAGACCCGCGGCGAGATGGACGCCAATCCGGATTCTGAACACGAACCGGGACTCGGATTCCATGTTCCTGGATTTTGGGACAAGATCTTGGATGTTCAGGACTGCCACTTGATTCCGGAATACGGAAACCAGATCCGCAACGCCCTACGCGACGAAGCCATTGCGCTGGGACTGAGTTTTTGGCAGCCGCGCGCCAAAGAGGGCGCACTACGCACCGCCATGCTCCGCAGCAACCAATCTGGAGACTGGATGCTCATCATTCAGTGGGGCGAGCACCCTGGGGCCGACGGATTTACCCTGATGCACCGCATCGCCGAGCGATTTGACCGCCTGGTAAGCCTGTACTGGGGCCTCAACGAAAAGGTCAACGATTCCATGTACGACGTCGACCTTCACCTCTTTCACGGGGTTGAAGCCCTGGAGGAGACCATGGAATCCGCCATCGAAGGCGGCCGCGCACTCAAATTTTTGATCAGCCCCAAGTCGTTCTACCAAACCAATCCGCAGCAGGCCCACCGCCTTTATTCTGAAGCCCTACGCGCCGCAGGGCTGAAGGGTGGCGAGACGGTCTACGACTTATACACCGGCACCGGAACCATTGCCCTCTTTATGGCCCAAGTCGCCGGAAAAGTCGTGGGCGTCGAAAGCGTTCGTGAGGCCGTCGATGCCGCGTTCCGGAACGCGGAACGCAACGGCATCTCCAACGCAACGTTTGAAGCGGGCGACATGCGCCGCATTTTCACTCCAGAATTCGTGGAGCGCCACGGGCAACCCGACGTCGTAGTTGTGGACCCGCCCCGCGAAGGAATGCACCCCGCCGTAGTCTCAGAACTCGCTCGAATCGCTGCACCCAAGCTGGTCTATGTTTCGTGCAACCCCTCTACCCAAGCACGAGACATTCAAATGCTTTCGGAGGCCTACGAGGTGGTCAGCGTTCAGGGCGTAGATATGTTTCCGCAAACGTTTCACGTGGAATCCGTGGTACTGCTGCGCGCAAAGTCTCGAGAGAACCACTAATTTTAAGTCATGGGAGAACGCACACTCATCCTTGACGACGCCCGCATGGCGCGGACGGTCGAGCGCATGGCCTGGCAAATTCTCGAACGCCACCGTGAAGGTGAGCGCTTGGTATTGGCGGGAATCCGAAATTCCGGATACACGCTTGCGGAGCGGATTGCAGTGCACCTCAAGCCCCATGTTGCCGCCGAACTTATTAGCATTGAAGTAAATAAGCGAGAGCCATCACTTGAAGACACCCGAGCTACAGTCGCGCCTTCGCAGCTCGAGGGCGCTCACTTGGTCGTAGTCGACGACGTACTCAATTCAGGTGCCACCCTACTCTATGCCGTCGCACACTTTATGACGGCTCCGATGGGACGCATTACGACCGCAGTACTCGTGGACCGCAACCACAAGCGTTACCCAGTTAAGGCAGACATCAAAGGACTGTCACTAAGCACAGGGCTTCACGAACGCGTTGAGGTAGACTGGTCAGCTCCGAGCGCGACTTATTTGGTCTGAATAAGTTCGGCAAGCATCGCGACCACTTGGTCGCTCGAGTTTTTATCTACGGCAATTTTATGCGCAGCTTTTTGGTAAAAGGGCAAGCGTTCAAAAAGGTGCTTAGCAATAAATTCCGCAAGGTCTTCGTCTGCCACACCGCTCAGTAAGGGGCGCTTTGTTCCTCGAGCTCGACTCGCTGCAAGGCGCTGGTGCAACCAGCCCACAGATGCAGAGAGGTAGATAGTCTGACCATGCTCAACCATCCAGTCTGCATTGTCGTAGTAGCAGGGAGTTCCACCTCCGCACGAAAGAATTCCATCAAAATCTTGGTGCTCGATAAGCAGTTGCCGCTCAAGTTTTCGAAAGGCTAACTCGCCTCGTTGCTGTATGAATTCCGGAATTGTCATGCCAGATTCTTGAGCAATTACGTGATCTAAATCCTTGAATTCCAAGTTGAGATTGCGCGCTACTGCTCGACCCAGACTAGACTTTCCTGAGCCCATGTAGCCCCACAAATACCATGTTATCATACCTATTTACAAATCTACGTAGGAGCCTTTGGTTTCTGAGCATTTGCGCTATATTTGCAGCCTCGTTTACGAGACGACTCGATAGCTCAGCTGGTAGAGCAATACACTTTTAATGTATGGGTCCTGGGTTCGAATCCCAGTCGAGTCACGAAACGTTCTTCCTTTAAAAAGTGTAGCCCTGGTGGTGAAATTGGTAGACACGCCATCTTGAGGGGGTGGTGAGCTATGCTCGTGCTGGTTCGAGTCCAGTCCAGGGCACTTTTTTTTGGTCCGTATTTTGCGGTGAACAACTTCATGAAACTATTTGGGTTAATCCTTTTAGCGGTGGGCATTGCGCCTATTGCCTCATGCCAAAGCACCCAAAAAAATATGAAGCCAGAGAACTTTCCCATCGCCAAGACCGAAGAGCAATGGAAGTCCGAACTGACTCCCGAGCAGTTTCGTGTGCTCCGTCAAAAAGGAACTGAATACCCTGGCAGCGGGATCTACGACCAGCACTTTAAACCGGGTCACTACACCTGCGCCGGTTGCGGGGCCAAACTCTTCGTAAGCGAACGCAAGTTTGACGCACACTGCGGATGGCCAAGTTTTGATGCGCAAAGCGAAGATTCTAACGTCATCGAGCACGTAGACTACAGCCACGGAATGGTTCGGACTGAAATCCTCTGCAAGCAGTGTGGCGGCCATTTAGGCCATGTATTTAACGACGGACCAACCCAAACTGGACTTCGCTACTGCGTCAACAGTGCTTCGCTGAATTTTTCAGAAACTAAAAAATAATCTTCGCGGCAACCTTGGTAGCAAAGCGTGCATCCTAGTATTATGAAAATTTACGCAACCTCAATTTTGGCCGCAGGCCTCATTGTCGCAAGCTGCGACGATGCCGTTTTTTGCACTGAAGAATTCCGTAGTTTCGGATTCACGTGGACCGACCCCACAATGCCTGATAGTGTATCGGTCACCAACATACGCACCGGAACCCCCATACAGATCCTTAGCGAGCCATTTGACCAATATGTACCCATTGTCGACGACGGAGCAATGAATCAGTTGCGTGCCAGCGGCGACAGTCTTGAAGTTCTAGTCTTCAATAGCCAAGATTCAATTATCGCAACTGCTTGGTATGTAGTCGGTAAAGATGATTGTCACATTATTTTTCATTCAGGACCCGAATTCCTTCCTTAGTTCTTTGGCGGATTGCGAATCCTTTTTATATTTGCAACCCCTTTAGGGCGCATAGCTCAGCTGGTTCAGAGCATCTGCCTTACAAGCAGAGGGTCCGCGGTTCGAATCCGTGTGCGCCCACCCCGAAACCCCTCACCAATGTGAGGGGTTTTTATTTAAAGACTTTATCGAACCCCTAAAGGGACACGGCCATTTCTTTTAACTCTTGGCACAGTCCAAAATAAAAAAGGGCCCAAAAGGGCCCTTTGCATTTGGTTTGGCGGGGTGGCGCCTAATTACTTAGAAACCGTGTAACCCTGTGATTCGAGCCACTGGATGCGGGCGTCGATTTCAGCTTGAGCGCGCTTTGAAATTTCTTTTTCACAAGAAATGATCAAACCTTCAAGTTCTTCCAATTCAAATTTGCCCAAGAATTGATTGCGGAAAACCGTCTTCAAAGTCTTGTTGCCATTCTGGTTTTCACGGAAGTGCTGAACGAGTTGTGATGGAGTCATAATTAATATATTATTTGGTTAATTGAACCGGGTCAAATATAGCAGAAACTAGGCCAAAAAATCAAGAATAAATTAAATTAATAATTCAGAATATGATCCAACGCAGTTTTAAGGCGATCCTGGGGTAAAAAACCCTTCTCTAACTCGGCGGCAAATGGAATCGGGAGATCTGCACTTGACACCACTGAAATTGGTGCATCGAGCGAAGTAAAGCAGCGTTGCTGAAGTTCTGCAGCAATCGAACTACCCACACTTCCTAAAAAAGTATCTTCTTGAACTACGAGGCAACGGCCAGTTTTGCGCACCGAATGTTCAAGCGTTTCCCAATCTATCGGTCGGAGCGAAACGACATCCACGAGCTCAACCGAAACCTCAGGGTGTTCATGCATCCAAGCTTGGACCCAATGCACCGCCCAACCGTAGGCAATTACTGTTAGGTCAGTTCCCGACTGTACTACGCATGCTTTATCGAGTGGGATACTATAGTATTCAGGGGCCACTTCACCTTCGAGTGATCGGTACAAGTTTTTATGCTCAAAAAAAAGCACGGGATTAGGGTCCTCAAATGCACGCAAAAGCAAGCCCTTGGCCTGAGCAGGCGTTGAAGGATATACCACCTTTAGTCCGGGAACCCGTGCAAACCACGCCTCGGTGGATTGACTGTGGAACGGCCCAGCTACGACTCCAGCGCCTGTAGGCATACGAATCACGAGGTCTGCCTGCTGTCCCCAGCGGTAGTGAAGCTTTGCCGCTTGGTTACATATTTGGGTCATGGCCTCAGTTACGAAATCGCTAAACTGCATTTCAACCATCGCCTTGAATCCTTCGACCGACAATCCCACGCCGGCCCCCACGATGGCAGATTCACACAAGGGCGTGTTTCGTACACGTTGTAGGCCGAAGCGATCGACAAAGCCATCCGTTGCTTTGAACACCCCGCCATATTCAGCAATATCTTGCCCCATAAGCACTAGGTTATCGTGGCGCTCCATAGCCTGTTCCAAACCTTCTTTGATTGCATCAATCAACCGCATTTTGCGGTCTGATGAGGGCGAAACCTCATGAGTTGGCCCAGCAGTCACTGGCGCATAGACATCGCTTAATTCTGTATGCTCGTCATACTCTGGCTTAGGCTCGTCGAGTGCCAAATTTAGCGACTCAAGGACGTAGGCAGCCAACTCTTCCTCGAGCGCTTTGAGTTCAGATTCGTTGGCGGAACCTGAAGCGAGTACCTCGCTTCGGTAACGCATTACTGGATCCTTAGATTGCCATGATTCGATCAAGCCTTCGGGATAGTACTTGGTTCCCGAAGCCTCTTCATGTCCGCGCATTCGAAACGTCACGCACTCGAGCAAAATGGGTCGGGGATTCTGCCGAATCGAATTCGTCAATTCTTTCGTAGTTTCAAGGACCAATCCGAGGTCGTTTCCGTCAATCGAATGGGCCTCGATTCCGTAGGCCGGACCTTTGACGGCAAACGAGTCAAATACAAACTGTTCGCGGGACGGAGTCGAAAGTCCCCACTGGTTGTTTTCTACCACAATAAGTACCGGCAAATTCCATACGGCGGCGACATTAATTGCCTCGTGAAAATCCCCTTCTGAGGCACCTCCGTCGCCGGTGTACACGAGCACGCACTTTCCTTCACCGCGAAGGGTCCGCGCGAGGGCTAAACCGTCGGCTACTCCGAGCTGTGCTCCGAGGTGCGAAATCATGCCAAAAATTTTGTGCTCGGGAGTTCCGAAGTGAAAGGAACGGTCGCGACCCTTGGTGTAGCCCGTGGCACGACCCTGAAACTGGGCGAACAGCTTGACTAAGGGTAGGTTTCGCGCCGTAAACACGCCCAAGTTGCGGTGCATGGTGCAAATCCACTCGTCGTCGTGCATGGCGAGGGCGGTTCCGACGCTCACTGCTTCTTGGCCGTAGCTCGAAAACCACTTCGAGATTCGGCCTTGGCGAAGCGCGATGAGCATGCGATCTTCAATGGCACGGGGCAAAAAGAGTGAACGGTAGAGGTCGAGGCTAGGGTTGTGCTTCATAGTGCAAAGGAACGGCGCGACTTATCTTTGATGTATGCAACTCCCCACCCTTTCACTCCAAAAATGGACACACGGCAGTCCCGAAGAGCAAATCGCATTTTCAGAGGAACTCGGCAGCGCATTTCGCAGTCTTGGTTTTGCTGCAATTGAGGACCATGGATTTGGTTCTGCAGACCGCGAACAACTGTATGCCTCGGTGCAGAAGTTTTTCAATTTAGACGAGTCGGCAAAGCGCGCATTCATTCTAAATGGAGCCAAAGGTCAGCGCGGTTTTACCCCGTTCGGAATCGAGCACGCTAAGGGTGAAACTTCGGCCGACCTCAAAGAATTTTTTCAGTGGGGCCCGATGAACGCCGAAGAGCGCGGGCTCAGCGTAAATGTGGAAGTGAATTCCGCGGTGGAAGGAATGGATGAAGTCGTGCGCGCCGCCTACCTCAAGCTTGAAGCCATCGGGAATGAGTTAATGAAGGCCGTGGCCCTGCACATCGGCGTCAACCGCGAGTACTTTACTGAGGCACTGGCGGGAGGCCACTCGATTTTTCGCGCCATCCACTACCCTGCCCAGCCCGAGCTTCCCGAAGACGGAATTCGCGCCGCGGCCCACGAAGACATCAACCTCATCACGTTGCTGATGGGCGCATCGGCTGAAGGACTCGAAGTTGTTTCTGAAGGAAAATGGGTTCCGATTCACGTGACCAACGACGCCCTAGTTATAAATGTGGGCGACATGCTGCAGCGACTGACGAATGGCGTGCTTTCGAGCACTACCCACCGCGTGGTGAATCCAACCGCTGAGAAGCGCCACCTCCCCCGCTTCTCAATGCCATTTTTTGTCCATCCCAAAGAGGATATGCCGCTCAACTGCCTAGAGCACTGCATATCTGCAGACCGCCCCAAGGCGTTCAGCGACATCACCGCGGGTGCCTACCTGCACGAGCGCCTCGTCGAAATCGGCCTCGCGTAAGTCGTGCGGATCGACATTATTTCGCTCCTTCCGGAGCTGATTCGCAGTCCGTTTGAGGCATCTATTTTAAAGCGGGCCCAGACCAAGGGCCTCGCCGAAGTACACCTGCACGACTTGCGCGAATTTGGGCTCGGAAAGCACAAGCAGGTCGACGACTACGCATTTGGCGGCGGAGCTGGAATGGTCATGAAGCCCGAACCCCTTTTTGAATGCATCGAGGGCCTAATGGCGCAGCGGACGTACGACGCGGTAATCTACACTTCACCTGATGGCGAAACCCTTAATCAACCGATGGCCAACCGCATGTCAGCGTACGGCAACGTGATGATCGTCTGTGGGCACTACAAGGGCATCGACCAGCGGGTGCGCGACACCTTAATCACCCACGAAATCTCGATTGGCGACTACGTGCTGAGCGGTGGCGAACTCGCGGCAGCCGTCATTGCTGACACCCTGATTCGCCTAATTCCGGGGGTTCTCAACGACGAAACTTCGGCCCTAACTGATTCGTTTCAGGACAACTTGCTGGCGCCACCGGTGTATACGCGTCCGGCCGAGTTTCGGGGGCTCAAGGTGCCCGAAATCCTTACTTCGGGCAACACTCCTGCGATTGAGCAGTGGCGCGCGGAGCAGGCGCTCGCACGCACCCGCGAACGCCGACCCGA
>CAYYWL010000032.1:0-18110 GCA_964475135.1 uncultured Owenweeksia sp.
TGCGCTTCAAAGTTGGGGGCTTGGTCGCCAGGATTCAAGTGAGTCATCGGTGTGCTTAATTAATCTGTTAAAGGTAACGCCGGGGTTTCGACCTTTGTTCCGTGACCAAGAAGCAAAAAGCCGCGTACATTATCGAGCACCTCGAGGACCTGTACCCCGAAGTTCCCATTCCGCTCGACCACTACAGCCCGTTCACCTTGCTGTGCGCGGTCGTCCTATCTGCTCAGTGCACGGATGCCCGCGTCAACACGATTACTCCTACCCTGTTTGCCAAGGCGGATACCCCTGAAGCCATGGCCGCCCTGAGCATTGAAGAGATTGCAGATATCATTCGTCCGTGCGGACTGGTTCCGATGAAGTCCAAAGGGCTCAAAGGGCTTTCTGAAATGATCGTGACGCTGCACGGAGGACAGGTTCCGCAATCATTTGAAGCACTTGAAGCAATGCCCGGTGTCGGACACAAAACCGCATCGGTGGTCATGAGCCAAGCGTTTGGAGTCCCTGCATTCCCTGTTGATACCCACATCCACCGCCTGATGACCCGATGGGGACTCACCACGGGTAAAAGTGTGGAGCAAACCGAGAAGGACGCCAAAAAGCTCTTCCCAAAAGAGCTTTGGAACAAGCTCCATCTGCAAATCATCTTTTACGGCCGCGAGTACAGCCCCGCGCGCGGATGGTCCCTCGAAGAGGACATTATCACGCGAACGGTCCTTGGAGGTCGGATGCCTTAAGTGTAGCCAAATAACCTAAAAACAAAACGGCCCGAGTTTCCCCGGGCCGTTCTCATTGAATGAAGTGGCTGCTTAGAGAAGCGACACTTTAAAGGTCTTCACGTCGGTACCCTTGGCTACACGAACCACGTACATGCCGCGGTCAAGGTTTCCAACGAATACAGGAACGTTTGCTCCGGCGCGAACCAACTCGCTCTTCACCACCTTACCGGTGAGATCAAGAACTTCGATTTGGTACTGACCAGTCAGCATACCGAACGATACATTAACGTAGTCCGTAGCTGGGTTTGGAGCCAAGGCGAGTTCTGCCATTGGGTTCTCGTCGACACTCAACATACATGCCGCTGCAACCGAGGCAGGACAGTATAGCGAACGAACCCACAGGTTGTTAAAGGCAAGTGAGTTGCTGTAACCAGAGTACCATCCAGCCGTTGGAGCATTCGGAAGGTAGAAGTAGCCAGTTCCACCAAGTTTAGCGAACGTTTGGTCGTTGCGGATGGCAAGGTAATTCGCACCTTGGTTGTCGTACTGAGTTACGTTGAAGAAGTAGGCACCGTCGTTGAGGTCAAGTTCAACACCGCGACCAGTCGTTGCATCTGTGAAGTCGTAGCGAACAAAGGTGCGCGAAACGTCTGCAGCGTCAATTACCTTTTGACCGTAGGCCACAAGCTTGTTCGGGTCAAAACCATTAGATCCGAAGGCCGATGAGTCGTATACCGCAAGCTCAAGGATACCACCAGGAACCGTATTTGAGCTCAAGTAAACCTTCGCGCCGAAGAGCAACTCGTCGTCGACCAAGTCAATGCGGTTCGCAGCTTGGAAGCCGTCACCGTGGAACGTCGAGGTAGAAGCACCAATACTGTTACTCCATGTGCCAAAGTCCAATGACATCGTAGAGTCCGTCACGGCAAGAGCGAGTGTATCTGAAACGACAAGAGTCGAGTCAGACATTACATTGTAGGTGAATCCGTATACACCCTCAGCACTTGGCGTCCAAGCTGAGGCGTAGGTGTTGAGGTTCTGCCAAGAAGCAGTGTCACCAGCAGGCAGTGAAGAAATCACTGGAGAGTTGATCGTCTGAACCACACCAGTACTGTTGAAGATCTTCATCTGAAGCTTCACATTGCTCTGTGGCTGCGTACCTGAATTGTACACATTCGCGTCAAACGCGATTGGACGTGCCTGCTTCAAAGTCTGGTGACCTTGGCGGGCTCCATCTTGTCCAGCACCAAAAACGATATCCTGCTTGGGTGCTCCGTTGTTTGCTGTGAAGGCCATACGGTGTTTGGGCGTAGATACAATTTTGACATCGTCAATCTGCCAGTGGTAGTAGTCTCCGTCAAAGCGGAAGCGAATTTTCGCGTTCGCTGCATTGCCGATGTACGATCCAACGTTTACAACGACCACATCATTATTTGGTGTCGCGCTGTTTACAGCGATACCTGCGTTCAATGTGACGTTACCAAACCATGTTGCACCACCATCCGTAGAGAAATCGATGTACGTAGCAGGCACCGACTGCACGCCACCTGGACCTGCAAAACGACGGTAGAACTGCGTGAAGATGAGGTCAGCCGCAGAGTAACCGGTAAGGTTGATCACTGAAGTCTCGAGGTTCGCTACGTGTGGAGCACAAGCCAAAACGGCAATACCCGAAGAAGCACAGAAGTTACCGGCGGTACCTGCGTTATCAAGGAAGTCCGAGTCAAACACCACAAAACCATTCGACTTTGTCGCCGAATTGATTGAGGTGTAGTTGGGGTTGGTGACCAAGCCAGAGTAGGCACCGCGCGAACCCACAGAAGTGTTTGGCGTAGTTGTGGCACCGCGGTACTCCCACTTGGCGTCTGGATCGGCAACCGACTGAGCAGTACCGTAGTTCATCCATGTAGCCGGGATTCCGTTGGCGAAGTCCTCGGACCAAACGACAGTCTCAGCGCTGTACTGGGCTGAGTAATCGGCTGGAGAGATGTGGCGAACGGGGGCGTCGTCGACCATGCGCGGAAGCGGCACGGTACGCTCTGACACCTGTGCAAAAGCCGCTGTTGAAAGCGCTGCTGCAATAAGAGAAAGCGTAGTTTTTTTCATGTAATTGACGTGTTGGCGTTGAAGAATCTCAAACTTACGACAGAAATCGATTCAAAAATTAAGATTGGTAGGACTCAATGGGTGCACAAGTACAGATAAGATTCCGGTCGCCATAGGCGTCATCGACGCGGCGAACGGCTGGCCATACCTTATTCTCAAGTGAATCCATCATGGGGTAACCCGCTTGCTTGCGGCTGTACGGTAGCGTCCAATCCTCAGCAACGAGCATCGCTTGGGTGTGCGGAGCATTCTTGAGCGGATTGTTATGGGCATCTGATGTGCCGGCTGCAATCGCCATAGCTTCTGCATGAATGGCGAGCATTGCATCGCAGAATCGGTCGAGCTCTACGCGCGATTCGGACTCGGTAGGCTCAACCATCATGGTTCCGCCGACAGGGAACGAAACCGTAGGCGCGTGGTAGCCAAAGTCCATCAAACGCTTAGCGATGTCGGTCACTTCGATTCCGGTATCGCGCTTGAGTGGACGGCAGTCGAGGATCATTTCGTGCGCCGCACGGCCGTTTTCACCGGTGTACAAAATGGGGTAGGCCGCTTCGAGGCGGAACTTCATGTAGTTCGCGTTCAAAATGGCCATCTTGGTGCTGTTGGTGAGGCCTTCGCCGCCAAGCATTTTAATGTATCCGTACGAAATCAGCGCTACCAGTGCGCTGCCAAAAGGTGCCGCCGACACGGGGCCGATGGCTTGGGTTCCGCCGCAGGCAACCACGGGGTGACCCATTAGGAACGGAGCGAGGTGGCTGGCTACGCAAATAGGTCCCACGCCAGGACCGCCTCCTCCGTGCGGAATCGCAAACGTTTTGTGCAGATTCAGGTGGCAGACGTCGGCGCCGATCATTCCCGGCGAGGTCAAGCCAACTTGAGCATTCATGTTGGCGCCATCCATATAGACTTGGCCGCCAAACTCGTGAATGATCGCAGTGGCTTCCTTGATTCCGGACTCAAACACGCCGTGGGTCGAGGGATAGGTAACCATCATTGCCGCGAGCGTGTCCTTGTGCTGCTCGGCTTTGGCGCGCAGGTCGGCGAGGTCAACGTTCCCGTGCTCGTCGCAGCCTACCACAACCACATCCATACCAGCCATTACGGCTGAGGCAGGGTTGGTTCCGTGGGCAGACGACGGAATCAGCGCCGTCACGCGGTGGTGGTCGCCACGGCTGCGGTGGTAGGCGCGAATCACCAAGAGGCCGGCGTACTCACCTTGGGCCCCGGAATTCGGTTGAAGTGATGTGGCGGCAAAACCGGTCACCTCAGCAAGGTCGCGCTCGAGGCTGCGAAGCACTTCGTGGTAGCCCGCGGCCTGCTCAACAGGAACAAAGGGGTGCATGTTCGCAAACGCAGGCCAGCTCAGTGGAAGCATTTCAGCGGCCGCGTTGAGCTTCATCGTACAGCTTCCGAGTGAAATCATGCTGTGGTTTAGCGAAATGTCACGGCGCTCCAGCTTTTTGATGTAGCGCATCATTTCGGTTTCGCTGCGGTAGCTGTGAAAGACGGGGTGGGTCAGAATCGCGTCCGTGCGCAAATGCTTCAAACGCTTGGCTCCGTCGGCAAAAGCGGGGATTTTTGCGCCCAGTCCCTCAGCCAAAGCGGCCACAAGGGCGTTGGCGTCGTCGCCGTTCATCACCTCGTTGGCGCTGATTTGCACACACTTATGGGTATAGCCAAGATTGATTCCGTGGGCTTCGGTTGCCTTTTTCAGGGCGGAACGCTGCGCGTCGGTAGCCTCAAACGACACCGTATCAAAGAACTCGTCGTGCATCACCGTGATGCCCATCGCCGCAAGGGCGTCTGCGATTCCGCTCGCCTTGGCGTGGATGCGCTCGGCGATCGCCTTTAGGCCGTCGGGGCCATGGTAAACCGCATACATTCCGGCCATTACGGCCAATAAAACCTGTGCGGTACAAATGTTTGACGTCGCTTTGTCGCGCTTGATATGCTGCTCGCGGGTCTGGAGCGCCATGCGAAGCGCAGGATTGCCGTCCACGTCAATCGTGCGACCGATGATGCGGCCGGGCATAAAGCGCTTGTAGGCGTCCTTGCTTCCGAAGAATGCCGCGTGCGGACCGCCGTAGCCCATCGGAATTCCGAGGCGCTGCGTCGAACCAAAGACGACGTCGGCACCCCAGCTCCCCGGAGACGGCAGCAGGGTGAGCGCCAAAATGTCGGCAGCTACAGCCAGGCGCACCTCGTGGCGGGCACAGGCGGCGCTGAACTCGACGTAGTCGCGCACCGAACCGCTGGCGGTTGGGTACTGCACCAACGCTCCGAAGAAATCGTCGTTGGGCTCGAAGCTCATCGCATCGCCAAACACCAATTCCACTCCGATGGGCTCGGCACGGGTTTGCAGCAAGGCCTTGGTCTGGGCGTAGACGTCGTGGTCGACAAAAAACTTAAGGGTATCGCGCTTTTGCTGCTCGCGGCTGCGGGCGGCAAGCAGAAGGGTCATGGCCTCAGCAGCAGCTGTCGACTCGTCGAGCAGCGAAGCGTTGGCAATTTCCATCCCGGTCAGGTCAATCACCATCGTTTGGTAGTTGAGCAGCGCCTCGAGGCGGCCTTGGGCAATCTCAGCCTGGTAGGGCGTGTAGGCGGTGTACCATCCTGGGTTTTCGAGAATGTTGCGCTGAATTACTGCAGGCAGTGCTGCAGGGTGGTATCCCTGACCGATGTAGCTGGTAAAAACTTGGTTCTTTTGCGAAACTTCGTAGATGTGGCGCAGGTACTCTTGCTCGCTGATGGCCGGCGCGATGTCGAGCGGACGCGGACTGCGGATGCCCGCAGGAACCGTTTCGTCGATCAACTGATCGAGGCTGTTCGCCCCAATCGCTTGAAGCATTTGCTGTTGTTCTTCAGACTGTGGACCGATGTGTCGGCTTTCGAAACTTCCCTGCATGACGGGCGGAATTTGAGGGTTTGAGCGAGCAAAATTACTTACGCTATAACCTACCTTGCACATGCTTGTTCAGCCCTTATGAACCGTTTTATCAGCACTTCCGAAGCGGCACGTCTCGATGCCGCCGATCCCCTCGCGCCACTGCGGGCAGAATTCCACCTCCCCTCCCTCGACGGCGAAGAGGTTATCTACTTAACCGGCAACTCGTTAGGCCTTCAACCGCGCGGTGTCGAATCGGCCCTCAAAACCGAACTTGAGAGCTGGCGCACCTACGGCGTCGAAGCCCATTTTCACGGACCGAATCCGTGGATGCCCTACCACGAGCGACTGACCGATTCGCTGGCCCGTTTGGCCGGGGCCAAGCCGTCCGAGGTCGTCGCCATGGGTTCGCTCACCGGTAACCTCCACACCCTGCTCGCTTCGTTCTACCGTCCCTCGGCCGAGCGTCCGCTGCTGGTGTGCGAAGCCAAGGCCTTTCCGTCAGATCAGTACGCCCTCGCAAGCCAGGCTCAGTGGCACGCGCACGGCGAGCTTTTTGAAGTACGCGGAACCGATCCTGAAGGCGCCCCCACCCCCGAAGAAGTCCTCAAGGCCATCGCCGAGCACGGTCGCCGCGGAGCCACGCTTTTGTTGGGCGGAGTCCACTACTTCACCGGCCGCGCCTACCCCATTTCCGAGATCACCGCGGCCGCCCATGCCCAAGGGATGATCGTCGGATGGGATTTGGCCCACGCCATGGGCAATATTCCGCTCAAGCTGCACGACTGGGGCGTCGACTTTGCCGCATGGTGCTCGTACAAGTACCTGAATTCAAGCCCCGGTGGGGTCGCCGGGCTGTACGTCCACGAACGCCACCACGGCCCTGAGACCTTTCGCCTTGCCGGATGGTGGGGGCACGATAAGGCCAGCCGGTTTAAAATGCCGCCCGAATTTGTGCCCGAGCGCAGCGCCGAATCCTGGCAGTGGTCGAATGCCCCCGTACTCGGAATGGCCGCTCAGCGGGCCGCCCTCGACGTATTTGACCGGGCCGACCTCGACGCCTACCGCGCCAAGTCTTTGGCCATGACCGACTTGCTCCTCGGGCTTCTCGACCACGTCGCCGCCCAGACTGGCCAAGAAATCAAAGTCCTCACCCCCCGCGAACCCGAACACCGCGGCTCGCAAGTGTCGGTGCAGTTTGTGGGTCGCGACCGAAGCTTCTTCGACTACCTCGTATCCCGCGGAGTCTACGCCGACTGGCGCGAGCCGGGCACCGTTCGCATGGCGGTGGCTCCGCTTTACTCATCATACCGCGACCTGGCCCGACTTGAGGCCCTGCTCGCTGAATCGTTAACGCAGTAACTATGGCAAAGCACGCCGCAGTAGTTGGTTCCGGACTTGTCGGAAGCCTCTGGTCCACCTTTCTCGCCCAGCGCGGGTACCACGTCGATGTGTTTGAACGCCGCTCTGACTCACGCTTGGCGGGATACAAAGGCGGACGCTCAATCAACCTCGCCCTCAGCGACCGCGGCTGGCGCGCCCTTGAGGCCGTGGGCGTGGCTGAGGCTGTGCGCCGCGAAGCGATTCCGATGTACCGCCGCGTCATGCACGCCATCGACGGCACGATCACGACGCAGCCCTACGGCGAGAACGGTCAAGCCATTTGGTCGGTTTCGCGGGGCGGAATCAACATGGCCCTCATGACCGAGGCCGAGAAGCACGCCAACGTGCGCCTGCACTTTGAGCACGACACTGACCTCGACGACGCCACCGAAGGCCGCATTAAATGGACCACGCCTGAAGGCAAAGGTTCGGGGTGCTTTGACGCCGTGTTTTCGACCGACGGAGCCAATTCCGGGATCCGTAAAGCCCTGCAAGCCGAGGGCGCCATGGAATGGACCGAGCAGGTCATCGACCACGGGTACAAGGAGCTGCTGATTCCGGCCGGCCCCAACTCCACCTCGCTCATCGAGCGCGAAGCCCTGCACATCTGGCCGCGCGCCAGCTACATGCTGATCGGATTGCCCAACCCCGACGGAAGCTTCACGATGACCCTCTTCTTCCCGAACGAGGGCCCCGTGAGCTTCGCCGCGCTCGACACGCCTGAGGCCGCCGAGATCTTTTTTGCGGAATTTTTTGCCGACGCCCTCGCCCTGATGCCCGACTTCAAAGAGCAGTGGGCCCAAAATCCCGTGAGCAAGCTCAGCATCGTACGCAGCTGGCCCTGGTCCAAGGGCAAGGTGGTCCTATTTGGTGATGCGACGCACGCGATTGTTCCGTTTTACGGCCAAGGAATGAATTCCGGATTCGAAGACTGCTTTGAGCTGAACCGCATGATGGACGCCCTCGGCGAGGACCCCGCGACCCTTTTCCCCGCCTTTGAGGCCGAGCGCAAGCCCAACGCCGATGCCATCGCCGAGCTGGCCCTGCTAAACTTCATCGAAATGCGCGACCTGACCGGCCAGCCCGAGTTTTTGCTCCGCAAAAAGATTGAGTCGAAGCTGCACGCCCAGCGGCCCGACCAATGGATTCCGCTCTACACGCAGGTGACCTTCAGCCACATTCCCTACTCGGTAGCCCTCGAGCGCGGACGCCAAATGGACCGCGTGTTTGCCGAGGTGATGCAGTGGCCCGGAATCGCCGAAAACTGGGACCAGCCTGAGACTTTGGCGAAGATTTGGGAGGTCGCCGACAGGCAACTAGTAACGCTTAACTAGTAACTGGTTACTAGCTACTTAAGCGCCGCCCGCACCCGCTTGAACAGCGCGCTGCGAAACACGTAGTCCACAACTTCCTGGTCGGTGGACTGAAGGATGTCGGGACCTGCGCCTTCCCAGACCTTGTAGCCGTGGCGCATGAGCACCACATGGTCGCCGATTTCTAGCACGGAGTTCATGTCGTGGGTGTTCACCACCGTGGTCATTCCGAATTCGTGGGTGATTTCTTGAATCAGCTGGTCGATAACGACCGACGTTTCAGGGTCGAGGCCTGAATTGGGCTCGTCACAAAACAAATACTTGGGGTTGAGGACGATGGCACGAGCAATGGCTACGCGCTTTTGCATTCCACCTGAGAGTTCCGCGGGGTTTTTGGCGAGGGCCGACTGCGGAATCCGCACGCGATCCAGGCAAAATGCGACCCGCTGGTCTTTTTCGGCCGGAGACATCGCCGAAAAAAAGTCTAGCGGAAGACGCACGTTATCCTCTACACTCAAGCTAGTAAACAGGGCGGATGCCTGAAACACCATACCCATCTCTTGGCGCAGGACCTTGCGGTCGCGCTCTTTCATGGCGGTCCAGTCGCGTCCGTCAAGCAGAACCTGACCTGCGTCGGGCTGAATAAGGCCCACGATGGACTTAAGCATGACCGTTTTACCGGAACCGCTCGAACCAATAATAAGGTTGCACTGACCCGGCTTAAGGTCCATATCAATACCCTTGAGGACCTCTTGGTCGCCAAAGGCTTTTTTGATTCCGCGCACCTCGATCACCGCCTACTGAAGCATGACATCCGTGAGGATGTAGTTAAACAAGATTATGCTGAACGACATGGCGACCACCGCCTTGGTGCTGGCTTTACCGACTTCGACGGCTCCGCCTTTGACGTGGTAGCCGTACCAGGCCGAAACTGAACTAATGATGAAGGCAAACACGACCGTTTTGGTCAGCGAATACACCACGTAGTAGGGCTGAAATTCGTCAAAGTAGCCCATCAAAAAGTTGTCGGGATTGACCAAGTGCAGCCAGTCGCCGGCGAGGTAACCGCCCAGCAGTCCCATAAAGATGCTGAAGATGACCAGAATCGGAAAGAAGAGTAGACTGGCGCCAATTTTAGGCAAAACCAGGTAGCTGGCGGGGTTGATGCCCATGACCTGCAGGGCGTCCATTTGTTCGGTGACCCGCATGGTTCCGAGTGATGAAGAGATGTTGGAACCCACCTTACCTGCAAGAATAAGCGACACGATGGTGGGAGCGAATTCGAGCAAGATGCCCTCGCGCACCGCGATGCCGATGTACATGTCCGGAATGAAGGGGTCGTCGAGGTTGATCGCCGTCTGTATGGTGAGGACTGCGCCCATGAACAGCGAAATGAAGACCACCAGCGGAATGCTGCTCATGCCGAGTAAGTCAACTTCCCTAAAAAACGATTTGAAGTACTCGCGCCACGATTCGGGGCGGCGCAGTACGGCTCCGAGAAAGAGGAAGTAGGACCCAAGTCCGCGTAGAAATCCACTGAGCATCGTGTTCAAAGGTACGCTACCTTAGGGGCATGAAGCGACGAATTTGGATCTTGATGCTCGTGCTGTTCGGCGCCACGGCCGTGGTGTCGTGCGGCGCGGGCCGCGACTGCGACTGCCCGAGCTTTCGCAACTAATCGAGGGTGAATCCCCAAGCTGCTGTGGCGTAACTGCCCAACAGTAGAAGTGGAATCGCCAACTGCCCCGCGGCGACCGCGACCAGCCGTCCTGCGCGAGGCCACTTGGATTCTGATTTTTCGGCCACGATCAGTGACACGCCCGTTTGGGCCAGTACCATCCAAAGCAGCGGAGCAAGGCTGCGCGGCTCGTAGTCGGTGAGCCAATGGGTTCCGTGTTCGTAGAGGGTGACCCACGTAGCCGTCAGCACGGCATGTATGGGCAGATGTACAAGCCCGCGTCGGGCCCAAGCTTGATTAAGAAGGTGGCTCATTTGTGTTCAGGTAGCGGTGGGCAAGTTAGTTCACGTAGTTTTACGGCCGTGGACGCACTTGACCGAAACTGGCGGCGCCTTTCGGGGCGGATTCCGGCAGCCGCCGAGGCCGGCGCCGCGCGCATTGTTCGGGCGTTTCGCGGCGAAATTGTACTGACCCCTCCCCGCGCCAGCAAATGGGGTTCGTACCGATGGAGGTCTGACCTCGGAGCCAAAATTTTTCTAAACCGCGACCTGCAGCCAGAGGCGATGCTCATCACCCTGCTTCACGAGCTGGCGCACGCCCAAGTGCGGGCATGGGACGGTTTGGGTTGCGCGCCCCACGGGGCGGAATGGCAGAAGCGCTACCGGGAACTACTCGCGCCGTTCATCACGTTGCCCGACGTATTCAGTCCGGCGGTCACCCGGGCCCTACAGCGCCAACTCCACAAACCCAAAGCTTCGTGCGGAGCCGCGCCCGACCTACTCCGCGCCCTCCGGGTGGACTCTGACCAACTGCGCGTGGAACATCTTCCTGAAGGGGCCTGGTTTCGACTCGACAATGGAATGGAATTTCGCAAAGGACCCAAGCGCCGCACGCGCTTCGCCTGCATCGAGAAAAAAACAGGCCGTACCTTTGCCGTGCACCCGCTCGCTGAAGCAGTGCGCACCGACGAATGAGTTCAGCCCTCGCCAACCCCAACTTTGAAATTGCCCTGCTGGGCGGCGGTCAGCTCGGCAAAATGTTCCTCGCCGAAGCCCTACGCATGGACGTGGGCGTGCGCGCCCTCGACCCCGATGCCGAAGCGCCCTGCCGCTGGGGGGTGCGCCGATTCGAGGTCGGAGACTTCAAAGACTACCAGACCGTTCTGGACTTTGCCCGCGGCGCCCAGTCGGCCGTCATCGAAATCGAAACGGTCAACGTCGACGCCCTTGCCCAGCTCGAATCAGAGGGTGTGACGTGCTTTCCGCCTTCGTCGGCGCTGCGCATCATCCAAAACAAGGGCGCACAAAAAGACTTTTGGGCCACACACGGCATCCCTACCTCAGACTTTGAACGCTTTGAAAGCGCAGCTGCGCTCAAGACCGCCGTCGCCGAGGGCCGCTGGACGCTACCCTTTGTGTGGAAGGTCGCCCAAGGCGGATACGATGGATTCGGCGTTAGCGTTCTGCGCCGCCCCGAAGACCTCGAAGCGCTGCCCGACCAGCCTTGCGTCGCAGAGGCCCTCGTCGAAATCGCCGAAGAAATTGGCGTAATCGTCGCTCGGCACCCTGACGGCAGTACGGCGGTGTTTCCGCCCGTGGCCATGGAGTTTCACCCGGTCGCCAACCAAGTTGAATTTGTGGTCTGCCCCGCCCCGCTGCCTGCCGAGGCGTTGGCAGAGGCTGAACAGCTCGCGCTTCGCGTGGCTACTTCACTCGGAATCTATGGTCTGCTCGCCGTCGAACTCTTCTACACCCGCGGCGGAACGTGGCTCGTGAACGAGGTGGCTCCCCGCCCCCACAATTCGGGCCACCTGAGCATTGAAGGCTGCGAGACCTCGCAGTTCGAGCAGTTGCTTCGCTGCGCTGCCGGACTTCCGCTCGGTTCAACGGCGCTTCGCCAGCCCACGGTTATGGCCAATGTAGTCGGATCCGAAGGCCACCGCGGCCCCGTCGCCTACGAGGGACTGGACCGCGCATTGGCGGTTCCGGGCGCCCACCTGCACTTGTACGGAAAAACACAAACCCGCCCCTTTCGCAAACTCGGCCACTGGACGGCCGTCGGCCAGAGTGTCGACGAAGCGCGCAGCCGCGCAGCAGCCGCCCGCGACGCCCTAACTGCCGTGTCGGCGCAACCCCAAAAGCTATGAGCACGAACACCCCACAAGTAGGAATCATCATGGGAAGCCAGAGCGACCTCCCCGTCATGCAAGGCGCCGCTGATTTGCTCAAGGAGCTCGGAATCAGCTACGAAATCACGGTCGTTTCGGCCCACCGCACCCCCGTACGCATGCTCGAATACGCCCAGCAGGCTGCCGACCGCGGAATCCAGGTCATCATCGCCGGAGCCGGTGGAGCCGCCCACCTTCCCGGCATGGTCGCCAGCGCCACGCCGCTTCCCGTCATCGGAGTTCCGGTGAAAAGCAGCAATTCGATTGACGGTTGGGATTCCGTGCTGAGCATCCTTCAAATGCCCAAGGGCGTACCCGTAGCCACCGTGGCCCTCAACGGCGGAGCCAATGCCGGCATCCTCGCCGCCCAAATCCTCGGAGCCTCGGACCTCGCGGTCCGCGCACGGATTTCTGCCTACAAAGAGTCCCTGCGCCTTGCGGTCGAGGACATGGCGAAGTCGGTTGAAAACCAGTAGCTAGCAACTAGTTAACAGTTTTACGCCGAAAGCTATAAAGCTTTCAACCGCGCCATCACCACATCTTTTTTGCGGTTCGCCACGGGGACGTTTGAATCGTCTTCGAGGATAAGGTATCCGCCGTCGCTGGGCACGTAGCGCTTGACCACGTCCATATTGACGAGGTGGGATTTGTGTACGCGCTCAAAGTCGTAGGGCGACAGAATCGACTCGTAGTCCTTGAGGGTGCGCGATGCGAGGAGCTTTTTGCCTCCGCGCATGAAAAACTGCGTGTAGTTCGAGGTGGACTCGCAGCGAAGGATTTCGGTAATCCGCACAATGTGCATGCCCTCGGTGCTTGAAATGACGAGCTTTTTGTCGCCGCGGTCGCGCAGGTTGTCGACGAGGGCTCCGAGCTGGGCCGACGGCAGGGCCGCAGTGGCTTTTTTGACGGCGCGCGCAAGCTCTTCGGGGTCAATGGGCTTGAGCAGGTAGTCGATGGCGCTGGCTTTGAAGGCGCGCAGCGCGTAGCTGTCGTGGGCGGTGACGACGATGACGGCTCCGGACCACTCTGGATCGTCGGTTGAAAGGCGCTCAAGGAGGTCAAAACCGAGTTCTCCGGTGAGGTGAACGTCGAGAAAGAGCAGGTCGGGCTTGTGGCCGAGCAGCAACTCCCAGGCCTCGTCGACCGTAGACGCCTCAAGCACTTCGCGCACTTGGGGGCAAAACAAATCCAGTTTGCCGCGCAGCGCCTTGCGGCTGGGGGCTTCGTCGTCGAGTAAAAGGGCCTTCATCAATGCGAACTTAACCTATGCACCCCAGACTTCGTCCTTCGGGAGCGCAAGGATGACGCGCGTTCCCTCATTGAGGTCGTCAACCGAAAGCGTGTAGGCCTTGCCGCTGGCCTCTGCGAGGGCCTTGAGTCGGTTTTCAAGAATTCGGGTCGCCATGGAGCGTTTGTGTCCTTCGTCTCCGGTGCGTTGGGCGGAGGCCGCGACGCGGCCGATTCCGTTGTCTTCAACCTCGATTCGGATGCGGTCCGGCTCTACGGACTGCAGCACGCGCAGCGTGAGGCATCCGCGCCGACCCTGCAGTGGCCTCAACCCGTGCAAGATGGCGTTCTCAACTAGGGGCTGCAAGAGCATGGGCGGAACCGACAATTCGCTCGCATCCAAGGACTCATCTACCTCGCTCACAAAGTCAAAGCTTTGGTCAAAGCGCATTTGCTCTAGGGCGATGTAGTGCGCCAAGGCGCCCAGTTCGTCGTGCAGCGGAACCTGCTCTTGGTCCGCCTTCTCAAGGGTGTAGCGCATCAGGCGCGCAAAGCGATTGAGGTACTGGACGGCCTCGCGGGGCTTTTGCTCCATGACAAACGACGAAATTGACTCCAGCGCATTGAACGTGAAGTGCGGATTCATTTGCAGGCGCAGCGCCATGCGCTCGAGCTCGGACTTCTCGGCAGCCCACTTCTTGGCCTCGCGACGGCGGCGCAGCACGATGAGCGCCAGGCTCAAACCGGATCCGGCCAGCACGACAAGCCCGGGAACCCAGTAGCGCGGCTGGCCCCACCACGGGCGCGGAATCCGAATCGTAAGCACGTGCCGCGGAACCCCATCGATTTCTACCGTATGCCGGCCTGAAGGCAAGCCCGAAAGGGCGATGCTGCGCGCCACTCCAAGGTCAATCCACTCGCCTTGGTTGAGGCGGTAGCGCAGGACTTGGCGCTCGGCGCCGGGGGCGCCGTGCCGCACCAACCGAAGAAGGACGTTGGATCCGCGCTGCCCGACTGAAACATCCCACGAGCGCAGCACCCATCGCGGCGTGGGCGCGGTCGCCACCGCTCGGCCGGGTGCCCAGACCCAGATTCCGCGCTCGCCCCACACCCATTGGTAGCCTTGCTCGTCCCATCTCCGGGGTTGAACGAGGTCTGCGGGTTGAGCGCATGCTGTGAAGGACTTCCCCGTCCACTTGAGCCACCCAGAAGTGGTTTCGAGCACGGGAATTTGATCTGAAAAACCAGCACGAAGCACCCATTCGTTGACCACTGGCTTCCATTGGCGTCCGTTCCACGACCGCGCGCCAAACTCGCCGTACAGCAGCCACTTGGCGCGCCCCAATTCGGCGATTCCGCTGGGGACTCCGCCCTTGGGCAAGGGGAGTTTTGTAAGACTGCGCGGCCCGAGAATTTGGAGTCCTCGGCTACCCAGCACAACCAAGCTGTCGGGGCCAAGGTGCGCGACCGAGGTGATGCGGCCCACATTAAACGAAGCAGTGCGCACGTCGTACCATTGCTCGGGCTTTGGAAGGCGTACCACCCCGTCGGACTGGGGCAGCAAAAGGCCTCCGTTGCCGTCCAACGCGAGGGTTTGGGCGCGGTCCAACGGGCTTCCGTTCAGGGCGTAGAGTGGTCTCGGCGCGCCTTGGTCAACCCAGTACAGTCCGTCGGCATTCACGGCCCACCACGCGGATTCTTTTTCGGCCGGAACCCAGTGCCAATCCGCCGAACGGCCCGACGACACCCGCTTCCAGCCCCCTTCGCTCAAGCGCGAAAGTCCCGAGTCGGTGACCGCCCACAAACCTTCAGAGTCAATGGCCGCCGATGCTACAGCTTGGTCGGTCGCGAGCGTCCACATTCCGGATCGTCCACGAACCCAGAGTCCGTGCTCGCTGCACACCCACCAGGTAGAACCGCGGCGCCCAAATTGCGTGGCCCCCCGAAGTTCCGGTCCCTGAACCACTTGAAAACTACCGCCCGGAATACGAAGGTAGAGGCGGTTTTGCTGGAGGGCCCATACACTGTCTCGGTTCGATTCCACATCGACGACCGGCCCCGAAACCTGGGCTACAGGGACCGCCGACCGATCCAAACTCACAAAGCGCAGGCCTTCGCTGGTGGCAGCAAATGCCCCGCGGTCTGCGGGAGCCACCGCGAGGACGATGGGGGGAACCTCACCAAATTCCGTGGTGTAGACCGCGTCTCCGTCGAAGCGAACCACACCCTCGTCGAGGGTTGCCATCCACCACTGCCCGTCGGAGTCTACCGCCAAGTCCAGCACTTGCAGTCCGCGAAGCTGCGGATCGGTGGCGCGCACTTCTACGGCAAACGACAGACTTTGCGCGCCCAACACGGACGCCATTGCGCAAAAAAATCCAGTGAGTGCACGCCGCATGCGGCGAAGGTAGGCCGCATCCCGAAACATCCGTGTGCCCACGGCTCTAGGTCGGCAGGTTCTGCCAGCTTCGCTAAATGAAACACTTGTACCTCTTGCTCACTTTTTGCCATGGTTTTTTGGCTTGCGGCCAGCTGCAGCTTGACCCCTGGCTGCACAGCCTGAAGCAACATCCCTTGGCGGCCTGGATCGAGCATTCGGGGCCCAAACCTGGGCTCACCCAAGCCGTGGCCTGGGGTCGCTACGATCGCCTGTCGGGCGGAATTTCTTGGAATGCCATTGGCCCCCAAGCTTGGATTATGTCTGAAATTCCCGTTCGCGGCACGGCAGAACTCGCTTTTGGCCTGGGCTGGGATGGACTTCGCCCCCAAATTCTCACCCGTTGGCATTCAGGCCCGTGGTTGGTTGCGGCCCTTCCGTTGCGCGGAACCTGGTCCGCCACCTGGCGCCAGCGCCAAACCTCGGGCTGGATCCTCACTGCCCACGTCGAACAAAACCTCATCGCCCTGCGCACCGAATGGATTCTGGGCATCGAGCGCGACCAACTCGCCCTGTACGCCAGCTCGCTCGGGCGCTGGCGGGCCGTGATCAACCACCGATCCCTGCGCATCACCGTAGGCGGAGGCCGCACCAGCTGGTCGTCACTTGGCTATACAACGCCCAACCCATGAAGGCTCAGTGGAGTGCTGTCCATAGACGGTGGACACCGGTAAAGGCGCTATGGCTTGCCCTCTTTGGACTTTGGTCTACGGCATTGAAGGCGCAACGTGCAGTAGACCTACTTGAGACGCTTCGCAACCTATCACTGGAACAGCACCCCGAATGGACGGATGCTGAATTGGATTCGGCCTATGCTGCCTGGACCCAGTGGGTGGTTTCGGGCGCACCCCGCGAAGCGGGGTCGCTCTGCTTCATTGCGCCCAACCAGCAGTTTCAACTCGAAATCTACCAGTCCCAGTTCGGTTGGCCCCGCGACAGCACGGAATGGCGCGCCATACCCCTCTCGGCAACCCAGCGCGAAGCACTTCAGGCACTCTTCCACGGGGTGCGGGCTGCGCCAGCAGGCCGCAACCTTCGCGGGCCCATCGATCCCTCGCTCAACCTAGGTTGGTCCTGTTCGGGCTGTTCCCCAACCAACGCGCACCGCGGAACCCGCCTCGGCCTCACGAGCTCCTCCGCAAGTGCCTCCGCCCAACCTTGGACCGCCTCAACGTGGACACTGCGCAGTCCGTCGGACTATCCCGTTCGCCTGTGGGCCGGACCTCGTTCGGTAGCCTTGGGGATTCGTCCGGCGATGCTTCCACGCCGTGGCGCACGGGCTTTGGGGTTTTTTGGAGGATTTAGATCCTCAAAATCTGCAAGCCTAATGCGGAAGTTCGTTGACCAGGCCGTGCTGGGTCGCGACACAGCAGGCATTTGGTACGGCGACCTGTCCCTGCGGTCTGCCTACTTCGGAGTGAAAGCGGGCATGAGTTCTCGGGGTTGGACGGAGCTGTCTGCGACGTGGTACGGGCCTGGCGGGCTTCTTGTGGCGGTGCAGCGTGAGTGGGTTCCGGCTAGAGCTGGATCGGTTGACGGAGCAAGGCCATGGACCGGAGAAAGGCCGGGGGCCGGCGCCACCCCGTGGCGCCCGCTGCGCGGGAACCGCGCCACAGCGGCGTTGCCGCTGTGGGCCGGCCGTCTCACCATTCAAAGCACCACAACCGGCCCATCTGCAACATGGGCTGACCAAAGGCGATCGGTAGTTTGGTATCCGGGGCAACTCAATCTAGGGATCCGCAGTGAACACAACCCTTGGACCCCGCGCGCGGCCGTCAGTCTGCGAAGCCACCTCTACCTCGGGCGTGCCCAAGGCGCCTCGGTCCAGCTCCGCTGGCCCTCGGGCCCATTCATTTCTGAAATTGGAATCGCAGGAATCACCACCAGAACATCCCAACCCAACGCACTTGAACGTCTGCTTGACGGCAGTCTTAGCCATTCCCAAACCACAAACCTTGACTTCAACTCGACACTGACTCAATCCAGTATGCTTCCCCGAGCCACCGGCCCCATGACCCTTTGGCGACCCGGTTGGACCGCAGAAGCCGCACTCACCTATACCCAAAACCTCACTCGAATCAACGCACGAATCCGTCGATCGCCAAGCGGCTGGAGCGGCAGTCTACGCCTACTCCTCCCGCTTTAAAATTGGTAACCTGCAACCAGTCGCGAGCAGCCAGCAACCAGTCGCGAGCA
>CAYYWL010000033.1:0-1867 GCA_964475135.1 uncultured Owenweeksia sp.
GCGACACCGTGTACTGAAGGAGGCTCTCGAACAGGGCCACTCCGTCGGTGTTCAAAAGGTTGGTGTCGGCAGCGCGCTCGGGGTGGGGCATCATGCCCATGACGTTGCGCGTGCTGTTGCAGACTCCGGCGATGTTTTGCACTGAACCATTGGGGTTGGCTTCGGGGGTGATGGCACCGTCGGCCTCGGCATAGCGGAACATAACTTGTCCATTGTCGTTCAGGGCCTTGAGGGTGTCTTCGTCGGCGTGGTAGCGTCCTTCGCCGTGGGCGATGGGTATTTGGTAGACTCCGGTTTCAGAGAGGCCTGCAGTCATTGGGCTAAGGCCTGATCCGCGCACGAGGTGCACGTTTTTGCAAATGAACTTGCCGGTGTCGTTGCGCAGCAGGGCACCTGGGACGAGTCCGGCCTCGGTCAAGATTTGGAATCCGTTGCACACTCCAAAGACGTATCCGCCGCGGTGGGCGTGCTTGATGACCTCTTCCATAATGGGTGAGAAGCGTGCGATGGCTCCTGAACGCAGGTAGTCACCGTACGAAAATCCGCCGGGAAGCACCACCATGTCAACGCCCTTAAGGTCGCGGTCTTTGTGCCAAAGGCTAACGGTTTCGCATCCCAGACCCTCGCGGAGGGTGTGGATCATGTCTTGGTCGCAGTTCGACCCTGGAAAAGTTACAACTCCGAATTTCACGAGGCAAAGGTACAGCGTCCGTTGGCCTTGCCGAGCACGTTGGCGAGTCGGTACAGCAGGCGCGCGGCCACGTTGGCGTCCCAGTCGCCCTCGGATCCCGGAGCCACCTCGTTGAGGTCGAATCCGACGAGCTGTCGGCCTGAAGCCAGCACCTGCTCGACCAAGTAGAGCACCTGCTCGACCTCGAGGCCACCGGCCACTGGGGTTCCGGTATGCGGACAAAGTTTGGGGTCGAGGCCGTCAATGTCGAAGCTTAGGTAGACCTGCTGCGGAAGTTCCGCCACAATCAAATCCACCTGCTGGGCCCACGTGCGGCCGTGAAAGGCAGCCTGCTTGAGGTCGCGGTCGTAGAACACCGTGCAGCGGTTGCCCAGCTCGGCGGCCACTGCCACTTCTTCGGCGCAGTAGTCGCGGATTCCGACCTGAACAATCTTGGCAACGCCCTCGTGCTTCATGGCGTTGTACATGATGGATGCGTGGCTGTAGGTAAAGCCCTCGTAGGCCACCCGAAAGTCCATGTGGGCGTCGATCTGCAGGATTCCCATTCCGGGATGGCGGTCGGCCAATGCCTGAATGTAGCCTAGGGGCGTGCTGTGGTCTCCGCCCAACAGGGCCACAAGCTGCCCGCGGTCGAGGTAGTGCTCGACGTCGTGGCGGACTTTTTCGACCATCCACGCACAGGCCTCATTGATCTTCGCCAGCAACTTTTGGCTGGAAACCATGGCGGCGGTTCCGTCGGCAAGTGCGGCCAGGTAGACTTCGGCGCGTTCGCGGTTGCGCTCGGATTTTTCGGCCAACTTCGTCGAGGGCGGAGCCATCGCCAAGCCCATCTTCCACGCATCCGCCACAAAGGGATCCCACAAGTCAACTTGTGCGGTCGCCTCCTTAATCGCGGCAGGGCCTTGAGCCGTACCCGAAGCGTAGCTCACGGTCACCTCCCAGGGCACCGGAACCACCACCACCTCAGCGTCCTCCACCGCGTACGGAAGTCCATAAATCTGGTCCCCCGTCGCGAGTCCGTTGGGGTCAAAATCGGCCTGCGCGAGTGCTCGGCGCTTGAGGCGTGCTTCGTCCATGAAGCAAAGGTAATGGGCTTGTTGCGGTTCGCGCCATCGGCGCTCGCGCTAGGGCCCCTTCGGGGCTGGGGCGCTATGCGCCCATGTGGTTTCTGGTTTC
>CAYYWL010000033.1:1967-16094 GCA_964475135.1 uncultured Owenweeksia sp.
GCGCTAGGGCCCCTTCGGGGCTGGGGCGCTATGCGCCCATGTGGTTTCTGGTTTCTCGTTTCTGGTGCTCATATGCATTAGAGGAGCTTCGGGGCTTGGGCTGCTGTGCAGCGAGAAGCAAGAAGCAAGAAACAAGTTGCCGGTTACTAGTTACTGGTTACCAAATAGCTACGCCGAACCGGTCGGCCTTCAGACGGGGTAAAGCGAAATTCCCAAAGCCAGTTTTGGCGGTGGGGCGGCGGGTCGGAGGCTTCGAGCTGGTGCTGGGGCGCAATGGGTTGGGGCGCCGTCCACGAAGTGGCCCAGCGGCCTTCGGGGTCGGTCCAGCGGGTCTCGAGCAGCCAGGCGCGGTCGGGGTCGAGGTTCCAGGCAAGTTGAGGCGGCCACTTGCGCTGGACGAGGTCGAATTGGCCCTCGGAAGGTTGCGGGGCGGGTTGGGGCCAACGGCCCGGGGTGGCGGAATCGGTTCGGGAGTGGACCCAGTCGTCGGGACCCGGGCCGCGGCGCTCGAGGGACATTCCTTCGCCCTTGCCGGGGGTTTCGCGGATTTTTTGGGGGAATTGGTGGGGCGAAACCCGTGCCCAATCTATTCGGAGGCCGTCGCTTCGGCGGAGTTCGAGGGTTCCTCCGTCGTCAGTAATCGGAAGGGCGTGGGATGTGGCGCCCGGCCCGCCCGGCACCGCCGGCCGGGCCCAGGCCCCGGGGCGCGGGGCGCCCCGGGGCCCCGCCGCAGAATCGCCGGCCGGATAGCGGCGCGCCACCGCAAGGGGGTCCGCCGCCCCGAACATCACTTGGCCGGGCAGCAGAAACCGGCCGGCGACCGCGGCGCGGCGCCACGCCAACGAATCCCCCGAAGCCCAAAAGAGCTGCGACAGGTCGAGGACGCGGCCGCTCTCGTTCCGCAACTCGGCGAAGCGCCCTTCACCGGAGAGGGGATTGAACAAGATTTCGGTAATCTGAAGCTCGCCAGAATCGGGAACGGCGGGCCAACCCGCGGCGATGAGGGTGCAGTCCCCGGGGGTTCCGTCGGCGTGCACCCAATCGGGAATTAGGGGAAGCTCAAAGCCGTCACCCGGTAGTCCGGGCCAGCTCTCTGAACCCGTATGCCCGATCCATCGAAGGTCCGTGCGTTCGGCATGGGGGCGCGTGGCGACCCAAGTTCCGCCCGAAAAACGAGCCAGAGCCGATGAATCAAAGGGGTAGTGAGCGGGAGTGCTCAAGGGCATGGGGTGGCGCCAGTCGACGTGCAGGACGCTGTCGGCGAGTAGTCCAAGGATTCCGCCCTTTCGCGGCCCAACCGGAGTAAACTCGATGCGGCCCGGGCTCGACCCGAGGGCATTGCAGGACGACTGCCAGGCGCGGGGCATTGCCGCAAGTTCAGGTTGGGCCTCGAGCGACCATCCGCCCAAGGACTTATCTGCGGGATGGTGCATGTCGGGCTGGGTGCGGCCCCAAGCCACGAGCTGACTATCGGCCGTTTCGAGCGACCAAAAGGCGGCCGAGGCGGTCAGCGCCAGGGGCGCGTCCCATATCTGCAGCGAATCGGGCCAGCCCAGGCGGGAATCGGCCAGGATCAGGACTTCACCGGGCTGCAGCACCCGATCCGAAAGCGGCCAGCGGCCACTGCCGTGGGTGAAGGTCCATCCAACGGCACGGCAGGCGGAATCGGCCGTGACGAGCAGCTCCACAAAGTCTCCGGGGGCGGATCGCCAGCTGACTTGGGGGTCGGGATCCACCAGGAGTTCGGTGACCGCGACGTCGCCGGGGAGCGCGGCGGCGAGGGGCTGCCGCATCTGCGGCGCCGCAGCAGCAAACGACAAGGGGCCCCAGCGGACGCTGCGCGTCCGCGTGGCCGTCACGGTGGCTCCGAAGCGCACTTCGCACAAGGCCTGAGCGCTCGAGTCAGCATTACCCCAGGCGGAACCGCTGTCGAGCAGCGTTCCGAGGGTGTCGCGAAGGTCCCAAGAGAGCCGGTGGCCGGCCGCAGAATCCCAGGTCCAGGACCAATCAACGACTGAGGTGGGTCGGTCGAGCAAACCCGAGGGACTGGCGGCCAGCAGCATTCCGTCCGAACGCCGCGTGAGCCGCAACTGGTCGCTGCTGCGGCCGAATTCGAGGCGGTAGCCGCCTGACGTGACCGTGTCGCGCACCTCCCAAAAGACAAAGTTGGACGACGAGGGGTTGAAGTCGAGGCGCACGCGGCCCGAAGCCTGGGCCGGCCGAGCCCCCAGGCCGGTGCGCCAGAGCGCATAGGTTCCGGCTGCGGGAGCCGCCAAACGCAGTTCCGCCCCGCCGTCGAAGGCGAATGTGTCGCCCTGCCACGCCGGCAAGCCGGCCGACCAATCCTCAGTCCACGGGCCCCACTGGGCCCAAAGGCCCTGGGCAAGCAGCCCAAGGCTCAACGCAATTAACCTGTTCATCATCCGTACTTTTGCGTCAAACCTAAATCCCCCTGCCGCGCTATGCGTTTAGCTCTAGTTGGTGCCACCGGAATGGTCGGCGAAGTCATGCGAAAAGTCCTTGTTGAACGGGGGTTCCCGGTCACGGAATTTATTCCGGTGGCCTCTGAAAAATCCGCGGGAAGCATTTTACACTGGAACGGAACCGACTACGTCGTGCGCACCCTCGCCGAGGCCGTGGCGCTGAAGCCCGACCTCGCCATCTTTTCGGCGGGCGGAACCACCTCACTTGAGTGGGCACCGAAGTTCGCTGAAGTGGGATGCTTTGTGGTCGACAACAGTTCTGCGTGGCGCATGGAGCCGGGAATTCCGCTCGTCGTGCCCGAAATCAATGCCCACGCCCTGACGGCCGACGCCAAGATCATCGCCAACCCCAACTGCTCGACGATTCAGCTGGTGATGGCCCTCAAGCCGCTGCACGACGTGCACCCCATCCGCACGGTGCGCGTCAGCACCTACCAAAGCGTGACTGGAACCGGCAAGGCGGCCGTGGACCAGCTCGCGAACGAACGCGCAGGCAACTTCGACGGCCCGATGGCCTACGCCTACCCGATTGATAAGAACTGCATTCCGCACTGCGACGTGTTTCTCGAGAACGGGTACACCAAAGAGGAGATGAAGCTGCACCACGAGACCAAAAAAATCCTCGGAGACGATTCGGTCGGGGTGAGTGCGACGGCGGTTCGGGTTCCGGTACAGGGCGGACACTCTGAGTCGGTGCTCGTGACCTTTCGCGACGCACGTCCATCGCTCGATACGGTGCGCCAGCTCTTGGCCGCAATGCCCGGAGTGGTGGTTCAGGACGACCCCGCCGCCAAGGACTACCCCATGCCCCGCTTTGCCGAGGGCCGCGACGAAGTTTTTGTGGGCCGCATCCGCGAAGACGTAGTCTGCGACCGCTCGATTCACCTGTGGATTGTGGCCGACAACCTGCGCAAGGGGGCCGCAACGAACGCCGTACAAATTGCCGAACACCTAATTTCGGCCGGATTTTTGCGGTAAACGGCGCCACAGCTGCTGCGGGTGACCGCAGGTTCCGCGCCCCACACCGCAGCCCACTAAACCTTTGACCCAAGCCACCGTCTGATGAATATGTTCCTTCGAATCCTCGCCCTCTGGGTCGCCCTCGCGGCGACGCCCCTGATCGCGCAAACCCTGATTGTGGGCCAGGTGGTCGACGGCGAAGAACCGATTCCGAACGCCGCCGTGCGGGTGATGGGACCCAACGGCCCCGTGGGTCAGACCGTAACAGACGTGCAGGGCAACTTTCAGCTGAATGTACCCAACGGAAGCTACCGTCTCGTGGCGCGTCCGCTGGGGTACCAGCCCGTGATGCGCCCCATTGAGGCTTCAGGAACCCCGATTAAGTTGGGTATTTTGAAGGCCATCGCGAGCACTACCGAACTTGAAGAAGCCAAGGTTGAAGGCCAGGCCGCTCGCGCCCTACTGGGAATGGACCGCAAGGTCTACGACGTCGCGTCGGACCTCAACGTGCAGGGCGGGACCGGCACCGACGTACTTCGCCAAGTACCCAACGTGTCCCTCGACATGGACGGAAACGTGCAGCTCCGCGGCGACGAAAACGTCACCATACTTATCGACGGACGACCAGCCTCACTGCTCGGATTTAGCGGGACCAACGCCTTTGACCGACTCCCCGCCGGAAGCGTGCAGCGCGTCGAAGTCATCACCAACCCGGGCGCACAGTTTGACGCCCAAGGTTCTGGTGGAGTCATCAACATTGTGACCAAAAAGAACCGCGAGCTTCCGCTCAACGGCAACGTGGTGGCGGGCGTCGGGACCAACCGTAAGTACAACGCCTCCACCAGCATTTCAGTGCCTGTGGGCAAGGTGCGCTTGTTCACCAGCCTAGCGTGGGACGACCGCTGGATGTATTCGGGCGGAACCGTCGACCGCGTGTTCAACTTCCCCGATTCCGCGTACGAACAGCACCATGTTTCGTCTGGCGACAACCACAGTGTTGGGCTGAACGGCCGACTGGGTATGGACCTTCCGCTCGGCAAGAAGTGGACCGCCAACATCTCGGTAGGACGCAACCAAGAAACCCGCGAAGAGTGGGACAGCACCGACTTCAGTAATTCGTCGGGCAACTTTGAGACCAAGGCGGTCCAGGGCGCCGTGGGCACCCGAGCCAACGCCAATTCTGACGTGGCCCTGCGCCTCGAGCGCCAGTTCAAAAAAGACGGCGAAAAGTGGACGTTTGACCTCAACTACTCAGATCGATGGAGGGATGAGGCGACCAACAACTTCTTTGATGCCGACAGCAACTACCCCAAAGTGCTCACCTACGGCGGAGTGTACGTGCAGCGGTTCGAAGAATTCGAGACCACCCGAAACCTCAACCTACAGACTGACGCCGAGCAAATAATCAACAGCAAGAGCAAGGTCACTTTTGGCGGACGCAGTACCTACTTCGCCCGTGTTAGCGACCGCGACGCCAGCTACCTCGAGACTCCGCTCAACAGCAGCTTTGTCGAAGACACCCTGCGGACCCAATTTGTCGACCAGTGGCAGTGGGTACATGCACTTTATGCCACCTACGGTTATGTGTTCAATTCCAAGTGGAAGGCCCAGGCCGGAATGCGCTACGAAGTCGCCAACTTGAGTTTCATCCTCAAGTCCGGAAGCCAGCTGGACTTCACCTACCCCGGGTACTTTCCCAGCGTGTTCTTGACCTACAGCCCCAAGAAGGGAACCGATTTTCAAGCTAGCTACGCGATGCGTGTAAACCGCCCGGGGGAAGAACAACTTAACCCGTTGATCGACTACTCAAACCCACAATCCTTCCGCAAAGGGAATCCGCTCCTTATGCCCGAGTATACACACGCCTTTGAGCTCAACGCAGCCAAGTATGCCAAGTGGGGCTCAGCGACGCTTTCGGGTTATTTGCAGCACACGACCAACATGTTTTCGCGCTTTGTCGAGGTCGACAATAGCGGATTCGTAACCGTTACATGGGAGAACTTTGATACCCGCGATCGCTTCGGACTGAGCGGCAACACGATGGCACGATTCGGCAAGAAGCTCAGCCTTCAGGCCTCGGGCGACGCCTTTTGGGCCATAATCAATTCGTCCACTTTGCAAGGCGGCCTCATTCAATCCGGATTTGGATGGCAGGGGCGCGCGAATGCGATGTACAATCCAACCCCGGAGCATCAGTTTCAGTTGACATTCAACCAATGGGGCGCTGGGCCAACCGGCCAGGGCTACTTCAAGGGTATCCAGTTTTTTGACTTCGGATATAAGTACGAGGTCATCAAAAACAAGCTCAACGTGACCGTGCGATTGAGCGATGTATTCAAGCAGCGCCGCTTTCAGGTCGAACAGCATCCGCCCTACACCGACATTTACTTCATGCGCTACCGCGAGAGCCGCATCGGCTATGTCACCCTGCAGTATAACTTCGGCAAGCCCGACCGAAGCCAAGGCCGCGGTGGCCGTGGCGGACGTGGAATGGGTGGCGGAATGGAAGGCGGCGGCGGTGACGACATGGGAATGTAAACCCTTTGGTCCAGCATGCGTTACCTAAGTATGCGCCGACTCCTTCAACTTTGTGCCCTAGGTGTGCTTTGCACCTTGTCGGCCTGTGCCCAACCTACTAAAAATTCCGCCCCCGTGTCGTTAATGCCCGCTGCCCCTGCCCAACCCGGAAACGAAACCCTCATTCTCGCCTCAGGCTGCTTTTGGGGAACCGAGTACTTTCTCAAGCGCATCGACGGCGTCGTCGCCACTACCGTGGGCTACACCGGCGGTCACGTCGAAAACCCCTCGTACCAAGAGGTCTGCACCAAAAAGACAGGCCACTACGAGGCCTGCCTCGTCGAGTACGACCCCTCTCGTACTACGGCCGAAACCGTACTCCGCATGTTTTTTGAAACGCACGACCCGACCCAGCGCAACGGGCAAGGCCCTGACATTGGTCCCCAATACCGCAGTGCGGTATTCTACCAATCCGAAGCCCAGCGCGAACTCACCGCGTCGCTCATCGAGCAGCTTCGCGCCAAGGGCTACGACGTGGCCACTGAACTGCTTCCGGCAGCCCCCTTCTACTCTGCCGAGGGGTACCACCAGGACTACTACGATGTCAAAGGCGGAACCCCCTACTGCCACGGGTACCGGAAGCTCTTTTAGTAACTGGCTTCTAGCTTATGGTTACTGGTTACTGGCTGGGGATAACCTGTTCATAACTCCCGTTGATAAGTCGCAGCCAGATTAGGCTTGCACACTAAATTCGTGAATTATGGCCTCGCTCAATTACAGCCTCAACCTACACCTCGCCTTTCTTCTATTTCAGGAAGATAGCCTTTCGGTGCATGGATTGGGCACGTTCAGCGTACGCCGCTACGGAGCCGAAATTCAGCTTCCCGCCGGTCTGATTCTGCCGCCCGCCCGCCGGGTGAGCTTTAGCCCCCAAGCGGAATTCACCTCACCAAGCCTCGTCACCCACCTACAGCAGATTGAAGGACTCGATGAAGCAGGCGTAGCCGAGGCTATCGCGGCTGCAACTGCAGAGTACCGCCGCGTCCTTGACCGGGGCGACCGCCTTGTGCTTCAAAGAATCGGCAGCCTCCGCCGCATCGAATCGCAGTGGACCTTCAAAGCCAGCCTCGAAGCCAACTTCCTATCAAGCTCGTTCGGCCTTCCCATTTTTCGGATGGACATCGCTTCGTCTGAGTCCCTTGCGCCGTCTATACCTGCAAAGGGTGATACCTCTCGAGTGCGTTCGTGGCAAGCTGCCGCCATCGTTGCAGGCGCCCTGGGTCTCGCCGCAATTGGCGGAACCAAAGACAACGTGCGCGCCACCGTCCAGCAAGCCACCATCGATTGGAATGTTTCCGACTGGTTTCAATCCCAGAAATCAACCTTGATTCGCACATGGGATTCGTGGACCGCGTCCGTCGAAGAATTCGTGACGCCTGCCAACAAGCCCATCTCAGCCAATCTTGCCAAAGAGGTAGTAGTCAGCACACCAGTAGCTAAAAAGCCAGTAGCCAGCGAGCCTATATCCAGCGAGCCAGTGGCCAGCGAGCCAGCAGCCAAAGAAGCGGATCCCAGCTCTGCTGAGCCAAATGGGCAGTACGCACTCATCGTCGGCGCCTTTGCCGAAAATGCCAACGCAGAGCGCCTCGCAAGCGACCTGAAGGAATCTGGATATCCGGCCGAGGTGCTGGACGCCAAAGTCGGCCTGAAGAAGGTGGCGCTGCGTACCTTTGCCAGCGAAGACGCCGCCCGCAAGGCTAAAGCTCAGCTCAAGGGGGATTTTCCGGCGATCTGGATCTACCACGAATGAAACCAAAGCATCCCTCGGAGTCCCTTACGGTGATGACCGAGATTGTTCTTCCGAACGATACAAACAACCTCAACAACTTGTTTGGGGGCCAACTTTTGAGTTGGATGGACCGATGCGCTGCTATTTCGGCCCACCGCCACTGCCGCCGTACGGTAGTTACGGCTTCTGTGAATAATGTTTCGTTCAATGAGGCGATTCCGCAAGGAGCCATTGTGACCTTAGAATCCAAGGTTTCGCGCGCGTTCAGCAGCTCGATGGAAGTCTGGGTTGACGTGCACATGGAGGACCAACGCGGGACCGGAAAACGTACCAAGTGCAATGAGGCCATTTACACGTTTGTAGCGGTGGACGACTTGGGACGGCCGATTCCGATTCCGGCTGTAGAACCAGAGACTGATGAAGAGCAGCGCCGCTACGACGGAGCGTTGCGCCGCCGGCAGTTAGCCCTGATTTTATCAGGAAAAATGAAGCCAGAGGACGCCCACGAGCTCAAAGCGCTGTTTTTACCAAAAGACGCTGACCAGGCCTGAGGCAAGCAGCGAGGGCCCAAGCAGGATGCGCATCCAGTACTTGGGCAAGTAATCTTGAAGATTGACGAGTTGAGGCGCTGCAAAGACGGCGAGTAGACCGCTTGTCGCCGCATCTGGGTGGGCGATGCGCCACATGATGGCCACGAGGATTCCGGACCACGACAAGTACAGACCCTGACGCTTCGAGCGCTTGGCCGAAACCGCCGCCCGCACCGTTTGCGGAATGGCGACGACCAGCCAAAACAGCACAGTCCACTCTCCGGGGCTGGGCAACGTTTGCGTCCAACTCGGCTTGAGCGCAGCCAGCCACTGGTAAAAGAATTCGGGACCACCCACGGTCCAGTAGTAGGTGGCAATGGCAGATGCCGGCACCAACCAGCCCATCATGAGCTGCAAGAATCCACGGCCCGACCGCGTCGTTCCCCAGCCAATGGCCCATAACGAAACCAGCAAAAAGTAGCTGAAGCGTACGTTCCATAAGAGCAAGATTCCAGTGACAAAGCCAAGGTTGATACGGCGCGCCAAGGCGCTACGCTGGTCAAATGCCATTTCATAGGCAAGGGCCATCCATGCGGCCGCGGCAAGCGAGCCGCCAAGGGTGTACCACTGAATGCCTTCACGGCTTCCGCTCAAGGCCACTGCCGCCGTGAACCACAGCCAGCCAAAGAGGTAGTTCTGCTTGAGGTAGCGACTCCGGTAGACGAGAATGAAGTTGACGAACCAAGCTCCGACACCAGTGGCAAGGGCCAGCAGCACGGAATGCGGTGCACCCAAAACGGTATTAATGGCAAAGCTGATCCCCGCGACGGCCAGAACGAGCACGAACGCGACTCCGGGGTGGGCATTGCGAAAGAGGAGTGTGGGCATTTGGTCAGGCTGGGTTACCTTTGGGCATCTCAAAAGTACACTGCTATGCCACTGCGCACCTTTTTTGAAGCTATCGGCGACCTGTTTGAACTGACATTCATGGCGATGCCTTGGATCGGCCCTGCCGCGAACGTGGTGTTTTGGTCAATCATTACAGGCGGAATCCTGTACTGGCTTCGCGAAATGAGCAAGCACGAGAAACAGCAGGGCTAATCCCCACTACTTCTTAGCGTCTAAGGGCCAGCCGTAGATCGTTCCGATGTCGCGGCGCACTTGCTTTCCTTCAAACTGAATTTGATCAACGCGGGCATAAGCTCGCGTTTTTGCTTCTTCGACGTCGGCGCCTAAACCGGTGATGGCGAGGACCCGTCCCCCGTTGGTAACGAGTTGACCGTCGCGAAGTGCCGTTCCGGAATGAAAGAGGAGACTGCCCTCTGAAGGCAATTCAGCGCCATTGATCGCTAACCCCTTAGGGTATTCACCGGGGTAGCCAGGGGCGGTCATGACCACCGTGATGGCTGTTTCGGGCTTGACCGCCGCGGGACGCGTGGCAATGTGGCCGCGGGCCGCGTCAATCATTAATGCCAGCAAGTCCTCGTCGAGGCGAGCCAACACGGCTTCGGTTTCAGGGTCGCCCATGCGGACGTTGTACTCGATTACCTTCGGGCCATCTTCAGTGAGCATGAGGCCAAAAAAGATGAATCCACAGTACGGAATGCTCTCGGCCTGAAGGCCTTCGATCGTGGGCTGAATGATTTCGCGGTGCACTTGGCCGAGCACATCAGGGGTCACGAAGGGAACAGGGCTGATGGCGCCCATTCCGCCGGTGTTGGGGCCGGTCTGGCCTTCGCCCACGCGCTTGTAGTCAGTGGCCTGCGGAAGCAGGATGTAGTTTTCGCCATCCGTGAGCACAAATACCGAGAATTCAGGGCCAGTAAGGTGCTCTTCAATGACCACGCGGCTTGATGCAGAACCAAATTTAGCTTCACCCAGCATGGAATCCAGCTCCTTGAGTGCGTCGACCACATTGTCGAGAATGACTACTCCCTTACCACCGGCAAGTCCGTCGGCCTTGAGCACATAGGGACCATCTTGGCTCAGGACGTACATCTTAGCGGCCTCGAGTTCGTTCTTGGTAAACGTGCGGTAGGCAGCGGTCGGAATTCCGTGGCGCTTCATGAAGGCCTTCGCAAAGTCCTTGGACCCCTCGAGTTGGGCCGCCTCTTCGCGGGGACCAATGAAGTGAATGCGCTCTAGCTCGGGATGAAAGGCAAAGTAGTCCGCAAGGCCATGCACCAGGGGTTCTTCGGGGCCCACGACCACGATGTGAATGTCGTTGCGCAGACAGAAGTCGGCGACCATATCGCGGTCGCGCCAGTCGAGGTCAATACAGGTACCCACCTCGCTGAGGCCGGGGTTGCCGGGCGCGATGAAGAGGTTGGACAGCAAACCACTTTGCGCAATGCTCCAGGCGAAGGCCGATTCGCGGCCTCCCGAACCAAAAATGAGTACGTTCATGCGGCAAAGGTCGGACTAATCTCAAGGATTGCCAAGGCGGATTTTGGGCATCTTTTGGTGCGTCGGTACGTGAAAACGAGGGGAGTCTTGGCTTAGATAGTGTAGAATATACACATGATGATTTCCAATTATTTTATTCATTTACAATACTTTAAATGTTTCATAACGAGAAGTTGACATTTAGTAATCCGTACTATATTGCCAAGGTTAATGGTAGGATTTACCATAAGATCACATCACATGACGCAACGCATACTTCCATTTTTAGTCAGCCTAATGGCCTTCGCGACCCCGTCGGTCTGGGCACAAACCACCCCGATTAAGGGCAGCGTGGTTGAAGAGGGCTCGATGAGCCCCATTCCGAACGCCGTAATTAGCTTGGCTGAGGGTGCCGTTCTGACGACCTCAGACGCTCAAGGTAGCTTTACCGTAAATGTCAAAGCGGGCGTGAGCCTTAAGGTTCGTGCTTTGGGCTACACCGACAAAACCGTTCCGGCCGTTAACGGCATGCGCGTGGCTCTCGGATCCGAATCCTCTCAACTTGACGAGGTTGTCGTGGTCGGTTTTGGTACCCAAAAGAAGTCCAACGTCACCGGGGCGATCGCCCAGGTCAAGGCCAAGGATATTGAAAACATGAGCCTTCTGCGCGTCGAGCAAGCCCTTCAGGGCCGCACCGCCGGAGTCCAAGTGACTCAGAACTCAGGCCAACCGGGTGCGGGTAGCGTGGTACGGATTCGTGGAACAGCGTCAATTAACGGTTCCGACCCACTTTACGTGGTCGATGGAGTTGTGATCGGAGGCGGAATCGACTACCTCAACCCGAACGACATCGAAACGATTGAAGTACTTAAGGATGCGGCCTCAGCGGCGATCTACGGTGCGCGCGGCGCAAACGGCGTCATCATCGTGACGACCAAGAGCGGCAAGGGTGCCAGCGGCCAAATGAATGTAAGCGTTTCGGCCTACCAAGGCATTCAGAACCCTTGGCGCAAGGTTTCGGTGCTCGACGCCACCGAGTACGCGACCCTTCAGAACGAAATGGCGGCCGCGGCCGGTCAATCGATTCCGTACGCTGACCCGCGCAGCTTCGGAGCCGGTACCGACTGGCAGGACGCCGTGTTCAACCGCAATGCCCCCGTGCAATCAGTTGACGTGAGCATGTCACAGAGCAGCAAAGACGGAAGCTACTTCGCCTCGGTGGGTCGGTTCCGCCAAGAGGGAATTGTGGCTCCGGGCCGTTCGAACTTTGAGCGCATCACCGCGCGCCTCAACACCACCAATAAGGTGCATCAAGCAATCACCGTCGGCATGAGCACTGCATTCACGCACAACACCAGCCAGTCGGTCGCTGAAAACACGGAGTTTGGATCTCCGCTCGGACGTGCGTTGAATATGGACCCAATCACTCCGGTCTACGAAACTAATCCGCTCGCGCTGAGCGGCGCACCGTACACAGTGAATGGCGTGCTTCGGCCCAACCTCGTGCGCGACCAGGGTGGCATTTACGCGATCTCGAACCGCGTAACCTCTGAAGTCGTCAACCCGCTTGCAGCGCTACTGACCAACACCAACGTGGGTTGGTCCGACAAGATTGTGCACCAGTCCTATGCCAACGTCGACCTCGGCGGCGGATTCTCGGCCCGCACCAGCATGGGTATCGACCTCGCATTTTACGGGGGCAACGGATTTATTCCGTCGTACTACCTCAACGCGACGAACTTCTTGGACACCAACTTGGTGACCCAAAGCTTCAACCGCGCCTTTTCATGGATGTGGGATAATACCGTCGCGTACACCAAAGACTTTGGGGCCCACCACATCGATGCGGTTGCGGGCCACTCGGCCCAGGCCGTCAACGGAAGCTTTATCGGCGGTAGCAAGCGTGACGTTCCGACCGACGAATTTGGATTTGCCACGATCAGCTACGCCCGCAACGCCGAATCAGAGCGCGTATACGGCGGCAAGTGGGAACGCTACGCCATCGAATCCTACTTCGGCCGCGTCAACTACGACTACGATGACCGCTACCTCGCGACGGTGATTTTGCGCGCGGACGCTTCAAGCCGCTTCGGACCCAACTTCCGCTGGGGCTACTTCCCATCCATCTCGACGGGTTGGAACCTTCACAAAGAATCGTGGTGGTCTTCAAAGCTCATCTCGAGCATGAAAATCCGCGCCGGTTACGGTATGAGCGGCAATGACGCAGCCGGTTCACTCGAATACGCCGCGACCATTTCTGGCGGACGCAACTATAGCTTTGGCTACAACGAATTCATGCAAAACGGAACCTCCCCGAGCCAAATCGCCAACCCCGACCTGCGTTGGGAGCGCGTGGGCCAGGCCAACCTCGGAGCCGACCTACGTTGGGGCAAGTACATCTACACGAACTTGGACCTTTACCACCGTGCGACGTACGACATGAAGACGCGTCCCGTGCTACCTGACTACGTGGGCAACGATGCACCTACCGCCAACGTGGGTAAGATGCGCAATATGGGTGTGGATCTAGAGGCGGGCTACGAGCGCAACTTCAGCCCGACCAAGAGCATCCGCCTGGGCGGCAACGTGAGCTACGTCCAAAACGAAGTGGTGTTCTTAGGTAACGAAGAGGGCTACCTCCCTGGCCAGCGCTGGGGTCCTCAAGGCCTTGAAATCACGCGCATCCAAGAGGGCCTACCCATTGGTTACTTCTATGGATACATGACCAATGGCGTCTTCCAAAATTCTGCTGACGTGGCTGGATATGTGAATACTGAAGGCGGAATGCTGCAACCTGATGCTGTAGCCGGTGACTTCAAGTTTGTTGATGTGAATGGTGACGGCGCAATCGACGCCGAAGACCGCACCTTCATCGGCAATCCGACTCCAGACTGGACGTTTGGTGCTACCCTTAACGCTCGCTGGGGCGGATGGGATGCCGTTGTATTCCTACAGGGCGTCGTGGGCAACCAGATCTACAACGCGACGCGCCGCTACGACCTTCCGACCGCCAACCTCAACGGAGCTGCGTTGGACCGCTGGACCGGTGAAGGCAGCAGCGACCTTTACCCACGCCTGACCGCGTTGGACAAGAACTTCAACTTTGCGCGCAGCTCCAACTTCTATGTCGAGGACGGAAGCTTCGCACGCATCAAGACCGCGCAGTTAGGCTACACCTTGCCTGAGGCGCTGGCCTCCAAGGTGGGCTTGAAGCGCACCCGCATCTACTACTCGGGCACCAACCTGCTGACCTTGACCAACTATAAGGGCTTTGATCCCGAAATCGGAAACGGTTTTGGCGTCGACCGCGGAATCTACCCGCAGGCCCGCATGCACTCTATTGGATTCTCAACTTCTCTGAACTAATGAAGACGATTCACCTCTCCCTCATTGCGGCTGGCGCCCTCGCTGTGGCCAGCTGCGGCAAAGACTTCTTGAACGTCGACCCCATTGGCCGCGAACT
>CAYYWL010000034.1:0-14200 GCA_964475135.1 uncultured Owenweeksia sp.
TGCTGAGTCGTTCCCCCACGAGCGCGTTCGCAAGCGTCGACTTACCCACGTTGGGGTGGCCAATTAGGTTAACAAATCCGGACTTGTGGGGCTTTGACATGGCTGCAAAGGTCGGGCTTTTTAGCCGGACTCCCGCGGACTTGTGCATTTTAAATGGATGTCGTACCTTTGCCGTCCATATCGCGGGGTGGAGCAGTTGGTAGCTCGTCGGGCTCATAACCCGAAGGCCGTCGGTTCGAGTCCGGCCCCCGCTACTAGGAAACCAAACCCAGGCCCCACGGTCTGGGTTTTTCATTGGTAGCCGAGCCAAGCTCGCTTGAGCGAGGGGTGCCAATGAAAAAAAACGCGACGGAGTCGCGGGTTTGGTTTCCTAGTAAGCACCCCCTAAGCGGTCCGCCGCGCGAATGCGCGGCAATTTGGCCCCCCGGTAGAAATTATCGATTAATTGATGCTCTTGAATTACTTTTAAACATCATGACTCAAAACTCAAATCGTTCCTTGGAAGCGTGCCAAACCGACGAAAAAAAGCTCCATGAACTTCGCGAAGCTTTAATCCGTGGCGAAAAGAGTGGATGGGTTGCTGATTTTAATGCTGAAGTGGTTCTCAAGAAAATCAAGGAGGCCAATACCAAAAAGTATTAATAGCCCAAATCCCACAGAATCTTCTACACTTCCGACGAAGATCAATCCCGTATCATTGTTCGCATACTCAATCAGAGCATGAATATCGATCAATGGCGTATGTAGCAGAGCCCCATGCCCACCACCGACGAACGCATTGCTGCCATGACCCTCGCCTCGGTCTACCCGCACTACCGAGCCAAACTCGAGCGTAAAGGAGTAGATCCAAGCCTCACGGACATTGCCATTTTGTGGCTAACCCAGTCCACGCCAGAAAACTTTCAGGTGTGGCTCGACGCCAAATTGACGTTTGCGCAAATTTTTGATTCCGTGCACCTGCACCCCAACGCCGTGCTCATTAATGGTGTGATTTGCGGATGGCGCGTCGAAGACATCGAGAATCCGCTCTCGCAAAAAGTGCGCTACCTAGACAAGCTCATCGACGAACTGGCGAAGGGGCGCGCACCCGAAAAAGTATTCCGTACCGCTTAGGCGCGCAACGCCACCGATTCCTGTTCCACGATTTCAACGGGCATCGACACGTGCTCCGTTCCGCCCTCTTGAGCACGAACGCGGGACACCATAAGCCCCGCGAGCCAACCCATGTCGTAGCCTGATGTTTTGACGTAGCTGATGCTCGGAACCGAAACCATCGGAAACTTGCCGTCGCTTACGCCGAGTACGGAAACGTCCTCAGGGATACGCAGTCCCATGCGCTGCAGGTAGCGCATGCTGTGCGCGAGCAGCTCATCCGACATCGCAAAAAGGGCCGTGGGCCGCCCCTCGGCGCGTGAAAACTGTTTGGCAAGCAGCAGCTCGAGCTCACCCACTTGCTCGACGTGAACCACATTCGGCTCAGCCTTAGTGCCCGCAAACTGAGCAATCCCCGCGCGAAAACCCGACTCCCGCTCTTGGGTAAGCCGCCACGTGCAGCTACCTAGGATTGCCAAGATGTCTCGGTGTCCCTTAGAAACTAAATAGCGCACCGCTTGAAAACCCGCTTGGTATCCATCAAATCGAACACTGTGAAGCTGGACATCTTCAGCGGTTTTATCAATTAAAATGCACGGAACTTCATTCTGGACCAAAGGCTTTAAATGGTCCAGTCCGGTAGAAGCCGAAGCCAATGAAAGCAAGACACCTTCGACTTGTAGATCGACGCACTGCTGCACCACCTCGGCCTCGAGCTCGCTGCGGTCCTGGGTCAAAAAGATCTGGAGCATCCGGCCGGACTGCCGGAGCGACGCACTTACCCCGGCAATCAGGGACGGAGAAAAGTAGTCGTTCACCTCAGGCAGCACCAACGCGACAATGCCCGAGTGCTGCTGGCGAAAGCCACGCGCCAAAAGGTTCGCACGGTAGCCCAGCTGTGCCGCAGCCTCGGACACCCGAAGCTTGGTCACCGCACTGATGTCCGGGTGATCCGAAAGTGCCCTGGACACGGTTGAAATGGACAGGCTCAAAACCCGAGCGATGTCTTTGATGGTGGTTCTGCGGTTCATGAATGCGATGCTTCGACCCTAAAGTTATCAACAACAAACATTCCCGCAAACGTTTGCACCACTTCACGCAATTAAATCGTTCAAAAACAGTTCCTACAATTGTGTCGCCAAAACACTTTATTCACCTAACACGAATTGGCATGAAGAACAAATCCACCAAAATTATCGGCACCCTATGCGCGTTAGGCATTCCCGCCTTGGGCGCACTTGCGTCTAATACTGCAGGAATGCAGTCCGACACCACCTTGAGCGCCGGCCTTAACGAGGTCGTCATCACGGGTGTCACCAGCGAAGCGAGCAAGCTAAAATCAAGTGTCAGCATTACGACCTTAAAGCCCAGCAGCATCGAACAATCTACTCCCCGCACCACTGCAGAAATCTTCCGCAGCATTCCGGGTATTCGCTCCGAGTCTTCGGGCGGAGAGGGTAACACCAACATTGCAGTCCGCGGCGTACCCATCTCGGCGGGCGGATCAAAGTACTTGCAGCTGCAAGAGGACGGACTCCCCGTGTTCTTGTTTGGCGATATGGCCTTTGCCACATCCGACATCTTCCTGCGTTTCGATCAATCGGTTGACCGCATCGAAGCCATTCGCGGGGGTTCAGCGTCTACTATGGCGTCGAACTCTCCTGCCGGTATTATCAACTTTATCAGCAAGACGGGCTCTAAAGAGGGCGGTAGCATCAGCAGCACCTTCGGTTTGGACTACGACCAGTTCCGCACCGACTTTGACTTCGGAACTCCGCTGACGAAGGACGTGAGCTTCCACGTGGGCGGATTCTTCCGCAACGGAGAAGGTCCGCGCAAGACCGGATTCAATGCCAACAACGGCGGTCAAATCAAAGCCAATATGACCAAGCGCTTTGAGAACGGCTACGCCCGCGTATACTTCAAGCACTTGAACGACCGCACTGCGGCGTACATGCCACAGCCTATGCAGGTTACCGGCACCAACGCGAACCCTGTTTGGGAAGGCATTGGCGACTTCAGCGCCAACCAAGACGCCCTTCACAGCGTGTTCTTGAGCAGTAACTACGGAATCGGAAGCAACGGCGAGCGCCGCATTGTCGACGTGGCCGACGGTATGCACCCAAAGTCTACCGCGGTTGGAACCGAGTTCGTCTACAACCTTGAAAACGGTTGGCGCGCTGAAAGCCGCACCCGCTGGGCACGCAACTCAGGTCGTTTCGTAGCCCCATTCACTGCCGCAGCAGGAACCACTGCCAACATGCTCAGCACCGTAGGTTCCGCAGTGGGGCGCGATCTAACTGGCGCAACCCTCACACGCGCAAGCGATGGCAGTGCCTTCACTGGCGAACTCGCACAAGTAGTGCACATGTTTGACACCGAACTTGAGAACTTCAACACCATGGTTAGCGACAACAACCTGTCGAAAACGTTTGGAAACCTCAAGGTGAAACTCGGATACTACCGCGCCCTTCAGGACGTAAATATGTCGTGGCTGTGGAATTCCTACCTGACTGAAATTAAGGGTGGTGGTCAAGCTTCTCCGCTCGACATCACGACGGCTGACGGAACCAAAATCTCAGAGAGCGGCCAGTTCGCATATGGCGTTCCCGTATGGGGCAACTGCTGCCAGGTGAAGTACAACTCAGCCTACACTGTGTCTGCTCCCTACGCTGCGTTTGTGTACGAAGCCAGCGATAAAATCACTGTAGACGCCAGCGTTCGCCAGGACAACGGCAGCGTACGTGGAGTCGGTTTCGGAACCAAAATCGGTGAGCTCGACGTGAACAACGACGGAGTAATCTCAGCTCTTGAAGAAAGCGTGGCCGTCATCGACAACGCCCGCAAGAACCCCGTCAACTACGACTACGGATTCCTTTCGTATTCATTGGGCGCCAACTACTTGCTCGGTACCAACCAGTCCGTATACGCACGCTACAGCCGTGGCGGAGCCGCAAAGGCCGACCGCGCCGTGTTCCCCACCGGATCGTACCTGAGCATGGGCAACCCAAAAGACATGATTAACCAAGCCGAACTCGGTTGGAAGCGCAGCTTCTCGAACGCAATCCTGTATGTGACCGGATTCTATGCTGCAACTACTGAAGAAGGCGGTTTTGAAGCCACCACCCAGCGCGTCATCGAAAACGACTACACGGCCTACGGTCTCGAGATTGAGGGTGCATACCGCAAAGGCAACTTCGACCTGCGCGGAGCCGCCACCTACACCAAAGCCAGCATCACCACGATGAACCTCGACGGTTCTGAGGGTGCCAACTTTGGCAATATGCCGCGCCGCCAGCCAGGCTTGATGTACAGCATTATGCCTTCGTACACTTTTGGCAAGCACATGCTCGGTTTGAGCGCAATCGGCCAGACTAAGGCCTACGCTCAAGACAACAATGAGCTCGTGATGCCCGGCTACATGGCCTTGAACGGATTTGTATCCTTCAACCTCGGCAAGGGTCTCGACTTCGGAATCAACGGAAACAACCTGCTCAATGCGATCGGCATTACCGAATCTGAAGAAGGCTCAATGGTCGACGGACAAGTGAACTACCTCCGCGCGCGCTCCATCACGGGCCGCTCAATCTCTGCGTCTTTGCGCTACCGCTTCTAATTACTTTGGCCCGCCCCGCGGGCCAAAGTTTACCTTTACCGGGGGAACGAAGCGCAGCTTCGTTCCCCCTTTCTTCTACCCTCAACTACCCCATGAACCTTCGCAAATCATTTGGCCAAATTTGGACGATGAACTTCGGATTCTTCGGCATCCAGTTCAGCTTCGGCCTGCAGCAGTCCAACATGAGCCCTATTTATCAGTACTTAGGAGCTGACGAGGGCTCATTGCCGATGCTGTGGCTTGCAGGGCCCGTGACTGGTTTGCTTGTGCAGCCCATCATTGGTGCACTGAGTGACGAAACCTGGAGTCCGCGCTGGGGCCGTCGAAAGCCCTACATCCTCGTCGGCGCACTCATTGCCAGCCTCGGTCTCGTGTTCATGCCCTTTTCGCAAACCCTTTGGATGGCCGCGAGCCTCCTGTGGATCCTCGATGCCGCCAACAACATGGCCATGGAACCCTACCGCGCCTTCGTTTCTGACGAACTAAGCCCCGAGCAGCAGCCCACTGGCTTTCTTATGCAGAGCTTTTTTACTGGGCTAGGCATCACATTGGCCAACTTCACCCCGGCCATCCTTATCACCTTAGGCCTTGTGGGACTCAACGACCAATTCGCCAACGGAATCCCTGCCACCACCTACTGGGCCTTTGGGATTGGCGCCATTGCGTCCATTGCCACCGTGCTGTACAGCATGGGGCGCACCCGTGAGCACGCCCCCACCGCCGAACAACTCAAACATATCGCAGCACGCAAATCCAGCGGAAGCATCGTACAGCGCTCTCTTCGCGAAATCACCGAATCGCTTCGCGAAATGCCAATGGGTATGAAGCGTCTAATTCCTGTTAAATTTTTCACATGGTACGCCATGTTCTGCTACTGGCAGTACGTCACGTCTGCACTTGCCAAGTCACAGTTCGGCACAAGCGACGTGCACAGCGAGGGCTTTCGCGCCGCGCAAGTCCTCACGGGCCAACTCAACGGAACCTACAACGTCGTCACCTTTGCCCTAGCCTTCGCCCTAGTGCCGCTTGCTCGCCGCTGGGGTGCCGCGTGGGTGCACGCTTTGGCGCTGACTCTCGGCGGAGTCGGAATCCTCCTCATCCCCTACCTAAGCGCGAGCGATTCCGCCCTATTCGGCGTGCCAAGCATTTACCTCTACACGCTCGGGCTCGGAATTGCTTGGGCCTCAATCATGGCTATGCCCTACCAAATGCTGGCGGCCTCGGTACCCAAGGAGCGCACCGGCGTGTTCATGGGCATTTTCAACATGTTCATTGTGATTCCGATGATGATTCAAATCGGAACCATGCAGTGGTTCGTCTTCGACTGGCTTGGCGAGGACAGCCAGCAGGTGCTGAATTTAGGCGGAATTTTTTTGCTACTCGGCGCCCTATTTAGCCTTCGTTTGATCCCTCGATTCATGCCCGATGTTCGCTAAACTCACGGAATACGCTGCAGCTGCGCGGGAACTACTTGTCCACGCTCAATCCGAACTCGGGACCAAGGCCTCAATGGCCCACCTCGCCAACTATCAGGCGGTCTTTTGCCGAGATTCTGTGGTGGTCGGACTTTTGGGCATTGATGAAGGTGACACAGACCTCATTGACGGACTGATTCGAAGCCTCACCACCCTTCGCAACCATCAGGGACCGCAGGGCCAAATTCCGTCCAACGTGCGCGTTGAAGGAGGCCAAACGACAGTGAGCTTTGGCAAACTATCACCAAAACTCGACTCCGTGTCCTGGTACATCCTAGGCTGTGCGCGACTCGTCGCGAATGGCCACAGTAGCCCGACACAATGGCTTCCGAGCGTGCGCGCGGCCGCCGACCTGCTTGAAGCGCTGGAATACAACCAACGGCACCTTCTCTACATTCCGCGTGGCGGAAACTGGGCTGATGAATTCCTCACCGAGGGCTATACCCTATTTGACCAAGCACTGCGATGCTGGGCCTTACGCGAAGCGTCCGAGGCCTTTAACCAACCTCGTTGGGCGACGAAATCCGAACAGATTGCTCACCTCATACTGGGCCATTATCCGCTCGAAACAGGGTTTTTTGCTTCATCTCTACTCCCGGGAGCTGTCGATCGCCGCATCGACCTTGCCGCCCACTGCATGCTTGCCATGGCCCTTCCTCGAGGAACCAAATCTGTTGCCCTCGCCCTCAAGACGTTGTGCGACCAGTTCCTTGGCCAGGATCAACTTCCGCCTGCATTTTGGCCCATTATTCAGCCCGACGACTCCCGATGGCCCGAACTCGAAGGGTTCCACCTTTTTGGCATGAAAAATCGCCCCCACCACTACCACAATGGGGGGATTTGGTGGGTATGGTTGGGTTGGCTGGGGCTGGGGCTCCAAAAGCACGGTCTAGAAACCAACTCGCTCGTACACCTCGCGGAACGCACCATCAACCAGCTGCCCGAGTTCGACTTTGAAGAGTACCTCAATTCTGAAACGCTCGAACCCGGAGGCACCCCAAAACTCTGCTTTACGGCAGTCGGAATTCGAATTATCCATCAACTAAGTACACCCACTTCGTGAACGAACCGCTTCACATTGGCTCCGACGTACACCAAGCCGCTGAACAACTTTTGGAGGTGGTTCCGCACCAAGCCGGCACACGGACGGTTATTGCCGTGGGTGGCGAATCAGGTAGTGGCAAGTCGACCACTGCCATCGCGCTCCGCACTACCTTTTTGGATCGCGGAATTTCGTCTGTCGTACTTCACCTTGACGGGTACTTTAAACTTCCGCCCCGAGAGAACCACCTCGAGCGCACCAAATCCAAAGATTGGATCGGGTTGAGCGAAGTGCGATTGGATCTTTTGCAAGCGCACCTTGATGCATTTAAATCAGGAGCGCAATCCTTGTCTGTTCCGGTCGTCGACTACCTCGCGAACCGCATTGACGACCGTGAGGTGCCGCTCAACGGCGTCGAGGTACTCATCATCGAAGGCACGTATGCCCTCTACCTTGAGCACTTCGAGGTCGGTATCCTCATGCCACGTGACTACACACAAACGCAACGCGTTCGCCAAGCGCGAACGAGAGAAACCTACAGCCCATTTGTCGAAGAAGTATTAGCGATCGAGCACCAATTGGTGCGCAGCAGCCACAGCCGGGCACATTGGATGGTCGACGATAAGTACGTTGTCCACGCCAATCAAGGCAATCACAAATGAGCTATACTATCATTAATAAATCAAATGCACCCACATTGATTCATAAATGAAACCCCCTGCTCCTGAAGCGGACTTTTGTAGCAAATTCTACGAATATGGCACGCATTACAGTCGCTCACGGGGACGGCATTGGTCCCGAAATCATGGACGCAACCCTGCGCATCCTCAAGGCCGCAGGAGCCCAACTCGAAATCGACGAAATCGAAGTCGGTGAAAAACTTTACCTCTCGGGCAACAGCGCAGGAATCCACCCCGAATCGTGGGAAATCATTCGCCGCAACAAGGTGTTCTTGAAGGCGCCGATCACTACACCTCAAGGGGGTGGCTACAAAAGCTTGAATGTCAGCACCCGCAAGTTCCTTGGGCTGTTTGCCAACGTGCGCCCCTGCGTCAGCCTTCATCCCTACGTGACTACTAAGCATCCAATCATGGATGTGGTAATTGTTCGCGAAAACGAAGAAGATTTGTATGCCGGAATCGAGCACCAGCAAACCGACGAAGTCGTGCAGTGCCTCAAGCTGATTAGCCGTCCAGGTTGCGAGCGCATTGTGCGCTACGCCTTCGAGTACGCCCGCACCCAGGGCCGCAAAAAGGTCACGTGCTTCACCAAAGACAACATTATGAAGCAGACTGACGGACTGTTTCACCAAGTTTTTGACGAAATCGCGGCCGAATACCCCGAAATCGAGAACGAACACTGGATTGTGGACATCGGAGCCGCTAAGCTCGCCGATACTCCCGAGGCATTTGACGTGATTGTCATGCCCAACCTCTATGGAGACGTGCTGTCGGACGTGGCTGCGCAAATCACGGGTAGCGTCGGACTTGCCGGATCCTCCAACATCGGTAGCGAATGTGCGATGTTTGAGGCGATCCACGGTTCCGCACCGCGCCGCGCCGGCCAAAACGTCGCCAACCCGTCGGGCCTTTTGCACGGAGCCATTCTGATGCTGAACCACCTCGGCCAATACGATGTTGCTGAACGCGTGCACAATGCGTGGCTCAAGACCCTCGAGGACGGAACCCACACGTACGACATCTTCACCGAAGGCCTGAGCCGCGAAAAGGTCGGAACCCGCGAGTTTGCCGACGCCGTCATCGCCAACCTTGGCCAGGAACCCAGCCAACTCAAAGCCGTGCGCTACCGCGGTGACTCGAAGATTCAGGTTCCGAAGTACGAGCGCAAAACGCCCAAAACCAAAGAATTGGAGGGCGTAGACCTCTTTGTGCACTGGCACGGAACCGAAGCAGATGCCTTGGCTCCTCTAATCCAGGCCATCAACTGCGACGACGCTGCACTGAGCATGATTACGAACCGCGGAATCAAGGTTTGGCCCGACGGCTTCCCCGAAACGTTTTGCACCGACCACTGGCGCTGCCGCTTCAAGAACCCCAAGGGAGGAATGATGCCCAAAGAGCGCATCGTCAACCTCTTGAAGGCTGCCGAAGCCCACGGAATCGACGTGGTCAAAACCGAGAACCTGTACCGCTTTGACGGAACCCCGAGCTACTCGCTCGGTCAGGGCCAGTAAGCCGTGCAGCTGTCACTGACGAGCGCGCTCTGTTTGGCTGCAGCCCTTGCCGCAACCTTCGGAGCCTTTACCCTAAACGACAAGGCCGAGGCCACACTGGCCTCGGCCCTTGCCGTAGGATTACTTCTAGTGACCCTGAGGTTGGCAGGATCCCGCGAATTCGCGCAGCACGACGAGACCCGTGAGGAACCTCATCGCGACCTCAAGGATTGAGGATGAAGTCCTTACCTCCGCCCACAATCACCTTGGCGTTGGGAGACTTCGACAGCTCACGGTAGGCCTCAATCGTCTTGTACTGAATTATTTGCGGAGTCAGCCCCTCTGAAATAATCTTGTTGGCGTCGCGAATGCCCTCAGCTTCAATGATGCGGCGGTCAGCCTCTTGACGTTCGCGCTGCAGTACAAATTCCATGCGCTGGGCCTCTTGCTCGGCCTGAAGCTTTTCTTCAATTGCGCGGTAGAGTCCGGCCGGAAGCTTAATGCTCTTCATCAGGACGGCCTCAATCACAAATCCGCGGTCCTCAAGAAGACCCATCATGCTCTTTTTGATGGCGGTCTCGATTCCGAGGCGGTTGCCCGTGTGCATGTCTTTGGCCATAAAGCCTGCAGTCACGTCCGCTGCTGCGGCGCGAAAGACGGGCAAAATCATGGACATCTCGTAGTCGGGGCCAATGCTTCCCACCACGTCGGTCGCACGGCGCTGGTCGATGTGGTAGAGGATCGAAATTTCGGCTCCGACATTCAACCCCTCTTTGGACGGCAAGTCGAGCTTGACCTCGAGGTTGGTGGTTCGGGTCGGAACCTGAATAATCGTCGTCAAAAACGGATTGTACAAGCGCGGCCCAGGCTGAACCTCGCGCTTGCTGATCTTTCCGAGCGTGCGCTTGACGCCCACGTCTCCTTGGCGAACTACGGTACAGGAACTCAGGGCGATTCCCGCAACCGCTAACCATAACATATTCTTTGTGTTCATACCTTTAAGTGTTTGCTTCACTCGGGCAAAATCTCTGCCCAACTTTGATGCATTAGAACATTTTATGACGTTTATAAAGCCTTTAGCGCGATGTGCGCGGGCCAATTCCCAAAATCATGAATCAATCCCTTATTGAACGCGGCCTCATGCTGCTCGGAGCCCTTCTCATTTTACTTTTTGCTTTGGGTTTTGTAGTCCCCGCGATTGGCGCATGGCAGTCAGAAATCCGCATTATGGTCGTCGTGGGGGTTGTACTCTATGCCGCCTACAGTTTTTGGACACAGACTAAAGATGCCAAAGATTTGGCCGCCAAAGCGAGCGAAGCAGCCAAATGGCGCCACGAAGCCGAACAGCTGCGTAGTACACTAAACCAGCTACAAAACGAGTTACGAGAAGCCAACGACGCTTTTAAAATGGCCGAAACCGCCAAAAAGAAGGCTCAAACCGAGCTCAAAAAGGCCCAAGAGGCACTTGAGGAATGCCAATCGACCAAGGAGGCTTAATCGTTTAGGGCACAAAAAAACCCGCCGCTCGCGCGGCGGGTTCATCCCTGGTGTGGCCCTGGCAGGAATCGAACCTGCATCTTAGGCTCCGGAAACCCACATACTATCCATTGTACTACAGAGCCATCCTAGAGCTCAGCGCGCTGTGCTTTTGCTCGGGGCGGCAAAGGTACAATACCGCTGGCGACTAAAATTCCGCCAAAGGCAATGGCGAAGGCGACCCAAAACGGAAGCAGTTGCGACCCCGTCAGAAAAAATCCACCGAGAAAAACCCCAAAACCCACGAGCAAGCGAACGGGTGTGTAGCGAACAGGTAGCCGGTATAGGTGCGGCATTTCGGCCGGCTGGTGCTCGGGGCCAGCGAAGAGGAGGCGTAGTGCAGTTCTGAAGGGGAAGTCGCGAAAGTTCTGAATCAGACGGGCCGCATAAAACGAGCTCACATAAAAGGGGTCGCGCTGCTCGATGGGCTTGGTGAGACCATAGGTGACGGGCTCGCGTCCGTCGTGGTAACTGCCAAACATTCGGTCCCAAATGGTCAACATGCCTCCGTAGTTCTTGTCGAGGTGAGCGCGGGCAGATGAGTGGTGGATCTGGTGGTAGCGAGGCGTAACGATGAAGCGCTCGAGGCCCACCCAAGCAGGCCATAGTTCACTGTGCAGCAAGGCCTGATAAAATCCGTTGATGATGTTTGCAAGGACAATGTACTCGGGCTCGATTCCGAAGAGCACCAGCGGGCTGTACACGAGGACCCGCACAAAATAGCCCAACGGAGAGTTCGCGAAGTTGACACTCAGATTATACTCCTCGGGTTGGTGGTGCACGAGGTGGGCCACCCACACGATACTGACCCGGTGCGAAATGCGGTGGTAGATGTACCAAAAGAGGTCCACGCCAATAAACGCGGCGAGAAAGTTGAGCCAACCCGGCTGAATTGAGTCGAGAATCCGCAATCCAAGCATTTCGGTGGTGAGCCAGAGTCCAAAGCTGAGGGACAGCAATGCAAAAAGTCGCTCGATCATTCCCAAACTTAGGTTGAGTGCCGTTTGGCTAAAATTTACGCTCCGTCCGTGGGCACGCAAAAGCAACCACTCGACACCAAAGGTCACGAGTCCAAAAACGATAACGAGGGAGTCGGTCCAGTGCATACGTATACCTGTGAAAATTGCATGCCAAATCTTCGGATTGGGGCATAAAAAACCCAGGCAAAATTTGCCTGGGTTCTGCGCCGTGGCGGCGAAAATTGAAAGATCTTGACTTACTGCTGCTTGGCGAAGCTGAACTCGAGGTTAAGAGTGCCTTCGGCGGGTGTCGTAATGTCAGTAGTCGTGCGGAGGCGAATGGCCGACTCAAGGATGCTGAGGACTTCGTAGCGGGTAATGGTTCCGTCGGTAGCCGTAATAATAACCGAATCGGGAGCGACGCCGTTGCCGGATTTGGCAAGCCAGGTTCCGTTGCCGGACTGCTGCCATGGGAAGGGGATGGTCAGCGCGCCGGCCACCACGTCGAGCTGGGCGTCGATGGCGTAGTTGACGCTGTTGGGTTCCTGAACCATGGTGAAGAGCGAAGTCGCCGCAATGGACTGGTCGCTGGCCACAATGGGTGTTACGCCGATGGTTGGAATGTTCACGGTTCCAGCCGCCGTGATATCGTTCACGAGCCAAGTTCCTTCAAGTCGGTCGGCAAGGGTTGGTTCTTTTTTGCACGAGGCAAGAGCGAGGGCGGACACCGCCACGAGGAGTAGTTTGTTCATGGGTCTAATGTAGCAAAAAGTTGGCTTGAAAACTCAGCATGCGCGGCTCGGCCAGCAGCGCGGGGCGTGGACTTACCACCCTGTTGTTCAGATTGGTAGCCGCAACAATTAGCGTCCACCGGTCGCTGGCTTTGAACTGCAGTCGGGCGTCGGCGACGAAGTCTCCGCCCTGGGTAAAGTAGCGTGAATCGGCTACCCCGGGGACGTAAATAGACACGAGGGGCGAGGTGAAGATTCCGTCAATATTCTCCATAAAGCTGTTGGCGCGAACGCTGAAGGCGGCTGTCACACGGCGCCACGTGTAGGCGACGTCGGCTTTGCCCACGTGGCGGTAGCGGTACTTGAGCACATTTTTGCTCGGGTCCAGCGACGTCGAGGTGTAGGTCAGCGCGGAGCCTGCGGCGTCCGTGGCATAGACCTTTTCAGGCTCAAGGGCGATCGGCTGGGCGAAGGTGTACGAGAGCATGGCCTGAAGCTGACCGGGGCCGAGCTTGGCTTCGCCCACTGCGGTGGCCTCGAGGCCCTGAATGCGGGTGGGGCCGACGTTGAGCGAGGTAAATCCGAAGTTGGCCAAGCCCGCGTTGGGCACGTTCGCCCACTGGCCAAAGCTGAATTCGAGCATGTCGCGAAACTCGGTGCGAAAGAGGGCGAGATCTGCGTAGCCCTTGAGGCCGCCGCGGCCCTTAAATGCTTGACGAAGGGCGAGTTCGGCCGTCCAGCCCTGCTCGGGCTTGAGTCCGGGCCGCGGAAAAACCTGCAGAACTCCTGCCGCCGAGGCGCTGTAGAGCTCGGCGATCGACGGGTAGCGAAATCCTTGGGCCCACGAGGCGCGAAGGTGGGTGGCGCGTCCGAAGGCTCGGTGCGCACCGGCACGCAGCACGGGACGGCTGTACACCTCGAGGTCGTCGATTTGAAAGGCCTCGTAGCGGAGTCCCACGTGGGCATCCCAGCGCGCGCGGGTGTAGTCCACTTGAAGGAGTCCGCCCAGATTCGCACCGCGGTGGTCGCCCGAAAAGAGCGGCGAGGTCATTTGGCTGGCGGAACCCTGCACGCCCGCCGTCCATGTCCAGCGGCCACGAAATGCCTGGGCGAGGTACTCGCCGAGCAGCTGCTGCGACGTGTTCGAGTAGTCGTTGCTGTCCAAAAAACTCTTGGTATCGATGCCCATGGCGCGTAGGCGAAGGGTATGCTTGATTGCGTCGCCGCGCACAATCAGGTGTCCGGCCAAGGCGCCGATGCGGCTGTCGGTCTGGGTCGCCGACGAGTCGAGCGGGGTGTATCCGAAGCGAAAATCCTCCCACAGCAGGGCGGACCGGCTGCTGCGGTCCATGTACTGCGCGCTAAGGCCCCATTCGGTGCGGGCATTGGGGCGGAACCGGTACTTGGCGTGCAGGCGCCCACTGGTTTCGCCGACCTTGTACTGGTAGCCCTGGTCACCAAAGACTTGGCCGTGCACGACCCAGCCGTGGCGGCCGGTGGAATCGCTTCCGCTGGCGGCAAAGCGAAGGGCTCCGCGGCCGCGCGGACCGTCGTACCAGCGCAGGCCCAGTCGGGG
>CAYYWL010000034.1:14300-15614 GCA_964475135.1 uncultured Owenweeksia sp.
GTGGCGGCTAAGTTCGTCGCGTTGCGGCTTACCGTCACGACGGTCTCGTCGAGGGTAATGAGGCTGTCCTTGGGAGCTGCGTTGGGGCGCTGCTGGGCGGCGAGTTCGCAAACGTTTAACGCGGCTACGGTGAATAAAATAATTCGGCGCATTGCAGGTGTTGTGGCTAAGTTTACCAAAGTATGAAAACGGTTTGGATTACCGGCGCTTCGTCGGGTTTTGGGGCGGCCAGCGTGCGCTGGTTTGCCGAACGCGGATGGCGCGTAGGCGCGTGGGCACGGCGTGCCGACCGGCTGGCGCAACTGCGCGGCGAGGTTTTGGCGGCATCGCCCGGTGCGGAACTTTGGTTGGACACGGTGGACGTGCGCGATGCGGAAGCCGTCCAAGCCGCGTGGGACCGGCGGCCCTTTGCCGAAGTCGACGTGCTCGTCAACAACGCAGGCCTCGCCCGCGGACGTGAGTCCATCGAAGAGGGTTCGCTACAGGACTGGGACGAGATGATCGACACCAACCTCAAAGGCCTGCTGTACGTGACCCGCGCGGTAGCCCCAACGATGGTGGCCCGCGGCCAGGGCCACATCATCAACATCGGTAGCTTGGCGGGCCGCGAGGCCTACCCCGGCGGAAACGTCTACGGCGCCTCGAAATTCGCCGTCGACGGACTCACCGATGGAATGCGCCTCGACCTCACACCCAAGGGCATCAAAGTCAGCCAAATCGCTCCGGGCCTGGCCGACACCGAGTTCTCTACCGTGCGCTTTCACGGGGACCGCGCCAAGGCCGACTCAGTATACTCTGGAATGCAACCACTTAGCCCTTATGACGTTGCCGAAGTCATCGGCTATGTTGCGACTGCCCCAGCCCACATCAACTTAGCTGATGTGCTGCTCATGCCGGCCGCCCAAGCATCCTCAACCATAGTACGCCGAACATGAACCCAATCATTCGCCTCCCGCTGCAGCTTTTGAGCGTCGGATTCATGCTCCTGGCCGTAAAAATTTATGCCTACTCGAGCACCCATTCGATCGCAATTCTGTCGGACGTACTGGAGTCATCGGTGCACCTCTTAGCCGGAGCCCTCACCATCTTCAGCGTGTGGTACGCCCGCCAGCCCCGCGACGCCTCACACCCCTATGGCCACGGCAAGATTGAATTCATTTCAGCCGCCTTTGAGGGACTATTGATGGCGATTACGGCCATCGGAATCTTTTACCAAGCCATCATCCACATCGCCGAAGGCAAAATGCCCGAGCAACTAAGCTTGGGCCTTGCGCTGACGCTCGGAGCCGGAATGGTCAACGGCGCCATCGGCCT
>CAYYWL010000035.1:0-13459 GCA_964475135.1 uncultured Owenweeksia sp.
CTTCCTGACATTTCAGCGTCGATTGAAAACCAAGGCAAACTTGAGATTCAGCAACTCGAGCGCAACATGCCCTACCTCGCTACGATTGCCGGTGGAGCTCCGATGATTGGATTCCTCGGAACCGTCATTGGTATGATCCTCTCATTTCGCGAAATGGCCAATGCTGGTGCAGGTGTGCAAGTTGACATGCTCGCCGAGGGCATCTATGTGGCGCTGACAACCACTGTGGCCGGTCTTATCGTCGGAATCATTGCCTACTTCGCGTACAACTACTTGGTGATGCGGGTCGAATCGGTGATTTACAAAATGGAAGTCAGCGCAACTGAATTTCTGGACCTCCTCCACGAACCTATCTAGGCTATGAATTTACGCAGCCGCAGCAAGGTCAGCGCCGAGTTCAGCATGTCGTCCATGACGGACCTCGTGTTTTTGCTCCTGATCTTTTTCATGCTAACCTCTACCCTTGTGACGAGCAGCGCTCTGGATGTCATTTTACCTAAAAGCAAAGCTCAAAGTGTCAATAAAGCATCGATTACTGTGACGATTGACAAGGATTTGAACGTAAGCGTCAACGAGACAGTAGTCGCCATGGACCAAGTAGAAATGCAGCTCCTATCTCTGGCCAGTCAAGATCCAGAAATGGTAGTAATCTTAAGAGCCGACGAGTCCGTTCCCACCGGCGAAACGGTGCGCATCATGGATATCGCGTACCGCAATCGCCTCAAACTTGTTTTGGCGACTGACCCGCGTTAAATCTGAATCATGAGCTCGCAGCACGATAAAAAAGATCGGCAAAAAGCACTGGTAACTACGTTTTCAGTGCATGCAGTACTTCTCGTGCTCTTCGCATTTTTTGGATTAACCTACCAAAATCCTCCTCCTGAATACGGAATCCCTGTAAGTTTCGGCAATTCGCTGGATGGCGCGGGGGACGACGTCGCTGCTCCTGAGGGCAGCGATGCGCCTGCTTCAAGTCAGCCCACTGCCTCTGAGTCCGAAGTAGTAACGCAAGATTTAGTCGAGGCGCCTTCGGTAGCATCCGAACAACCTAAAAAACCGACTACCGAAAAACCAACGACCAAACCCGCCGAAGAAGCTCCAAAACCTTCTAATGCTCTGTCTGACCGCCTCAAAGGCTTCGGCAAGCCCGGAGGTACAGCTGGTGGAACCGGAAGCGGCCAAGGCAGCACCACGGGCGGCGGCGACCAAGGATCTCCCAATGGCTCGGGGAATGGCAATGGAACTGGTGGTTCTGGCGGTGGAAACTACCAATTAGGTACCCGTTCCGCTCTCGACCGACCCAAGCCACGCTACGACTGCGATGGGGAGGGAATCGTCGTCGTAAAAGTTTACGTTGACCGCAACGGAGTGGTAAAGCGTGCTGACGGCCAAGGCCAAAAAGGATCAACCACTTCAGAAGAATGTTTGATTCGCCGGGCCGAAGAAGCCGCACTCAAAACCCGCTGGCAGGGCGATGCCTCAGCCCTTGAGCTGCAGGTCGGAACCATTCGCTACAACTTCCAGCGGACCTAATTCATGAACCGTTTTGACGAAGCCTGCGACTGGCTCGTCCAGCGGTTGCCCATGTTTCAGCGTCAAGGAGGCACTCCGGCCACCTACCGCATGGACCTCAGCAAAACAGAGGCTTGGCTTCAGCGGCTCGGCAATCCCCACCGTGCCTACCCCTGCATTCACGTGGCCGGAACCAACGGTAAGGGTTCCACCTGCCACATGCTCGCCAGTATCTTTCACGAAACGGGCAAGGTCGTCGGCCTGCACACCTCGCCCCACATGCTCGATTTACGCGAACGCTTTCGAGTGGGCGGACGCCTCGTTCCCGAGCGCTGGGTAGCAGACTTTGTCGATGCCCACCGTTCTAATATTCTTGAGCTCGAGCTGAGTTTTTTTGAGGCCACGGTCGGAATGGCCTTTGCCGCCTTTCGCGATGCCAAAGTCGACATAGCCATCATCGAGGTAGGCATGGGCGGACGCCTTGACTCTACCAACGTCATCACACCACTCGTATCTGTAGTAACGAGCATCGGCCTCGACCACATGGCCTTTTTGGGTCCGGACCGGGCGAGCATCGCCCGCGAAAAAGCCGGGATTTTCAAGCCCAAGGTCATGGCCATCGTGGGCGAATCCGATTCCGAAATCATGCCTGTATTCAACGAAGTTGCCGCCTCTTTAGACCGGTGCTATGTGTATCCGATTGGACCGCATGACCAGGTCTTTCCCACAGATCTTCAGGGCGACTACCAAATGAAGAACGCACGTACCGCCATAATGGCTGCGCGCGTGGCCAAACCTAGCATTCACGACCACCAGATTCGGCGCGGACTCCTTCGGGTGGTTGCCAACACGGGACTTCGCGGGCGGTGGGACGTGCTCGAAGAAGGGAATCCACTCGTCGTTGCCGATTCCGCGCACAACGCGCACGGTTGGGTTCCGGTGATGAAGCAGTGGAACCGGGTGCGTGCTGGACTAAATTCCGCCATGGTGCTGGGGGTCGTCAGCGACAAGGACACCGACGAAATGGTAGCGCATGTTCCGCAGGCATGCAGTGTGTATGCGTGTGCTCCTGAGATTCCGAGGGCCTTACCCGTTAAGGATTGGGCCCAGCGACTGCGTGCGGCCGGACGCAAGGTGGTGGAATGCAGTTCCGTCGCCGACGCCATTAACCGCGCCAAGGCAGACGGATATACGGCGATTTATGTGGGTGGATCGAGTTTTGTCGTTGCCGACAGCTTGGCTGCCTACAGGGACGGACTGGTCAGCAGTCGGCGCTCAGCCTCAAGGGACTGAAGCTTGGCTGAGGTGAGCGTTCGCTTTTGAACGGCCTCGAGGTACTTTGTTTCGCGGCTAGCCAAAATGAACATGGTGCTCTCTCCAAGGGCAAAACGACGGCGCTCCTGCTGAAGCAACGCGTAGGCAGCTGTTTCAGAGGCCGTAAGCGCCTTGAGTTCGGCATCAAGTGCCTGTACCTGCTGGGCAAGTTGGACCCGTACAATGTCGAACTGGTTCTGGGTGGCCGTTGCACTGGCCTGAGCGGCACGAAGGCGAGCTTGGGCTCCGGCCAACTCGGCGCGCGCCTTTTGGTTGAATAGCGGCACGGTCAGACCGACCTTCCACTGCACGGCTTCGGGGTTCCAGGCGCTTCCGCCCCACTGAAGCATTCGGTAGTCCACATACGGAGCCGGTAGCCACTGTGCCCACGCGGTGGTCGTGGCCAGGCGTTCACGGCGCAGGGCGGAATTCACCATCTCCAATTCAGGGATGCTACTTGCCTCTAGCCGTGAAGTTCCAAGCACGACGGGGAGAGCCTGTGGCCTCATTCCCGTGAGGTTAACACCTACGGTGTCTGCACCTCGGAGCAGTTGTTCGACATCAGCGATGGCGCCCGCGGTAAAGTTGGCCTGCTTGGCCGCGTCTGCCCTGCGGTCAACCCACGACAGGTAGGCCTCAAGTGTGTCCATTTCGCTGCGCTCCCCTAGGCGAAAGGCTTCGCGAACTAACCTTAGACGTTCCGCCGCGACTGCGAGGGCCTCATCAACGGCTCCCTGAACTTCTGTCTGAGCCTGCCAAAAGGTGTAGACCTTCACGGCGTTTAAAATAGCCTTACGCTCGGTGCGATCCAGTTTGGCTTCTGCAATTTCAAGGTTGCGCATGCTCGCTCCCCACTCGTACTGACGGTCACTAAAGATAAGTGCGCCTCCCAACGGAGCAGAAATTCCCAAATTGACCAGGCCCTCTGTGGGGGTTTTTCGCTCAGGATTAATGAACGCACCCGTGCCCTGGGAGGCTCCGCCCACTAGGTCGATTCCGCCGGGAAGTCCCACGCGAGCCTCAGCCCGGTCGAGACGGTACTGGAGGTCGTTGCCGTAATCCTTACCCTCGCTTGAAAGGTTGACCCTGGGCTCATAGGCGGCGAACGCCAACATTCGCTTGGCTCGGGCCTCTGCAACCTTGGCTTCAGCGACGCGCACGTCTTGAGCGCGTTCCACCGCAGTGGCGACAAACTCGCCCCAGGCCATGGTTTGCGCCATCGCCGGAACCGCTACCAGCCAAAGCAACAGCGCGCGCATTACTTAGAAGCCGTGTTTTTGCCGGACTTTTCACCCGGGCCATTAGCAGGGAATCCGTTAAACTGACGCCACAGCTCGTACCACAAGGGGACGTCGTTGAGGAGCAGCGTGGCGTGCACGGTTGTTCCAGGGCGCGCATTCGTTGGCCAGGCTTCTGTAGGCTCCAAAACAACTGCAAATAACCCATCTGCGTCAGCTTGAGATGCGATGTAGCGGATTTTGGCGGCAAACAATCCGACGCTTGAGCGCGGCCAACCAGGAATCTGCAAAATGGGCCAACCATCGAGGGCACACAGCGCAGAATCTCCGATGCTCAGCAGCGGAATGTCAAACGGATGCACCTTGGTCATCACCACCACCGGGGCCCCTTCAGGAGCTAAAAAGAGCAGCGGTTGGTCCTTTTTGACCGATGCACCGGGTGCTACGTAGCTCAACTGCACGACAAAACCATCGCGCGGAGCAACTAGGGCCCGGTTGGACTGACGGCGCTGGATTCCGCCCACTTTAATGTCGGCGTCGGCGAGACCCTCTTGGGCAGACGCCAAATCAGCAGCTGCCGTGGCGCGGTCGCTTTGGAGCTTGGCGACCTTTTCCTTCCACTCGGCCACCTTACTTCGCGCATTGAGGCGAGACGACTGCCAGTCCTGCATGGTGAATTCCGCCTTTGACGTGGCCTCTTGAGCCTTGGTCTGGCGCTGTTCCCACTCGAGGCGAGAAAGGGCTCCCCACTGAAACAAACTGTCTGCGCGCTGCGCTTGAAGCTTGGTAAACTTGGCCTCGAGCTTGGCAGCTTGGTACTTGGCGCTGTCTGCGCTCACCTTTCGCCATGCCGCCGCGATTTGAAGGGGCATTGCACGCTGGGCCTGCAGAATTTGTTCGTCGAGGGCGAGAATTTTGGATCGGTAGCCCACCACTGCATCAGACTTTGCGTCGCGACCTAATTCAGTATTGCTAAGCACATTGGGATCCATGTACTCGGTCTTGGTTTCCTCGAGCAGTGCGAGCGTATCGCCCTTGCGCACCTGATCCCCTTCGCGAACCTGCCACGATGCGAGTCGCCCATCCTCGGCCATAGCAAGGGGCATCATGCGGTCCATTGGGTCATCAAACACGAGGTTTCCCTCGGTGGCAACCGTTTGGGTCCAGGGCAAGAAAAATGCGAGCACGATAAACACTGAAACCGCAATGATCCAGCGACGGGGCTTGACCCACTGGTCTGTAGCGCGCGTCTGGAGGTAGAGTTCGCGCAACTCATTCGGCACCTCAGAATTCTCAATGTCAAAGTCACTGAAGGTGCTTTGCTTGGACCATTCTGTCCAAAACGCCTTGTCCAACTTGGTAATGGATGTCAGCATGTCAAAAAGTGCCTCCGCGCTCGCGACAATTTTCTCGAGGCTGGTGAGGATGGTCAAAAAGATGATTTCGACCGCTACAAACTGGCCAATTGATACGCTTCGGTCGACCACGAGCCATCCGCCTGCTATTAGCAGAAGGGCAGTGAGCGCGAGTCGCAGTCCGACCATAATACCGTTCATGCGGTACAGGACCCTAAAGTGGTCGCGGCGATTTTTCAGGTACTCCGTAAGTTGGTAGGTCACCTGACGGTAGGGCGGCTCGGCATAGGCCCCCTCTTTGGCCCGACGTTGGGCAAACTCCTCGAGTTCGCGAACGACCTGGTACTTCTCGGAACTTTCGTCAATGCTGTAGCCAAGTCCACGTGTGAACCCCACACGAAGCATCACAGCTGCCACCGCAAGTATGATGAAGGATACCGCTACAAATGAAAAGTCGTAGAGCAGCAAGAGCAGGAAACCAAAAACGAGCTGCAGTAAGGCCGCAGACGCGGTCACCAAAATTTTTGGCAACTCCTTTTGAATCGTAATCGTATCAAAAAAACGGTGAATGCGTTCGTACCAATACCGACGTTCTCCGTCGGCCACTTCTTTGGGCATTGCCGCCAAAAAGTAGGAGGCGCTGCGCACAAATAGTCGCTGCTGAACCCATTCCGATAACCGCATCTGAAAGAGGCCAAAAATCCCCATCAAGAAGCTCGAAACCACGACCAAGAAGGTAAGAATCAACCAGGTAGACGACAGGCGTCCGCCCATCAGCTGACCAATGAGCGCTTGAACCCCGAGGGGCAGCATTAAACTGAATGCTCCGCTAAGTACGGCAAACGATAGGATGCGAAAGATGTCCTTCTGATCCCACTTCAACAGTGAGAACAACCTCTTAAATGCTTCGTTTGCTTTCGTGTGTGCCATGGCGCCGTGTTTACCAAACAATGTGCCGTGTCAGTTAGAACTTCCAACTCAGGCCCGTTGTACTGAATAACGTGAATTGGGGCACGTCGGTTCCCGCCGGATAGGCATCATAGTTTAATTGACCGATGATGACGAGGCTTAGGTCGGGCCTAATGGGCGCTGAAAGACGAGTATTGGCCATAGCCCTGAGGTCTTCAAAGCGACCAAAGCGAGGCTGGTAGTAGGCCACTGTCGTCCAGCGCCACTGTTCCCACTGGCGATCGAGGGACAAGTACGTGTTGAGTCGAAGGCTGTTTTCGGTTTTACCGTTGAATGACTCGACGTCGTATTCGTACATGAGTAATGGGTTAATAAAAAACTTGATCCCGGGTCCCGAAATCGCGGTGTAGCGCGGCCCGCCCCCCATGTTGAATCGACGCGCTATACGCATAGGCAGGTTGCTCTGCCATTCAACGAAGTACTCTGCAGTCAATTTGTCACTGTAGATTCGATTGTAGCGCACATGCAGCATTCCGTTGCGCTCAAAGTCAAATTGGTTGTCACCCAATCGAGTGGCCCAGTTGGCACTAGCGATTCCGTACCACACGTGATCGTCGGTTCGGCGGCTCATGTTGACCGACCCGTTGAGCTTGAGCAGCAGGGCTTGGGTTCCACCCAAGTAGAATCCTCCGTCGACTCGGCCGTGAACTTCTTGAGTTGTGTCGGATTCCGCAGTCCCACGCATTGCTTCCACATTGACGATTTGGGAGTACGCCGACGTGATCCAAAAGGTGGCTAGGGCAAATACAACGTGCTTCACGGTTTCAAAAGTACCGAAATCATGCCGCGCGTATGTTTGCAGTATGCTACGAACCCTGTTTTTTACACTCGCCATACTTGCTACCACCAACATTTGGGCCCAATCTGATGACCTAAAGCAACGGATTCAGGGGTTTCAGGCCGACCTAAAAGAAGGCTACGTGGTGAAGACCCTCAACCTCAATGGCGAGAATTTGGGTGCGCTCGAAGCCGAAGAAACGGCCACCCGAACGCACTTTAAAATGGAGGCACGGGAAAAGACTGAAGACAACCTCGGCCGGTCTGTAAAGCGAGGCGTGCACGTCCAAGTGTTTTCGTTTGAATCGATTGACGACCTCAACTGGGCAATGAAGCGCTGGCTCCCTGACTTTATCGACCACAGCGCGGTGCGGCCGGGTCGCGACGTCAAAAATGTTCCGAACGTTGACCCTTCGGTGGTGATCATCGACGGAACCCACATTGCCGTCTTAACCCTGAGCTGTAGCCAGTTTGATCTCGAGTCGTTTCGGGACTGGCGGCAGCGTATGCTCACGTATTTTGGTAGTGCCTCTGCAGTCGTGATCGAAGTCCAGGGTTGCGAGGGCCCACTCATGTGGACAAAGAACGCTCCGGACCCGAAGGACCGATCCTGGAAGTAGGCCTTAGTCGCATCGGAATCAGCGACACAGCCACCCAGATGTCGTGTGCACTTACCCTTACGCGATCACCCCAATCTGCGACAGTCCGTGCGACCCGCATGGTGTGGTGCATCGACCGCAAGCCAAATCCGCTCTTTCGGTGCCATTCCTGAACGGCATCATTGGCTTCTTGTGAAAAATCGCCGTAGGCGGCAAGTGCCTCGAGCGGCATTCCCGCGTTGCCCAACCAGGGTCCCCTGGCCTTTTGGAGTTCCACAGCCCTTTTCATTTTGTAGCGCATCTCTTCCCAGGGCACGGGTATCGTGTGCTCTGATACATTGAGCGGAATCCCAATCTGAAAGCGGTCTAGAAAGGGTCCTGAAAAGCGTGCGAGGTACTTGTCCTTACGCCCCTCCGAACAGCTGCAGTCCAAGTGAGTGTGACCCGCAAAACCACAGGGACATGGGTTGGTTGCACCAATCGTCTGCGGTGCCATCGCCCCTTCTCTGCTCCACAGCGCCTCCATTGGCTTGCGCAGTACTTCGAGGCTGCGCAGGTTTCGTTCGCCGAGTTCATCAAGAAACAAGACTCCGTTGCCGGCGGCCCAAAAGGCCCCGTGCGCACCAACGAGTTGTACCGGAGACAGCACCGAAGACGGCTCTACGAAGGGCAAGTTGGGCTCAACCGTCGACCTAATGAGGTGTACTGCCCGAGCAAATTCAGTTTTGCCAACCCCGGGAGGACCCCATAAAAACACGGGATGTCTGCCTGCTGCAGCGAGCCCTAAGGCCATCACTACATCAGGATCAAACTGAAGTTCGGGCCAGGGCTCGGGTTTCGCGGGCCGAAGTTCTTCAGTGGACAACTTTGGCACCTCGCCGTGGCTCAGATAAGCAATGGCATGAGTCAAACTCGCCGCAGCGACCCAATTGGGGGCTGAGGGCCGCCACCATGCGTTGGCAGGGTACACAAAGGGATCTTCGGACTCGTGGGGCGGCGCAGGTCGATCTGACTCGGCCATACTCAGGGCGCCCTTGAGGTCAAGCGTTCCCATCGCCACTGACGCAAAGCGCATGGGAATTTGACCTGAGGCCATCAGAACGCCAAGAGCGATCGGCAAATCCATTGACGTCCCCAGCGCCCAAGGTCGCGTGGGTTGAAACGAAACCGTGATGCGCTTGCCAGGCCACTTGTATCCGGACGCCATGAAGGCCGCGTGGATGCGGCTCGGGGCTTCGCGGACTGTAGGGTCACGGGTTCCGACCATGTGAAACGAGAACCCCGACGTCACTGCGACGTCTATGCGCAGGCTGTGCCAACGGCCGTCAGCCCATGCCCAAGTGTTGAGTGATGCTACCATGAGGCAAACCAACGACGGACTTCTGCCCCTAGTCGGTTGCCAAACGTCTATAAATGTTTATCGGGAGTCCGCTAACCCCTCACTCCTCTAAACCCCAAGCTTGCTGAAGCTCTGGGTTCAAAAAGACGTGGCTGTGCAGCTGAAGATCTGAGCTCTGAAAGAGCATGTGACCGTCAAGTTCGAGGTGGTAATCCACTTCAGACTCAATGCTCCGAAGGATCCAGCGCTTTTGGCTCGCGTTCCACAAGAACACGCCCAACTCATCAGCCCCCTCCGGCACCGGGCGAAAGCGCACGATATCCCACTCGTACAAATGGACGCGATGCTTGTCGCGAATTCCAACCGACTCATCAACTTGTGCGTAATCTAGCTCGCGGCCCGTCCACCAAAATCCGTCGGGCGAATAAAACTGCGTGCCGTCGATACGGCGCAGGTATCCCACCACACGGTTGCCAAAACGAAGTCGGTAGCGCTGCTCTTGCATACCTTGTTAACCCACTGTATGCGTAATTGTTGCAGACTAAACTCCCAATTGATGCAGCGCCTCGCGCACGAGTGCCGAACGGAGCGGAATACGGCAGGCCCAGTCTCCGCGTCGGCAGGAATCCGTCCCTAAAATGCTGCAGGGCTGGCAGTTCAAACGCTCTGTCGCCATGATGTGGCGAACCGGACTCGGAGCGGCAAAGCCGCCGACGGGATGGGTTCCGGCCCACAGGGTAACCGCCGGTACCTGGTAGCGGTACGCGAGGTGCTGGGCGGCGGAATCGCAAACTACCGCGGCACGGGCCTGGCGCCACAGCGCATCTTCATCGGCCGCTGAAAGCCCAAGCGCCGTCCGAAAGCCCTCTGGGGCCAAATCAAAGGGACCGCCCAAAAACACGGGCTCGTAGCCCTCTACTGCAAGCTGTTGGGCGAGCTTCGTTGCTTCGTCGAGCGGCCACCGCTTGGTCTCGCGGCTGGCGTGGGGGGCGATAATAATGATGGTTCCGCTACGCTCCGTGGCGGCGAGGGATTGGCTCTTGGGCCAACCCAAGTTGGCTAAGGCCTCAAAGTGAAGGTCGTAGGCGTTGGTGACAGGTTTCGTCGACCCGCGCAGCACCGCGCGCCGCTGCGCACGAGGCTTGACTACAAGGCCCTGCGGAATCTGCAGCATGCGGGCAATCCATCGGCTACTTCGGGTCCGAACGTGGTTGTGGGCGTCGTACCAGGCAGTGAGGTCGGCAGAGCGCATCCAGCCCCACCAGAACCACATGAGCGCAAAAAACCGACGGTACGGACCGCGGTCGACGTCGAGGCCGTGGACTTCAATGTGGGGATGTGCCGGGAGGCGTTCCGCCCAACGAGGACGCGTAAAAAGGGTGATTCGATCGCCCTCAGCCGCAACTTGAGATAGGACGGAATGCAGCAGCACCACGTCGCCAAAGGCAGAAAAGCGGACGGCGCCGAGGTGGCGTTTAGCCTTGCCCGCCATAAAGCGCCGGGTTGGTTGCAGGATCGTTGTACAGCTTGAACTGGCGGTAGGGCGTGTAGCGCACCTGGCCGGACTGCACGTCAGCCCACAAGGCTGCGCATGCCGCCATTAGGTCAGTGTGCTGGGCATCAGCGGCAACTAAGCGCTGGCCGCAGGCTGCACGGTGGTCGTCGGATGCGTCGGACCGCTCAACCTCCACACGGAGGTGGTAGCGCTTGAGCTGTAAAATGCAGAGACGGTCGAGCGCCCATGCGAGGGATTCGGTGCGCACGGCTCCGTTGACGACCGGGACGGGCTGAAGCAGCTCGGCCAAGCGCAGATCGAGGGCCTCCACCGCGTCGGTCCGCTCCTGGTTCAGGGCATCGATGCGTCGTTTGATCTCCATTAACTGGTCGCTGGGCAGATCGCGGCGCCGCACTTCGTCCTCGAGGTGCCACTGGACCGTGTCAATCCAAGCCTTGGCGTACCAGGCTTGGTCCATGGTCCCTGGCTTGTAGGCCGGTGGGCACGGCGCATCCCATCGGTCGCGCACATGGTAGTCTTCGATGGCCGATTCGAGCAGCGAAAGGATTCGGTCGAGCGTCACTTGGCGGCGTTAAATACCTTAAGGCCAGCATCCAACCAATTCATAAACACCGAGGGGTCGGGATCGTATGCCGTATGGCCGTTGAGCGCAGTCGGATCCTCCACCGCTGGGTCCATCAGTACGTAGTACGGCTGGGCGTTTGCGTTGAAGTACTGGGCCTGCAGGTCGCCCCACTTTTGGCCAATGGTCTTGATTTTTTTACCGGTGGTTTCGCTCACGCGCTGCTCGCTCTCGGCAAGCGGAGTCCGCTCGTCCACGTACAGCGACACGAGTACCACGTCCTCAGCTAAGCGCTGTCGCACTTGGGGGAGTGACCACACTTCTTCTTCCATTTTGCGGCAGTTGACGCATCCCCATCCAGTGAAGTCGAGCAGAAGGGGCTTGCCTACCACTTTGGCGTAGGCGCGGGCCTCCTCGAGGTCGTTAAAGCAGGGCAGATTCAGCGGGCAGTGGGCGTCCTCGCTTAACTTCTTTTCGCCTGAGGTCGCGGAACCGGATCCGAATCCGTTCGGGTTCTCTGAATAAAATGAAGGAGGTGGGAATCCAGCTACGAGCTTTACCGGCGCACCCCAGATTCCGGGAAGAAGGTAAAACCCGGTTACCAGAAACACGACACCCGTGAGCATGCGGCCTACACCGAGTCCGCCCTTGGGCTCGTCGTCGTGCGGCATGCGAAAGACGCCAAAGAGGTAGAGCGCCGTGGCGAAGGCGATTCCGACCCAAAGGGCCAAAAAGAGTTCGCGCTCAACCCAGTGCTTTTGCCACACCATGTCGGCGGTGCTCAAGAATTTAAGGGCGAATGCCAGCTCGAGGAATCCCAGCGTGACCTTGACGGTATTGAGCCATCCGCCCGACTTGGGCAGGCCCTTCAGCCACCCCGGGAAGGCTGCAAACAGCACAAACGGAAGCGACAGCGCGAAGCTGAATCCAAACATTCCGATGGCGGGACCGAGGAGCTCACCGCTCACGGCAGTGGCCACGAGCAACTGTCCGATAAGTGGGCCGGTGCAGCTAAAGCTTACCAGGGCGAGGGTGAACGCCATAAAGAAGATTCCGAGCAAACCGCCGCGCTGCGATTGATCGTCAGCCTTGTTGACCCACGACGACGGAAGCGTGATTTCGAACGCACCAAAAAAGCTGATGGCAAACACCACAAACAGGGCAAAAAATGCGAGGTTGAACCAGGGATTGGTCGCCATGGCGTTCAACGCGTCGGATCCGAAGACCACCGTCACGAGAAGGCCGAGGACCACATAAATGACGTTGATGCTCACCCCGTAGAGAATGGCCTTGCGCACTCCGTCGGCCTTGGACTTGCTCTGCTTGAGAAAGAAGCTTACCGTCAGCGGAATCATCGGAAAGATGCACGGCATGATCAAGGCGAAGAATCCGCCGAGCATTCCGGCTCCGAAAAGGGCCCAAAGGTTAATTGACTCGGCCTCTTGGCCTTCTGCCTGAGAGGACTCTTGGCCTTCAGACGGAATCTTATCTCCCGCGGTTTGGCTCGAGGGCTCAGTGGATTCGACCGCTATGGGCTCTTGGCTCGTGGGCTCTTGGTCTGTTGCGGGGGCCTCCTTGGGGGTATTGAGCTTGGACTCGCCCAAGAGTTCGGGTTCTGCTGCGGCCGGAACCTTAAACACCAAACTCACGTAGTCCGGGGGAAGGCAGCGCTCGTCGTCGCAGACCATGAACTCGACTTCGGCCGTGTAGGTGAAGGCAGCGTTGCTGATTCGCTTGGCCGTGATGACGAAGTCCGCCTTTTTGGCGAAGTAGGCCAGCTCCATTCCGAAGTTTTTGTCAAACTCCTTGATGGGCTTGGGCTCGCGCACCGGCCCCTCGATCTTGAGGTCTTTAGATGCGGGCAGCGTGAATGCGGTCGGAATGGGGCCGTCCGCACCAATGAACTGCGAGTAGACGTGCCAGCCGGCGTCTATTTTGGCTGTTGCGACCAATTCGAGCTTACCGGCGTCAAGAGTCCGCACCGAAGTGGACCACGTGACCGGCTGAAGAATTTGGGCGAAGGCGGCAGAACTGGCCAGCAGCAGGGCCGCGAGGGCGTAGAACAAACGATTCATAAGTTTCAAAGGTAATTCACAGTCCACCGGAGCACGTGCGTTGCGTCACTCGGAACCGCTAAAGCTTGACTGAGTCGGATTCCGGGGATCCAGAGCACCTCGCCAGGGACTTCGCTCGCCGCCAGCACCACCACGTCGCGGCGTACTGGGGACGGAACTTTGGCCTCAGTGAGCGCATCGCTCACCTTTTTGCGGCCTTTGAG
>CAYYWL010000035.1:13559-15062 GCA_964475135.1 uncultured Owenweeksia sp.
GTTCCGGGCATACGCCGACTCATCGCCGTGTACAGGGCGGATTCGCGCTGAATCGCCACTTCGGCAAACTTCTGCAGGTGGCGCAGGCGGCGCATGGTCGTTCGGATTCCGTCGCGCACCTGCGGAACCGCTTGCTCAAGCGCAGGTAGCGCGTGGTGGCGAAGGTGGTTTCGGGTGTACTTGTCGCCCTCGTTGGAGGCGTCTTCGCGCCACTTCAGCCCCATGCGCTCGGCCTCGGCGCGGAGTTCAGTTTTATGAAACTCGAGCAAGGGACGTCGAAGGTGGCCTTGGCTGGGCGCGAGTGAAACGAGGCCGTCGATGCCGGTTCCGCGCGAAGCAAACAATAAAAACGTTTCAATCGCATCGTCGGCGTGGTGGGCCGTGGTAATGACCGAAGCGCTCAGCTCCTCGCGCCACGCGAAGGCAGCGCCGTAGCGAAGGTCGCGCGCCCTTGCCTGAAGGTCGGGGGACGACCCAAAGTGTTCGGGAGCGTTCACCACCCGAATCGGGCAACCCGTGACGAGAGCCCAGGCGCGAACGAAGGCTTCATCGGCATCGGATTCCGCTCCGCGCAGCCCGTAGTTCACGTGCAGTACGTGAAGCGGGTAGCCATGAGCGAGCAGCGCCTCGGCTAAAAGCATCGAATCCAATCCGCCAGAAACCATGGCCACTACCGGCTCAGATGGTGGGCCAAGCAGCAACTGAAGCTGGGTCGCCACCGCCGTGCGAAAGGGCGCCGAAGTGCTATTCCACCGACTCATTCCACACGTTTTGAGGGGTGGCTGCCTTAAGCAGGCACTCGTCCCATTCCGCTGCAGGGTCGGCCGCAAGGGTCAACGCACTGCCCGCCCAAAGCTGCCACGAATCCGAGGGCGCGTGCCCAAACAGCGTGCGAATCAGCACATTGAAGTCGGCGCTGCCGTCGGGGCGTACAAAGCCCATCGCGCCGCTGTACCATCCGCGGGGACGTGCCTCATGGCAGTCAATCAGCTCCATAGCGCGCAGCTTCGGGGCGCCGGTCATACTCCCCATCGGGAAGCTCGCCGCCACCGCGTCCAGCCAGTCGAGTCCTGGCTTGAGTTGGGCCTCCACGGTGCTCACAAGGTGGTGCACCGTTTTAAACGATTGCAGCTCCAGTAGTCGCGGAACTTTTACCGTCTGCGCCGCCGCCACCCGACTAAAATCGTGGCGCACGAGGTCCACAATCATCACGTTCTCGGCCTGTTCCTTTTCAGCCTGGCGCAGGGCGGAACCTTGGGCGGCATCCTTCGTCGCGTCGGCATGGCGCGGAGCGGTCCCTTTAATCGGCTGGCTGCGAAGTTGCCCCTCGGGCGAAACCTGAAGGTAGCGCTCCGGCGACGCGCTCACCATTGTGAACTCACCCCACTTGAGCATACCGGCCATTCCGGCCTCGGCGCGAGCCTGTAGCGAACGGTACATGGCCGCGAGGTTCACCGCGCCTTTGGCTTGGCTTCCCACACAGAGGTTGACCTCGTAAATGTC
>CAYYWL010000036.1:0-13734 GCA_964475135.1 uncultured Owenweeksia sp.
GCGCGGTCCTCTTCGATGATTCCGAGGTCAAATCCTTGCTGGCCGAGGTTGGCGTCGTTCAAACCTTCAAGTGAGAACAGGGCAGGGCCGATGAGGGCTACGAGCAGTGCGATTCCGCCAGAAATTCCGGCAGCCATCAACAGCTTGCGCTGTTTTTCGTCGTCGCTCATGCCGCCTGAAATCCACTGCTGAAGGCCCACAAAACCGAGGTAGGGCACCGTCAAAAAGGCCACAACCAACGCCATGGACGGTACGCGGAACTTGTTGTAGAGCGGTAAGGTATCAAACAGCAGGCGGTTGATCGATTCGAAGTTTTTACCCCAGGCCAGCACGAGGCTTACGAGCAGGGCGCCGAGCACCCAGTTGCGGGTGGTTCCGCGCACGGTCAAGAGGCCAAGCACAAACAGAAATACCGCCACGGCGCCCAAGTAGTAGGCTCCGTTCACGAGGCTTTGGTCGCCCCAATAGAGAAAGGATCCGCTGTACTGGTTGACCGTTTCGCGAAGGCGTTCGCCGCCCAAGCCTTGCTGCTGAAAGATGCGCGAAAGGGTTTCGTAGGTTTTGGTGTCGCTGTAGTCCTGCTTGGCTCCGCCGCCCATGAGGTTGGGGATGAACAGGTTGAGCGATTCGGTCACGCCATAGGACCACGACATGGCGTAGTCAAAGTCCAAACCCTCAGCCTTGGCCGCAGGGGCCGCGGTACTGTCTGCGATCGGAGTGAGGTCCGAATGGCCGCCCCGCATGGTGGCCTTGGTGTAGGCGTAGGTCGACCATAGGTTGCCGATGTTGGGGCCGATTCCGACCACCGCCGCGCCGAGCAGCAGCAGCGAACGAAGTACCCACTGCTTGAGCGCGCCTTCGCGCACCGCCGCCACTAAGTAGGCTACCGAAACCGCCAGCACCGGAATCGCAGTGTAGTAGGTGATCTGAAAGTGGTTGGATTGGATGCTCAGCCCCGTGGCCAATGCCGCCACAAAGAATCCAAGCGCAGTGCGGCCGCGGTAGGTGAGCAGCACGCCGAGCACCAGCGGAGCCATATAGGCCGCCGTACGAATCTTGGCGTTGTGCCCAGCCGCCAGCGAAATGATAAAGAAGGCACTGAATCCGAAGGCCACGGCACCGGCCACGCTCAGCCACGGGTCGACTTTTTCGCCGCGAAGCAAAAAGAAGAATCCGAGCATGAGCAGGGCGACGATGTACACACCAGACTCGTGCACGAGAGCTTTTTGGAGGCCAACTTCAATGTAGCGAAGGACATTGTTCGGGTAGAATGTCGACATCTGAAAGGTGGGCATACCACTAAACATGGCGTTGGTCCACAGCGGCTCTTCGCCTTTTTCGGCCCGGTAGTCTACGATTTCTTTGCCCTTGGCAATTCCCAACTTGATGTCGTCTTGCGGAATTTGCTTGCCCTGAAAGACTACAGGGGCAAAGTAGATGAGGTTGACCGCAATAAGTGCGAGGACGGGATAGAGCCACGAGCGGCTGGCAGTTCGAAGAACGTCATTCATAGTGCGCAAGTTTACGGCAAAATGGTGGACCACATTCGCAGTGCGACTCAGCTTCCGCGGATTAATTCCCCTAAGTTTGCACTTGAACTAAGTTGGTGAACCTTGGGTGTTGTCGTCCGTCAAAGCAGTCTGGTAAGCATTTTTGGCCTCATTGGGGTCGGAGTCGCTGCATTGACGGCGTTTTGGCTGCTCCCATTGGCCTTTCCGGACCGGCCTGAGGACTACGGACTTCTGCGCTGGATTATTTCGGTGGCGACCATTTTGGGCCTCGTGCTGCATGCAGGGCTTCCACAGACGGTGATCACGTTTGTTCCGCGCTGGAATTCGGTACAGCGCGCCCAGTTTTTTACCTACGGATGGGTGGTGATCCTTGCCCTCACTGCGTTGGCGGCCGGAACCGTAGCGCTATGGCTTTGGCCTTGGTTCGATCGGTTCAACTTAGACACGGAACTGGGTTTGTCAACGACCCTAGCGGTGATATTAATGGCTGCTGCGTTTACGGTGCACGAGTGGTACCTCGGGTGGTTTACAGCGAATGGTCGAATCGCCTTACCCCAAATTGTGAAGGATTTTGGACGAAAGACCAGTTTTCTCATGGCAGTGGTGGTCTACCTCGTATGGAAACCCGAATTGCCTGTAGTTATTCTGGGATTGGCGCTGTGGTACGTGCTGCTTACCGCGGGTCTTATTTTGGTCTACCACCGCTCAGTGCATGAGCCACTGGGGTCGCTTCATGCCCAACCTGAGGGTCAAAAGTATGCCCTTTGGTTGCTTTGGTCGTTGGCTACACAAATGGTATTCGGGCAGTTGGATATTTTGCTTTTGGGCCGTTGGGTTGGTCTCGATGAAGTGGCGCGCTACAGTATCGCATTTCAAATTGGAATCGTGCTGGGTGTCCCCTCCAAGTCCATGAATCAGGCGATTCGCCCTTTTGTTGCGCAGTACTGGGCTGAGGGTAGGCGTGAGGAACTCCGCGCACTGATGCTGCGAAGCGCCCAAAGCCAATGGGGCGTGAGTATTCTTTTGTACATGCTCATTCTCGCGGTACTGCCCGCTGTGTATACGCTTTTACCCGCCGCGTACCAAGACCGCGGACCCATGATTGCCGCGGTGGCTGGCGCAACCCAAATGATGTACATCGCCACGGGTGCCACAGGGATGGTCCTGCTCACCAGTGAAAAGTTTCGCCATGACTGGTACGCCAACGTCATCATGATTGTGCTCTCGGTTGGCTTTGCCGCGTGGGCCGTGCCCCAGTGGGGCGCACTCGGAATGGCGTGGTCGCTCCTGGCCGCCGCAGTCATCTACAACAGCTTTAGAATGCTCCAGCTCTGGAGGTGGTTTCAAATCTCGGCTTTTGACCAATCGTTTTGGAGGTTCATTCCGTGGGTGGGCGCCGCGGCCATGCTACATTGGCTTCTGCCGGGTCTCGGCTGGGGCGTCTGGTCGGTTGCGGGACTAGAGATCGGTGCCCAATGTGCGTTGTTTGGAGTCGCCAATGCGCTACTGAATTTTGCTCCGGACCTTCGCGTCCCATCCCTCATCGCTCGGTTTGCTTCATGAACTCGATTCCGCTCATCAGCGTCATTATCACGACCTACCAATCTGAGCGCACGATTCTGCGGTTGGTGGACTCTATTCTGGGTCAAAAAGGGCGCGGAACCCTATTTGCACTTGAAATTCTGGCGTTCGACGACGGTTCAAGCGACCAGACGGTGGCGCTTCTCGCAGAGCGGGGCATCACTGCAGTAGTGAATACCACCAATTCCGGAGGGCCGAACTGGGGCCGGAATTGCGGCCTTCGACAGGCAGAAGGGGACTGGATTTCAATAGCCGACCACGACGACGAATGGGTCGTGGACCGCCTTGAAACACTCCTGCAGCATACCGATGGGGTGCCAATTGTGAGTTCAGGGTTCATTTTGCGCAACACGTCGTTGGGCCAAGATCAAGTTCGTTCGTGCACTCAAGGGGTACGGGATTTTGCCCCCAATGTGGCCTTTACCCAGCGCTTGCTGCGCCAAAAAAATGGTCAGAATATGTACATTGGTGGGCTGCTGCTCCGCTCAGATCGTGCGCACGTCCTTTTTGAAGAAGTCCACGGCCAGTTGGACTTTGACTGGCTTTTAAGGGTTACTGAGGGTTGTGCTACCCGTGAAGTGTGCCGTCCGCTGTTCATTCGTCACGTCGAGGGGAGCAACCTCTCGCTGAATCCGTCCTACCGCGCTCGCGATTTTGAATTTGCCATGCAGACACTCGAGGAATTGGCTGCGCGCTACCCTTCAGAAGTCAAGGTGTCTAGGGCCCGTTGGCACGGAAGCTATGGGCGGTACTGGTACACCGTCGGCGAATTTGCAAAAGCCCGCCACCACTTTCTGAGGTCAGACTGGTCGCTTGCGGTCATCTTCTATTTTGCGACCACCTTTGTCGGCGGAAACTGGATTCGCAAACGCGTTCAGATCTTCGGATAAACCCCATTGTGCATCATGATACAACGACTTAAAGACTGGTATACCGCAGCGAAGCAGGACCGCGCAGCACGAATGCGCAACGCAGAACTTGTGCGCAGCCTCGACCGCACAGAGGTTGCTCATTTCGAGGTGCATCCCGACGATCGTGCCACATGGTACGGCAACAGCTACGGCGGTTTTTATGCCGTTCCGCCCCAAAATCGCCGCGAGGCGGTGGTGTATTCGGTCGGAATTGGTCAAGATATCAGTTTTGACCGTGCCATTCACCGCGCATGGGGTTGCCGCGTACAAGGCTTTGATCCGACCCCAAAATCAAAGCGGTGGTTTGAGCGCCAGTCCGGGGTTGAGTTTATGGATTTTTATGCCATTGGACTCGGAACCTATACCGGCACGGCGACCTTTCACCTGCCGGAATCCGAGAAGGCGACGAGCGGAAGCCTTAATGCTTCGGTACAATCAACGCTCACCCGACCCATTGATGTTCAGCTCAGTACGCTCAAGGATCTCATGAAGCAATTGGGCCATACTCGCTTGGATGTTCTGAAAATTGACATCGAGGGCGCTGAGTACGAAGTTCTGCCTGCACTTCTGGCAGACGGAATCGAGATCGACCAAATTCTCATTGAGTTTCACGACCGCTGGGTTCAGGGAACTCCGTCCAAGGCGGTGCATGAAGCGCTTGCTGCAAAAGGATATGTGCTCGTAGCGCACTCTGCACACTACGAGGAGTTCACCTACCTCAAAGTCTAATTAGTCCGTGCAGCGCGGCCCGTTTGGTGACTGCGCTTAACTTAATTGGTGACCTCGTCGCGGTTTTTTGCCCGAGCCATGGACGCGTTGAGTTCAAACCCTATGATGAGTCCGATGGCGTTCACATAAATCCAGAGCTGGATGATAATGAGGGTTCCGATCGAGCCATAGAGCTGGTTGTAGCGGCTGAAATCAGTTACATAGATTCCGAAAAGGTACGAGGTCAGCCAGACGAGTACGGTGGCGAGCAAGGCTCCGGGCGAAATAAAGCGCCACGGGGCTGAGCGCATCGGGCCGTAGTAAAACAGCAGCGAGATAGCAAACAGCACGAGTCCAAGGAGCACCACCCAACGGGCTAAGGCGGTAAGCCAGAGTCCGCTTTCGCCGGGTATCAGCGTCGGAATCCACACTTCGCCGAGAGCCAGCACTGCGATTCCGCCAATGAGGAGCAGGGCCAATGCCAAGGTGAGCCAGAACGCGGCGAGGTACTGGGACCAGAATCCACGCACGTTCAGGTGGTGAATGGTTTGGCCGAAGTTGCCGATGAGGGCTAAGGTTCCGTTGGTGGCAAAAAACAGCGCAGCCGCCACCGTAATGCCGAGCAGGTCGCCGCGTTTGATGGTCAAAATGTCGGTAATCGTGGAGTAGGCGGCGTCAAAGCTGTTGGGCGGAAGCACGTCGCGCAGCAGCCGAAAGAGTTCGTGCTGGAACCCGTCAATCGGGATGAACGGAATGAGGGTAAAAACAAAGATTACCCCCGGAAATAGCGCCAAGAAGAAGCTAAAGCTGATGCTCGCGGCGCGGCTGGTGACGGCGCCTTCGTAGATGCCCTTCCAGAAAAATATGGCGACGTCGTAGAGGCTTAATCCGTCAAACAGCGGGAGCGTAATCGTTTGGGCGCTTCGACGCAGCAGGGCGAGCAAACGTTTCACAGCAGGCGGGCTTTGAAGTTGAGGTCGACGGCGGGGGCAGAGTGGGTGAGGGCTCCGACCGAAATGAAGGTCACGCCGGTTTCGGCGTAGGCGCGCAGGGTTTCGCGGGTGATTCCGCCGCTGGCCTCGGTTTCTTTGCGGCCTGCAATGCGTTCGACAGCAGTGCGGCACAGATCCGGAGTGAAGTTGTCGAGCATGATGCGCGTGACGGATTCGAGGCCCAGGGCTTCTTCGACGTCGGCCAAGTTTCGGCATTCGACTTCGATGGCGAGGTTGAGCCCTTGGTCGGCCAAGTAGCGCTCGGTGCGGTGGACGGCTTGGGTGATTCCGCCCGCGAGGTCGATGTGGTTGTCTTTGAGCATCACCATATCGTACAGCCCGATCCGGTGGTTGTGGCCTCCGCCGACGTGCACGGCCCATTTTTCGAGGGCGCGCCAGCCCGGAGTCGTTTTGCGCGTATCCAACAGCTTGCAGGGCAGGTCGGCAATGAGTGCGGAATAGCTATGGGTCATCGTCGCCACCCCACTCAGGCGCTGCACGTAATTGAGAAGCGTGCGCTCGGCGCGAAGCAGCGAGGGCAAGGGGCCTTCGACGTGAGCCACCGCAGTTCCCGATTCAAGGTGCTCGCCATCGCGGTGCGCCCAATCAATCCTCAGAAGCGGGTCGACCGCATACAGTACGTGTTCGGCTACTTCACACCCGGCAAATACGAGTGATTCTTTGGCGCGGAGCGTAGCAATTCCTTGACATTCAGGATCGAGGCTGGCCGCTGAAGAGTGGTCACCCGAATTAGGGCCACGGCCCAAATCTTCGTCAAGGCTGCGCTGAATGTGGGCAGCGAGCTCGGTTTCGGTCAGGTAATCGCGGATCGGCTTCATCTTTGCATCGTCCTAGCGCATCGAGTGCGCGGGACGGAACCCAAACTTACGCCAGCCGTGGAGATCATTCTTTTAGTTGTGGGGCCTACCCAAGTGGACTACGCCAAGGCGGGATTGGCTGACTTTACGCAGCGCATTGGCCACTACGCCAAGTTTCGAACGGAATCGGTGCGCGACCGTGCCGCCCAGTACGCTTTTTTGAAGCCAGGTGATCTTTTGGTACTGCTCGACGAGCGCGGCAATCACCTCAAGTCCGTTGAATTAGCCCAGCGACTCCAAAAGTGGATGAATTCGGGTCCAAAACGAATCCTCTTTGCGGTCGGTGATGCCTACGGTTTTAGTTCGGAATTCCGCGCCCAAGCGCAGTACGAGCTGGCGCTGAGCAAGATGACGTTTCCGCACGACTTGGTGCGCGTGCTTTTTGCGGAACAACTCTACCGCGCCCTCACCATTTTGCGCAACGAGCCCTACCACCACGAGGGTTGAATTCGTAGGTTTGCCCCGTGCAGTCGGTCGTCAACAAACTCATCGCCCAATGGGACAAAGGGCAGTTTGCCCCGGTCTACGTCGTAGCGGGAGAAGAACCCTTTTTTGCGCATGCCTTGACCGACGCGCTGCTGGAACGTGCGCTACCTGAAGCAGACCGCGCCTTCAACCAGTCAGTGCTTTATGGGCGCGACGTGGATGCACGGGCCGTGGAATCCGAAGCTAAACGCTTCCCAATGATGGCCGAACGGACGGTGGTGGTGGTGCGTGAAGCTCAAGACCTGCGCAACCTCGAGGACCTCGCGGCCTACGTCAAGAACCCACAGCCCCAGACCGTGCTGCTCCTTAGCCTTACTGGCAAGGCCTTGGACAAGCGCAAGGCCCTCTTTAAAACCCTAAAACCCGGCGAAACCTATTTTCAGTTCGACCGCATCCCCGAATACCAGATTGCCGGAAGCGTCGCTGAACTCGCCCGCCAGCGCGGCCTGAAAATCAGCGAAAAAGCTGCTTCGGTCCTCGTTGAAAGCCTAGGTGTGGACCTCTCGGCCATCGACCAAGAGCTCGGTAAGTACGCCGTGGTGCTCGGCGAGGGCGGCGAAGTCACTGCAGCAACGGTCGAAAAGTACACGGGCTCGAGCCGCGAGTACAACCAGTTCGAACTCTTGAGGGCCCTCGTCGCCCACAACCCCGAGCGCAGCTACATGATCGCCCGAAGCATGATGAAGTACAGCCGTTCGAGCCCGCTGATCTTGGTCATAGCCACGCTATACGGAACGTTTTTCAAAGCTCTCATCTACCAAGGCATGGGTGCTCATCCCAACCCAAAGTCAGCGTCCGCACAACTCGGTGTCTCAGAATTTGCACTCCGTGACATCGCCAAAGCGGCCCAAAACTATTCAGGAGGGCACTTGGCCCGCATCGTGGGTTATCTTCGCGAAGCTGATCGCCAAGCTAAAGGCATGGCGTCGCCCAACCTACGTGATTCCGACATCCTCGATGAGCTTCTGTTCAAAATCCTTTACTAAGGCGCTTACTGCGCTCGCCCTCACATTGGCCAGCCTTGGCCTCGCTGCTCAAACGGGTGGCCTTCGCGGACTCGTAGTCGACCAGGCCGACCAATCTCCGTTGAACCTAGCTAAGGTTTCGCTGTCCGCGGGGGGCAAAGCACTTGAATCCTATACCAATAACGACGGATTTTACCAGGTGAACTCCATCCCTGTTGGTACCTACAAAGTCACCTTCAGCCGCGCCGGATATGCGCCGCAAACCATTGAAATCAAGGTTTCTGCAGATAAAAACACCTTTACTCGGGTCACCATGAACGAGTCCGTAATCGAGCTTGATGACGTGGTGATTGACGCCCGCAAGCAAGAAAAACAGACCAAGGTTTCGACGGCAGTGGTACAGCTCAACCCCAAATCCATCGGCACCTTCTCGATTGGTGGCGAGCCCGACCTGGTGCGTGCCCTGCAGGTGATGCCGGGTGTAATTACCACTGGAGACCAAGGTGGCCAGCTCTACATCCGCGGTGGGGCCCCCATCCAAAACCTCGTCAAACTCGACGGGATGATTCTCTACAACCCCTTTCACAGCATCGGATTCTTTTCGGTGTTTGAAACCGACATCCTGCAGTCCGCAGACGTCTACACGGCGGGCTTCGGAGCCGAATACGGCGGCCGCACCTCGTCGGTCATGGACATCCGCACCCGTACAGGCCGTCGCGACCGCATTTCAGGTAAGGTCAGTGCTTCAACCTACCTCGCAAAGGCCCTGCTTGAGGTGCCCATCGGCCGCAAAAAAAACGGAATCGCACCCAGCTCACTCCTGGTTTCGTTCAAAGAATCCCTCTTGGATCAGGCTGCGCCGATCTTTTACCCCTACGTCGCTACCGAGTACGACGGCCTACCGTTTGAATTCCGCGACCTGTTTAGCAAGTACACCCTAGAAACCAACGGCGGCAACAAGCTCAATATTTTTGGATTCAACTTCAGCGACGCGGTGCGCTTCGCCGGAGGCAAGTCGATCGCCTGGAATTCAGTGGGCTACGGAACCGACTTCACCGTCGTTCCCGCCTCGTCCAACACAATCTTGCAGGGCCACCTCGCCCAGAGCTCGTACACCATCACCTCTACCGAGATCGAGAATCGTCCGCGCTTCTCAACCATCAACGGATTCAATGGCGGATTGGACTTCACTTACCTGCTTCGCAAGGCCGACGAGCTGAAGTACGGCCTCGAATTCATCGGCTACTACACCGACTACCAGTTTACCAACACGGTGGGCCGCAGCCTGCAGCAAGAAGACAACACCACGGAGCTTGGAATCTACTTCGACTACAAGCGCCAGCAAGGTCGATGGCTGATTCAGCCCGGAATTCGCCTGCACAACTACTCGACCATGGGCGTCGTGCGCATCGAGCCGCGCTTTGGGTTCAAGTACAACGCGACCGAAAACCTGCGCATTAAAGGTTCGGCGGGCCGTTACTCGCAAAACTTGATTGCCGCCAACAGCGACCGCGACGTGGTCAACCTCTTCTACGGATTCTTGAGCGGAGGCGGAATTGACCTCCCCAGTCAGATTGGCGACCAAGAAGTACAAGGCACGCTGCAAACCGCCGACCACGCCGTTTTTGGAGTGGAGTTCAACCCTGCGCCGCGCTGGAACGTCGAGCTCGAAGCCTACGTTAAGAATTTTGGAATGATTACGAACGTCAACCGCTTCAAGCTCTACGACGACATTCCGCAGTACGCGAACCAGCCCGAGCGCTTGCGCAAGGACTTTATGGTAGAGCGCGGTTTGGCACGCGGAATCGATGCCCTCGTGACCTACGAAGACAAGCACTGGTACCTCTGGGCAGTTTACTCTCTGGGCCGCAGCACGCGATTCGACGGCGAGCAGACGTATGCGCCGTTTTTTGACCGCCGCCACAACACCAACTTCGTGGTTGCGCGCAAGTGGGCCAAGCAGCTCGAGGTCAACCTTCGATGGAACTACGGCAGCGGATTCCCTTTCACGCCCATTCGCGGCTACTTCGAACAGCTTCCGTTCACCAACCCAGACGGTAGCCCGTACATTGACTTTCCGTACCCCACCGAAAACGGCCAGATGGGTATTTTGTACGGAGACCTCAACAGCAAGCGCCTGCCCGACTACCACCGCCTCGATTTGACCGCTAAAAAGGCTTGGGACATCAAGGAACACCAACGCCTTGAAGCGTCTTTGGCCATTACCAACGTCTACAACCGCCGTAATATTTTCTACTACGACACCCCTAAGGCGCAGCGGGTCAACCAGCTGCCAATTATGCCGACGGTTTTGCTGAGCTACGCCTTCTAATGCCCTAACTTTGCGCGAACCTCGCAGCGCATGGCAAATCAGGCAAAATACATTTTCGTCACCGGTGGCGTTACCTCTTCATTGGGCAAGGGCATTGTGGCTTCTTCGCTCGCCAAACTTCTTCAGGCCCGTGGGTTTTCGGTAACTATTCAGAAGTTTGACCCCTACCTCAACATTGATCCGGGTACCCTGAACCCCTACGAGCACGGAGAGTGCTACGTCACCAACGACGGAGCCGAAACCGACCTCGACCTCGGCCACTACGAGCGCTACCTCAACCGCCCGACCTCACAGGCAAACAACGTGACGACGGGCCGCATCTACCAGCACGTCATCGACAAAGAGCGTCGCGGCGACTACTTGGGCAAGACGGTGCAGATTATCCCGCACATCACTGACGAAATCAAGCGCCGCATGCTTCTTTTGGGCGAGGACGGTCGCTACGAAATCGTGATTACTGAAATTGGCGGAACCGTGGGCGACATCGAAGCCCTTCCGTTCATCGAGGCGGTTCGTCAGCTTCGCTGGGAACTGGGATCGCGCTGCGTGAGCGTGCACCTCACACTGGTTCCCTACTTGCGGGCCACAGGCGAGCTCAAAACCAAGCCGACGCAGCACTCGGTCAAAATGCTCCAGGAGTCCGGCGTTCAGCCAGACATCCTCGTGTGCCGTGCCGAACACAGCCTCGGTGAGGACGTGCGCCGAAAGTTGGCCCTTTTTTGCAACGTCACGCCAGACGCGGTAATTGAGTCCCTTGATGCCCGCACCATTTACGAGGTTCCGATGCTTCTGCGCGATCAGGCCATGGACCAGGTGGTGCTGCGCAAGTTGGGCCTTTCTGTCGAGGGCAAGCCCGAACTCAAGAAGTGGGAGTCCTTCGTGACCAATCTTCTCAATCCTGAGCGCGAAGTGCGGATTGGCCTAATCGGTAAGTACGTCGAGCTCAAGGACTCGTACAAGTCCATCAGCGAAGCCCTCATTCACGCCGGAACCGAACACCGCGCCAAAGTCCAGATCGAGTGGATTCACTCTGAGGAGCTGACCCCTGAAAATGCCGCTTCGCACCTAGAGGGGCTACACGGGGTGCTGGTCGCTCCCGGATTTGGAGCCCGTGGATTCGAAGGCAAAATTGAAGCAGTACGTATCGCCCGCGAGCACGGAATCCCGTTCCTCGGAATCTGCTTCGGCATGCAAGCCTCAGTGATTGAGTACGCCCGCAACGTGCTTGGGCTCCATAGAGCCAACTCAAGCGAGGTGGATCCCCAAACGCCCCATGCGGTGATTGACCTCATGGCCGGCCAAAAGGACATCACCGATAAGGGCGGAACCATGCGCCTCGGCGCCTGCGACTGCGCCCTCGAGCCTGGGAGCAAGCTTGCTCAACTTTACGGAAGCGAGCTTATTTCAGAGCGCCACCGCCACCGCTACGAGTTCAATAACGCCTTTCGCGCGGATCTCACCGCCGCAGGCCTTCAGCCTGTGGGTATAAACCCTCAAAACGACCTCGTCGAGATCGTAACCATTCCGACGCACCCCTGGTTTGTGGGTGTGCAGTTTCACCCGGAGTACCGCTCCACCGTCGAAGCGCCGCACCCGCTGTTCACCTCATTTGTCGAGGCTGCGCTTCAGCACGCACACGTTTAAATCATGGAACAACGTCCGTTTTTGGATCGCAACCAGCTGATCGGTTTTGGCCTCATTGGGGCTATTTTGCTCGGAACCTCGTACTGGGCGAGCACCATGGAGCCAGCTCCAAAGCCTGAGGCTACCAAAGCTTTGAGTGCGGCCACCACAGCGTCGCAACCTGAAGTTGCCACGGTCGATTCCGTTGCCGCCGCCCTCGACACCCTGGCACCCGAGCAAGAGTTCACACTCGAAAACGCTCAGGTTCGCTACGTTATCAGCAATCGCGGAGGTCAAATCAAGTACGCCGAGCTCAAAGAATACCTCGACTGGCAGGGCAAACCGCTGCGTGTCATCGACGGCAATCAAGTTCTTGAAGGTCTCACCAACGATGCCATGGTAGCGAGCCAGAACGGTTCAAAAATTCAGTTGACAAGCGAACAAGGAACCACGTGGACGTACGAACTCCCAGCTAAGGGCTATGGCCTCCGCTGGGCGCTTCAAACTCCGAGTACTTCTGACCTCACGCTGTCGTGGAAGCAGCAGGGAATCCGCCACGAAAAGAGCAAAACGAACGAGACCACCAACTCGAGCACGTACTACTACGAAAACGCCGAAGAAGACCGCAGCAGCCTCAGTGACGGTCGCGACGACGAAGAGTCTGGCGAAAACCTCGGCTGGGTAGCGCACAAGCAGCAGTACTTCAGCAGCATACTGCAAGCCGATCAGGGCATCCAAAAAGCGGATATGCAGATTCGTGTCGCCACAGACACAGCACACACCCTGAACTACGAGACTAAGCTCACCTTTGCGAGTGAAAACGGAATCGTTTCAGCTCAGGGAATTTGGTACCACGGTCCCAATCACTACGCTACCCTGAAGTCATTTGATCAAAATTTCGACCAGGTGATTCCCTTCGGATGGGGCATTTTTGGTTGGATTGGCAAGTACGTGGTTTCGCCGCTTTTCAACTTCTTGGACGGATACGGTCTCAACTACGGTTTGATCATCTTGCTGATGGCGGCGCTCATCAAACTCGTCCTTTCTCCGCTCACGTTTTCGAGCTATAAGAGCATGGCCAAGATGCGCGTGCTCAAGCCCGAGATGGACGAGCTCAACGAGAAATTCAAAGATGCAGACCCAGCTAAAAAACAGCAGGAGACCATGGCGCTGTACCAAAAGGCGGGCGTAAACCCTCTTGGAGGGTGCATACCCCAGCTCTTGTCTCTGCCCATCTTGATTGCGATGTTCCGCTTCTTCCCGGTATCCATTGAACTTCGCCAGCAGGCCTTCTTGTGGGCAGACGACCTATCGAGCTACGACAGCATCTTGAGCCTCCCGTTTGAAATTCCGTTCTACGGAGCCCACGTGTCGCTGTTCACCTTGCTCATGGCCATTTCAACGTTCTTGTACACCAAGTTCAACAACTCAATGACGCCCACCTCGGGCAACAGCATGATGCAGCAGCAGATGATGATCATCCAGTACCTGATGCCCTTCATGCTGCTTGTGTGGTTCAACAACTACTCATCTGGTCTGTCGTACTACTACTTCATTTCAAACGTCCTAACGTTTGGTCAGCAGTGGATCATCAAAGAGTTTGTCATCGACGAGAAGGTCATTCGCGCTAAAATCGACGAGACCAAGGCCAAGGGCGGATCTCAGTCGCGCTTCGCCAAGAAGATGAACGAAATGCTCGAAGCCAATAAGGAGGCGGGTAACCGCCGCGCGCGCCGGAGCAAATAGC
>CAYYWL010000037.1:0-13394 GCA_964475135.1 uncultured Owenweeksia sp.
GACCGAATTCAACGCGGTGCGGGCGATCCGCTCGCCATGCCCCCCAGCGGGCCCCTTTCCAACTGCAACTTAGCCAAAGTCCGCGTCTGGGAGCGGGGAGGCGCCTTACCTAACTAATTATGAAGAAGATTTTTGCCTTAGCGGCTGTGGCTTTAGCACTCACGGCATCCGCCCAAAAGCTCACGAGCAAAGACACGCAAGTGCACATCAACGCTTCGACGCCGGTTGAAGACATTGACGCCGTCCTCAATAATGCAGTTGGAATTCTGAACACCGAGACCAACGAGGCCGTGTGGCAGCTTCAGATCCAGTCGTTCACGTTTAAGCGCGCCCTGATGCAGGAGCACTTCAACGAGAACTACATGGAATCTACGAAGTACCCTAAGGCAACCTTGCGTGCCAAAATTGGTGGAGTAACCGACTGGAAAAAGCCGGCCACCTACAAAGGCGGAATCAAAGGGCAAATGGAAATCCATGGCGTCACCAAGGATGTGAACATTCCCGTGACGATTACGGTCAACAAAGACGGTTCGGTATCGATCGAGAGCGAATTCAACGTCCGCACGGCCGACTACGGAATCGAGATTCCCACCCTGGTGGTTTCAAAGGTTGCCGAAGTGGTTAAGGTCACCGTTAAATCGACGTTGAAGGGTGCGTAATTTGCTTTTAGGGCTTTTAGCCTCGGGTTCCTTGGGGCTTTGGGCGCAAGATGACTTGCTTGCTGAGTTGGATGCAATGGCTCCTGAAGCGCCCAAGCAGTTTGCGTTTGCGACATTCAAGGGTACTAAGTTGGTCAACGGTTCGACCGTCGAAATGCCGGGTACAGGGGTCGGGCAGTTCATCATTGGGCACCGCTTCGGCGCCTTAAACGATAAACCGCTGTACAACTTGTTCGGGATTGACGTGGCTCAAATTCGCTTTGAGTACTCGTACAACCCCGTATCGTGGTTGAATGTGGGGCTTGGACGCTCTTCGGGGAGTAAGACGTACGACGGATTTACCAAATTTCGTCTGCTTCGCCAGTCCACGGGAGGAAAAGGATTCAATAGCCCGGTAAGTGTCGTGTGGTATTCGTCGATGACCCTTACTACGGTTCCGTTCACTGATGGGTTTGACCATTTCTTCACCGATCGTTTGGCCTACTCCCACCAGCTCATGATTGCGCGTAAGTTCAGCGATAAGGTGTCGCTGCAGGTGGCTCCGACGCTGGTGCACTTCAACTTGGTTCCGCTGGCCAGCGACCGCAACGACCAGCTCGGTCTTGGATTGAGTGGACGCTACAAGCTTACGCAGCGAATGGCACTTACCGCCGAAACCATGCTGCGCCAGACTCCGTTTGCCGGCACCCACATGCCGTTGAGTGTCGGCCTCGACCTCGAAACAGGAGGCCACGTATTTCAGTTTCACGTGACGAATGCGCGGTCGATGGCTGATCCCCAATGGATGATGCAAACCCCGGGCTCCTGGGCAAATGGGGACTTGTTTCTCGGATTTAATATTTCGCGGGTATTTACCCACGTCAAACCCAAAGAATTGCGATGAAGTATGTTTTTGCCGCGTTAAGCTTGGGGCTGTTGGCCTCGTGCACGCATATTCCACCGGTTCCGGACCCTGAACCCCAGCCGTGCGATCCGGGCATTGTGGATTTCACGAACGAAATACTCCCCATGATTCAGTCCAACTGTGCGATGAGTGGATGCCACGTGGGTCCGAATGCGGCGGACGGAATCAACCTATCGACCTATGCCGGAATCATGGAAGAGGTTAAGCCTGGGAATCCGTCCGACAGCAAGCTGTACGAAGTGCTCTTCGAGACCGGTGAGGACCTCATGCCTCCGCCTCCGATGGCCGCGCTGAATGCTACCCAAAAGGAGCGCATTCGCCTCTGGATCCAGCAAGGTGCCAACGAGACCAACTGTGCGGGTGCGTGCGACTCGACGTCGGCCACGACGTATTCGGCGGTGATTGCGCCCATGATTCAAACGAACTGCATCGGGTGCCACCAAGGCGCAGGTGCGTCGGGCGGAGTTCAACTGACGAACTATTCTGAGGTTTCCGGAGCCGTGAACTATTTAGGCCTTGTCGATGCAGTGAACGGGGTTAACGGTCGTTCGCAAATGCCTCCCTCTGGACGCATGAGCGACTGCAACGTGGCGCTGCTTGAACGCTGGGTGCGCGATGGGATGCCGCAGTAAGTATTTAAATTTTTAATGGACGCCCGCCCGGCAATGCGCCGCGGCGGGCGTTACTTTTGGGGCCTATGGAGCAGTTTGATTTTATCCTGGTCGGCGGCGGAATCGTGGGAGCCGCGGTTTCGTATAAGATTGCCAAGGCCTACCCCGAGGCCAAGGTGGTGCTGATTGAGAAAGAATCCGGACTTGCCCAGCACCAAACGGGCCGTAACAGTGGTGTCATTCACTCCGGACTTTACTACAAGCCCGGATCGCTTAAGGCGCGAACGTGCCTCGATGGCTATGCCCAAATGCTTGAGTTTGCCCGCGACCACGGAGTGAAGCACGAAGTTTGCGGAAAGGTGGTGGCCGCGGTAGGTTCCGAAGAAGAGACCCGCCTCGAAACGCTACGCCTTCGCGGTGGAGAAAACGGGCTAGAAGGGCTGCGCTACCTCGATGCCAATGAGCTTCGCGAGCGCGAACCCCAGCTGAATGCGACTAAGGCGCTTCTGGTTCCGCAAACCGGAATTATCCACTATGCCGATGCGGCTGAGGCCATGCTCAAGGCGGGGCGCGGAACACTGAGCCTGCAGACCACAGTAACCGGATTTACCGCCGAGGGGGTGACCACGAGCCAAGGCGTGGTCCGCGGAAAGCACATCATCGTCTGTGCGGGACTTCAAAGCGACCGCCTCGCCCGCCGCGATGGGGTGGATGCGGGGCTTCAAATTGTGCCCTTCAGAGGCGACTACTACGAGCTGAGTCCGCGCGCTCAGGCCAAGGTGAAGCACTTAATTTACCCCGTTCCAGACCCCAACTTTCCTTTTTTGGGCGTTCACTTCACCCGCATGGTGCACGGCGGAGTCGAATGCGGTCCCAACGCCGTCTTCAGTTTTGCCCGCGAAGGCTATTCTAAGACCTCATTTAGCGGAGCCGACACGGCGGCTGCTCTTGGGTACGGCGGAACCTGGAAGCTGTTTGCCCAGCACTGGCGCTACGGGCTTGGCGAGTACGAGCGCGCCTTCAGCAAAACCAAATTTCTGAAGGCGCTCCAGCGCTTGATTCCAAGCCTCGAGCTCGAAGACCTGCATCCCGGCCGCGCCGGCATTCGTGCCCAAGCCCTGCGCCGCGACGGAACCCTTGAGGACGACTTCGTGCTCCGCCAAGGAGCGCGCGCCTTTCACGTGCTCAACGCTCCGTCACCGGCGGCTACCGCGTCGCTCGCGATTGCGGACGAAATCTTGCGGCAGGCCCAATTGGCTCATTAGCAAGGTTGGCGAGGTTGGCTGAGATTGGCTCGTTGGCCAATTAGCTTCTGGTTTCTTGCTCCTGGTTGCGCCTGCGCCTTAGGCTTGGCGCTTTGCCTGGATATCCCTTAAAGTTTGTGTAGGAGCCAACCAAACGCCCTCATTAGAACTAGAAACGAGTTACTAGTTACACGATAGCTAACGAGCTAACCTTGCCAACCTCGCCAATTAGCCACCCTCGCTACGCCGGCCAATCGCTTTCACGTCCAATGTGAAAGAGGGCGTCGCCGCGGTGGACGAGGGGCATGTTGTTGTGGCCGATGATGAATCCGTCGAAGGGGGCAAAGACTTTGACAGAATAGGAATCGTAAGGGTTCCGCACGCGGCCAATGAGCTCGCCTTCGCTGACGGCTTGGCCGCTTTCGCGTTCAAACGAGAACAGGCCACTTGCTTCGGCGCGCACCCACGTCGTTTGGCTGAGGTGGCGGGGGGCGCTGTACTTGCCGTGCCGATCCTTGATGCCGCGGATTTTAGGTGCTTTGTGGGCGTACATGCCTAGGCTTGAAAGTAGGCGTTTGGTTCCGCGAATGGCGTCTTTAACGGCCGCTTCTTCGAGGCGCATGCTTTCACCTCCTTCGTACACAACAATGGGAACGCCCATTTGGTGGCCCTGCGCACGAAGGGAGCCGGGGATCAGCGAAGAGGCCATTGAGATGGGGGCACCAAAAGCTTTTGCGTAGCGAATGGCTTCAGCGTCTTCGGGATCGTAGCGAACTTGGGGGTAGTTGGTGCGACTGGCTCCGCCCGTGTGAAAATCGACGGCTAAGTCGATGTGGGGCAGGACTTTGTCGGTCATGGTGTGCGCCACCAAACTCGCGAGCGAACCTTGGGCGGAACCGGGAAAGCTTCGGTTGACGTCCTTGCCGTCCGGAACTTCGCGACTGAAGAAGAGAAATCCGTACACGTTGATGATGGGGATGGCAATGACAGATCCGCAGGCGAGGTCGTTGAACAACCCGAGGGACATCATGCGGCGCACGGCCTCGATACCATTGACCTCGTCGCCGTGTAGTCCACCGCTTAACAGCACAGTCGGGCCGGGGTTTTCGCTGCGAAACACGTGCACGGGCATGTGAATCAGCGTTCCCGACAGCAGACGGGCGATTTGCAGATCGACGGTTTTGGTGGACCCGGCGGGAATCACCGTGTCGCCCAAAATCATCGGAGCTGCATCGGGGTACTTCATTGACCCGTGTAGTTCGAGGGCGTAATGGCGCGGAGCTCGGCCTTGACCGAATCCGAAACGTTTAACTCGTCCACAAATACAGCGATGGCCTCGGGTGTGATGCGGTCGGCTGTGCGGGTAAGTGCTTTAAGTGCTTCGTACGGCTTAGGGAAGCCTTCACGGCGCAAAATGGTCTGGATTCCTTCGGCAACGACTTCCCAGTGGTGTTCGAGGTCGGCAGCGAGTGCGGACTGATTGACCATGAGTTTTCCGAGTCCGCGCCCAAGGCTGTGGTAGGCGAGGAGCATGTGGCCTAGTGGCATTCCGACGTTGCGCAGCACGGTCGAGTCCGTGAGGTCGCGCTGAAGGCGGCTGATGGGGAGTTTGGCCGCGAGGTGCTCGAGCCATGCGTTGGCGATTCCGAAGTTTCCCTCAGCGTTCTCGAAGTCGATCGGGTTGACCTTGTGCGGCATGGCCGACGAACCGACTTCGTTGGGGTTGATGCGCTGCTTGAAGTAGTCCATCGAGATGTACTGCCACGCGTCGCGAGCAAGGTCAATCAAGATGGTATTCAGGCGCTTGAGGCCGTCAAAGTAGGCGGCCATGTGGTCGTAGTGCTCGATTTGGGTAGTGGGGTGGCTGCGCTGCAGTCCGAGGTCGTTTACCAAAAACGCGGATCCGAAGGCGTGCCAATCAAGTCCCGGGTAAGCGACGCTGTGGGCGTTGAAGTTGCCCGTGGCTCCGCCGAATTTACCTGCGAAGGGGATAGCGTCCAGCAACGCGAGCTGCTGGCTCAGGCGCTCGCTGAACACCCGCCACTCTTTGCCCAATCGGGTGGGGGAGGCCGGTTGGCCGTGGGTGCGGGCGAGCATCGAAAGCGCATCCCATTCGGATGCTTGACCCTCGATGCGCTCGATGAGTGCGGTCAACGCAGGGCGAATTACCTGGTGGTGCGCGTCCTTCATCGAGAGCGGAATCGCCGTGTTGTTGATGTCCTGCGACGTAAGGCCAAAGTGAATGAACTCCACGCGGTCACCCAACCCGAGTGCCTCGAAGCGCTCTTTGAGGAAGTACTCCACGGCCTTGACGTCGTGGTTGATCGTCGATTCAATTTCTTTGATGCGGACGGCATCGGATTCGCTGAATTCCGAATAAATGCGCTCGAGATCAGCGGCTTGACTGGTGCTCAGTGCGGGTAGACCCTTGAGGTTTTGCGCCGAAAGTGCGATGAAGTAGCGAACCTCGACGAGGACGCGGTAGCGGATCAATCCGAATTCAGAGAAGAAGGGGCTGAGCTGGGCAGCGTGCTTCTGGTAGCGGCCGTCGAGCGGCGAGAGCGCGTGCAGTGCGGTATTCATAATGCGTTCCTAAAGCGCAAAGGTACCAAATGCAGGAAGGACCGGAGGAAGTTCGCGGCCGTCCGCAGCAAAAAAACGGTTAGAGACGCCGTTGGTCAGCCATCCCCACGGAGCCCCTAGCGGGAGGTTGTAGCGCATCCACTGGATGCACACCTTGTCGTCGAGGGCGATGTGCGGCGCCTTGCATTCAACAAGCATCCAGGGTTTGCCTTGGTGAAATACGACAGCATCAAAGCGCTTGGGTTGGCCGTGCACGCTCAGTCCACGTTCTACAGCAACCACCTCGGGGGGGTAGTTGGCTTCAAGGATGGCGCAGCGCAAAAAGTGCTGGCGCACATACTCTTCGGGGGTGGCCACCACCCACTTGCGGCGCAGGGCGTCCCAAAGCCGCCCTTGGGCATCAGGAACGAGGTTGGGATTCGGCCAATATTCGTGCTCCACGTCGCAAAGGTGATGTAGATTTGTCGAATTCATGAAGAAGATCCGCCGACTGCCCTACCGCGATCCATTTGGCTACCCGTTGTGGGCCAAACGCATGGTGATTTTCTGGTTCGGAACCGTGACATGGTACCGCCTCAACCGAATCCACCGCACCTCGGTGGAGGGAATGGAGCACCTCAAAGATTTGCCCGACGAGAATGTGCTTTTTGTGAGCAACCACCAGACCTACTTCATGGATGTGGCGTCGATGTTTTTGGCATTCATGCACCTGCGCAACGGAATGCCCAATCGAGTGGACCGCCTGTGGCCTGTGGTGAATCCCCGTATGAACCTGTTTTTCATCGCGGCCAAAGAGACCATGAAGTCGGGTCCGCTTCCCCGCTTGCTGTCGCTAGCTGGGTCGGTGAGTATCAAGCGTACGTGGCGCGAGGCAGGTAAAGAGGTGAGCCGCGGAGTGGATCCGCGCGATCTTGAGAACATTCGCAAAGCGATTCAGGTAGGGTGGGTGATCACGTTTCCCCAGGGTACGACGAAGCCTTTTGCGCCGGGACGCCGCGGAACCGCGCACATCATTCGCGACTTGAACCCCACGGTGGTTCCGGTGGTGGTGGACGGATTTCGCCGTGGCTTTGACCGCAAGGGTTTGCGTGTGAAAAAACGCCGAGTCGACCTCAAGTTGCGCTTTAAGGAGCCCCTTCAGTTTGCGCCCGATGCGACGCCGCAGCAAATTTTAGATCAAGTGATGGTGGCCATTGAGCAAGTGCGTCCGCCAGAAACCGCAGTAAATGCGTAATTTTCAGCCATGAAGAATGTGTGGATTGCCCTGCTCGCAGCGGCTGTAGTTGGAGTGTCTTGTGAGGCAACGTTTCAGGAACCAAAGCCCCCCCGCGACGAGCGGAATGTGGTGCTTCGCCACTTCTTTTACTTTAAGAACCAGTTGATTGATACCAATACGACGTATGTTCTTGACGGATTTAGTGGCACGCAAGTACGCTTCACCAACATTGAGTTTGCGTTGGGCTACTACCACTTTGAGAATCACTTGAGTGACACCGTGTTTCCGGTGAAAGGCGACACTTCGGTGTTTGCGGTAGAGTCCGCGTCAAGTACCTTCGGAGGGTTTACGCGTGTTTTTCAAATTCCGACCGGAACCTATTCTGGCCGCCATTTCTGGCGAATCGGGTTGGACAGCACCCAAAACGCTGCAACCTACAGCCCCGAAAGCGGCATGAACCGCTTGAAGCGCCCAGCGGGAGGATATAATGCAATTACCATCGAGGGATACTGGAAGAGTCAGCTAGATTCGTCGCAAACCAAGCCCTACAAGCCGTTTAAGTACGTAGTGAGTTCTGAAGCGATGAACCAATTGATGGACCAGCAAATGGCGTTTACCGTCAAAAAAGACGACGACATTAACGTCAATATTGTCGTGAAGGCAAACTTGCTTCTTGACGGAGCCGATCCTGCAATCGTGGATCAGGTGGATATTGATCCGAACAATCCGTTGTTCTTTCCGCTGCTGCCAGCGTTTCAGGCAAATTTCTTGCGGGCCTACCAGATCCAGCTTTAATAATTTTTGGGCATGAACGTGCACTTTATCGCCATTGGCGGAAGCGCAATGCACAGCCTTGCGCTGGCATTGGCGGGCCGTCCGGGTACCACAATTACCGGAAGCGACGACGCGATTTTTGAACCGAGCCGCAGCCGGCTTGCAGCGGCGGGACTGCTTCCAGAGGCTGAAGGGTGGTTCGCTGAGCGCATTCACGCGGGACTCGATGCGGTCGTGCTCGGCATGCACGCCCGAGGCGACAACCCTGAACTTTTAAGGGCGCAAGAACTTGGATTGCCGGTGTACTCGTACCCTGAATACGTGCAAAAGGCCTGTGAAGGTCAAACACGGGTGGTCGTAGGCGGTTCGCACGGAAAGACCACCACCACGTCGATGCTGCTGCACGTGCTCAAGTACTGGGATCGTTTGCCGGACTACCTGGTAGGTGCGCAAGTTCCGGGGCTCAAAGAGTCGGTTCGCCTTCAGGGATCTGACGAATGGGCTGTGTTTGAGGGAGACGAGTACTTGGCGTCACCCTTGGATCTGCGTCCTAAATTTCATTTGTACAAGGCCCACGTGGGGTTGATTACGGGCATGGCTTGGGACCACGTGAACGTGTTTCCGACCCAGGATTCGTACGCGGACGCCTTTCGAGGTTTTCTCGAATCCATTGAGCCAGGCGGAACACTGCTCTACTTTGAAGAAGACGCCGAATTGGCCGCGCTGGTTGCCGCAGATGCGTCGCCCATTCGCAAGATTCCGTACCGCACCCCAGAGCACCGACACGACGGAACCCAGTGGTACTGGATCACGCCGATGGGTGAATTGCCCATGAGCGTCATGGGTAGGCACAACTTGGCGAATGCTGAGGGCGCACGCTGGTTGGCCCAAGAAATGGGTATTCAAGAGGCCGATTTTTACGAGGCCATTGCTTCGTTTCAAGGTGCACAGCGCCGCCTCGAACCACTCGCTGATTCGTCACGCCGGGCTGTGTATCTCGACTTTGCCCATGCGCCTTCGAAGGTGGCAGCCACCACCGCGGCATTTAGCGAAAGCTTTGGTAGCCGCCCGGTTTGGGGACTACTGGAGCTGCACACGTTCAGCAGCTTGAATCCCGATTTTTTACCGGGCTATGCAGGGTCGCTCAATGGACTTGATCGCGCGATGGTGCTGTTTGATCCGGCGGCTGTGGCGCATAAAAAACTCCCGCCCCTTTCGCCCGATGCAGTACGTGCGGCGTTTGGACCGGGTGTGGAAGTGTTCACGAGCTCTCATGAACTTCGCGAAACCTTAGAGCGCGAGGCGCCAGAGCAGATTAATCTGCTCATTATGAGTTCTGGAAACCTAGGGGGTTGGGACGTGCGCAGTTGGGCACCGCAATTCGTTTAGGTCGTCTTATTCGGCGTCGCCGTCGAGCAGCTGGCGCTGCATGTCTTCCATGCCGAAGTAGTCCTCGGCTTCGAGCACGCTCGGAACCACTGCTAGGTCCTCGTCAAACAAGTGCATGAGGGATTCGCGCACAATAAGAATGCACGAAAACATTTCGTCCATGCGCTCTGCTTGAAGGTCTTGAAGGTCTTCGATTCCGTCGAACTCCTCAGCAGCCAATAGATTGACCAGCATGTGGTCCTCGGGGTGCTTGGCCACCAAAGCTTTGAATTCTTTGGTGCCCTCGGGCCCAAAAGTGTCGGACCCCCAGCGGAGGTGAATATAGTTGGGCTTGCGTTCGAGCTTAAACGACATCAGTAGTGGTTGATTGAGCAGCGAGAAGGTACAACACGGCCATGCGAACTGCAACGCCATTTTCTACCTGATTGAGGATTGCAGCATGCGGGGAATCAGCGACTTCAGAAGTGAGTTCGACTCCGCGGTTAATGGGCCCTGGGTGCATGATGAGCGGAATCTTTTCGAGTCGCTTCAAGCGGTCCATCGTGATGCCGTAGCGGTTGTGGTACTCGCGGATGGAAGGGAAAAATGCCCGGTCCATGCGCTCGTGCTGCACGCGGAGCACGTTGGCCACGTCGGCCCATGCGAGGGCGTCGTCGACGTGGGGAATCACTTCGACTCCGAGCTCGTGAATCGCCCTCGGAATCAAGGTGGACGGGCCGCTCACAGCAACATTTGCTCCCAATTTTTGCAGCCCAAAGATGTTACTTAGCGCTACCCGAGAGTGCAAGATGTCGCCCACAATCACGATGTTCTTGCCTTCGAGGCTTCCGATGCGCTCTTGCATGGTGAATGCGTCCAAAAGGGCCTGGGTGGGGTGCTCGTGGGTGCCGTCGCCGGCGTTGACGATGTGCGCAGGTACGCGATCCGCCAAAAACTGTGGAACCCCTGCGTCGGCGTGGCGGATGACCACCACATCAACCTTCATTGCGAGGATGTTGTTGACGGTGTCGGTCAAGGTTTCGCCCTTTTTTACCGAAGAATTCGAGGCCGCGAAGTTCACGACGTCCGCAGACAGGCGTTTTTCGGCCAGTTCAAAACTCAAGCGGGTCCGCGTCGAATTTTCAAAAAAGAGGTTGGCGATCGTAATGTCACGTAGCGACGGAACCCGCTTAATCGGACGGTTAATGACCTCTTTAAAGTGACCGGCCCAGTGCAAAATCAGATGGAGGTCGTCGGCGGGGACGTGCTGAAGACCAAGTAGGTGGCGAGATTGCAGCTTAGTGTTGCGGGGCATTTTCAGAGGATTCGAGCAAGACAGATTCAAGTTGGTCGCCGTTCCAGTTCAATCGAACGCGTTCGTGGTTAAGGGCATCGACTCGTCGACCTGAATAGTCAGGTTGAATGGGTAGTTCTCGCGAAAAACGACGGTCGACCAGTACGCAGAGTTCGACGCGCTGAGGGCGTCCGAAATCGCCCAGTGCATCGAGTGCAGCGCGTACAGAGCGCCCTGTGTAGAGTACGTCGTCAATTAAGACCACGCGCTTTCCTTCAATGAGCACGTCCATTTCGGTGGGACTAGCTACCAAGGGCTCGTCGCGCCGGCGAAAGTCATCCCGGTGAAAGGTGATGTCAAGCAAGCCGTGTTCAATTGGTCCCGTGCCAAATTCTGATTCCAGTTGGTGTACCAGCGCCTTCAGGAGTTTGCTGCCGCGAGGTTGAAGGCCCACAAGTACCGTTCGGTTCCAGGGTACATGGACTTCATTGAGCTGGTGGCACAGTCGGCTAAGGGTGACCGCGCAGTCGCGCTGATTCAGGAGCGTCTTTTGTGCCATTTCAGCGTCAAAATTAGGGCTTTTTTGCATCCCGACTGCGGCCGACCTTTGGCAGAATGGACTTTTCACGGATTGACTGGCGAATTTTGGGCTGTAGCGCGGCGATTCCCGCTCCGGGGCAGTACCCTTCGGCTCAGTCGATTCGGGTGGGCGGAACCCTCATGCTCCTCGACTGTGGAGAGGGAACGCAAATCCGTATTCGCGAGGTGGGGCTTCGCGGAGCTACGTTTGACGTAGTCCTTATCAGCCACCTGCACGGCGATCACGTGTTCGGACTACCAGGTTTAATGTCGTCGTGGACGCTTCAAGGGCGCACCAAACCTTTGGTTGTGGTCGGGCCCTCTGGCCTCGAGTCGTTTTTGCGCGGCGTCAATGTGAGCACCCAAGGGAATTGGTCGTACCCCGTCGAATTTCGGGTGGCAGAACCGGGCGTCGTCTTCCGCAACGACGACGTGGTGGTGCGGTCCCATGCGCTCAAGCACCGCATTGAGACATGGGGCTACCGAATCGACGAAGTAGTGGCTCCGCGAAAGGTGTGCTACGAACGGGCAGTTGCTGCCGGATTAGAGCATGCGGACTTTCGGTCGCTTCAATTGGGTCGCGATGCGGTAACCCGAGGTGGCCGAGTTGTGCCGAATTCTGAGGTGACCACCCAAGGCCGGGCGGGCTTTTCAATGGCCTACCTGAGCGACACGTCATTTGTACCCGAGCTGGCGGAATTCGCCCGCGACGTCGAGTTTTTGTACCACGAAAGCACCTACCTCGAGCGGCATGCTGAACTGGCGAAAAAGACGGGGCATTCCACAGCCGGAGAGGCAGCTGCGCTCGCTCGCTTGTCGGGTGCCAAGCGCTTGGTACTTGGTCATTTTTCGCAGCGGTATGCTCGACTGGCTGATTTTGCTGCCGAGGCTTCGGCGCAGGTTGAGGTGCCCGTTGCGGTAGGTGTTTCGGGAATGAATCCGATTACCACCCTTTTAGATCAATAAAAAAGGCCGCCCTTGCGGGCGACCTTGAACTTCGGTGCGACGGTTGCTTAACCGTTCATCGATACGAGGAATTCCTCGTTGTTGCGGGTCTTGTTCATGCGGTCCTCGAGGAACTCCATGGCTTCCACCGGCGTCATGTCGGCCAAGTGGCGGCGCAAGATGTACATGCGGTTAAGTACTTCAGGACGAAGGAGCATGTCTTCTTTGCGGGTTCCGGACGCAATAAGGTCAATGGCTGGCCAAATGCGGCGGTTGGCGATGCGGCGGTCGAGCTGCATTTCCATATTGCCGGTTCCCTTGAATTCTTCAAAGATGACCTCGTCCATTTTGGATCCGGTGTCGATGAGTGCCGTGGCCAAGATGGTTAGGGATCCGCCGTTCTCGATGTTGCGGGCCGCACCAAAGAAGCGCTTGGGTTTGTGCAGGGCGTTCGCATCCACACCACCTGACAACACCTTGCCCGAAGCGGGACTGACGGTGTTGTAGGCACGTGCGAGGCGTGTGATTGAGTCCAGCAAGATGACCACGTCGTGGCCGCTCTCGACCAGTCGCTTGGCCTTTTCGAGTACGATGTTGGCGACGCGAACGTGGCGCTCAGCGGGCTCGTCAAAGGTCGACGCAACGACTTCGGCGTTGACGCTGCGGGCCATGTCGGTGACTTCTTCGGGGCGTTCGTCAATCAAAAGAATGATCATGTACACCTCAGGGTGGTTCGCGGCGATGGCGTTGGCCACCTCTTTGAGCAAGGTGGTCTTACCTGTTTTGGGCTGGGCGACAATGAGTCCGCGCTGTCCTTTACCAATCGGAGACACGAGGTCAATGATGCGGGTGCTGATCGTCGCGCGGCGGCCGGTGAGGTCAAACTTCTCTTCAGGGAAGAGGGGCGTCAGGTGCTCAAAGGCTACGCGATCGCGAATAAATTCAGGGTCCTTGCCATTGATCATATTGACCTTGGTCAACGGGAAGAATTTTTCGCTTTCGCGCGGAGGACGTACCTCGCCGCGCACGGTGTCGCCTGTTTTGAGTCCGTAGTGCTTGATTTGCTGCTGGGTGATCAAGACGTCGTCGGGCGAGTTGAGGTAGTTGTAGTCGCTCGAGCGCAGGAACCCAAATCCCTCAGGCATGATCTCTACAACGCCTTCGGTCGGAATAATTCCTTCGAATTCGTAGACAGGCTCTTGAATTTTGGGTTGGCG
>CAYYWL010000038.1:0-6099 GCA_964475135.1 uncultured Owenweeksia sp.
AGTGAGTCGATGCTGCACGCAAAGAGCTGAGCCATCGCCTTGAGCGTATCAAGCTTGGGTTCAGCTCTACCCTCTTCGTACGAGCCCACTTGGGCACGACTTATACCAAGTCGGTCCGCGAGCTGAGACTGGGTCCAACCCTTTGCTTTTCGGTGGTTCTTTAGGTGTTCCGCGAGTGTCATGTTTCAAAAATTAGTATGCTAATATAGTTAGCATAATTAAATGACGCAAATTTTTTTTAGATCGGAGATCCAGCCATGGCATGCCCCGCAATCCACCCAGTTGTCCAGGCCGCCTGAAAGTTAAAACCACCAGTAAGTGCATCAATATCAAGGACTTCACCCGCAAAATAAAGACCCGGAACGATCCGGCTCTCCATGGTCGCAAACGAGACTTCGCTCAGCAAAATTCCGCCCGCAGTGACAAACTCATCCTTGTTCGTAGACTTCCCCACTACCGTAAATGCGGATTCTGTGAGCACTTCTGCCCACTTGCGAAGCTGTGGCTTCGAAAGGTCCGACCAGTTCGCGGACTCGGGAATCCGCGCAAAGGCGCCAAGGCTGCGCCACAGGCGAAGTGGAATTCCGAACATCGCATTCGATAGGACGCGCTTGCGCTGGTGGCTTACATCTTTGCGCAGCGAATTAAGTTCCTCAATGAGGTCTTCGGTCTCGAACTGCGGAAGCCAGTTGACAAACATCGTGAAGCGATGATCTTGATCAGCCATCCACCGAGCTCCAAACGCACTCATTTTGAGCACAGCCGGACCACTCAATCCCCAATGAGTAATGAGCAACGGGCCTTCGGTCTCCAATCCCCCCACCGGAACGGTTACGCGTACATTGGACACCGACACGCCAGAAAGCTCTGCCAAGCGCGGGTCGCGAATATTAAAGGTAAAGAGCGAGGGGACGGGCGGTACAATGCGGTGACCAAGTCCCGAAAGCACATCCCAAATCTTCTTGCTCGAGCCTGGAGCTAAAAGAACGCGGTCCGCGTCAATCGAAGCTCCGCTTTCAAGCTCTATGCGCCACATTCCGGAATCAAGGCGTACCAAATTCTTAAGCCCAGCTTGTGTTTCACGGATGACGCCGGCTGCGTCGGCCATCGACTCGAGGCACTGAACAATGGTTTCGGAATTATCGCTCACCGGAAACACCCGGCCGTCGGACTCAACCTTGAGTTCAACTCCGCGGTCCTCAAACCATTCCATGGTGTCTCCACAGGCAAAACGAGTAAAGGGGCCAAGCAGTTCCTGCCCTCCCCTTGGGTAAAATTCCACGAGTTCACGCGGATCAAAGCAAGAGTGAGTGACATTGCAGCGTCCGCCGCCCGAAATGCGCACTTTACCTAGGTACTGTGCGGATTTTTCGAGCAAAAGAACACGAGCCGAAGGGTTGGCTTCTGCTGCAGCAATTGCGGCAAAAAAACCTGCGGCTCCGCCACCCACTACCACTAAGCATTCTGCCATAGTGCAAAGGTAGCCCGAAGCTCACCAATACGACGGCACGTCGGACTTTCGGTATACTTCGATGAGGCGATTGGGCTTCTCAAAGTAGTGAATGTCGTAGATGCCGTAGATCATGGTTCCGTCCTCGCGCAGTTCAGACTCTGTGACGGACTTGATCTGAAAGCCATAGACCAAGAGTTCGTCTTTTGGAATCTCAGAGACACCAGCCTGCATTACACCAGAAAGAATCTCGTAGTTGCGACGGAGCTTCTTGTGGGTCAATCGCGTGAGTCGCGCATTGTGCACGGCTCTGTTGTTGTGAAAGTCATTTCTACAGTGGTCGTCGCAGTATTTCTTGTCCGCACGACCGTACACAGGTAGCCCACAATTCAGGCAAAAACGATTATTAGATAGTTTCATAATTAAAGTTTAAGTTAAAGAGTGATAGAAAACTTGATTCCGAAATTATGTAAACAATTGTAACATTCAGGCAAACGAACGAGTAGAGAGTCATTTTGTTAATAAATTATAGTTCATACATTTAGATACGGCTACAGTATTGAGTTTTAGTGATGTTTGCAGTGTTCAACTTAATTAACAATTGTAACAATCATGAAAAACAAAGTCCAACTTATCGGCTACCTTGGCCAAGACCCCGAACTGCGCTCATTTGAAAACGACGTCGTTCGAATGAAGTGCTCCATCGCTACCCATGACCGTGTCAAGAACGCCGAAGGCACCTACGATGACCGCACGACATGGCATAATGTGGTGCTTTTTAACAAGGTGGCGATCCGAGCGAGCAAGATCCTCAAAAAGGGTGACCTCGTAGCATTCGAGGGCCCACTGTCCTACCACACCTACACCAATGCAGAGGAGCAGCCCATAACCCGAGCAGAGGTTATCGTTCGAGACTTCGCTTACCTCGGGAGTGCTACAGCCAAATCGCGCAGCGAAGAGGTAGCCGTAGCATAGAGCTCAGAAGTAGTCCAAATGGGGCGCTGCGTAAGCAGGTTGAAGTCGGCGAATGCAATCTCAATGCACTGGTACGGACAAAGGTCCTCGGCCGATTCTACACGCTCGATACCTGAAACGTAGCCCCCATCTTGGACAACCTCCCAAAGCTTCCAGTAGCTTGACTGGGTTCCACTTTTCAGTTCAAAGTCGCAGCCATTTGAGGCATTGTAGGGTAAACTGAGGTAGTGTGCCGAGCCATGATCGTCTGGGCTAAGGTGTGCATCTATACGGCAAAGCACTTCAAAAAGCGCGTGACCGACATCATCTCTTGACGCATCTCCTTGAGCAACCCCCGTCTCGACGGTCACTGTCGGAATGCCAATTTCTTGAACCCACTCACCAAATGCCGTGGGGTAGTAGGATTCGTCGAACCGAGCATAGCCCCACTCTGGACGCAGTTCGCGCATCCATAAGGACAGGCTTCCTGCCCAGGCTACCGCGAGCTTGGGCTGTGTGGGGACTGTGCCCTTCATTGCTGCCGGAGCAAGAATACTCAAGCTGCTCGGCATACAGATGCCCGTTGGATGAAAAATACTCCGCTGGTCGTGGAGGTTTAGCGCGAGTTCGTAATCTGAAGATTGGAGAATCAACTTCAGCACGTCAGATTCCACAGGTCCGGCTTGCCGTGCGCACCGATTAAGGTCAACTCCATCTATCGTAAGGCGGGAAAACGCATCAATTCCAGTGGGATTCACCATCGGAACCAGCGTCCAATTGAACGTGGGAGCTCCGCGCCGAATAAATTGTATAAGTGCCTCAAAACCAGTAGGCTCATTGCCGTGCATCATCGCCCAAGCGACCCGAGAACGCGAGCACTCAGGCTCCGAATGCGTTGCAACCCAAATTGGGAGCGATTCTGGGGGCGCCGCATTGTGGAGTTCCCAGCCACCCTCTTGGGCAGCTTCGTGAAGTCGCCGCGTTCGCTCGCTAAAGTTTTGGTAACGCATCGCACCAAATGTAGTTACGATCACGTGCTACCTTACTGCAATGAAATCGACATTATTTAGCGCAGTAGTTCTGATCTCGAGCCTTCAAAATACAGCATTTGCCCAACGAACTGAGGTGATGTTTGCGGTAGGAAGCTGTGCGGAACTAAGTACCCCGGTGCGCGAAGAAATTTTCAATTCAATCTTGGCGAAAAAGCCCGAGTTCTTTTTTTGGCTGGGCGACAATACCTACTATAAAAGTTCCGAGTGGAACGACAGTACGTCAATGGCCGACGCATGGACGCGCAGGCATGCGAGCCCGCCTTTGGCAGCAATGATGTCGGCGATTCCTCAACGGGCCATTTGGGACGACCACGACTACGGCCCCAACGACGGAGACAGTACGTATTCCCTCCGCGAAACCAGTGCAAAGATCTTTAGCTCTGTTTGGAAGGACACACCGTTCGATTATGCTCAATACCACGACCTCAGGTGGGTAGAGCGCAAGGGCGATATAGTGTGGATCGGATTGGATGACCGCACCCACCGTGGCCCGGTCGGAACTCAGGTTCTCGGGCGCGGGCAGCTCGACTGGCTCTCGTCAGTTCTCGAGGCTCACACAGACGCACGGGTGATTTTTATCGCAGTGGGGTCGCAAGTACTCAACCTGGCCCCAAGTTTTGAAAATTTAATTCGCTACCCCGAAGAGCGCCTGGACTTGTTGAATCGCTGCGCAACGGCCAAGACTCAAGTGGTCTTTTTGACCGGCGACCGCCACCACGGCGAGATTGAAGAGTTGACCTACAAGGGTGTGCGACTCATCGAAATCTGTTCATCCCCACTGACTTCCAAGGTGTTCCCCCCGCGGAGTCCTGAGATTGAGCAAAATTCCACGATCGTGGGCAAGCCCATTTCAGAAACGCACTTTACGTGCATCCATGTTACCGATGACGAACTTCGTGTTGAATATTTCAACACTCGAGGCGAAACAATTGTAAACGTTACATACGAATTGTAACTTTGCGGTATGGAAAGCATACCCTCAGAAAATCAACGATTTAAGGATTGGCTTGACCGTCAGCACCGACCAGCAAGTTCTGTTGCCAAAGATCTTGGTGTTTCACGCGCAGTGCTTTCGCACATACTCAGCGGACGCAATAAACTCAGCTTGAGTGTGGTGCAGTGTGCCGCCCGAGCTTTTGACGATTTTGACATGGAGTACGTGGTGCTAGGGCGCGTAGTTGCGCGCCCAAAGACTCAGCCCGTACCTCACACCCCCGCTTCGTCGTTACCTGTGCGCCAAGGTGGCTATGATGAACTCATTCTTGTACGCGACGGCAAGTTCCGCGTGCTCGCGCCCGAGTAGGCGTAAACCTTTGCGGCCGGATTCGGTTGAATGGGTATGTACAAAATTGAACGAGAACAGTTTCTACCCATTCCGCTCCAGGAAGCCTGGGACTTTTTTTCATCGCCGAGCAACCTCGCGAAGATTACGCCTTCGAGTCTTGGCTTTGTCGTGCACGGAAACGTGCCCGAACGCATGTACCCAGGGCTGTTCATTCAGTACACCGTTTCTCCGCTCCTCGGAATTCCGATGCGCTGGGTCACCGAGATCACGCACGTTCGCGAGGGCGAGTACTTTGTCGACGAGCAGCGCGTCGGCCCCTACTCCATTTGGCACCACGAACACTTCTTTACCGCCGTCGAGGGGGGTGTGTTGATGCGCGACGTCGTCCACTACAAAGTGCCGTTGGGCATTTTGGGGCAGCTTGTGCACCCGTTGATCGTTCGCCCGAAGCTTGAGCAAATCTTTAGCTTCCGCTGGGAGGCGAACGAGCGCATGTTTGGCAAAGCCTAACTTTGCAGCAATGAGTAGCTCAAAAATCACGGTGAATCCGATTGACGCAGACAAAGTGGCACAAAACCCTGGTCTGCTTCCGTACGCCCACAGTGTGAGCTCTCCGGTAATCGTTCCCACTCAAGAAGGAATGATTCGCGCCCAGTCGCTTGAAACGATGGCGCACCAGACGGACCAGCAAATGGAGCTTCTGCGGAGGCAAATGGAGCTTTTGGCGGACCAAGCCAAAGCAATTCAGCGGCGCAGGGAGGTTTCGGAGTGGGTGTATTCCGCCAAAATGAGCTTCAAGCCCGTGATTAACCATGTGTACCACTTGTACCGCAAAGAAGACGGAGAATACGTGCTGTCGATGCTGAGCCCAGAGGAATGGACGCTTTCGCGCCGTGCCGCCCATGAGTTTGTACACAGCATTCGCCTTTTGGCTGACCTGACGTGGGACGTAGTTCGTTAATTGACCTGTCGCAATCCCGGTGGCGTGCTGCCGAGTCCGCAGCGCGGAACGAGCTTTGGTTTTTGCATGGCTATGCGAGCAACGAAGATGATCTTTTTGGACTCGCGCGGCTCATTCCGGCAGACTGGAACGTGCGGTCGCTGCAGGCCCCTCGTCCACTTCCCACGGGGGGGTACGCTTGGTACGACCTACATTTTGATGCCAACGGAGTGCGGCATGTAGACCCTGATCAGGTGTGGTCAAGCCTCAATTCCCTCGCGGAACTGCTCGAGCAAAATCCAATTAAGCCCGTAATCCTGGGCTTTTCACAGGGCGGAATTCTCGCGAATGCCCTCGCCGCAACCCATCCGGAACTCATCCAAGGCTGCGCGGCAGTAGCAAGCTACTTTCCCAACGA
>CAYYWL010000038.1:6199-8263 GCA_964475135.1 uncultured Owenweeksia sp.
CCCAGCGGAACCACCCCCACACCGAAACCCCTGCCATCACAGCACTGTAGGCTGCGTAGACCCATAGTCCGCGGTCGGCGTACAGCCACACTCCCACCCCGTTTAGGGTGATCCAAATGATCCAGTTGAGTCGCTCGCGCTTGACTTGCCACCATGTTCCGAGGATTCCGCCCGCGAACATGATCCCGTCGGCGAGCGGACGTGGATTGTCGGTGGCCGCATTCATGAGGTATGCCGTGGCCAGCGCCAGCCCCACGGCCACGATGAAGTCGTTGGTACGGCGGCCTACTGCAAGTTTAAACTCCGCCCGACCCCACCGAACCCAGCCGAATACAGCAAGTATGGCATAACCTAGATTGAGTACGGATTCCGCGTACAGCTTGGCATCGAATAGGACAGCAACCCCCGCGAGGGTCCCCAAAAAACCGAGGGGCCATGCCCAGCGCCTGCCGATGGCAAGACCCAGAGCATAGCCCCCGTTGAGTAGCGCCGAGGAAATTTCGAGCGCAAGCATCGGTGCTTAACCTACGTGCTGGCGAACCAGGTCGGCCGCCTCTTGAAGCATGATCGCTGAGTAGACCTTCAGACCGCTGTCCTCGATGAGCTTCTTGGCTTCGGCAGCATTGGTTCCCTGAAGGCGCACAATGATGGGCACGGGGATTTCTCCGATCGAACGGTAGGCGTCCACGATTCCTTGAGCAACGCGGTCGCAGCGAACGATACCGCCAAAAATATTCACGAGGATGGCCTTGACGTTCGAATCCTCAAGAATGATGCGGAATGCGGTTTCGACGCGCTGGGCATCAGCGGTTCCGCCCACGTCCAAGAAGTTGGCGGGGTTTCCACCGGCCATCTTAATGATGTCCATGGTGGCCATGGCGAGGCCGGCTCCGTTGACCATACAGCCCACGTTGCCGTCGAGCTTCACGAAGTTCAAGCCCACTTCACCGGCGCGAACCTCGGTCGGATCCTCTTCACGGGTGTCGCGCAGCGCAGCAAGATTGGGATGGCGGAACAAAGCATTGTCGTCAAGAACCACCTTGGCGTCGACGGCCATGATCTTGTCGTCGCTCGTCTTGAGCACGGGGTTGATCTCAAAAAGTGAAGCGTCGGCGCCCTGGTAGGCCTTGACCAAGCTCTTTACAAAGGCAATCATTTCTTTGAACGCGGCTCCGCTCAAGCCCAAATTAAAGGCAATACGGCGCGCCTGAAAATCCTGCAGGCCCACTGAAGGGTCAATCAATTCCGTGAAAATGCGCTCAGGGTGCTTCTCAGCCACCTCTTCAATGTCCATACCGCCGTCGGGGCTGTACATGATCATCGGCTTGCCGGCAGCGCGGTCTAGAAGTACCGACATGTAGAATTCTGCAGTCGGGTTTTCGCCAGGGTAGTATACATCTTCAGCGATGAGTACCTGGTGGACCTTTTTGCCTTCGGCCGATGTTTGGGGCGTAACCAGCATCATCCCAATAATTTGCTCGGCGCGCTCGCGGACCTCGTCCAGGTTCTTGGCGAGCTTAACACCGCCGCCCTTTCCACGGCCACCGGCGTGTACTTGGGCCTTCACGACGTGCCAACCGGTACCGGTCTGCTCGGTCAATTTCTTCGCAGCTGCTACGGCCTCGTCGGGAGATGCCGCGACGATTCCGCGTTGAATGCGCACCCCGTAGGAAGCGAGGATTTCTTTGCCTTGGTATTCGTGAAGGTTCATAGTCGAAAAATTTCTTAGGTTGCGAACAGACGCGGCAAAAGTACGCTCCACGGGGCGGAATTCAGCCCTACTTTTGAGCCATGCCGCCACTAATTCTCGCAGAAAACATTACCAAAAGCTATGGGGACCTCGCGGTGCTCAAGGGGGTCGATTTCTCACTTGAAGTACGTGAATTTGTGGCGATTACTGGGGCAAGTGGCTCGGGCAAGTCCACCCTACTTCACATTCTTGCAGGCCTCGACCAACCCGATAGCGGAACCCTTTCCTTTCAGGGAAGCCCGTATCCGCGAAGCGGTTCCGCACTCGAACGCTTTCGAAACCAGAGTCTTGGACTTGTGTTTCAGTTTCACCAC
>CAYYWL010000038.1:8363-13070 GCA_964475135.1 uncultured Owenweeksia sp.
AACCTCGACCGCGAACGCTCCGAGGAACTCTACCACCTGCTGGACGAAGCCCGCACCGAGTGGAATGTCGCTGTGGTCGTCGTGACCCACGCCGACGGGCTCGCCGCCCGAGCAGACCGCCGACTGCACTTGCGCGACGGAAGATGGTAGGCGACCTATTGCTCGAATGGGCCGACCGCATCGAGCATCCTGACTTTATTTCCCTTGACCCCCTTTCGCTTCCGCGGCGCTTTGCAGACGACCCTGCAAGTGCGGAACTCGTAGGATTTATGGCCGCCACCATTGCGTGGGGCAGCCGACCCTCTATTATTAAGTCTGCCGAACGCGCACTCGCCGGAATGGGCGAACGCCCCGTGCAGTGGCTGCTCGAAGCCGACGACGCGGACCTCGCGGCGCTTCCCTGGAGGCACCGAACCTTGATGGCTGAGGACGCGCTCACCTTGCTGCAGGGGCTGCAGCGTGGATTTCGCGAGCACGGATCGCTTGCTCCGTGGTTTGCACCCCTCCCCGGAGAGACCAGCTACGGCCCCGCCATCGACCGAGCGCGCGCCGAGATTCTGGGCGTCCACATCCACAGCCGAACGGCAAAGCACTTTGCCAGTCCCGCTGCGGGTTCAGCGGCGAAACGCCTTCATCTGTTTTTGCGGTGGATGGTTCGCCCTGCGACCCGAGGGGTAGACCTCGGAATTTGGTCGCACTTGCCCAAAAACATCTTGAGCTGCCCGCTCGACGTGCACACGGGGCGAGTGGCTCGCGGATTAGGCCTACTTCACCGGACTTCGGACGATGCGCGGGCCGTACACGAGCTGGACCTTGCACTTCGCCAAATAGACCCCGAAGATCCCGCGCGCTTGGACTTTGCGCTGTTTGGATTGGGACTCGAAGCCCCCGAACTTTGGCAAAATGGCTAGTCTCGCCGAACGCATGCGCCCCAAATCCCTGACGGAGTACGTCGGGCAAACCCACATTGTGGGCCCAAAGGGCGCCCTGCGCCCTGCCCTTGAGGCTGGACGGCTCCCCTCACTGCTCTTTTGGGGTCCGCCGGGAGTCGGTAAAACAAGTTTGGCCCAACTCCTCGCGCAGCATGTATCCCTGCCTTTTTCGACCCTCAGCGCAGTGTCGGCGGGCGTCAAAGATGTGCGCGACGAGATCGCCCGGGCTGAATCCGACCGAATGTTTGCCCCCAACGGGCGGATGCTCTTTATCGATGAGATTCACCGTTTTAACAAAGGGCAGCAGGACGCCCTACTCGGCGCGGTCGAGCGCGGAAGCATCACCCTGGTCGGCGCTACCACTGAAAACCCAAGTTTTGAAGTCAACGCTGCACTCTTGTCGCGATGCCAACTTTTTGTACTTCAGTCGCTTTCGAACGAGGACCTCAAGGCTCTAGGCGAACGGGCGATGGCGAGTGATTTGGAACTCAAGCAGTACGGAATCCAGTTCATCGAGTGGGACGCCCTAACTCCGCTGGGTGGCGGAGATGCTAGGCGCTTTCTCAACTTGCTGGAATCCTTAGCGCTGGCAGCACACCACGACGGCATCCACGACCTCACGGCAGAGTGGATCGCAGAAAACGCTCCGCGAGCCGCAGTCCGCTACGACCGTGCCGGCGACATGCACTACGACATCGCTAGCGCGATGATTAAATCCATTCGCGGCAGTGACCCGCAGGCCGCGGTGTACTGGCTTGCTCGAATGATTTCAGGTGGTGAAAAGCCCGAATTCATTGCCCGACGCCTGATCATTGCTGCAGCTGAGGACATCGGACTGGCCCACCCCAATGCGATGGTAGTGGCCAACGCGTGCGCCCAAGCTGTGGAACGCCTTGGGTTTCCGGAAGCGCGTATTCCGCTCTCTGAATGTGCTATCTATTTGGCCTGCAGCCCCAAAAGCAATTCCGCCTACCTCGCCATTGACGCGGCGCTCGCTGAGGTGCAGCGGAGTGGAGACCTTCCTGTACCCTTTCACCTGCGTAATGCACCCACCCAAACCATGAAAAAGCTGGGATTTGGTGCGGAATACCAGTACCCGCACGACTTCGAGGGAAGTTTTGTGTCCCAGAACTACCTACCCGACGGGCTGCGCGACGCCACGTGGTTCACACCCGGCGAGAATGCTACCGAAGCAAAAATTGCCGAGTTTTTAGCCGCGCGCTGGGGCGGCAAAGGCCAGTCTTAAAGGATTAGGATTTCGGTTCGTCGGTTGCGCGCACGACCTTGTTCGCTGTCGTTGGAATCGACAGGATTACTCATTCCGAATCCTTTGAATTCAAGTCGATTGGAGTCAATACCTTGAAGCGTAAGTTCACGATAAACTCCTTCTGCACGCCGGCGCGACAGGTCGAGGTTGTAGGCGGCGGAACCTTGATTGTCAGTGTGTCCTTGGATCTGCACCCGCACTCCGGGGTTCGCCTTGAGCCACGTCGCTAAGCTTTGAAGTTCAGGGCGGGATTCAGGCAGCAGTACGTCAGAATCGGTCGCGAAGTAGACGTTCTCGAGGCGCGTGCGCTGGCCCGACTTAATGGGGTCAAGCCACAAGGTGTCGGTGCGTGCGTCGCTCGAGCGTTCACCCAAGACCTTGCGCTCGCTGAGCAATTGGTAGCCCGGAGCTTGAATCTGAAATCCACGGGGGCTCCCGAGCGGAAGCGCAACCTGGTAGTTGGGACCGCTGTGGGCGACAGTTGCGGAACGTTCGGGGTCCGAAATACTCCATTCACTCTGAGGAACTGGGCGACCGGTGGTGCGGTCAGCTACCCACACCGTCCACCACAGGATAGGCGTAGGCTGGTAGGCCTTCGGCAGACTCAGTTGGTACAGGTCGACGCGCTCCGTGCCCTCGTACATTCCGCCGCGTGCCAGAAAGGCTTCGGCCCCGTCAGGGCGCACCACCAGTCCAAAGTTGTCAAGGTGGTCGTTCAAGGGATAGGCCAAGTGCTGGGGCACCGACCAAGTGGTGTCGTTCAGACGGCGGGACAGGTAGAGGTCGGTTCCGCCCAAGCCCAAATGGCCATCAGAAGCAAAGTAGAGGCTGCGCCCGTCGGCGTGCAAAAACGGCGTAGACTCCATGCCGGGCGTATTAATCGTGGCCGGGAGCGGCTTAACGTCCACCCAGCGCCCCTCGCGCAGTTCGGCCCGCCAAATGTTGGCATTGGCCTGACCCTGACGGGATTCGCGCACAAAAAAGAGCTCGCGACCGTCGGCAGACATGCAAGGCTGGGACTCCCACTGGGTAGTATTGATTGCGGGTCCGGCGTTTTGGGCTTCAGACCAGGTTCCGTCAGCGCGCCGGATGCTGAAGTAAATGTCGCAGGATCCGTAGCCGTCACCCCGCTCGCAGGCTGCGAAGGCCATGACCCGCTGGTCGCCGCGAATGCTCACTGCCCCTTCGTTTCCGCGGGTGTTCAGGCTTCCGGGTAACGGTTGGGCTGCGCCCCAGTCCACCGAAGTGCGTTGGCTTGCGAGAATCACCTCATCGCTTTGCTCGGAGCGCTGGCGCGCCGTAAAGTAAAGGGTCGCATTGTCTCCTGAAATACTTGGAAAGTAGTTCATATCTAGACGATTGACCGAATCACTCAAGCGCCGAAACGCATAATTCTCTGGGCGAAGAACCGCCGACTGGGCAAAGCGCGCCGAAGCTCGGATTTTTTCTGCTTCTGCCCTTTGGGCTCCGGGTGTTTTGGGAAGTTCGAGGTAGGCCGATGCAGCTGAATCTGCGTGGGCGTACCAACCCTGATTCATCGCGTTGTGCATCCATCGAAACATGGCCTGGCGTTCGGCCCCCGCAGCGGCTCCGCGCACGAAGGCGTGGCGCGCTTTAGCTGCATCAAAAGGCGCAAACGCAGAATACGCCTCACCCAACCCCACCCATGCGGCGGCGTACGCGGGACTCGATGCGGTGAGTTTTTCGAGCGCAGCTCGCGCCTTTTCTACCTGCGGTGGGCTGCTGCGAAGAAGCTCCATGGCCTTCTGAAAGCGCTGAACTTCAGACTTCGACTGCCCGAACACGGCACTCGAGGCACAAAGCCCAATCACTAGCAAAATCACTCGCTTCATGGGCTGCAAGGTACGCGGCGAAAACCTACCTTTGCCCTTTGGTCCAACGACCCCATGTCTGAAACACAGCTCGACCACGTACGTGACGTTTTCACCCGCTACCTCATCGATCGAGGGCAGCGCAAGACTCCTGAACGCTATGCGATTCTGAGCGAAGTCTACGCCCAAGACGGCCACTTCGACGTCGAGACGCTCTACGCGAGCATGAAGGCCAAGAACTACCGTGTTAGCCGGGCCACGTTATACAATACCATGGACCTGCTTCTCGAATGCGGTTTGGTTCGCAGGCATCAGTTTGCCACCAACCAAGCGCACTACGAGAAATCCTACTTCAACCGCCAGCACGACCACCTACTGCTCTTGGACAGCGGCGAAGTCAAAGAATTCTGCGACCCCCGCATTCAACAAATCAAGGCCAGCATTGCCGATCTCTTCGGGGTCGAAGTGACGGGCCACCAACTGTACATCTACGCTAAATCCAAAACTGAACAATGAAGGGTGCTGACATACTCCTCGGCCTGCAATGGGGCGACGAAGGGAAAGGTAAAATTGTGGACGTCCTCACGCGGGACTACGACGTCGTAGCGCGATTTCAGGGCGGCCCCAACGCCGGGCACACCCTTGAATTTGAAGGTATTAAGCACGTTCTGCACAC
>CAYYWL010000039.1:0-3288 GCA_964475135.1 uncultured Owenweeksia sp.
AAGGCGTCAATGGCAAGCTGCATGGCTGTGGTGGCCATCATGCCCGCGGCAGCAATTGCTACCCCGTAAAGGCCGGCAAGGGCAAACGATCCGTAGATACCTGCAGCGAGGATGATGATCGGAAGCACAGTCGATTCCATGCCCACGGCGAGGCCGCCGATGACGTTGGTTCCGTGGCCCGTACCCGACTTCTGCACGATGCTGTCCACCGGACGGCGACCCATCGACGTGTAGTACTCGGTAACGATGCTCATCAAAGTTCCGACCACAAGGCCGAGGATGATGCTCCAGAACACATTCATGCTGGTGATGACGAGGGCTTCGGAACCGCTGCGCTCAAAGCTCATGGTCTCAGGAAGCATGTACTGGATCACGAAGTAGGACGACACGGCGGTAAGGACCATTGAGCTCCAGTTACCCAGGTTGAGGGCGTTCATGACGCTGCTGTCTTCGCCTTTGATGCGTACAAAGAAGGTTCCGACGATCGAGAAGATGATTCCGAGTCCGGCGATCACCATCGGGAGAAGGATCGGCGCCATTCCGTTAAAGTTGTCTTGGCTTACGACTTCGCGGCCGAGGACCATCGTGGCAAGCATGGTGGCTACGTACGAGCCAAACAGGTCGGCGCCCATACCAGCTACGTCACCTACGTTGTCACCTACGTTGTCGGCGATGGTGGCGGGGTTGCGGGGGTCGTCTTCGGGGATTCCGGCCTCAACTTTACCAACCAAGTCAGCACCGACGTCGGCAGCCTTGGTGTAGATACCTCCACCTACGCGGGCAAAAAGGGCGATTGATTCCGCACCGAGTGAGAATCCGGCGAGGACCTCAAGGGCCTGAGCGACGTTGTCGTACATGCCGGTGAAGACGATGTAGAGGGTTCCGAGGCCCAGGACCGCGAGGCCGGCAACGCCAAGGCCCATGACGGTTCCGCCCGTGAACGATACTTTAAGAGCCTGAGCCAGCGAGGTGCGGGCAGCCTGGGTGGTGCGCACGTTGGCTTTGGTGGCGATGTTCATTCCGATCCATCCGGCGAAGGCGCTGAATACGGCTCCGATGACGAAGGCCACGGCGATGACCCAGTCGGTGTGGGCGGCAACGGCCTCAAGCTCAGCAGACCAAGCTAGAAGTGCAGCAGCGATGACGACAAATACGCCCAGTACGCGCCACTCGGCACGAAGGAAGGCCTGCGATCCGCGGGCGATGTAGCCGGCGAGTTCGACCATGTTGGCGTCTCCGGAATCTTGCTTTCCGACCCAGATGGCTTTGAAGATCATGACCACCAGGCCGACGAGGCCGAGGAGGGGAATGAGGTACTGAATTTCCATATTATTAGCTCGTTATGTGGTTTGGTTATGGATTTTGGGGTAAAATTTCAGGGCCGCGAAGATACGGGGTTTGAGAAAAATTTTGAAATCCGGTTATATCCGGACAAAACTGTGGTTCAGGCGTTCGGTTATAACCGGATTTCAAAAAATTTACTTGGCAACATACATCACCTCGCGAACCGCCTTGATGACGCGCGCTTGGTTGGGCAAGAAGGCCTCCATGAGCGTCGGTGCGTAGGCAGCAGGAGTATCGGCCGTTGTGATGCGAATGATCGGAGCGTCGAGGTAGTCAAAGGCGCGCTTTTGAACCATGTAGCTGATCTCGGTACTGATGCTGCCGAGCGGCCATGCCTCTTCGACGCACACCAAGCGGTTGGTCTTTTTCACAGACTCGATCACGGTATCGTAGTCGATCGGACGCACGGTGCGCAGGTCAATGACCTCGCAGCTGATTCCGTCCTTGGACAACTCTTCGGCAGCGGCGAGCGCCACTTTCATGATTTTGCCGAACGACACGATGGTGACGTCGGTTCCGGCACGCTTAATATCGGCCACGCCGATAGGCAGCACGAAGTCGCCATCAGGCACCTCGCCCTTGTCGCCGTACATCTGCTCGGATTCCATAAAGATGACGGGGTCCTCGTCGCGAATGGCGGCCTTGAGCAATCCCTTGGCGTCGTATACAGTGCTCGGAACAATCACTTTCAAGCCCGGGCAGTTGGCGTACCAGCTCTCAAACGCTTGCGAGTGGGTCGCACCCAGCTGGCCGGCGCTGGCGGTGGGTCCGCGGAACACGATCGGAATCGTGAACTGTCCGCCCGACATCTGGTGCATTTTAGCGGCGTTGTTGATGATTTGGTCAATGGCAACCATCGAGAAGTTGAACGTCATGAACTCAATGATCGGGCGCAGGCCGTTCATCGCGGCTCCGACGCCGATTCCGGCAAATCCGAGCTCAGCAATGGGTGTGTCAAGCACGCGCTTGGGACCGAATTCGTCGAGCATACCCTTAGAGGCCTTGTAGGCGCCGTTGTACTCGGCCACCTCTTCGCCCATCAAGAAGATGGTCTCGTCGCGGCGCATTTCTTCGCTCATAGCCTCGGCAATGGCCTCACGGAATTGAATCGTTCGCATTCGTTTATACTTAATTAAGGTCCGCAAAAATACGTCTTCGGACCCTAAATTTGCCCATCGCACGAGGTACAAACCGCCTCGCCGCAATCCTTGATATGAAGATCCTCGTTTGCATCAGCCACGTTCCCGATACGACGGCCAAGATTCAGTTCACTTCGGACGCCCGCGCCCTCGACGCCAACGGGGTGCAGTTCGTCATCAATCCCTACGACGAGTTCGGCCTTACCCGTGCCCTGCAGCTCAATGAGCACTTGGGCGGAACCGTCACTGCAGTGACGGTCGGCGACGCCGCGGTCGAGCCCACGCTCCGCAAGGCGCTCGCCATCGGCGCGCACGACGCGGTTCGCGTCGACGCCCTTCCCTCTGACCCCCTTCAAGTTGCGCGTGAACTGGCAGCGGTGGTTTCAGAAGGTGCCTATGAATTAGTTATTTGCGGCCAAGAGTCTATCGACTACAACGGCGGAATTGTACCGTCAGCCCTCGCCGAAATCCTCGGGTGGCCCGTGGTCACGCCGTGCATCGGATTTGACCCCGCTGGCGGCCGCGCCAAGGCCAGCCGCGAGATCGACGGAGGCAAAGAAGTCCTCGACATCGCCCTGCCCGCAGTCCTGGGAGCCAAAAAAGGCCTCGTCGAAGAGTCCGAACTGCGCATCCCCAACATGCGCGGCATCATGGCGGCCCGCACCAAGCCCCTCGTGGTGAAGGCTCCGACGGGAGCCACCGCAGGTTCCGCCCCCGTTTCGTTCAGCAAGCCCGCCGGCAAGTCCGCGGTGCAAATGATCGACGCGCAAAACCTTGACCTCTTGGTCAAAAAGCTTCACGAAGA
>CAYYWL010000039.1:3388-5045 GCA_964475135.1 uncultured Owenweeksia sp.
CCTCAAACCACACGATATGGTACTCGTTTTTGCCGAAACCTGGAACGGTCAGTTCAAAAAGTCAACGTTCGAAGCCGTGCAGTACGCCGCGGCCTGCGCCACTGCCCAAGGCAGCCAAGCAGTTGCTGTTGTTGTTGGCCCCGCCTCAGCCCCCGTCGAGTCGCTCGGCGCCTACGGAGCCCACAAGGTTCTGCACCTGCACGGACCCGAGAAGTTTGAGACGGCCCAGTACGCCGCTCTGCTTGGCGACGCGGCCAAAGAGCTCAATGCCAGCATTATTGTGGTCAGCGGAACGGCCAACGGACGCGCCCTCATGGGTGCCCTCGCCGTGCGCGCTGAGGCCAGCGTGATCAGCAACGTGACTGCTTTGCCCGAGTCGTTTGGCCCCGTGCGCGTGGTGCGCGGAGCCTTCTCTTCCAAGGGTATCGAAGTTTGCGAGAGCAGCAGTGCCCGCACGGTGATCGGACTGGTTCCGAACGCCCTCGGCGTGCAGTCCGCTGCCGGAAGCGACGCCGCATTTGAGGACCGCAACGTATCCGCCTCAGCCCGAGCCACCGTGGTCGAGCAGCAGCTCGCCAGCGGTACGATTGCGCTGCCCGAAGCCGAGCGCGTAGTTTCGGCCGGACGCGGCATGAAGGCCCCCGAAAACTGGGGAATGATCGAAGAACTCGCCCAAGTTTTGGGCGCCGCCACGGCCTGTTCAAAGCCCGTGAGCGACATCGGCTGGCGTCCGCACCGCGAGCACGTAGGCCAGACCGGAATCCAAGTGAATCCGCAGCTCTACATCGCCATTGGCATCTCGGGAGCCATTCAGCACCTCGCCGGAGTGAGCAGCTCCAAGACCATTGTGGTGATCAACAGCGACCCTGAGGCTCCGTTCTTCAAGGCCGCCGACTACGGAATCGTGGGCGATGCGTTTGATATTGTTCCGCGCCTGACCGCGGCCATCAAGGCGCACCTGAACTAAGCCGTGTCGGGAGCGCTCATCACCTTGACCGTCAAGGGCCTCACCTACAGTGAGCGCCCCACGGGTGCCTACGCGCTGCTGCTGGAGTCCGAAGTCGACAAACGACGCCTTCCCATCGTTATCGGAGCCTTTGAGGCTCAGGCCATTGCGATTGCGCTCGACAAGATGTCGACGCCGCCCCGGCCGATGACCCACGACCTTTTTGCCCAAGCGCTGACGGCCCACGGAGCCGTTTTGGAGCGCGTCGTCATCCACGCTCTGGTGGACGGCGTCTTCTACGCCCAGCTCCACTTTGAGGGTGGCCAAGTTTTGGACGCGCGACCCTCGGACGCCGTGGCTCTGGCCGTGCGTCTGGACTGCCCGATGTACGCGACCGACGACGTCATGGTTCAGGCCGGACTCGAGGCCGAACAAGGCGCCGCCCCCAAGCTTCCCAAAGAACCCCGGACGCGCTCTGCCACCACCGGAGCCAAAGCCGCCGCTCCCGCCGAGGACCCCGCCCTGGCCCGTGCCACGCGCGACGAACTCGAAGCCATGCTCGAGCATGCGCTGGGCAACGAAGACTACGAACTGGCCGCGCGAATCCGCGACGAACTGACCCAGCGTGGCTGATTTTGGCCTAAATTCAGCCCACCTTAACGCACTTTAAACGCTTCCATTGGACTACTACCTACGCGTCGTCGCGGGCCT
>CAYYWL010000039.1:5145-7151 GCA_964475135.1 uncultured Owenweeksia sp.
TTTGTGGGCCAAACCGAGGCTCCGCTGCTCGTGAAGCCCTACATCGCCACGATGACCCGCTCTGAGCTCATGGCCCTCATGGTCGGCGGCATGGCCACCCTCGCCGGAGCCGTTCTCGCCGCCTACATCGGCTACTTGGGCGGAACCGATCCCGAGCGCCAAGTCTTTTTTGCCCGCCACCTGCTCACCGCCTCAGTCATGAACGCCCCCGCCGCCCTCTGGGTCGCCAAGGTGCTCGTGCCCCAAACCGAGCCGGTCGTCGACCTTGCCGACGTCCAAATCGAGCGCAAGGGCAACTGGCTCGAGGCCATCGCCAACGGAACCACCGACGGATTCAAAATGGCCGCCAACGTAGGCGTCATGCTCCTCGTCTTCACCGCACTCATCGCCCTGTTTAATGGCCTGTTATCCAACGGCCTCGGATCGTGGACTGGCCTCAACGAACTCGTTGCTTCGTGGTCGGGCGGACGCTACAGCGAGTTCAACCTACAGTCCATCTTCGGACTCCTACTCGGCCCCTTCACTTGGCTGCTCGGTGTTCCTTGGGGCGAAGCGCCGCTCGTAGGTCAGCTACTCGGTGAAAAAACAGTACTCAACGAGTTCTACGCATATGTTACAATGGGCCAAATGATGGAAGCCGGCACCCTCGCCAGCGTCCGCGCACAAACCCTTGCCGTCTACGTCCTCTGCGGCTTTGCCAACTTTGCTTCCATCGGAATCCAAATCGGCGGAATCGGCTCACTCGCCCCCGAGCGCCGCAAAGACCTCTCTGAACTCGGCTTCAAGGCCGTTTTGGGCGGAACCGCTGCGTCGCTGACTACGGCTACGCTTGTCGCGTTGCTCCTGTAGTTCGTAAAATTGGCAAGGGTGGCTCGTTAGTAACTAGCTGCTGGCTACTTTTTGTCAGTTTCTGGCTTCTAGTTAAAGAGTACGGGACACTTGGTGCGAACCAACGAGCCAATCTCAGCAAACGAACCAATCTCAGCCAATCTCAGCTAACGAGCTAATCTCAGCCAATCTCAGCCAACGAGCCAACTCGCCAATGTACCTTTGAGTCATGCGCCAGTACCACGAATTAATGGACCGCGTGCTCCGCGAGGGCATCGACAAATCCGACCGCACCGGCACCGGAACCCGCAGTGTATTTGGCCACCAGATGCGCTTTGATTTGGCCGAGGGATTCCCGATGGTGACGACCAAGAAGCTGCACCTCAAGAGCATTTTGCACGAGCTGATTTGGTTCATTTCGGGCGACACCAACATCCGATACCTCTGCCAAAACGGAGTCCGAATTTGGGACGATTGGCCGTATGCCACCTACGCCAAGTCGGCCGACTACGACGGAATCGACATGAAGGAGTTCGCCGCGCGCATCGCTGCGGATGCCGATTTTGCGGCCAAGTGGGGCGATTTGGGGCCCGTTTACGGGTACCAGTGGCGCTTTTGGCCCGGACCCAACGGCCCAGTGGACCAGCTCCGCGACGTCCTTGAAGGCATTCGCCTCAATCCGGACGGACGCCGCCACATTGTTTCGGCCTGGAACCCCGGGTACATCGACCAAATGGCGCTCCCCCCCTGCCACGCCTTTTATCAGTTTTACGTGGCCGACGGCAAGCTGTCGTGCCAGCTGTACCAGCGCTCCGCGGACATCTTTTTGGGGGTTCCGTTCAACATCGCCTCGTACGCCCTGCTCATTCACATGATGGCCCAGGACCTCGGCCTCGGAGTGGGCGACTTTGTGCACACCTTGGGCGACGCCCACATCTACTCGAACCACATGGATCAGGTGCAGCTGCAGCTCAGCCGCGAACCGCGCGCCCTGCCCACGCTGAAGTTGAATCCCTCGGTCAAGAGTTTGTTCGACTTCACCTACGAGGACGTCGAATTGATCGGATACGACCCGCACCCGCACATTCCGGCTCCGGTCGCCGTCTGATGCTGTACGCCATTGTTGCCCACGACCTGAACCGCGCCATTGGTGGCGGAAACGATTTGCTGTGGCACCT
>CAYYWL010000039.1:7251-11938 GCA_964475135.1 uncultured Owenweeksia sp.
TTACGCCGACTGCTTAGATAGCTTTTGGAGGACCAGATCCGCCGTGACGTGCACCTTTTCGGGCAGTTCGTACATGGCGTCGGTGAGGATGGTTTCGCCGATTCCACGGAGGCCACGGGCTCCGAGCTTGAACTCGATGGCCTTGTCGACGATGGCGTCAAGGGCGTCGTCATCGATGCTGAACTCAATTCCGTCTAATGCAAAGAGGCGCTCGTACTGCTTGATCAGCGCGTTTTTGGGCTCCGTCAGGATGCGGCGCAGGGCGACGCGATCGAGGGGCTCGAGGTAGGTCAGCACGGGGAGGCGCCCGATGAGCTCAGGGATGAGGCCAAAGGCCTTGAGGTCCTGGGGTGTGACATGCTTAAGAAAGGCGTTTTCGTCCACGTCCACTCGGTGAGTGGTTCCGGTAAAACCAACGACCTGGGTGTTAAAGCGGCGTGCGATGTGGCGCTGGATGCCGTCAAAGGCTCCGCCCGCGATAAAGAGGATGTTGCGCGTGTCGACCTCGACAAACTTTTGGTCGGGGTGCTTGCGGCCACCTTTGGGCGGAACGTTCACCTTGGTGCCCTCAAGAAGCTTGAGGAGGGCCTGCTGGACTCCCTCGCCCGACACATCGCGCGTGATGGACGGGTTGTCGCTCTTGCGGGCAATCTTATCGATTTCATCGATGAAGACGATTCCGCGCTCGGCGTCAGCAACGTTGTAGTCGGCGGCCTGAAGAAGGCGGGTGAGGATGCTCTCGACGTCTTCACCCACATAGCCGGCCTCGGTGAGGACGGTCGCGTCGACGATGGCGAAGGGTACCTTCAGCATTCGCGCAATCGTGCGGGCCAGAAGGGTTTTGCCGGTTCCGGTCTCGCCCACCATGATGACGTTGGACTTTTCGAGGTCCTCGTCACCCACGCCTCCGTGAAGGACGCGCTTGTAGTGGTTGTAGACGGCAACGGCAAGGATTTTTTTGGCGTCGTCCTGGCCAATTACGTACTCGTCGAGGCGGGCACGGATTTCAGACGGCTTGGGAAGGTCCATCGACCCGAGGGCTGACCCGTCGTCTTCGTCGGACTCTTCTTCGAGAATGTGGTGCGCCTGCTCGATGCAGTTGGCACAAATCTGCGCGTCAAGTCCCGAAACCAGAAGTCCGGCTTCGGTCGACGGGCGACCGCAAAATGAGCACTGGTTGGTGTCGGTCATGGACGCAGGGGCTTAGCCGCGGGGCTTGCTGACGAGGACTTCGTCGATCATTCCGTAGGCCTTGGCCTCTTCTGAGGTCATCCAGTAGTCGCGGTCAGAGTCGTGCTCAACTTTGTCAAAAGGCTGGCCCGAATGGGTAGCGATGATGTCGTAGAGTTCCTTTTTGAGCTTGAGGATCTCCTGAAGGGTAATCTCCATGTCGCTAGCTTGGCCTTGTGCTCCGCCCATGGGCTGGTGGATCATGACGCGGCTGTGCTTGAGCGCAGAACGCTTGCCCTTGGTACCCGCACACAGAAGTACGGCGCCCATCGAGGCGGCCATTCCGGTGCAAATGGTCGCAACGTCGGGGGCGACCACCTGCATGGTGTCATAGATTCCGAGGCCCGCATACACGCTGCCGCCGGGGCTGTTCATGTAAATCTGAATGTCCTTCTTGGCGTCGGCCGACTCCAAAAAGAGGAGCTGTGCTTGGACGATGTTCGCGACCTGATCGTTGATTCCGGTTCCGAGAAAAATGATTCGGTCCATCATCAGGCGCGAAAACACGTCCATCTGGGCCACGTTGAGCTGACGCTCCTCAATGATGTAGGGAGTCAGCGAGTTGTCTACGTAGTGCTCAAAGTGCATGCTGCTCACGCCCCTGTCGAGCATGGCGTAGCGCTTGAATTCTTTACCGAAATCCATGGTGGCTTACTTCTTAGATTTATTTACTTCTTTAATGAAGTCCGCGTAGGTCGATTTGATTTCTTTCTTACCAAATGCGCCGAGTACGAACTGCATTAATTTACGCTGCAAAAGTTGTTCCGAGTACTGCTCGGCCTGCTGGCGCTCCTTGAGGAGGTTCATTGCGACAGGCTGGGCCTCTTCAACGGACATTTCGCGGCCAAATTGGCGCATGCGGGCGATGACCTCACCGGTCACAAAGTCGATCAGCTCTTCGCGGTGCACGTGGATGTGGTGGTCCTTAACAAGCTTGGTCTCGATGAGCTGCCAGCGCATGGCCTTCTCGGTGTTGGGCCACTGGGCCTCAACTTCGATCGGATTCAATGGCTTCTCGCCCGCGGTGGTCATCCACTTCTTGAGGAAGGTCGCGGGGAGCTTGAACTTCGCTTCCATCAGCTTGTCGCTGGCGAGGTTGAAGAAGTGCTGCTCGGCGTCGCGCTGGTAGATCTGTGTCAGTTCCTCTTTGATTTTGGCGCGGAGTCCAGCCTCGTCGGTCACCGCACCCTCTCCGAAGAGCTTATCAAAGAGCTCGGCGTTGAGCGCTGCGGGCTCAATGTGGTAGATCTGCTCGAGCTTAAAACGGAAGTAACCGGTCGCCAATGCGTACTCTTCGGGGTTGAATCCGAGTACTTGGTAGATGTCAAAATCCTTTTCGAAGTCGCTCACGTCGATGATCAAACTGTCGCCTTTGGCGAGGGCCTTGAGGTCCTTTTTGAGCGAGCGTCCGCTCACTGCGTTGAGGCCGAAGCGTCCGTGCTTGTGGGCAGCGCCTTCAACCGCTTCACCCTTTTTGGTGACGATGTCAAAGTGGCCGTAGAACAGGTCGTCGTCGCCGGCAGTCTCGACCTCGCTCATGGCGCCGTAGCGCTGGCGAAGGTTTTCGACTTCTTTATCGAGATCTTTGTCGGTGGGTTCCATGACGTAGTAGGGAATCTTCACCTTGTCGCTCACCTCGAGCTCGATCTGCGGAGCCACTCCGAGGTCGAATTCAAAGCTGTGGCTGTCGGCGCTAAAGTCCAAGTCACCAGCTACGGGCAGCGGCTGACCCAAAATGTCAATTTTCTCGCGCTCGAGGTAGGCGTATAACTCGTCCTGAAGGCGCTTGTTGATTTCATCGGCCGTGATGGGCTCTTGGTACTGCTTGCGAATTAGCGTCATGGGCGCCATTCCGGGGCGAAACCCAGGAATCCGCGCTTTTTTGCGGTAGTCGGTAAGCTGCTTCTCCACGGCTTCTGCGTATTCGCTGCGTTCGATAGTCAGAGTGAGGCGCGCGTTCAAATCCGCGTCGACGGTCCAGTGTGCGTTCATGGCCAAATAGTATTCGAAAAAGGAGTGCAAAGGTAGGTAGTGTACCTTTGGGAAAAATACTGCGCTGTGAAGAACTACCTCAAGCTCCTGGCCTTTGGCATTTTGCCGGTCGCTGCGTTCGCCCAAAGCCCTGAATTTTCAGTCTATGGCGGACTGCCCATGTTCATTCGCGACAACGCTTCGCCGTTTGGCAAGTGGGGCGCACAAGAGGGCGGAATCGACGGCCTCAACCTTTCAGCTGGTGCCGAGCTTCAGATGCCGCTGTGGAACGACTTAAGCGTGCACGCCGGACTCGACCTCTACTCGATTCGTGCCGTGGGCGCTACGGCCGTTAGTCAGTTGACTGGTGCTTCACCCCGCCTCGGCCTCGGGTACACCCGCCCCCTGGGCTCGTTACTCGTGCAGGCCCGCGGATCATTGGGCCTTGCCTCCATCCGCACTACCCAAACCGTGGGCGGAGTCAAAACCAAGCTCAACGAAGGACTCTACACCTGGGGTTCGCTGTCGGCCCCAGCCTCGCTGGGTCTGCGCGCGTCACTGCCCTACGGCCCCGGCCGCGTGTACGCAGAACTGACCTACCGCTACTTTATGTTCGATGACGGACTCGACGGCTACGGCGGCGGCGGAACCCGCTTCGGAGGTCACGACGACCAAATGCTCATTGGCGTCGCGGGCTACACCTGGAACCTCACCAAGGCCCAAAGCCGCACCCAGCGCGAGCTCGTACAAGCCAAAAAGGCAGCGGAATCGGTTCCGACCCTAAAGCGTGCGAACGAAGAGTTGAAAGTCGCCCAAGCCGAGCTCGAAGACGAGTTGGAAGTCGTCAAGGTTCAAAAATCGAAATTGGAGCAACGACTTGATTCGATGGACAGCGGACTGAAGGCTCCATCGGCAAATCCAGCGCAAATGGCCGGAAACTCAGGCGGTACAAATGCCGCTTCGGTTACGGGAATTCGCTATGTGGTCGTCGTCGGTAGCTTCCGCAGTGAGCGCCTCGCCGCACAGTACGTGAGCCGCCTTAAGGCAGCCGGCGTAAACTGCTCCATTACCGAAGGCGCAAATGGATTCGTACGAGTGTACACTGGCCCTTATAACTCAGAAGCGGTAGCCCTGAGTACCCTGGATAAGGTTCGTGTAGAGACTCCTGGAGCTTGGTTGCTACGATTGTAGGGTTGGTTTCTTGTTCCTTGTTTCTCGTTCAGAGGGCAATTTGCATCAGTTGCTAGAAACAAGAAACTTTTATTCCTAAATGAAAAACCCGGGCCATGCGGTCCGGGTTTTTTCGTAGTGCGCGAAGGGGGACTCGAACCCCCACATCCTTTCGGACACTAGATCCTGAGTCTAGCCTGTCTACCAATTTCAGCACTCGCGCATGCTTGGCCCTGGTAAAAGAGCCATATTTTGCCTCTAGAGCCACTCATGGGACTCGAACCCACGACCCTCGCATTACGAATGCGATGCTCTA
>CAYYWL010000040.1:0-11558 GCA_964475135.1 uncultured Owenweeksia sp.
GTCGTCGACTACCGATTCCAACTGCAGCTCCGTGAACTCCTCGGAGGCAAAAAACCCAAGCGGAGCCGAGACCTCGACGCCTACATCACCGAAGAGTCGACCCGCGGCCCCGTGTGGGTTCCGATCCGAGCCACCGGCCCCATCGACAAGCTCAGCATCAAGCTCGACGGTCAGGCGCTCAAACAGGACGTTAAAACCTCAGTCACCCAGGACTGGAACAAGCAGGCATCCGAGATCAAAAACGCGGTGAAACCCACAGAATACCAGACCGTTGCCCCCGAAAAGAAGTACCAGTTCGAATGGGACGATTCCGAGGCCGACACCAGCCGTTCGATCAACGAGCCGGATCGTTCGCGCACCCAATTCCCCCGACTTCGCCGCCGGGGCGGTGGCGGGTAAAAATTCCGTCTATATTTGCTTCTAATTATGCGCCGAATCCTCGTTGCCCTCCTAATCGCTCTTGCCGCTCCTGTCATGGGCCAAACGCTTCCTTCGCCTTCTGAGGTGTGCGGAGTTTTTGCTCCCAATGCCTTCACGCCCAACCGCGACAATACCAACGACTTCTTTGGCGTGGTGGTTTCAGAGGCCTGCGAAATGGTAACCTACGGCCTTCGAGTGTTCGACCGCTACGGCCGCCTGGTCTACGAGTGCACCGACCCACGCGACCGCTGGGACGGCAACTACAACGGCCGCGCCATGAAAGAGGGCACCTACCTCTGGCAGCTGAACGCGACCTACATCGATCCCGACGGTACCAACCAAGTTCGCCTTTCTGAGCAAGGTTCGGTGGTCCTCATCCGCTAATACCATGGCGGCCAGGCTGTTCAGCCTAATTCTCATCACTTTTTTTTGGAGTTTTTCGCCCGCGGAACTTCGCGTACCACCCACCCTATCGATTGAGTGCCGCGTCGAAGCCTCCGAGTGGTCGAAGCGCTCTAAAAATTCCGCCTGGCTCATCTCGCTGCGCCGCTCCGACGGAACCCCCATCGAAGAACTCGTCATCGCCGCCACCAGCAACCCCCAAGTGCTTAAACTTGGCGACCGCCCCGCCGGAACCTACATCGTCGCCGCCTACTTCGACACCAACGGCAACCGCAAGCTCGACCGCGGCGTATTCACCAACCCCACCGAGCCCTACGCCTTCAGCAACAACGCCCGGAATCGCTTCAGCGAACCCGACCTCAGCGCCCAACGATTCACCCACCCGGGGGCCCTGCAAAGGCTGGAACTGAAACCAGCGTTTTAGCGAGGTGAGCAAGTTTGGCAAGGTTGGCTGAGATTGGCTCGTTCGCTTTTTGCGCTTTGCGCTAGGGCCGCTGCGCGGCCATAGCTGCTGCGCAGCTGAATTCACTAAACGGATATTTTCATCAATGAGCTGAAATTCGGATACTTATCCATTTCGCGCATTGAGAGAAAAAGTAAAATCCGGTTATAACCGAATGCTTAGCGGCGCTTTGCGGCGTTGCCGCAACAAGTGGCTAGTTACCAGTTACTGCCGAGCCAACGAGCTAATCTCAGCCAACCTCGCCAATTGGCTAACCGACCAAAAAAGAATTAACCGCCTCCTGAAACGCCTTGGGCTGTTCGGCGTGCACCCAGTGGCCGGCGCCGGCGATGCTTTCGAGTTGGGCTGAAGGAAAGTGCTTGATAACACCCTCCCAGTCCTCGTCGCGGATGTAGTTGCTGGCAAGACCGCGCACAAAAAGAACGGCTCCGACGAACTGGTCGAGCGGGCCGAGTGGCTTGCCGATGCGGTCCATGCTCGCCTCGAGCACAGGAAGGTTGCACTTCCAGGCGAGCTGCTTCTCGTCGTTCCACTCGAGGTTTTTGAGAAGAAACTGGCGGATTCCCCAATCGGGCAGGTCGACCTCAAGGGCTCGGTCGGCCTCGGTGCGCGAACCAAGTTCCGCCAAATTGAGGCGGCGCATCGCATCAAGAATGAACTGATGGTGCGGAGGGTAGGCGCGCGGCGCGATGTCGACGACCACCATGCGTTCTACCCAGCTCGGGTAGCGCACGGCGAGCTCCATCACCACTTTTCCGCCCATCGAATGGCCGAGCCAGGTCACGGGACCCTGACCAAAATGGGATTCGGCGTAGGCGACCGCGTCTTCGACCATCTCGGCATAGCTGTGGCTGGCGGTGTGGGGTGACCGACCGTGGTTTCGCTGGTCGACGAGGTGCACCTCGAACCCGAGTTCCGCCCACGAACGGGCGTGCGTGGCCCAGTTGTCGCCCATTCCGAGAAAGCCGTGCAGGACGACGAGCGGACGGCCGGTTCCGACAATTTTGCGCTCAAGGACTACCGACATAGCTGCTTCAATCGTTTAAAATCCTTTGCCCTGCGCGCCCAGCTCGAGCTGGTAGCGGTAGCGTTGGATGGTGTTTTCAAGCCCAAGGTAGAGCGCGTCCGCGATCAGGGCGTGACCGATCGACACCTCGTCAAGCTGGGGCAGTGATGCGGCAAAAAAGGCGAGGTTTTCGGCGCTCAAATCGTGGCCCGCGTTCACGCCCAAACCCAGAGAGGCCGCAAAGGCGGCCGATTCCGCGTACGGAGCCACCACCGCCGCGCGAAGCCGCTCAAAACCTGATTGGTCGCCCTCGGCGCGCAGCGCCAGGGCCGCGTCGTAGCCCTTGGCGTAGGCCTCGGTGTAAAGTTCGATTCGGTCGGCTCCCACGGCGCGAGCACCCTCAATCAAAGAGGTGTCGCACTCGATAAAGAGGGAAGTGCGGATTCCGGCCGCGCGAAACTCGGCAACCACCTCACGAAGCATTCCGGCATGTGCGAGCGTGTCCCAACCTGCGTTGGACGTCAGCACATCCGGGCCATCAGGCACGAGTGTAACCTGTTCGGGCGCACATTCGAGCACTAAATCAATAAAATCACGGCTTGGATAGCCCTCAATATTGTATTCAGTGTGCACCACGCTGCGAAGTGCGCGCGCATCGGCGTAGCGAATATGGCGTTCGTCGGGGCGTGGATGCACCGTAATCCCCTCGGCACCAAATTCTTGAGCGCGACGAGCGGCCAAAAGCACATCCGGAATCTGGCCCCCGCGGCTGTTGCGCAGCGTCGCGATTTTGTTAATGTTGACCGACAAGCGGGCGGGGCGAAGAATTGCCATACTCCAAAGTTTTAAACCGTGAGCCAAAGGTCGCGCAGCCGTTTAGAAATTCGTACTTACGTTTGACCTATGTTTTGGGACGACCTTTTGACCACTAAACGCCCCGAGGGCCAAAGCCTTTGGCCTGTAGCTGACGCAAACGGACGCTACACTGGTATGGCGGCAACCGACGGAAGCGTCTCAGAACTGCGTCCGTTCTACTCGGGCCAGCACCCCGTAGACGCCCTCAACCTGATGGCTGAACTGCAGACCGACTCCCTCGCGGTAGTCGACCAAGACATGCAGCTACTCGGGGGCCTGAGCGCAGCCCGCCTAACCCATTGGATGGGAGCGCAGTGGTGCTTTGAGCTCCTTGGCAGCAGCGTCTGGCTCCGCGGACCGCACACGGTGAGCGGCCAATGGATTCAAGCCCTTGAAGAAGAAGGCTACCGAGTGGTCGCACTTGCCACTGACTTTGACGCCGCCTCGACGCAATTCGGAACCTGGATCCGCCTCGACCAGCCCGACCCCACGGCAGCCGTAGAAACCCTCGAACGCCTTGGCGCCACCGTCCTCGGAGCTTACCCCCCTGGTCGGCGCCACGACGACGCCCAAGACAACTTGGACCACCTCATTCACTACCTTAACCTCTAAGCCATGGCCCGCATTGCGATCTACGGAAAACGCGTGCCCGACGAAGCCCAGCCCTTTGTCGAGCGAACCCTGGCCTCGTTGCGCGAAGAAGGCTGTGAGGTCACGATCTACCGCGGATTTCAAAACCGACTCAACGAGAGCTGGAACCTCGGCCTCAACCTACCCGAATACACTTCCGCCGAAGCCCTTCAAGCGCTTAACCCGGACTTTTTGCTCGTGATTGGCGGCGACGGAACCTTGCTCGACGCCACCTCGCAAGTGGGGCGCAGCGGAATTCCGCTCATCGGACTCAACACCGGCCGACTTGGATTCTTGGCCAACATTACCCGAGAAGAGGCCCCGACTGCCCTGAAGCGCATTTTGCAGGGCGCCTACCGCATCGAAGAGCGCTTTACCCTTCAGGCCTCGACCGACGGACCCGAGCTACTCGACCCCAACTTCGCCCTCAACGAAATCGCCGTGAGCCGCAAGGGCACGACCAGCATGATCTCGGTCCACGTGCACCTCGACGGGCAGTTTCTCAACACCTACTGGGCCGACGGTCTGCTCATCAGCACTCCGACGGGCTCGACGGGCTACAACTTGAGCTGCGGTGGACCGATTTTGATGCCGCAATCGCCGAACTTCATCATTACGCCGATCGCGCCGCACAATTTAACCGTTCGTCCGCTCGTTATCCCCAACGATGGCAACCTTGAACTTCGAATTGAAGCCCGCGAAGGCAACTTCCTTTGTTCGCTGGATTCCCGCGTCTTCACGTTGGACGTCGGAACCACCCTGCGCATCCAGCAGGCCGACTTCAAGTTCCGGCTGGTTCAGACCGAGGTTCAGGACTTTCCCACCACCCTGCGCAACAAGCTGCTCTGGGGTCTCGACCGCCGCAACTAGCCCTCGGCAAAGGCCGTATCTTTGCGGGCTTATGCGCCGCGCCCTCTTGATTTGCACCTTATTGACGTCCCTCGGGGCGGGTGCACAGCACAGCCAAGACCTCAGTATTTCTTGGGGCGGAATCGGGTTTCGCGGCGACGTGGGACCCACCTGGACCCTTCCCACCCAAGGCAGCGCCCTGACGCTGGGGTACCGCTACCAAGGCCACCCGCACTACGCACTGCGCATCGTCGCCGAACAAGGCGAATTCACGGCCTCAGACGTCAACAGCGGACGCGACGACCGCGAAGCCCGCGGGATCACTGTGCGCACCCAAACCCAAAGCGCCTGGGTTCTCGGCGAAGTCACGTTTTTACCGGTGCGCATCCCCTCGTTTCGCTTTCAGCACACCCCCTACCTATTTAGTGGCCTCGGCGTGACCGCCTACAACCCTCAAGGCCAGTACCAGGGAGAATGGATGGACCTACGGCCGCTCGCGACTGAGGGCCAAGGCCTCGCCGGCAGCGGAACCACCATCTACGGAACCCGTGCCCTCAGCGTGCCCCTAGGCCTCGGATGGCGTGCCCACCTCGGGCCATGGTTCATGGCCCAAGCTGAAGTACAGTGGACTTGGGTCCGCAGCGACTACCTCGACGACGTCTCGGGCAACTACGCAAACACCGAAGCCGTTCGCGCCGCCCACGGAGACGCCGCAGCCTACTTCGCGGACCCCACCAACCGGCAGCTTACGGGCTACGCTCGGGGACAATCCGACCAAAATGACGGTTGGTTCCGTGCCAACATCGGGTTAGGTTTGCATTTAGAAAAATTTTGGGAAACTTGCGCCGCATTCCTTAACTGATGAAACATATTCCGCAGCACGTCGCGATTATAATGGACGGCAACGGCCGTTGGGCCAAAAAGCAGGGCTTTGCAACCCGCGTGCGCGGCCACGAGATCGGCGTGGAGGCTCTGCGTCGCGCGGCAACGGGCGCGGCGGAACTCGGAATCCGCTACCTAACCGTCTACGCTTTTTCTGAAGAAAACTGGCAGCGCCCCAAGGCCGAAGTGGATGCGCTTATGAACATTCTCATGACCAGCTTGAGCAAAGAGCTACCCGTGCTGCAAGAAAACGGGATTCGCTTGCACGCCATTGGCAACCTCGACGCCCTACCTAGCAAGGCCCGACGCCAGCTCGACGCGACCCGCGAAGCCACTGCCGGCAACGAGCGAATGGTACTGACGCTGGCCCTCAGCTACGGTAGCCGCCAAGAACTAACTGCAGCCGTACAGCAGCTCGCACGCCAAGCCGCCAACGGCGAGATCCAACCCGAAGCCATCACCGAGGCCGACATCGCCCAAGCGCTGTGGACCCACGACCTTCCGGACCCCGAATTGGTTATTCGAACCAGCGGCGAACAGCGCATCTCGAACTTCTTACTTTGGCAGATTTCGTACGCGGAATTCGTGTTCTTGCCCGTACTTTGGCCTGATTTTTCGAAAGAAGACCTCGTCGAAGCGCTCAAGCAGTACGCTGGACGCGAACGACGCCTCGGAAAAACCAGCGAACAACTCACCGCATGATGCGCAGCAAATCCCTCGTCCTGGCCGCCCTCGTGGCCCTCGCCAGCCCGTTGTGGGCGCAGATGCCGGCGGCTCCGACCGTCGAAATCACCGCCGGAATCGACTACGAAATCGGCGGAATCCTCGTCACCGGTGCCGACGAACTCGACCCATCAATGGTCACTCTTTTGAGCGGACTCCGCGTGGGCGACCAAGTACAGTTTCCGTCCGAAAAGGTGTCGAGCGCCATCCGCAACCTTTGGAAGCAGGAACTTTTTGAAGACGTCCAACTCTTCATCACTGCGCGCAACGGCGGAGTAGTTTACCTCGAATTCCGCTTAAAAACGCTTCCGAAGCTTAGCAAGTACTACTTCGAAGGCATCAGCAAATCGCGCCAGGACGCCCTGCGCGAAAAACTCGGTTTGAGCCGCGGAACCATTGTTTCGCCCAACCTCCTGCGCACCGCCGAAGCCACCATTCGCAAGCACTTTGTAGAGAAGGGATTCCCAGATGTGCGCGCCAAGCTCACGGCCCTGCCGGACACCGAATTCGTCCAAGCCGTCATTGTCAAAGTTGAGGTTGAACCCGGGCCACGCCTGCGCATTGACGATATTGTGTTTACCGGAAATTCCGCACTCAAAAGCGGCAAGTTGCGCCGCGCCATGGACGAGCTGCACCGCCTGCGCTGGTGGAACATTTTTCAGTCCGCGAAGTACCTCGAAGACAAACTCGAAGGCGAGCGCGCCCTCATTGTAGAGGCCTACAACCACGCTGGCTACCGCGATGCCCGAATCGTGCGCGACACCGTGTACCGAGTCGACGTTAAGGACAAGCCTCGGATCCGCATCGAATTCGCCATTGAAGAGGGGCGCCCCTACTACTACCGCAGCGTGCGTTTTTTGGGCAATTCTAAGTACGACAACGCCACCCTTCAGAGCATTCTCAAGATCGAGTCCGGCGACCGCTACGATTCGAAGTTGCTCGCCACACGCGTCAACGGCGACCCGAACGGAAACGACATTTCATCGCTCTACCTCAACAACGGATATCTGTTTAGCAATGTGATTCCGGTGGAAGCGCGCGTGGAGAATGACTCGATCGACCTCGAAATCCGCATTCGCGAAGGCCGCCCCGCCACAGTGCGCAAGGTGACGGTGATCGGAAACGACCGCACCAACGACCACGTGATTTACCGCGAAATCCGCACGCGTCCCGGAGATTTGTTCTCAAAAGCCGACATCCAGCGCACCATTCGCGAACTGGGTCAGCTCGGGTACTTTGATCCGCGCTCGATCAACATCACGCCCAACCCCGACCCGATGACCGGAACCGTGGACCTAGAATACACCGTCTCTGAGCAGTCCACCAGCCAGCTCGAGCTGCAGGGCGGATGGGGCGCCAACATGGTCATCGGAACCGCCGGCCTCAACTTCAACAACTTCAGCGCGCGCAACCTCTTCAACAAGAAGGCATGGCGTCCGCTCCCGTCGGGCGACGGCCAGACCATCAACATTCGGGCGCAGAGCAACGGAACCTTTTTCTCGTCGTACAACTTCAGCTTTACCGAGCCCTGGCTAGGTGGCAAGAAGCCCAATTCGGTCACCTTCACGGCCTACCACAACCGCATGAACATGTCAGGGCGTACCGACAGCACGGCCCAGCGCATCAACATCACCGGGGTGACCCTAGGACAAGGCCTACGCTTAAAGTGGCCTGACGACTACTTCACGCTCTACCACGCGATCGACTACCGCCGATTTGACATCAACAACTACCCCTTCGGGACAGGCATGTTCACCTCGGGCATCGCCAACTCGATTGCCTACAACTTCACGCTGCGCCGTGACAACCGCGACCTACCGATCTTCCCGACGCGCGGATCCAGCCTTTCGTTCAACGTCGAGGCGACGCCACCTATTTCGTTGCTGGACGGACGCGACTACAGCAAGCTGACCGCCAACGAGAAGTACAAGTTTATCGAGTACTACAAGTTCAAGTTCTCGGGCGACTACTACGTGCAGCTCGCCAAAAATTTGGTGGTGCGCAGCTACGGTGAGTTTGGCTTCCTCGGATCCTACAACAACGACTACGGACTGCCCCCGTTTGAGCGCTTCTACATGGGTGGTGACGGACTTCAGAACTTCGTGCTCGACGGACGCGAAATCATCGGACTGCGTGGCTACACCAACTTCAGCCTGACACCCACCGGCGGCGGAGCCTTGTACAACAAGTTCACCTCAGAGCTGCGCTACCTGATTTCACCCAACCCGTCGGCCCAGATTTTTGTGCTCGGATTCGTTGAGGCAGGCAACAACTACCTGAATTTCGAGGACTACCAGCCCTTCGAACTCAAGCGCTCTGCCGGAGTCGGTCTGCGCATCTTCATGCCGATGTTCGGACTGCTGGGCGTAGACCTCGGCCACGGTTTTGACGCCATGCCCGGGCAAATTACCCCATCGGGCTGGCAGACTCACTTCGTTCTTGGCCAGCAGTTCTAAGTCATGATGCGCCGCCTTTTCTTTGCCCTCGGAATCTTTGCCTCACTGGCCGCTTCGGCCCAGCGGATGGGATACGTAGATACCCAGGCCCTACTCAAGCGCCACCCGATGTACGTCCAAGCCCAGGCCGAAGTCGAGCGCCTGAACAATCAGTACCACGGCGAGGTCCAGTCGCTGTTTGACGACGCCGATGCCTTGCGCGGCCAACTCGAGGCCGAGCGCGTTCTACTTACCACTGGAATGATCGCTGAGCGCCAAAAGCTTATCAGCAACACCCTTGATAGCGCCAAAGCGCGCCAGATGCGCTACTTCGCCCCAGAGGGCACGCTCTTTGCCAAACGAGAAGAGTTGGTCGCACCCATTCAATCCCAAATCGCCGGAGCCATCCGCGAAGTAGCCCGCCGCAAGAAGTTGGATTTTGTCTTTGACAAAGGCAGCAACCTCGCAGTGGTCTACGCCAACGAATCACTTGACATCACCAACGAAGTCCTGCAGCAGCTTGGCTTTTAACTCCCTACCTTTGCCATTATGAAAAAGATCGCTCTCATTGCCGCCCTTGTGCTCGCCAGCGCAGCTTCCGCCCAGTCTATTGTCGCTCACGTGAACGTCGACAGCCTTTTGGTGCAAATGCCCGAGTACAAAAAAGCCCAAGAGGCACTTCAGGCAGAGCAAGCCAAGTTTGAATCCGAGGCTAAAGAAATGAACGCCGAACTTGAGAAAGGCGCCCAAGCCCTTCAGGCCAATGCTGCGACGTGGACGGAGCTCCGCCAGCGCCAAGAGCAGACCCGCCTTCAGGAGATGTACAACAACATCCAAGAGTACATGCAAGGCGCTCAGGGCCAACTTCAGCAAAAAGAAGTGGAGTTGATCACCCCAGTGCTTGAAAAGCTCCAGAACGCCATTAACGCCGTTGCAGAAGCGAAAAAGGTTTCGTACGTGCTCGACGCCTCGCAAAGCAAGGGCCAGGTAATTTTCGCCAAAGGCGGAATGAACCTCGGTGCCGACGTTCGCGCCTACTTGGCTAAGTAATGTCCGCCGCGGTGGACGGGCCCATTGGGCTCTTTGATTCGGGCGTTGGTGGTTTAACCGTTGCCCGCGCACTAGCCGATCGCCTTCCGGGTGAGCGGCTTCTTTATTTTGGGGACACTGCCCACCTGCCCTATGGAGACAAGTCGCCCGAGGCCATTCGTGGCTACAGCCTGGCCATTGCACAGCATTTGGTCGATCTTGGAGCCAAAGCCATCGTGGTCGCGTGCAATTCGGCTTCGTCGGTAGCCTACGACGCCTTGGTCGATGCCTTGAGCGTGCCCGTGTTCAACGTCATTGATCCCGTGGTTGCTGAGGTGGCGCGCCTTGGCGTGCATCGGGTCGGAATCTGGGGCACCAAAGCCACCATCAAGTCGGGTGTGTTTCCGGCCAAACTCGCGACGCAGGCCCCCGACGCCGCCGTGCGCGCGTGGGCGACACCACTGCTTGTTCCGGTTATTGAAGAAAATATTTTACAGGGCCCCATCCTGGACGCCGTGATTGACGGATACGCACGCCCTACCGAAGCCGAGGACGTGGACGCACTTGTACTCGCCTGTACCCACTACCCCATTGTCGCAGCTCAAATCGGCCAACGCATGGGCCGCGACGTTGCGTTACTTTCAACGCCCCAAATCGTGGCAGAGCATGTGGCGTTGGCCCTTAAAGCCCAAGGCTTACTGCGTGATGCGGCGGTTCCGTTGGATTCGCACCAGTTTGTGGTAAGCGACTACACTCCGGGCTTTGAGGCCATTGCCCAGCAGTTCTTTGGCGAAGCCATCGCGCTGCGCGAGGACCACCTCTGGGGTTAAGCCGGGCGCTGGGCCACGATTCGGCGGTACTGGATTTCGCCGTTCTTGAGTCGTTCGTAGAGCTGTGAACCCACGTTACCTGCAAACTCAGTAAACATTCCGCGCAGCCAAAACGGAACCCGTTTTTTGATCAGCGCTTTTTTGGTCGGCTCGTCCCGCTCAATGGCCGTGACCACGTTTGACGAAATGTCTGCGTCTTCGATGAGCTCCAATCCCGCCTCGGAGAGCCAATGATACAGCAGGTCCCAATTCCATGTTGCTCTGACGTCCACGAGGTGCAGCTTGCCCCCAGGGCGAAGCACCCGTGCCACCTCCCGCAAAAATTGGGCTTGATCTCGGTAGGCATGGCAGGATTCCACATTGAGCACTACGTCGAATGAACCCAGCCCAAAGGGCATATCCATGCTGTTGCCCTCAATGTAGCGGGCAGAGGTTCCCGCATGGTTTTTATTGCAGAATGCGATCGCCGACGTAGCAAAGTCCAGTCCTATGGCCGAAGCCGGGTGCATGGTTTCGGCCACGTGCCGCAAGCCACCACCTCGGCCAGAACCCACCTCGAGTACATCCTTGCCCGCAACCTTAGCTCGAGCTGCGAGGTAGTGGTACATGGCCCGAGATCGCCATTGAAACTGCTGTTCGTCAAGGGTTCCCAATTCGTAGCGCTCGGCATCAGTGGGCTCATAACCGTAGTTCATAAACCACCAGTCACTGTCTGGAAGTACTTTGGGAAAGGTTTCGTACGCCAGCTTCCAGAGGCGCTCGCGGAGCCCGTCTGACGAGCGAACAAGCTTAAATAAAAGGTTTCCGAGCACAGGATAGATGTTGATGCTCAGAAAGATACTTTGATTTCGTGACGCCGTCGCCGCAAAAAATGCCGAGGGCGGTTTCGGCCGATGCAAAATCTGCTACCCGAGGTCTGCCGCAATCTTTGCTGACAGGAGGCAAAGTGGGATTCCGCCGCCGGGATGCGCGCTTCCGCCCACAAAAAAGAGGTTGGGAATCTGGCGATGGAAGTTGGGGTGGCGCAAGAAGGC
>CAYYWL010000041.1:0-6862 GCA_964475135.1 uncultured Owenweeksia sp.
CAAGTGCGTGCGATGTACGGCGGAGACCGCAGCCGCAAAGAGAATTTGGTGGAGTACGGATTTCGGCTTCCCGCCGCGATGGACAACCGCCCATTGATGTTCAGCGAGTTTGAGCAGCTTCAGGGACAAACCATTTACGTGTCCGCTACGCCAGCCGACTACGAATTAGGCCAGTCCGACGGAGTGGTTGTCGAGCAGTTGATTCGGCCCACCGGTCTGCTGGATCCGATTATTGAAGTGCGTCCGCTTGAGAACCAAGTTGACGACCTCATGGAAGAAGTTCGACTGCGCAGTGAGCGCGACGAACGCGTGCTGGTGACGACCCTGACTAAGCGCATGGCCGAAGAGCTCACGAAGTACTTCATGCGCTACGGCGTGCGCTGCCGCTACATTCACAGCGACGTCGAAACCATGGAGCGCATCGAAATCATGGATTCGCTGCGTGCAGGGCTGTTCGACGTGCTGATCGGAGTCAACCTGCTTCGTGAGGGACTTGACTTCCCTGAGGTTTCACTGGTCGCCATCATGGACGCCGACAAAGAAGGCTTCTTGCGCAGCGAACGCTCGCTGGTGCAGACCATTGGGCGTGCGGCGCGAAACGTGAACGGTATGGCCATTTTTTACGCCGACAAAATCACGGACTCCATGGCGCGTACGATTCGCGAAACCGAACGCCGCCGAGCCAAACAAGAGGCGTACAACGAGGCGCACGGCATGGTTCCGACCGCATTGGTGAAAAAGGAACGTTCCAACGTATTTGCTCAGAAAGCCAACGAATCGGCCGCCGCCGAGGTGCGCCGAACGACACTGGCCGAAGCTCTGCCCAAGTACGCCACCGAAGAGCAGCGCAAGTCGAAGGCCGCGGAACTCCGCAAAGAGATGGAAAAGGCGGCCAAAGAGCTGGATTTCTTGCGAGCTGCCGAGCTGCGCGACGCGATCACGGCACTCTCCACCAGCAACTAGCACCGAGCAGACAGTAGCAAACAAAAAGCCCCGCCAAACGGCAGGGCTTCGATCGTTCGTTTCGAAAACTTACTTCATGACGTCCTCAATCCACACGTCGAACACGAGCGTGGCGTTCGGGGGAATAACTCCGCCCGCACCTGCTTCCCCGTAGCCCAAAGCTGGTGGAATGATGAGCTTGGCGTGGCTGCCTTTCTTGAGGCCGATAAGGCCCTGCTGCCAGCCCTTGATCACACGGCCTTGGTTGCCACACGTCACCGGGAATCCTTGGTAGGGTTCGCGCTGAGGATTGTACTGACCCCAAGCCTTGGCTACTTCTTTAACGCTCGTGTCAAAGGGCTTGCCGCTGTTGAGGTATCCGGCGTAGTGCACCAGTGCTTGATCGCCGTCAACCATGGGTTCTCCCTCGCCTTCAGTTACGACCAAAACTTTGAGGCCTTCGGCGCGGTTCTCGGCCTTGGCAACCCACTCCGCGTACTTCTTCTCGAATTCAGCGGAATTCACGGTTCCGTTAGAGAACCAGGTAAATTCAGCGGCACGAGCAGCTCCTTTGGCAGCGGCTATCTCAGCTTCTTTGGCCGCTTTGGCTTCAGCTCCGGCAATGCCTTCAGTAAAGACCTTTGGTGCGTCAAATTCTTTGGCCGCCTTGCCCTGACGAATGATTTTCACCTTCATGGTGATCGGCGTCTTGGGCATGTCGCGGGGGTCGCGCTCGGCATTGGCGATTTCAGTCACCTTTTCGAGGCCGGCGATTACTTTGCCAAAGATGCTGTGGCGGTCGTCGAGCCAGTTGGTTGCGACTTCGGTGATGAAGAACTGCGATCCGTTGGTGCCGGGCCCGCTGTTGGCCATTGACAGAATACCAGGGCCGTTGTGGCGAAGGCTCGGGTGAAATTCGTCGGGGAACTGGTACCCAGGACCGCCGGTTCCGCGGCCGTCAGGGTCACCCCCTTGGATCATGAACTGAGGAATCACACGGTGAAAAATGAGTCCGTCAAAGAAAGGCTCGCCCTTTTTCACGGTCACTTTGGGGTGGTTACCCTCGGCCAACGCCACGAAATTGGCCACCGTAATTGGAGCCTTTTCCATTTCAAGTTGTACGAGGATGTCGCCCTTGCTGGTCTCAAAAAGGGCGTAGAGGCCGTCGCCGACCTTGATTTCTTGGTTGTTCACACGAATGTCTGGTGTTGCGCCGCAGGCCACTGCAAGCAGCGCCGAAGCGGCAAGAAGCGAAGGTTTAATCATAGCACGCGAAGGTAGTAAACAAGTGGACTCATTGGCGGAACCTCTCCCTCGCCCGCCAAACCATGTCCAAGATGTGCAGGGAGCAGCAGCACGACGCTGTCCCCATGCCGAGCACGCTGAAGGGCGTACTGAAGGCCCCAAACGGCCGTGGGATCGCGCAGCACGCGCACCTCCTGCTCGCCCTCTTGGTACAGATCGCCGCGCAGTCCTGTTAGTCGGTAGCGAATATTCACAAGTTCTTTGTCTTGGATGGCGGAACCACTACCCTGCTCGACACGGTATTCGTGCGCACCCGAACCCGCTGGCTGAAAGGCCCAGCCCGTCGAATCCATGAATTCCTTGATGAATCCCCGCTCCTGCTCAAGCGCCGCACGGTTTTGCTCGATGAGCCGTTCCTGCACTTGAGCTGTTGTCAGTTGCTGGGCTGGCTGCGCCTCTTCGGGCCGCTGGCACGAAGTAGCAACGAGGGCAAGTGGCCCGATAAGAGTGCTAAGGTTTAGGCGAGCCATTCTGAAAGCTTCTGAGTCAGTTCTACTTTGAGCTGCGAGAGTCCGAGCGAAGAGGCTCCGCCGGCGGCATTCTGATGGCCCCCACCGCTGTAGTGGCTGCGCGCAAATTCGTTGACGTCGCGATCACCGGTGCTGCGGAACGACATTTTTACCAAACCGGCCGCGTCTTCGCGAAGAAGTACGCTCACCTCAACCCCATCTACCGACAGCCCCCAGTTTACGAGTCCTTCGCTGTCACCCGCAACATAGCCGGCAGACTCAAGGTCGGTAAGGCTTAGGGACAAGATGGCGGCGCGTCCACCAGCGAGCAATTCCGCGCTTTGTAGGCCGTAGCCAAACGTATGCAAACGGCTCAACGGATTGGCGTCGTAGAGCCGAGTGTGAATGGCATGCGGCTGAGCCCCGACCTCAATGAGGCGAGCGGCCGTCGCCATGGTTTGCGCGGTCGTCGACGGGAAGCGAAACGAACCCGTGTCGGTGATCATCCCCATCAAAAGGTTTTCGGCGCAGGCCACGTCAACCTGACCCCATCCGTCGTCAGCCGTAATCAGGTCGGCAATCATTTCTGAGGTCGAACCCTTGGCAGTGTTGCTGTACGCATAGGTAAAAAGCCCGTCGGGCTGCTGGTGGTGGTCGACAAGCACTTGGCGCCCAGCGAATTCACGCACCATAGGTTCGAGGGCGGAACCCACCCTCGACGGCGTATTGTAGTCCAGTGCAAAGTGAAGTTCTGCACGGCGAAACACCTCGGCGACCTCGTCGGGACGCTCCTCGGCCACCGTCACAAACACCGACGAATAGCCTGGGCTTGCTTGAATGGGTTTGGACGGCGCATTCGGAATCAGCACCCGAACCTGGTGCCCCGAAGCCCTGAGGTAGTGGGCCCACCCGAGCGCGGAACCGATGGCGTCGCCGTCGGGGTTCCAGTGGGTGGTAATGAGGATTTGGTGGGTTCGCTGCCGCAAGGCCCGAAGTACGTCGTGAATCATGGGGTAAATTTCGTACTTTTGCGGCCGATTTTACGACCTCAATTTCAACTTACCATGAGCGCTACGAACCGCACTTTTACGATGATCAAGCCCGACGCGGTGGCCAACGGCCACATCGGTGCTATTCTCAACCACATTAACAAGGCTGGATTCCGCATCGTGGCCATGAAGTTGACCCGCCTAAGCGTGGCTGAAGCTTCAGAATTCTATGGCGTGCACAGCGAGCGTTCATTCTTCGGCGAACTCGTCGAGTACATGACCAGCGGCCCCATCGTAGCTGCCATCCTTGAGAAAGATAATGCTGTAGCTGACTTCCGCACCGTGATCGGCGCCACCGACCCCGCCAAGGCTGAAGAGGGCACCATTCGCCGCCTCTACGCTCAGTCGATCGCCGCCAATGCCGTGCACGGCAGCGACAGCGACGAGAACGCAGCCATCGAAGGAGCGTTCTTCTTCAGCGGCCGCGAGCAGTTTTAAGCTGTGTGAAAAAAAGTAAAATACGGTTAATCCCGGATTTTGTTCGAAATCCCGCCTCGGCGGGATTTTTTATTTAAGGACCAACTCCTTGATTTCGAGCTGATCTTTAAGCTCTTCTTGAAGTCCTTCGAGAAGTCGCGTTTGCTGGGCCCTCAGTTCGTGGCGCAGGGAATCGGAATTGAGGTAGGCGGTTAAGATTCCGTCTGAAAACGTCAGCTTGCGCGTTTTCTGGACTGAGGCTTCGCCGAGCAGTGCCCGCCACGCAATCTGGCATAGTGCCAACTGAAACGCCGGTTTGTGCCGGTGCGGCGCAATCATGCGGCTGAGCACGTCGCCGAGGCCTTCGAGGTTGGGGCGCGGCATCGCTTAGGCGTGGGTGAGTTCGTGAACTACGGATTCCTGGTCGAGCGCTTTCAGGAGCTCTGCCGTGCGTTCTGGGTGGGTGTCGCTGACAAAGATTTGGCCAAATCGGTGGTCGTTGACCATGCGAATCAGACCCTCAACGCGCTGCGCATCGAGCTTGTCAAAAACGTCGTCGAGCAGTAAAATGGGCTTGCGGCCGAGTGCCTGGTGAAGCACTTCAAACGCGGCGAGCTTGAGGGCAATCAAGAAACTCTTTTGCTGTCCTTGCGAACCGACGCGCTGCAGCGGATGGCCGTGGAGCGTAAAGTCAAGGTCTTCGCGGTGCGGCCCGGCCGAGGTGAACTGGAGCACACGGTCTTTGGGCAAGCGTTCTGCAAGCAGATCCGCAATGCTTTGCTCGGCCAAAAGACTTTCGTAGCGGAGCTCCACCCGCTCGCGTCCGCCCGAGATGCCCTCGTAGGCTTCTTGAAGCTTCGGGGTGAATTGAGCGGCAAACGCGCTTCGCGCAGCAAAAATGACCGGTGCGTATTCGCTGAGTTGGTGGTCGTAGAGCTCGAGCATGTCGGCCTGAAACGTGCGGTTTGCCGCGAAGTACTTGAGCAGGGCGTTGCGCTGCTTGAGGGCGCGCTGGTAGTTTTGAAGGGCGTCGAGGTATCCGCGGTCAGACTGAGCAATGACGGCGTCCATGAACTTGCGGCGAACTTCGGATCCGCCGTGCAGCAAAACGTGGTCGCCCGGACTAATCATGACTACGGGAAAGCGACCCAAGTGCTCGGACAAGCGCGGGTACTCGGCGTCGTCTGCTTTAAATACTTTTTTCTCGTTGCGTTTGAGGCCGCAGTAGACGGGAGTTGCTCCAGATTCCGCGCGGAATTCACCCTGAACCACCAAAAACGGAGCGTCAAACTGAATGCAGTGGGCGTCGCTCGAGTGAAAGTAGCTCCGCGTCATGCACAGCATGTGCACTGCGTCGAGGACCGAGGTTTTTCCAGACCCGTTCGAACCGACTAAAGCATTTAGTTTGGGCGAAAACGAGAATTCAGCCTGGGCGTGGTTTTTAAAGTGGACCAACTTGAGGTGGTCGAGCACTACATCTTGCATGATACAAAAGTACCTAGGTATGCGTGCTTTGGCTATCTTTGCCGCCTTATGGCAAAAGACAGTAAAAATATCGACTTGGTCGAGCGCCCCATCGAAGCGGTTGAAGAGACCTTGAGCAAGGCCGAAACCCTCTTTCACACCTACCAAAAGCAACTGACCTATGCGGTCGGAGGCATTATTGCAGCTGTAGCACTAGTGTGGGGCTACCAAGAGTTTATCGTGAAACCCGCAGAAGAAGAGGCACAGCTCGAGCTCTACGCAGCCCAAGACGTATTTTCTCAAGACTCACTTCGCCTTGCCTTGAACGGCAATGCCGAGTTCATGGGCTTTTTGGACATCGCTGACGAATATTCCGGAACCAAAGCCGGCAACCTCGCCAACTACTACGCCGGACTTTGCTACCTCGGCATGGGCAACGCCCAAGAGGCCATCGACTACCTCGAGGAGTTTGACGGCGACGGAACCTTTTTGGACATCATCGCAACCGGCGCCATCGGCGACGCGTTTGCCGACCTCAACCAACCCGAGGAAGCCCAAGAGTTCTACGTTAAGGCCGCTGGTTTTGATGCCAACGACTTCTTCACCCCCTTCTTTTTGTCGAAGGCAGCTATTGCAGCCGAAGTCAACGAAGACTTTAGCGCAGCGCTCAAGTACACGAAGCGGATCAAGGAAGACTTTCCTACATCTGCCGAAGGTGCCAACGCCGACGCGTTGATTGCCTACTACGAAACCAAGCTCGCAGCCAAATAATGGCTACCGCCGAGCGCGGACCCCTCGACCTCAGCGCCGCTCCCACCGCAAAAGGGCGGCGCTTTGCGTTGGTGGTGAGTTCCTGGAATTCCGAAATCACAAACGCCCTCGCCGACGGGGCGACCCGCGTACTTGAACAGCTCCGCGCCGACCGCGTGGACCGCTTTGACGTCCCTGGCAGCTTTGAACTCATCCACGGATGCAAGGTGCATGCTGAGTCCCTTGAGTACGATGCCGTAATCGCCATCGGCTCGGTGGTGCGCGGCGAAACACCCCACTTCGATTTTGTCTGCCAAGGCGTTACCTACGGAATCGCCCGCCTCAACGCCACCGGCAAAACCCCGGTCATCTTCTGTGTGCTCACCGACGACACCTACCAGCAGTCCCTCGACCGCAGCGGAGGCCGCTTGGGCAACAAGGGCGAAGAAGCGGCGGTGGCGGCGGTGCAGATGGCAGCGTTTTAGC
>CAYYWL010000041.1:6962-10246 GCA_964475135.1 uncultured Owenweeksia sp.
TGCACGGCTGCACGGCGGGAATTGTGATCACGGCTTCGCACAACCCCAAGGAGTACAACGGATACAAGGTGTACTGGAGTGACGGTGGGCAGATTGTTCCGCCGCAAGACAAAGAGTTGCTGGGAGCCGTGCGCGCGGTGACCTTGGCTGACGTGAAGTGGTCGGGCGGAACCGGCGCAGTGCGCCCCCTCGGCCGCGAAACCGACGAGGCCTACTTGGGCGCGCTCGAAATGCTTTCGCTCAACCGCCAGGGTAATGCCGGATTGGGCATCGTGTTTACGGCGCTGCACGGAACCTCGATTACCCTACTCCCCGAATCGCTCAAGCGGTGGGGGTTCACTAAGGTGGACGTGCTTGAAGCCCAGGCTACGCCGGACGGAAACTTTCCCACGGTGCACTCTCCCAACCCTGAGGAACCAGCTGCGCTGGCCCTCGCCGTGGCCCGAGCTGAGGAACTCGGATACGACTTCGTCGTGGGATGCGACCCCGACAGCGACCGCGTTGGTATTGCCGTCCGCAACGACCACGGAGACCTCGTGCTGCTCAACGGCAACCAGGCCGCAGCGGTGCTGATGGACTACGTGCTCGCGCAGCGTTCCGCCCAAGGAAGCATGCCTGCGAACCCCTTCGTGGCGAGCACCGTGGTGACATCGCCCCTGCTGCTTCGTGTGGCCGAACACTACGGCGTGGAAGCCACCGAAACGCTTACCGGGTTTAAATGGATTGCGGAGCAAATCCGACTCCGCGAAGGCAAGCAAACATTTGTAGTCGGGGGCGAAGAAAGCTACGGCTACCTCGCGGGCGACTTTGTGCGCGACAAGGATGCGATCGGCTCAACCTGTCTGCTCGCTGAGGCCGCGGCATTTCACGCCGCAAACGGGTCTAGTTTTTACCACGCCCTACTTGGCCTGTACGCCCGCCACGGAGTGCATCAGGACGAGCTGCTGAGCGTGACTAAGCCTGGGCGCAGCGGACTCGAAGAAATTCAGGCGATTATGGCGCGCTTGCGCACGGCGACTCCGACTGAGGTGGCGGGGGTTCCGGTTGCCGCGGTGGTCGACTACCAGCAGCGCACTAAGCGGTTGCTGGCAAACGGGGCGACGAGCGCGTTGACGCTTCCCGCATCCAACGTGATCCAGCTGGTGATGGCCAACGGCGACCGCATCACGGCGCGTCCGAGCGGAACCGAACCCAAGATCAAGTACTACTTCAATGTACTTGGTGGTCACCTTGGCGAGGTTGACCAAACTGGTCAGTACCGCCGCGTTCGCGAAGAATTGGCCGCACGGGTCGACGCGTACCGCGAAGCGCTCCGGCAGTACTAACTTGGTGGAATGAAAATCATTTTTGTCCTCATCTTGGGACTCGCCGCGTGGGTCGTGGTGGCTCAGCCGCGCGCGCTGAATGCGCCGCAAGAAACCTGGTTCCACGCTGAAATCACCCTGCGTCCCGCGATGGACGGGCAAGCTGCATGGTTACTACCGTTTGACATTGTGTCGGTGCAGCCCAAGGGCGCCGTGCGACCTGACATGTACGTCGCCAACGGAACCGAGCGAATACTCCTGGCGTACGCCGGTGCAACTCCGGACGGATACGAGCGCTACGAAATTCCGTACTTCCCTGGTGAGCTCGTGTGGCGCCGCTCCGGCCGAGCGCTGGACGGATTTTGGATCCGCCCAGACCGCGGCGAAAAGTACGCTTTGCTTCTCACGCTGGGCAAACGCCCGAGGTTTGCGCTCCCGAATCCACAAGGGTCCGAGCAACCTTTAGCTGACCGCTACGCGCTGCGTTTTCACCACCCGGACCAGCCGGCCGCACAGGGTAATCCAGGTATTGCCGTGCTCCGCGAAGGCGAGGACGGAACCGTCACCGGAACCATCATGACCGAGTCCGGCGACTACCGCTACCTAGCGGGCAACCGCCGCGGCAACCGCGTGCACTTGAGCACCTTCAATGGGGTCTTTGCCTACGTGTTTGAGTTGGAGCTTCTCGAGGGCGGAGCCGTCCGCGGACGGCAAATCCTAAGCGCCACACGCGACCAGGCCATTACGGGCAAGGCCGATCCCGACGCAAAGCTGGCCGACCCCACTACCCTAGCCGGCCTCAAGCCGGGGGTCGAATCGCTCACGTTTGCGCTTCCGCACTACCAGAGCGGCGCACTATTTAGCCCTGAACTTGGCAAGCCCGCCGTGATTCAAATCATGGGTTCGTGGTGCCCGAACTGCGTCGACGAAAGCAACGCCTTTAGGCAGTTTCACGCGGCCTACCCCGACGTACAGTTTTTTGGTTTGACCTTTGAGCGGAGCGCGGAGCGCGAGCAAGCATTTGCCGCCGTCGACAAGTTTGTGCGCGGACTGGACCTGCGCTACCCCATTTTGTTTGCGGGACGTGCCGAGCGCGGAGCCGTGGAGCGCGTGCTCGACGGGCTCGCCAATTTTTCGTCCTACCCGACGACCATTTACCTCGACAAAAAAGGTCGGGTGCGCAAGATTTACAGCGGGTTTTATGGGCCCGGAACTCCTGAGTACGAACCGTGGCTCCAGGAAACCATCGCCTTCATCGAAAAGCTTCGGGCGGAGTGAAGAAGGGTCCCGAGGCGTTTTTAAAGCGTTTAAAGCGTCAGCCTCCACGCGACCTCGATGCCGTGGTACATGGGCTTCACGAGGCCGTGTTCGCCAAGACGGACTGCCTGACCTGCGCCAACTGCTGCAAGACAACCGGCCCATTGTGGACCGAGCGCGACAAGGATCGCGTAGCCAAGCGCTTGGGTCTCAAAACAGCTGATTTTGAAGCCAGCTACTTGCGACTCGACGAAGAGGACGACTGGGTGCTCAAGCAACTGCCTTGCCCGTTTTTGGAGTCCGACAATGCCTGCTCCATTTATGAGGATCGCCCGAAGGCCTGCCGTGAGTACCCGCATACCGACCGAGTGAAGCAGGTCCAAATTTTGGAGTTGACCGCCAAGAATGCGTTGGTCTGCCCCGCAGTGGGCGAAATCGTCCAGCGGATGGAGGCGATATACGCCGAGAAGTCGGCTACGCCCGCGGGGCGCGGAACGGCAGCAGCCACGATAGCGCCACGACGAGGACGGCGCCGATAAGGTTGTACCAGAGGTAGCCGAGTTCGAGCCAGCCCGCAAGCGTTGCGGCGTGCAGGGAGAGGACGGCGGATTCCGCGAGGATTCCGCCCCAAAATACAGCCCGCCACGGTAGGCGCTTGAAGAGCCAGGCGCAGATGAAGATTCCGAGCATCGGCCCGTAAAACAGCGAACCGATGAGGTTGAC
>CAYYWL010000042.1:0-7607 GCA_964475135.1 uncultured Owenweeksia sp.
CCTTGCCCTGGGGACCCTCTTGGGTGCGGGCTTCGCGAATGCGCAATCCAGTTGCAATGCTGTACAGCTTCACCACGGGGTCGCTTCCGGCCTTGGGGATCTCGATAGCATAGCAGGCCTCGCCGTTGACGTCAACTTTCGTCTCCTGCAGCTTGAGGTCGTTACGCTTGAGGAGTCCGAGTTCGTCAATCAAGAAGCGGTCGGCCATGAGCTCCGCCTTTTCATCTGCCGAAAGCTGCTTGGCAGCGCCATTCTGCATCACCGTCACGTTGTCGCCTTCGTAGCGGGTTTCACTGGCACCCATGGGCGAAGTTTGCTTTTGAACCAACGTGCTGGGGGCCGTAAAGGCAACCTCAGAGTTGATGGTGATTCCCATGATGCTCGCTTCCTGCTTCCAGTTCACTGACTGAAGGGCGTTGATGCGCTCGATTCCGCCCATGGCCTGCAGTGCGGATTCAATAACCTTCGTGGCGGTCAGTCCTGCCGGAACCGCGTCAAACTTCGGTGCCTCAGTCGGCTGGCCTTCAAATGACACGTAGCTCACGGGGTAGCCCAGGCGCTGAAGCGGCTTGGCGATGTCGGCAGCCTTGCCCACGACGCTAATGAGGAGCTTGTCGGACTTCCAGTACTTCTGGGCGACGCGCTGCACGTCTTGGGCCGTCACCGCCTCAAGGCGAGTCAAGTAGCCGTTGTAGTAGTCAGCGGGCAGGTTGTACAGCAACGTGTTGCCGGCCATGCTCGCCACGGTCTCGGGGCGCTCAAGCGAGCGGCCAAATCCGCCGGCGAGGTTGTTTTTGGCTGAACGAAGTTCGGCGTCGGTCACCGCCTCGGTGCGGATGCGGTTGATTTCGAACAGAAACTGCTCTACCGCGCTGTCGGTGACGGCGTTGCGCACCTCGGCTGACGCTTCGATGACGGTGGTGTAGCGAGAGGTTCCGAATGAAGAGTACGCGCCGTACGTGTAGGCCTTGTCTTCGCGAAGGTTGCGAAAGAGGCGGCCCGCTGAACCAGCACCAAGCACTTCGTTCATGACGCGCAGGGCCTCGAGGTCAGGGTGACCGATCGGAAGCTCAATGGTGTTGCCGATCTGAATGTTCGACTGCACGCTCGAGGGGCGGTTGGCCACCTGAATCTGGATTCCGCTGAGGTCAGCGGGAGCCGGGAAGCTTGCTTTTTTGGTGAACTTGCCCTTCCAGCCGCCGTAGTGGGCCTCAGCCAGCGCTTTGGCGCGGGCCAAGTCAATGTCTCCGACAATGGTCAGGACGGCGATGTTGGGCTTCCAGTAGGTCGCGTAGGCCTTTTGGCAGTCGCCGAGGGTCACGTTGGCGACGCTGGCCTCGGTGGTCAATTCACCGCTGGGGTGGTTGGTACCAAAGACGCGAGCGTTAAAGATGTTGGTCTGAATCGCTCCGGGGTCGTCCTTTTGGCTCTTGAGGCCCGACAACGTGCGTTCCTTGATTTTGTCGAACCCAGACTGCGGGAGCGTGGGGCGCTGGGCCACTTCAGCACTCAGGGCGAAGAGGTCTTCTGCGTACTTGCTGAGGCCTGAAGCTCCTACGCTGGTTCCGCCGGTGTTCAGGCGTGCTCCGATAAAGTCAACTTTTTCATCAAGGGCCTCTTTGGTATAGGTCTTGGTGCCTTCGTTGAGCAGCTCACCGAGCAGGCTAACGGTTCCGGATTTATCTCCCTCGAGTACCTGGCCCACGTCCATGGTGAGGCTGAGGCTGAGTCGGGGAAGCTTGTGATCCTCCACCAGAAGGACGGTCAGACCGTTCTTCAGTTGAAACTTTTGGTACTGAGCAATCGTTGGAGTGCGCGCAGGAGCGGCGGTCGGGCGAATACTGCGGTCAGTTTGGGCGCTGGCGGCTACCGAAGCCACGAGCGATAAGGCAATTAGAATACGTTTCATGGCTTATTGAGCGGATTTGGGCAAGTAGTGAAGCACGACACGGTTCTCGGGCTTGAGGTAGGTCTGGGCCACGCGCTGTAGGTCGGCGGGGGTCACCGCGCGGAACCGTTCAATCTCGGTGTTGATGAGGTTGGCGTCACCGTAGTACACATGGTAGTTGGCGAGGTTCTCTGCGATGCCGGCCACTCCGGAGTTGCGGCTGACGAAGTCTGATTCCACTTTATTGAGGAGCTTGGTGAATTCCTTTTCGTTCAAAGGCTCTTGCTGCATTTTGGCAATTTCCTCTTCCATGGTGGTCATAAGGGTTCCGGTCGAAGTAGCGCCGTTGGCCAAGGCCAGGGCTATGAACACTCCGTGGTGCTCCATCGCAAAGGGGAATGCGGCCACTTGAAGGGCATTCTGGTCTTGGTCGACCATGCGCTTTGAGAAGCGCGAACTTGGGCCGTCGCTCAGTGCCGTGGTCAGCATTTGAAGCGCGTAGGTGTCAGGGTGCGTCTCGCTCACCATGCGGTATCCGGCAAACACGGCGGGAATTTGAATGTTGTCGTAGATCGTGTCAACTACCTCGCCACCGAGGGGTGGTTCGTAGGCGCTTGGGCGCTGCACGGTCGCGCCGGCAGGAATGTCGCCAAAGTACTTGGTGATCATCGCCTTGGTTTGTGCCACGTCGATGTCGCCCGCAATAGAAAGGGTTGCGTTGTTGGGCACATAGTACTTTTTGTAGAAGGCCATGAACTCTTCGAGGGTCGCAGCGTTCAAGTGGTCCATGGATCCAATCGGAACCCAACGGTAGTTGTGCTGCGTAAAGGCGCGCTTGAACATTTCAGAAAGGAAGCTCGCGTAGGGCTGGTTGTCGACGCGCTGGCGCTTTTCCTCTTTAACGACCTCGCGCTGCGTATCAACACCTACTTGGTCGATTTTGGCGTGCAGCATGCGCTCTGATTCCATCCACAAGCCGAGCTCGAGCTGGTTCGAGGGAAGGATTTCGTAGTAAAACGTGCGGTCGTTGCTGGTGTTGGCGTTCAAGGCTCCGCCATTCGACTGAATGAGTTGCATGTACTCGCCGCGGCCAATGTTCTCGGAACCTTCGAAGAGCAAGTGCTCAAAGAAGTGGGCGAACCCAGTGCGGGTCGGAATTTCGTCCTTTGAACCAACGTGGTAGAGGACAGAAACGGCGACCAAAGGATTGCTGTTGTCTTGGTGCAGGATGACGTGGAGGCCGTTGGGCAGGTCAAAGGATTCAAACTTGATCTGGGCCTGCAGCGGCTGGAGCGCGGCGGCCAAGACGATTCCGAATCCGAGGAATAGGTTCTTCATGGCGTTAATTTTACAAGGTTTCGAAGGTACAACGACTTAGTTGCTCGCAGGTCGCGGAACCTTACAGGGACCGATTTCGACAAAAATGAGGCCAGCTACTTCGGTAGACGGGATTTTTTTACGTATCTTTGCAGCCCCAAAGAAAATTCGTTATGTACGCAATTGTAGAAATAGCAGGGCTGCAGTACAAAGTGCAAAAAGACCAGCGCGTGTACGTGAACCGTCTGCCAAGCCAAGAAGGTGAGTCGATCTCTATCGACCGCGTCCTTTTGGCTGAAGACAACGGAACCGTAACCGTCGGCGCCCCCGTTATCGAAGGAGCTGTAGTTTCAGCCACCCTTCTTAAGCACCTTCAAGGTGATAAGGTTATCGTCTTCAAAAAGAAGCGCCGCAAGGGCTACGAAAAGAAGAACGGTCACCGCCAGGCCCTGAGCCAAATCTTGATCACCGACATTAGCTTGTCTGGCGCCAAGAAAAAGGCCGCTGCCAAAAAAGTTGAAGCCACCGAAGAGGTAGCTGAAGAGCCCAAAAAGAAAACCACGAAGGCCGCCAAGACTGAGGCTGCTGAATAATTCGATTGAACCATGGCACACAAGAAAGGTGTAGGTAGTTCCAAGAACGGACGCGAATCAGCGTCAAAGCGACTAGGTGTTAAAATTTTTGGTGGTCAACCTGCTACAGCTGGTTCGATCATTGTTCGCCAGCGCGGCACGCACCACAATCCCGGCAACAACGTCGGAATTGGCAAGGACCACACGTTGTTCGCACTGAGTGAGGGCATCGTAGAGTTCCAGAAGAAAGCCGGAAACAAGAGCTACGTTTCGGTCGTTCCCTTTGCAGAGGGCGGCGAGGCTTAATTCGTTTCTTTTAAGTTTACCAACCCCCTGAAGCTTCGGCGCCAGGGGGTTTGTAGTTTTGTACCTGTTCAAAGATTATGCTGACGCTCCATACCATCCGCACTAAGCCCGAGGCCGTGATCGCGGCCCTCGCCAAACGCAACATCAATGCCCGTCCGGCCATTGAATCGTTGCTCGCCCTGAACGAGCAGCGCCGCCGCATTCAAACTGAGACGGAGACGCTTCAAGCAGAGGCCAACCGCCTTGCCAAAGAAATCGGCGGACTGATGCGCGACGGCCGAACCGACGAGGCCAATGCCGTAAAGGCCCGAACCACCGAAATCAAGTCGCAAATTCAAAGCTTCGCGAGCGAGCTCGAGCTGCTTGAAGGCCAAGAACGCGAGCATTTGCTGCGCCTTCCCAACATGCCGCACGATTCCGTTTCGGCGGGCAAGTCAGCCGAAGACAACGAGGTTGTGGCTGAGTGGAGCCCCGAATGGTCGTTGGCCGCGAATGCGGTTCCGCACTGGGAATTGACCGAGCGCTACAAGCTGATCGATTTTGAACGCGGAGTGAAGGTGAGCGGAGCTGGATTCCCCTTCTACACCGGCCAGGGAGCTCGTTTGCAGCGCGCACTGATTCAGTTCTTTTTGGATCGTAACACGGCGGCAGGTTACCTCGAGGTGCAGCCTCCGCACTTTGTGAATGCGGCTTCAGGGTACGGAACCGGACAGTTGCCCGACAAAGACGGCCAGATGTACCATGTGGGCGAGGACCAGCTCTACGCGATTCCGACGGCAGAAGTACCCGTGACCAATATGCTGCGCGACGAAATCGTTCCAGAGGCAGACCTGCCGGTGAAGCTGACGGCCTACAGTCCCTGCTTTCGACGCGAAGCTGGCTCGTACGGCAAGGATGTGCGCGGCCTGAACCGGCTGCACCAGTTCGACAAAGTGGAGATTGTGTGCGTGGAGCACCCTGAGAAGTCCTACGACCGCCTCGAGGAGATGGTCGCCCACGTGGCCGGGTTGCTTCAGGACTTGGAGCTCCCCTACCGTGTTCTGCGCCTTTGCGGCGGAGACATGGGCTTCACCTCTGCCCTGACCTACGACTTTGAGGTATGGTCTGCGGCCCAAGAGCGCTGGCTCGAGGTGAGTTCAGTGAGCAACTTTGAGACGTTTCAGACCAACCGCTTGATGCTTCGCTACCGTAGCGAGGCGGACGGCAAGCCGCACTTGGCCCACACCTTGAACGGATCGTCGCTTGCGCTTCCGCGTGTGGTGGCCGCGCTGCTCGAGAACAACCAAACGGCAGAGGGCATTCGGATTCCGAAGGCACTGGCCGCATATACTGGATTTGAATGGATTCGTTAGTACTGCGCGCCGCAGCTTTAGGGCTGGCGGCCTTAAGCTTAGTAGGTTGCGGCCGTCGCGGACCGCTCGGGGACGAAGTAATGGCGCTGCGCACCACCGTCGATTCGTCGAACACGGTGCTGCAGTCGCTCGACAGTGCGGAATTCATGAACGCGTTCAACCGGATGGATCGCCACATTGAAATCGCCAAGACGAAGACGTACGATTCCGCGCGTGATTCGATTTTTCGCGAGGACTTTGAATGGCTGCGCAACAGCCACCGGGCGCTGTACAAGTTTGAAACGCTTCGGCGCGGTGAGGAGTGGGACCGCCTCTTGATTGCCTCGCGCAACCAACTGGACGCGCTGCACCACGACTGGAGCGAGCGGCTGCTCAGTGAAGATTCGACGCGCATCGGACTTGAGATGGAAAAGAACGCGGTGCTTCCACTTTTGGCCACCATTCACACGCGCCTGGACGAAGTCCGTTTTGTACTCAAGCAAAACGACAGCCTTGACCTGCACTTTCAGCGATTGTGGGACAACTGGGACGTCGCCAAGTAATGTACACCTACAACGTCACGGTGAGTGTGGACGCGAGCGTTCACGAGGAATGGCTCGAGTGGATGCTCGGCACCCACATGCCTGAAGTACTGGCGACGGGAATGTTTGTCGATGCCACCCTTCACGAGGTTTTGGTCGACGAAGAGTCCGGCCCCACCTATGCGGCACAGTACCGATTTCACGATTTAGCGGACCTACAGCTGTACCAGCAGGTCCACGCCCCTGGGCTTCAAGAAAAGTCGGCCGCCAAGTTTGGGTCGAAGGCACTGGCCTTTCGCACCATCCTTCGCACGGTCGACCAATTGGACGGACCGGTGATTCCGCCCTCGCTGTAGTATGGGAGCGCCCAGCCGTCCGGAGTTCGTCGTCGCCACGCTGCCCAACGGGCTGCGCTGGGTGCACCAACCTACGGCTTCGCCCACGGGCCACATTGGGCTGCACCTCAAGGCGGGTTCGCGGGACGAGACGCGCGAGGACGAGGGCCTCGCCCACTTCACCGAGCATTTGATTTTTAAGGGCACAGCCCGCCGCAAAGCATTTCACGTGCTTAGCCGTTTGGAAGGCGTAGGAGGCGAGTTAAACGCCTACACGGGTAAGGAAGACACGCTGCTCTACGCCAGCTTTATGGTCGAGCACTACCGCCGCGCGATGGACCTTCTCTTTGACATCGTCAAGCATGCGTCGATCCCGGAGCGCGAGGTGCCCAAAGAGCGCGAAGTGATTCTCGACGAAATGGACGGCTACAAGGACAATCCTTCTGAAGCGTTGTTTGACGAGTTTGACGCCCTGCTCTACCCGGATCACCCGCTTGGAATGAACATTTTGGGCCGCCGCGAGACCGTTTCTCGCTTTGAGCGCGCCGACGTGCTGCGCTTCATTAGCGCGCTGTACCGGCCCGAGCATGCGGTGCTGAGTTCCGTAGGCGGAATTTCAGTTACCCGCTTCGCGCGGCTGGCCGAGGAGTTTGGCGGAACCTGGACCACCGAAGGTTCCGCACCCCAGCGCGTGGACGCGCCCAAGCCGGCTCGCTTTGACGTCAGCATCGAAAAAGAAATCAACCAAAGTCATTTGGTGCTGGGTGGAGAGGCTCCGACGGTGCACGAAGACGACTACACCGCGGCCGTTTTGCTCAACAACGTGCTTGGCGGGCCCGCCATGAACAGCCGGTTGAATATGAACATCCGCGAGCGCCACGGCATCGCGTACCAGATCGAGAGCTTCATCAACGCCTACGTCGACGGCGGGCATTGGGGCGTTTATGCGGGCACCGACCTCGAAACCGTGGACCGCGCCGAGCGACTGATTCGCAAGGAACTCGAAGCCCTTCGCCAAGGCATGACCCCACGAGCCCTCGAGCAAGCGAAGCTGCAGCTTCTGGGCCAAATGGCGCTGGCCCAAGAGAGCGGCCAGGGACTGATGACGGGGCTCGGCAAATCGCTCCTGGTGTACGACCGCATCGACCGCTTTGACGAATTGGTAACCAAGGTGAATTCCCTGACGGTGGCGCAGCTGCGCGACGTGGCCGAGCGAATGTTTGATCCCGCGGGGATTAGCCGTTTGCGCTACCTTGGAACGCTTTCTGAGTAACTGTCCATGGAATTTCTGCCTCCCGAAATCGACGACTACGCGG
>CAYYWL010000042.1:7707-9001 GCA_964475135.1 uncultured Owenweeksia sp.
ACGTTGGATGTGAACGCCGAGCTCGAAACGCGGGTACTCGGGTACTTTGCGGATTCGCCGTTTGCCGCACAACTCGACTTCAGGGTGGGTGACGCGCGCGAGCTGATTCCGCAGCTTGACGAAACCTGGGACCTCGTCTTTTTGGACGCCGACAAGGAGAACTACATCACCTACTACGAAATGGTGGTGGATCGCGTGCGTCCCGGCGGACTCATTCTCGCCGACAATGTGCTGTGGAGTGGAAAAGTAGCCGACCCCAGCATCAGCGACCCCGAAACCGACGCCCTGCGCGCCTACAACGCCCATGTGGCTGCAGACCCGCGGGTGGAGCACCAGCTGCTACCCTTTAGGGACGGGATTATGGTGGCGCGAAAGCTCCGCTAGCCGATTTAGCTGAGATTGGCTGAGATTGGCTCGTTGGCCAGCCTTGAGTACTGTTGTAAACTTTAAACGGATAATTGAATTAATTATCTGAATTTCAATTATTTGCTTGATTTCGCAAAATTGAAAAAAAGTAAAATCCGGTTATAACCGGACAAAAACAGTTAGGTAACCGGAGCTGTCGGCTAATTGGTACCTAGGGCGGTGTTGAACTTGTTGGCCATAACTAGTTACCAGCAGACAGCAACGACCTAACGTACTCCAAATCCTCAGGACTGTCCACGCCGATTCCGGCGGCGGCCACTTCGGCGCTGTAGATGGGGAATCCGGATTCGTGCCAGCGAAGCTGCTCGAGGCGCTCACGGAGTTCGCCGGGGGTGGGCTGCAAGGCGACCAGCTGGGGCAGGACGTCAGCGCGGAATCCGTACATGCCCACATGGCGCCAAGCTTGGATGCTGCAGCACTCGGGGCTGCGGCTGAAGCTGGTGCACAGGCCGTCGGGCAGGCGCTGCACAAAGCAGTTGTTGGGGGACGATAGGTCGGCGGCGCGGGCGGGCGTTACGAGGGTTCCGATGCGCACCTCGTGACGGCGCATGAGGCGCACGAGGGTTTCGAGGTCGTGGGCCTGCACGAGGGGTTCGTCGCCTTGAACGTTAAGGACGATTTCGGGGCGTGGACCTTCCCAGTGGGCGAGGACTTCGGCGGTGCGGGCGGTTCCGTTGGGGCAGTCGGGCGAGGTCATGCGCACGCGGCCTCCGAAGGCAAAGACGGCGTCGGCAATGCGTGCGTCGTCAGTGGCCACCACGGCGGGCAGGACGGCCGAAACGCGTTCCCAAACGTGCTGGATCATGGGTTTGCCGGCAATGTCCGCCAAGGGTTTGCCCGGAAGGCGGGTGCTGGCGTAGCGGGCCGG
>CAYYWL010000043.1:0-5551 GCA_964475135.1 uncultured Owenweeksia sp.
ATCGAAGTAGCTCTGAAGCAGCACTTTAGCGACAAAACCGACTGGCGCAAAATGCTGGCGGGCTTGGAATTCAGCGCGGACTTCGACGAAGCCGTTTCGCGCGCCCTTGCGGACATTCCCACGGACCTTCAGCGCTTTGCGGTTGCCGACGGAACGGATCACCGCGCGCACTGGTCGCTTGCCCCGGGATTCACGGCCAAGTCGGTCAAGCTAAGCCAGCCCGGGGATGTGCTCGAGGGCGTCCTCGCCGGCCAGCGGGGCCAGTACCTGGCCTTCACCGACGGACGCGCCATCAACGTTCGCTCGCACGAGGGCCTCTTCCTCAGCCTGCAGGGCTAAAATTCTGTCGATCAGCATTCTGCGGTACTGGTCGTCTTCAAGGCTCGCCCAAAAGAGTTCTTCGAGGGTCTCGGGCTGTTTGGCGTCGAGGTCAAAGTAGGGTTCTAAGTGCGGAACAAATCCGTACACCAAATCCAAATCCAGCACCTGGGCGACCTGCGCAAGCTTTTTGAGGGTGATGGTTCCGGACCATTCGCGCTGCTCGAGTTCGTGGGCGGAACTGGGCGCAATCCCCATCCGCTTGGCAAAGGCCTTGGTCGAGAGGTGCCGCCCCGCCCGGGCGTGCTGGATCCATCCTCGGCGCGGAACCGCCGGCGGATACTCGAGCTGACGGGCCAACCAGTCAACTAATTGAATGTCAGTTTTTTGGAACTTTCGCATGCTGAGAAAAATTTTAAAATCCGGTTAAGCCCGAACAAAAACCTCATCGGGCCCCACGAAGGTGCATCCTAGAGCCAGTGGACAAACGCTTATATCCGGAATTAACCGGATTTTACTTTTTTCGCCCGAACGCAATTCGGAACGAACCGGATTTTACTTTTTCACAAAACGCCGGTAGGCCCAAACACCTGCGTACATGAAGGGGGTGTCGAGGGCGGCCATCAAGATTTTGAATAGCCAGGCGTCGCCGATGTACTGGATGATGGTCGCGTTCGGAAGGACTCCGAGAAACAGAATTGCAATCACTAGGATGCTGTCTACACCCTGGGAGAGCATGGTTGAGAAATTGTTGCGGACCCAAAGGTGCTTGCCGCGGGTCACGCGCTTCCAGAAGTGAAAAAGGCGAACGTCGACGAGCTGGGCGACGATGTAGGCGGCCATGGAGGCAACAATGACCCTGACGGAGTTGCCGAATACCATTCCGTAGGCCTCGTCATTGACCTTTGAAAAGGGGAGTGCGGGCCAGATTCCGCCCAGCCAAATGACGAGCAAAACGAGTAGGAGCGCTGCGAATCCGCTGTACACGACGTAGTCGGTGCGGCGCTTGCCGTAGAATTCGCTGAGGAGGTCCGTAACCAGAAAGGTGAGGGGGTAGGGAAGAATTCCGACCGAAACCACGAAGGTTTTGAAGCCCAGGTCGATTTCGACAAATTTGTTCGAAACCAAGTTGCACACCACGAGCGCGGTGATGAACAGAGCCCCGAGGGCCATGTAGAGGGCTAGATTTCGTCCTTCGAGCGGACCTTCTTCTTCGAGTGTCATGCAGGTTAGAGCAAGAGGGTTTCGCGCGCTTGGATTCCGCCCAGGCGCTGAATTTTGGTGTGAAGGGCGCGGATCTGGGCCTCGAGGTTGGCGCCACGCAGGCTTACGCCAAATTCGCGCAGCGCCTTGCGCCAGGGCTCTTCTTCGATCGTGAAGTGCTCGACGCGGTAGCTACTGAGCTCGGCAAGTTCGGCGCAGGATTTGACGGCTTCGTGGAGTCCGCCGAGCTCGTCGACCAGCCCCAGAGCTTGGGCTTTGGTTCCGCTGTACACGCGTCCCCGCGCAATGCTGTCGACTACGGCGGGATCAAGGCCGCGGCCCTCGGCAACCACCTGCTTGAACCGGTTGTAGGTGCGGTCGACTGAGGTTTGGACCACGGCGAGCTCGCTCGTCGTGGGCGTCCGATCGAGCGACGGAAAGTTAGCAAACGGATGCGTCGCCACTGGCTGGGATTTGATTCCCATCTTATCGTTCAAGAGTTCTTGGCCGCTAAAAAGCAGGCCAAAAACCCCAATGGAACCGGTGATCGTGGTGGGCTGCGCCCAAATTTCGTCGGCCGGAGCAGCCATGTAGTAGCCGCCGCTCGCGGCGGCTCCGCCCATCGAAACCACCACCGGGTAGACGTCGGCGAGCCGAACCACGCCGCGGTGAATCTCATCTGAAGCCAGCGCCGAACCCCCCGGACTGTTGATGCGTAGCACCACACCCTGCACATCATCGCGCTCAAGCAGCGCGTCCACCTGTTCGGTGAAGTCAAAATCGGCAATTGCCTCAGCGTCAGACCCGTCGACTACGTCGCCCTCGGCGATCAGCACGGCAATCACGCCGCCGTCGTCGCTCGGCTGGATCATCGCATAAAAGTCTGAAGCTGAAATGATTCCGTCCTCTTCACCGCCCCAGTCGGCCACCGACCACTCGTCGGGGTACTGAAGGTGGTCAACCAAGGCGAGTTCCTGCGCGCGGTCGGCGGTCAGCAGCGGCTCGTGGTTGAGAATGTGGGTCCAGTCGGAATCGTTAATGCTGCGCCGCGACGCCCGAATTCCGGCCTCGACTTCGGACCAGATTCCGCCCAGCAACTCGGTGTACTGCAGGCGGTTGGCGGCCGACATGCTGTCGGCGATAAAGGGCTCTCCGGCACTCTTGAAGGCGTTGTCGGATCCGCGCACCAAATGCGCCTTCACCCCCAACTTGTCGAGCGCGCCCTTGAAGTAGGTGGGGCTGGCGCTGAGGCCGTTGAGCACGAGCATTCCGGCAGGGGCCAGGTAAATGCGGTCGGCCACGCTCGCCACGTAGTAGCTTTTGGGGTCGTAGGCCTTACTGGTCGCGACCACCGTCACCCCTTTGGCGCTGGCGGAATCGAGCGCCGTCCGCAGCTCCGTCAGCGCGGCCCAGCTCGCGTCGACCATGCCCATGTCGAGCCAAATGGCCTTGACTTTGTCGCTCTTGCCTGCGGCATCAACGACTTCTAGCAGTTCGTAGAGCGACATCTGTGCGGGCTCGTCAAGGAGCTCCGACCAAAACTTGTCGACTTCGTTGGGTTTCTCGTTGAGGGTTCCGTCAAGGGTGATCTGAACGACGGCTTTGTCGCTGAGGGTAACCTGAGGCTGACCGCCCGAAGCGGCAGCCCCCGCGGCAAACCCGATGAGTACCAGCACGAGCAGGAAGAGTCCCACAAATACGCCCACCAGGGCGCCAAAAAATGACTTCATAACTTTGCGTCTACGTGGATACCAAGGTACTAAAGGTCCTGCTCCTACTCGGAAGCAACAGCGAAGACGCCGCCTCGGTTCTGTCGGAGGCGCGCGCGGCGCTTGCGCGGCGCGCGCTCATCACCCGCACCGGAAGCCTTTGGCGTACCGCCGCCTGGGGCTTTGAAGGGCCAGACTTTATCAACCAAGTGGTTGAAATCGAATGGAATGGTGAACCCAAGGCCCTTCTTTGGGAATGCCTTGAAGTGGAGCGGCGGCTGGGCCGGATCCGCACCACCGAAGGCCCCCGCTACACCAGCCGCCGCATCGACATCGACCTCATTCTGACCAATCCATTTATGACTTTGGCGGACGCAGAACTGGAATTACCCCACCCGCGGATGCACCAACGCCGCTTTGTTCTTGAGCCTCTTGCCGAGCACTGGGCCAATTGGCAAGCGGATGTTTTAGGGCATTCGGTTGCTGAATTGCTCGTTGTGTGTTCCGACCCCAATTCCGTACATTTGTACTCAAATTCAAACGAAAACGACTCATGAAGTACGTAGTTCTTGCCGCTAGCGCCCTGATGCTAGCATCTTGTGGAGTTAAAGACTTGGAAGCTGAAGTTGCTTCGCTCAAAGGCGAATTGACCCGTGTGCAAAAGGACAGCGACGGTGACGGCGTAGCCGATGCCTTCGATCTCGAGCCTAATACCCCCAAGGGAGCGCTCATCGACGGTTCTGGCCGTGCGCTTGACCTCGACGGCGACGGCGTGCGTCATGAGCTTGACGTGGATCCGTTCAGCCAGCGCGGTGTGCGTGTGGACGCCAGCGGAGCCGAGCTCGACAGCGACGGCGACGGAGTACCCGACAGCAAGGACAAGGAGCCCAACACTCCTGCCGGTTCGTTGGTGAACTTCCAGGGCAAGCGTATCGAGGCCAATGGACTCAGTTCTGCAGTAGCTAGCGCCTTCATCCCTGAGGTAATCTTCGCTACAAACAGTGTTACCGTGTCAGCTACTGAAGAGGCCAAGCTTGCCGTAGTAGCCAAGATGCTCAAGGCCAACCCAAACCTTCGCCTTCAAATCATCGGCCACGCCGACAAGACCGGTTCTGAGAAGACCAACCTTAAAGTGGGCGAGCGCCGCGCCAAGGCCGTGCTTCGCGTGCTGACGACGACCTTCAGCCTGCCTGAGTCACGCTTCGAGGTAGTAAGCAAGGGCGAGAACGATCCAATTTCTAAGAAGAACCAGCACAATCGCCGCGTGGAGTTTGTGGTGATCAAGTAAAAGCGAGCGCGTAGCGCGAGCGAACAGGGCCTGGCCATTTGGTCGGGCCTTTTTGTTTCGAGAAAAAAAGTAAAATCCGGTTATATCCGAATCGGGTTTGGGCAAAAAAAGTAAAATCCGGTTATACCCGAATGGCGTTGGGCAAGTTGCTGGTTGCTAGCTACTTGCTTGAGAATTCTTTTTTCCAGCGGTTGAGGAGCATGAGGGCGTCCATCGGAGTGATGGAGTTGGGGTCGAGGCTTTCGAGTTCGGCGCGCCAGGCTTGGGCGGCGGGGTCTTCCCACTGGATGAAGGAGAGTTGGGTGGCGGGCGTTCCGGACTGAGATTCGGTTTTAACCGGATTTTGCTTTTCTTCAAGCACGCGAAGTACGGAGCGGGCGCGCAGTAGGACGCTCGGCGGCATGCCGGCCATTCGGGCGACTTCGATTCCGAAGGAGTGCGACGAGCCGCCCTCGGCGAGGGTGCGCAAGAAGATCATGCGGCCGTCAATTTCTTGGATGCGGACGTGGCGGTTGGCGATTCCGGGAAAATGGTCCGCGAGCTCGTTGAGTTCGTGGTAGTGGGTCGCGAACAGGACCAGCGGCTTGAACGGGTGGTCGTGAAGGTATTCGGCGATCGCCTGGGCGATGCTGAGGCCGTCGTAGGTGGCGGTTCCGCGCCCAATTTCGTCGAGAAGGACCAGGCTGCGCGCGGTGAGGCCGTTGAGGATGGAGGCGGTTTCGGCCATCTCAACCATGAAGGTTGACTCGCCGGCGGAGAGGTTGTCGCTGGCTCCGACGCGCACAAAGACGCGGTCGAGCAGCGGAAGTTCGGCGCGGTCGGCGGCCACGAAGCTACCGATCTGGGCCATGACGGCGTGCAGGGCGGTCTGGCGGAGCAGCGCCGATTTACCCGACATGTTGGGCCCCGTAATGATCCAGATGTGCTCGCCCGCGGAGTCCAGGTGCACGTCGTTGGGGATGTAGGGCTGGTCCTCGGGCAGGCGCTGCTCGATGACGGGGTGGCGGCCGGCCTTCACCTGCCAGTTGCTGGT
>CAYYWL010000043.1:5651-8907 GCA_964475135.1 uncultured Owenweeksia sp.
AGCGCGCGCTGCGCGCGCGCGACCAGGTCGGCGAAGAGCTGGGCTTCGAGGCCGGCGATGCGCTCGTCGGCCTGGAGGATGCCCTCCTCTTGCTCTTTGAGCTCCGGGGTGATGTAGCGCTCGGCGTTGACTAGGGTCTGCTTGCGGATCCAGTCCGCGGGAACGCGGTCTTTGTGGGAGTTGCGCACCTCGAGGTAGTAGCCAAAGACGTTGTTGAAGTCGAGCTTGAGCGAGGGGATTCCGCTTCGGTCGGATTCGGCCTGTAGGATGCCTTCAAGGACGGATCGGGCGTCGCGCTTGAGGGCGCGGTAGCGGTCGAGCTCGGGGTCGACTCCGGGGGCGATGGCGCCGCCCTTGGCCAGCAGGACGGGAGGCTCGGGCGCCAATGTTCTGAAGATGTCGGCGCACCAGGCTTCGAGGGGGTCCAAGGCCTCGAGAAGGTGTTCGAGGGGATCGACTCCGTTGAGTTCTGAGGCCAGTTCGTTGATTCGGGCTACGGCGTGGGCCAAGGCGCGCAGGTCGCGAGGGCCCATGCGGCCCGTAGCGAGCCGCGTGGCCATGCGCTCGAGGTCGGGGAGTTCACCGAGGACGGACGCGGAGCGGCCGGCGGGTTCGGGGTGGTCGAGGGCCCAGGCGACGGCGTCGTGCCGGAGCTGCAGGGCCCGGGGGTCGAGGAGCGGCATGGCCAGCCAGCGACGAAGGAGCCGCGCGCCCATGGGGTTGGCCGTAGCGTCGAGCACGTCGATGAGGCCGACGCCTCCGGGGTGGGTCGATCCGAAGAGTTCAAGGTTGCGCACCGTGAAGCGGTCCATCCACAGGTGGGTGGCCGGGCGTAGGCGCTGTACCCGCTCGATGTGCGACCAGTTGGCGTACTGCGCCTGGCGCAGGTAGTGCAAAAGGGCTCCGCACGCAACCGCGGCGAGGGGCGCATCGTCGAGGCCAAAGCCTTTGAGCGAGGCGGTGCCGAAGTGCTCACTCAAGGTGCGCGTCGCAAATGCCGGAGCAAACACCCAGTCCTCAAGCCCGCTGGGTACGGCAGCGCCGAAAAGGCCTCGGTCTACGCCCGCTCGGCGGTTGAACACCACCTCGCTGGGCTTAAACGACTGCATCCACGGGTCGATCTCGCCCACGGGACCTTCGGCGGCAAAAAACTCGCCGGTGGACACGTCGACTAGGGCGAGGCCGAGCAGGGGGCCTTCGGTGTGAAGGGCGGCGAGGAAGTTGTTGCTCCGCGCACTCAAGAGGGTGTCGTGGTGGGCGATTCCGGGGGTCACGACTTCGGTGACGCCGCGCTTGACGATGCCCTTGACGGACTTGGGGTCCTCGAGCTGCTCGCAGATGGCGACCTTGAATCCGGCCTTGACCAGGCGGGGCATGTAGGCGTCCAGGGCGTGGTGCGGAAACCCCGCGAGCGGCATGTCGGCCGCCGCTCCGTTGGAGCGCTTCGTGAGTACAATGTCAAGGGCCTTGGCGGTGGCTACGGCGTCGTCGCCAAAGGTCTCGTAGAAGTCGCCCACGCGAAACAGCAGCAGCGACTCAGGGTACTCGGCCTTGAGGGCGTTGTACTGGGTCATTAGCGGAGTTTCTGCGGGTTTCTTAGCCATAGCGCGACCTACCTTTGCGGCGGAATGGCGAAGATAACCATGCGCAAACGGCTAACCGAGGAAATTCGAGCGGAACGCTTCGCGTCGCCCACCGACCTCATCCCGGTGGTGGCTCTGCTTGAGAATTTGCGGAGCGCCCACAACGTGGGCTCGTTTTTTCGCACTGCCGATGCCTTTGGGTTGGCTGAACTCTGGCTGAGTGGCTATTCATGCCGTCCTCCGCACATCCAGCTCGACAAGGTGGCGCTGGGCGCCACCGAGACGGTAGCTTGGAAGGGCTTCGCTGACGCGCCGGAGGCGATTGCTGCTGCGCGCGCCGCCGGAATGGCGGTGTATGCGGTAGAGCAGACCGACACGTCGGTTTCGCTTGCGGCCATGCCTACCCCGGCCGCGGGGATACTCTTGGTATTTGGCAATGAGGTAGACGGCGTGGAGCCGGCCACACTGTCCCTGTGCGACGGTGCGTTGGAGGTTCCGCAGTTCGGGCTCAAGCACTCGCTCAACGTAAGTGTGTGCGGCGGAGCCGTACTCTGGGAGGCCTGCCGTCGCTACCGCGGACTTTGAGATCGCGCACTCTAGGTAACTAGTAACTAGCGACGAGAAGCTGATGGTTCGGGAATGAAAAAACCCGCCGGTTGGGGCGGGTTTTTGTCTGGAGCGAAAGACGGGATTCGAACCCGCGACCCCGACCTTGGCAAGGTCGTGCTCTACCAACTGAGCTACTTTCGCGTTGGGGAGTGCAAATATACGACTCGCTCCAGATTTTGCAATAGCCCTATGTCCAAAAAAGAACCGCCCCCGGGTGTGGGGGCGGTTCGGTGCAATTGGGATTTCGAAGTCCGCCGCGCTTACTGCAGCACGATGCGTTGCGTGGACTGGCCGGCTTCGCTCTGAACTACTACAAGGTATATGCCACGAGCAAGTCCGCGAAGGTCAATTTGTGCAGACAATGCGTTAACGCTTTGCGCTGCAAGGGTTTGACCGTTGAGGTTTTGGATGCTGATAGCGTAGCTGCCTTCAGTAGGAAGGGTCAAGGTCACCACACCCGTAGTAGGGTTGGGCTGAAGGGTGACGCGAAGTCCGCGCTCTTCAAGACCCACGCTCTGGTTGCCCGGAGAACCGACGTCGCCGCCCGTTGAACTGTACGCTCCGCGAATGCCCACTGAGGCATTACCGAGGTAGGTGCAGTTGGTATCGAATTCGGCCGAAAAACCGGCGAGGGCTGAAGTGTACTCAGCACGGCAGATTTCAATTGGCGTGGCAGAGGTGTCAAAAAGGACTACGCCGTCGCCGTTGGCGCTGAACGCGGGCTGGGCAGTGGTGAAGTCTTCGTTGACCAGTACCTGTACCCATGGGCCGAGGTTCCATGTGCTGCGGAACGCGGCTTCGTTGGCGGCGTCTATTTGGGCCACGACGATGGCTTCGCCTGGAGTGACGGTGATGCTAGGGAAGACGACGGTTCCGGCGTTCCACGAGTTGTCGTCCCAGCTGAACCCAGCGAGGTTAACGGACGTGCTTCCGTAGTTGGTGACTTCAAACCAGTCGCCATTCACGGCAGTGTTGGCGTCGTTTGAGTTGGCCATAACCTCAGTAATTGCGAGGTCGTAGGTTACAGGCACAGGGTAGATGAAGTCGGCCAAGTAGCGCGGCAG
>CAYYWL010000044.1:0-8522 GCA_964475135.1 uncultured Owenweeksia sp.
CAGATCAACGAACAGTACGTCGACAAATACCAAGGTGGTTTTAACGTAACCGAAGTAAAGTCCGCGACCGGCGGCAAACTTCCCTACGTGATCAACAACACGATGATGCGAATCGATTTGCCGTTGGCCTTGGCTCCAGGTCAAAGCGTTCGATTTTATGTGGCGTGGAACTATTTGGTCAATGACCGAATGAAGGTTGGCGGTCGCAGCGGATACGAGCACTTCGACGAGGAGGGCAACACGCTGTACACCATTGCACAATTTTTTCCACGTATGGCCGTATACGGCGACAACGTCGGCTGGCAGCACAAGCAGTTTCTCGGGCAGGGCGAGTTTACCCTTCCATTTGGTGACTACAAAGTCGCCATTACCGTACCAAGCGACCACCTCGTGGCCGCCACGGGCACGTTGACCAATGAATCCAACGTACTCACGGCTACCCAACGCCAGCGCCTCGCAGAAGCACGCAAGACAACCGACAAACCCATCATTATCGCCACAGAAGCAGAAGCCCGCGAACGTGAAAAGACCAAGGCTACGAACACCAAAACTTGGATTTTTTCTGCGAAAAACGTACGCGATTTTGCCTTCGCTACGAGTCGTAAGTTCATTTGGGATGCAATGGCAGTCAAGGTGGGCAACCGTACCACCCTTGCTGAATCGTTCTACCCCAAAGAGGGGAATCCGCTTTGGGAGCAGTTCTCAACTCGCGCCGTCGCCCAGACGATCGAGACCTACTCAAAGTTCACCGTAGACTACCCCTACGAGCGCGCCATTTCGGTCCACACCGACGACATTGGTATGGAATACCCGATGATTTGCTTCAACGGTGGACGCCCTGACCCCGATGGGACCTACTCTGAAGCTGAGAAACTGGGAATGATCAGTGTCATCATTCATGAAGTTGGGCACAACTTCTTTCCCATGATCATCAACAGTGATGAGCGGCAATGGACGTGGATGGATGAAGGTCTTAATACGTTTGTGCAGTACCTCACCGAGCAAGAATGGGATGTAAACTACCCTTCTCGCCGCGGTCCTGCCTACAAAATCGTGGAGTACATGCGTTCTCCGGCCCTCAATCAGGTGCCCATCATGACGAACTCTGAGAGTATTCTTCAATTCGGAAACAACGCCTACGGGAAACCGGCTACCGCGCTGAATATTTTGCGCGAGACAGTGATGGGCCGAGAGCTTTTTGACCATGCATTCAAGACCTACTGCACCCGTTGGGCCTTCAAGCACCCCTCTCCAGCCGACTTTTTCAGGACGATGGAAGACGCCAGCGGCGTGGACCTCGATTGGTTTTGGCGCGGATGGTTTTATACCACCGAAGCTGTAGATCAGGAGTTGAGCAAGGTGCGAATTGCAGCAGTTCCCACATTAGATCCTGCGGAGCTCGAAGCCCAGCGAAAGGCTGAGTCAGACGCCGAGTACGCTGCGTTCATCGGTAACCAGCGAAATGCAACCAGCAACCGTCCAACCAAGGTTGACAAGGATCCCGCCTACCGTGATTTCTACGTAACTGAATACAACCGTCATGCAGTGAACAAGGCTGATGCCAAGCGTTTGGCCGGGCTAAAGCCCGGACCTAGCGGTTACCTTCACGAAATCACAGTTAAAAATGTCGGCGGACTCATCATGCCGGTGGTCGTGCGCTACACCTTTGCCGACGGGAGTTCGCACATTGAGCGCTGGCCCGCCGAGATCTGGATTCAGAGCGAACAAGAATTCACCAAAACGGTGTTCCTGCCCAAAAAAGCGGTGTCCATTGACTTAGATCCGTTCCGCGAACTCGCAGACATCGACCTGTACAATAACGTATGGGGCGGAGATGCTGACTTGCACTTAGAGGCGCTTCCAAAGCCCACGGGTGCTCAGCTATGGCGGAGCAATCCGATGCGCGACGCGCGTAACTAAGCCCTAATTTTGGGGAATGAAGTACGCACTGATTGCTGCAGCCGCATTGCTGGCAGCTTGTTCCACACCTGAAACCCAAGAATCCACTGCTGGCGCAGAAACCACGCACGGATCCTACCTCAAGAACTCCTATGCGGAGGTTCCGCTTGACCAGTACTTGCGCATCAAGGACGCGTTAGTCTCTTCGGACCCCGCTGAAGCCCAGGCTGCGGCCAAGCACTTAGATTCGCTCTGGACGATCAACAGCCCGGGCGATCAACTCCTGTCGTCGGTGCGTCAACTTGCTTCGACCTCAGACCTTGCAGTGCAGCGCGAAGCCTTCTACAGCCTCACCCAAGCCTACCTGGTCTCACTTGAATCCAAGCCAGGCGAAGACACACTCTACCTGCAGTTCTGCCCGATGGCCTTTGACTACGAGGGCGCAACGTGGATCAGCCGCGAAAAAGTGGTCATGAACCCCTACTTCGGAGACGAAATGCTCAACTGCGGTGTCGTGCGCAAGCCCATCGTGGGGGGCTCCAACTAAGGATTAAGTTTTCCACAGCCCTCGGGCAGGTCAGCCAATCGCGCTACCTTCGCCCTCGTGGGAAAAATCATTGCCGTAGCAAACCAAAAAGGCGGAGTCGGAAAGACCACCACCGCAGTCAATCTGGCCAGCGCCCTTGGGGTCCTTGAGCAGCGCGTGCTGCTGATTGATGCCGATCCGCAAGCCAACGCCACTTCGGCGTTGGGGTACGATCCGTCCGAACCCAAAACGGGTACCTACCACGTACTTGAGCACACGGCAACTCCGGCCGAGGCTATCATGGATGGCCGCAACCCCAACCTCATGCTGATGCCGGCCCACCTCGACTTAGTGGCTGCTGAACTTGAACTGGTCGACAAGCCACGCCGCGAATACATGCTCCAGACGGCATTGGCCGATGTCAAAAATGACTACGACTACGTGATCATTGACTGCGCTCCCTCTCTGGGCCTGGTGACGCTAAACGCGCTCACGGCCGCCGACTCTGTGATTATTCCGATCCAGTGCGAGTACTTTGCCCTCGAGGGCCTTGGGAAACTCTTGAACACCGTGCGCTCGGTTCAAAATCTGCAAAATCCTGAGCTCCAAATCGAAGGAATGCTCTTGACGATGTACGACTCGCGCCTTCGCCTGAGTAACCAGGTCGTCGACGAGGTTCGTCAGCACTTTCAGCAGCTCGTGTTTGACACGGTGATTTCGCGCAACGTGCGCCTGAGCGAGGCTCCCTCATTCGGCGAGCCCATCATGGTCTACGACGCCGCGTCAACCGGAGCCGAGAACTACCTCAACCTCGCCCGCGAACTTTTGGCACGAAATGCGCAGGTAGGCGCCTAACACCTCTCATTCCGTAAGTTTGCCGCTATGCTCCTACCCCAACGCTTCACGACTGCCCTTGCCCTTTTCTTCGGAACCGCAACCCTAGCGCTCGCACAACCCGTTCTTGCCGACGGTGTCGTAGCTGTGGTGGGCAACGAGATCATTTTGCAGTCTGACGTGAGCATCATGAAAGAAACCCTCAAGCGCGAGGGTCAAGACCGCAGCGAGTGCGAAGTGCTCAATGAACTCATTCTTGAAAAACTCCTAGTGCACCATGCGGCCATTGACTCGGTGGTCGTAGATGATGCCGAAATCGACGACAATATCTCGCGCCGCCTCGAGCAGCTCATCGCTCAAATCGGAAGCGAGCGCCGCCTGACCGAGTACTACAAAAAGTCGGTCATCGAAATCAAAGAAGAAATGCGTCCCCTAATGCGCAACCAGCTCACCGCCCAGCGCATGCAATCCACCATCACTGAAAACGTGAAGGTTACACCGGTCGAAGTCGAGAACGTCATCAAATCACTCCCCCTCGATTCGCTACCCCTCATCGGAACTGAAGTCGAACTCGCTCAAATCATCATCAACCCCAAGGTCAGTGCAAAATCTGAGCAGGAAGCAATTGAGCGACTTGAACAGCTTCGCACCCGCATTTTAAACGGATCAAGTTTTGCCACGATGGCAATCCTGTACTCTGAAGATCCCGGGTCCAACCGCAATGGCGGTGAGTACAAAGGCATCAAGCGCGGGCAATTCGTGACCGAATTCGACGCGGTCTCGTACAACCTAGAGGTGGGCGAAATTTCAAAGCCGTTTAAAACGGAATTCGGATACCACATCGTCCAACTCCAGGCCAAACGCGGCGAAGAGCTCGACCTGCGCCACATCTTGGTCAAACCTAAGCTGGAACAAAAAGACCTTGACATTGCGCAGGGTCGTTTGGACAGCATCCGGACCGCCATCAAGGCAGGTACACTCAGCTTTGAAGCGGCGGCTGAGCGGTTTTCAGAAGACGAAGAGACCAAACTCAACGGCGGAATCATGCTGAACCCCAACACCATGGACGTGACGTTCAACCTTGATCAGCTCGACCGCGGAATCTTTTACGCGATTCAAAATCTTGAAGTAAACGACCTCAGCGAAGCCTCGCTTGTGCGCGACCCACAGGGCAAAGAGTACTTTCGATTGATTCACCTTCGCAACAAGATTGATCCGCACCGAGCCAATCTCAAGCAGGATTTGGCACTACTCAAGCAGTACGTCGAGAACCAGCGCCGCCAGCAGACCATGGACGCATGGGTCGCGCGCAAGAAGGCTGAGACAGCGCTGAAGGTGAACGGTTCCTACGCGGGATGCGCAGGCATTTGAGAAAAAGGTTTTTTTACTACCTTTGCCGCCCCTAGAGGAACTACGCCAACGGGGATTTTGCAAACCCAACCTCTGTTTCAAAGTGAAGCACGTTGCAGTTTGAACGTTTAAAACTGATCCCATGGACCTGATTAAGTACGTCCAAGAGACTTACATCGCCAAGAAGGACTTCCCTGCGTTCAAAGCAGGAGACACTATCACGGTGTACTACAAAATTGTTGAAGGTGAAAAGACGCGTACGCAGTTCTTTCGCGGCGACGTAATCCAGCGTGTAGGCGCCGGAGCGACCGAAACCTTCACCATCCGCAAAATGTCTGGCGCCGTGGGCGTTGAGCGCATTTTCCCGGTGAACATGCCAAATCTCGAAAAAATCGAAGTTAACAAGACCGGTAAGGTTCGTCGTGCACGTATCTTCTACCAGCGCGAACGTACTGGTAAGAGCGCACGCATCAAGGAGCGCCGTCACTAAGCCGACGCACCCGTACTCATCAAAGACCGTTCGCGATTTGCGAGCGGTTTTTTTTTGCGCCCATGTGTGCGGGGATCTGGCTGTGGCGCAGCGGCTACGGCAAGATTTCGAAGGCCGTTCGTCGGTTGCGTGCGCGCCCCTCTTCGGTCTGATTGCTGGCTACCGGCCGTGCCGCTCCGTAACCCTTGGCAGTTAGGCGGGCGCGATCTACTCCGAGCTGAACAAGGTGACTGAGGACCTGCTGTGCGCGCTGCTGCGACAGGGCCAAGTTGGCGGATGCCGCCCCAACATTGTCGGTATGCCCCTGGATTTCAATGCGAAACTCCGGATGGCGTTGTAGGTAGCGCGCGAAGCCCTCTAGGGCGAGTCGGTCCTCGGGGCTGAGTTCGGAACTGGCGGTTCGAAAGAGAATGCTTCTCAGGGCAAATTCGGTTCCGGGAGCCGCCTTACGTGCCGTCAACGCTGGAATCTCTTCGTCCTCGGTGTATTCTTCAAGGCGCAAGGCCGTATACCCAAGCTCAGGGTGCTCAAGCTCGAGAACGCTCGAAGCAAGGTCTTCGCGGGCGATTACGGCGGTGAAGCTTCGGCTCGTGGCATCCACCACCACCAACTGGCTGGACTTGGTTTTGAGGTTTTCGATGCGGATTTGGGTGGGCCGTCCGTCCTCGGGAAGGTCGCCGTCGACGGTTCCGCGCACAAAAGCCACCTGTCGCCCCGCGGCATCGGCCGGAAGGGCAAAGCGCATCAGGTCGTAGCCACTCCCCTCGCGGCGCTGACTGAAGTAGCCCAATGGTTCGTTGGCGTGCACTCCGAATCCGAGCTCATCTTCTTCAGTGTTGATTGGATATCCCAAGTTAATCGGCTGCATGAGCGCGGTCCAGTTTGTGTAGAACACGTCGAGCCCGCCCATTCCTGGGTGGCCGTCACTTGAAAAGAATAGGGTCCGGCCGTCGGCGTGCAAAAACGGCGATTTTTCGTCTCCGTCGGTATTGATTGCGGGCCCGAGGTTTTCGGGCTGCGTCCAGGATCCGTCGGGGTTTCGCTGGGTAGTCCAGAGGTCGAGTCCGCCACGTCCTCCCGGACGGTCGCTCGAAAAGATGATGCGGTCGCCGTTGGCCGAGAGCGCACCTTGGGATTCCCAGTGGGTCGGCGTGGACGCTTCGTCGAGGCGCCGCAGCGTCGACCACTCGCCGAGTTCGCGGTGGGCCACAAAGAGGTCGCAGTTGCGGTAACCGTTGGCATCAGGAGCGCATACCGTAAGCACCATCCACTGGTCGTCGGCACTGACCGAGGGGCCGCCTTCGTTCAATCCCGCGTTAAATGGGTGCTCCAAGGGGCGGACTTCGACGCTTCCTTCCTGTGGAATTCCTTCGCACAAGGCCTCCTCAAGGTAGGTCCGGGCCGCGGGGCCACTTTTGCGGTCGACCACGCTGCGGCGGCGCGTAAGGTACCATTTGCTTCCGTCGGGGCTTCGAACCGCCAAAAATTCATCGGCCGAGGTCGCCAGGCCCTCGATGGGCTCGGGGTTGAACGGAACCGGATGGGCCCGCAGCGAGTCTTCAAGCTCGAAGCGGCGAAGCCAACGCCGGGCCTCTGGCCCCGCGTTGGGCGAGGCCCAGTACCGCTGGGCCTCGGCGCGCCTTCCCTGGCCCGCGTGAAGCGCCCCAATCCGAAATGCCAGGTCGCTCAGGTAGTCGGGACAGGCCGCGAAGACCTTTTCGTAAAGGGCCAGGGCGGCGCGCTCTTCGCCTACGAGCAGGGCGAGTTCCGCATCGAGGTACCAACCGTGAATGGATTCCGGCTCCTTGCGGCGAATACTCGAAATGTAGACTTGCGCCATCGGGCGGTCTCCTTTGGCCAATGCTCCCTCGGCTTTGAGCACCTGGGATGACGGGGCTCCGGCCTTTACGCAATCACCTAACTGAACTTGGCCCTGAGCAGCCCATGCGAGTAACCAGAAACCAACTATTCGAATCCGCCAACCTACGACCGGCAACCAGAAACCAGAAACCGGCAACCGCCGGCCGATGGACGGCAAACTCACTCTGCCCCGTGCCATTGGTTTTCACTCGCCGCGACGGTGAGGGCCACGGCGGCATCACTTGAAACATTGACGACGGTACGGCACATGTCCAGAATGCGGTCAACCGGGAAAATAAGTGCAATCCAAGCGGGGTTTAGTCCGACCGCGTCAAGCACCATTATGAGCATGATGAGACCCGCAGAAGGAATAGCTGCGGCTCCGACCGAGGCGGCCACAGCGGTAACTACGATCGTCACCTGCTGCGCGACACTCAGGTCAACAAGGTGAAACTGGGCCAGAAAAATAACGGCTACCGCCTGATAGAGACTCGTACCGTCCATGTTTACAGTGGCCCCAATCGGAAGCGTAAATTGACTGACTTGCTCATCAACCTTGAGGTTGTCGTGCACGCATTCGAGGGTGACCGGAAGAGTTGCAGCAGATGACGAGGTGCTGAAGGCGAGCAGCTGGGCGGGACGCATTCCACGAAAGAAAAATTTGAAACTTTTAATCCAGGACCAACCGTGCTTGCGTGTTCCGAACCATACTAAAGTTGGGTACAACGTCAATAGTAGGACCACTAATCCACCGAACACGGTCAGCATGTAGGTGCCATAGGTTTGGAGCAAGTTGGGTAAGCGTCCGGGGTCATCACCGGTCAACTGAGTGAGGGTTCCGGCCATCAGTGCAAATACAAAGAAGGGTGCCGCATTCATTACCACGACGACCATGTGCACAAATACCGAGGACAATTGTGCCATCAAGGGACGAACACGGTCGGTTTGTTCGCGAGGCATAAGGACAAGGATCACACCAAAGAAGATGGCAAACACAATAATTTGAAGCATACTTCCGTCATTCAACGCCTCAAATACGTTGCTTGGAACCATTTCATGAAGAAACTCAAGTGGACCGCGGCTTTCGCCACGAACCGATGCAATTTGCGCATCCAGAGTGGCATCTACAGTGGACACAGCTTCAGCGGCCGTGGCATCAGTGAGCCACTGTCCATCAGGGCTCGGACGATCATTAGCCTTCAGCCACGCTTCAAATCCGCGTCTGTTTTCCATCCTTTGTTCGTAGCTCGCCGTGAGTCCCGGCTTCACAAGGTTGACTACGAATACTCCCGTCACGATCGCAGCGAGGGTGGTAAATAAATAGAGCCCCAAGGTCTTGCCACCAATGCGGCCAAGTGCCTTAGGGTTACCTACCTGACCTACCCCGTCGATGATGCTGAAGAGCACCAGCGGAACCGCGATCAACTTCATTGCATTGATGAAGAGCTTGCCAAATGGTGCAAACCAGTCGGCGGTGAACTGGGCTCCGCCCGCAAAGGCAGACCCGATGGCCCAAAGAAGACCCGCGCCCATTCCGAGCAGAATTTTGTGGTGAAGTTTCAT
>CAYYWL010000045.1:0-8167 GCA_964475135.1 uncultured Owenweeksia sp.
GCCAGCTACCACGACATCGCGGCGGCGGGGGGCGGAATTTTGAATTCCGCAGCGGCCATAGCTACGGCTGACGAGTCCGAGCTACTGGACGGGCTGCTTCAGCGGCTTGAAACGGCCCGAACCACCGGCACCGTAGCCGCTGAAATTAAGAGTGGCTATGGGCTGACGTTTGAGGCGGAACGCAAAATGCTCCGTGTAATTCGTCGCGCCCGCGAGCTCCAAGCCATGCCCCTATGGGCCACGTTTTTGGCGCTGCACGCCCTGCCCAAGGGTGCGAACCACGAATCCTACGTCGATGCGGCCATTAACCAATGGCTTCCCGCACTTGCCGACGAGGGTCTCGTGGACTTTGTCGATGTCTTTTGCGAAGCCAACTACTTCAGCCCAAGCGATCTGTTGCGGCTCGCCAAGGCCGCGGCGAAGCGCGGAATTCCGCTCAAAGCACACGTCAACCAGTTTCAGAGCATTGGGGGAATTGAAGCATCGGTGGCGGCTAGATCGCGCAGCGTCGATCACCTTGAAGTCCTCAACGAGGCCGACCTCAAGAGCCTAACCCAAGCCTGGGCCCACAGCGACGGTCCAATGCCGGTAGCGTTGCCCCACTGTTCGCTGTTTTTGAACATTCCCTACACGCCGGGACGGCAAATCATCGATGCAGGCTTGCCGCTGGCGATCGCGTCGGACTGCAACCCGGGTTCCGCGCCGTCAAGCGACCTGCGCATGGCCTGGAGCCTCGCCACCCACCAAATGAAGCTGCGGGTCGACGAAGGCCTCGCAGCGCTCACGGCCAACGCCGCCTACGCTGTGGATTCCGAAGCCAGAATGGGCCGCATCCAGCCCGGCATGGAAGCGCACGTCATCCTCACCAAGCCCATGGCGGACTACGCCGAGCTTCCCTACTTCACCAGCGAACACCGAATCGCCCAAACCCTGATTTATGGCCAATAATCCATGGTCCCACTTGTATACGCCACGCGCTGGAGAGCAGCGTCTTGGCGACGCGCTCGCCCCACTGGGTGAGGCGCCGTTTGTGCTGTTCGGCATTGCCGAAGACCTGGGTGTGCGTGCCAACGGCGGGCGGCCCGGTGCCGCCGAGAGCCCTGAAGCGGTCTTTCGGGCGCTCCTGAACATCCCCTGCAACGACTGGGTGCGCGGGTCTGACTTCGCCTGGGGCGGAACCTTGGATTTACGCCATACGAGCAGCGTGGATGCGGTGGACGAGGCGGTTCATGCTGCGGTGCTGCCGTGGATGAAGGCCGGATGCGTTCCGCTGGTAGTGGGTGGCGGCCACAATAACGCGCTACCCCTGCTGTGGGCCGCGTCTGAAGCCCACGGCAAAGCCGTCCACGCCATAAACCTCGATCCGCACCCCGACGTGCGCGACCTAGAAGGGCGCCACAGCGGCAACGGATTCAGCTACGCCCATTCGCGGGGCTACCTCGACCGCTATGCGGTGCTGGGTCTGAGTGAGTACGCCGTGAACGCTGCAAGCCTTGAACGACTAAAGTCCACTGAAGGCTGGGCGTTTGAAACGTTTGAATCGTGGGCGGTGCGCGGCGAAACCTCTTGGGAATCTGCGCTCGACCGCATGCTTGGCCACGTGCAGATCGGTCCATTTGGGCTCGAAATCGACGTGGACGGAATTTCTGGCGCTCCGTCGAGCGCTCAAACGGCGAGCGGATGGACCTGGCTTCAAGCTCGCGAACTGGCCTACCGCGCCGGACAAACCGGTCAAGTTGCCTACGTGCACCTCACCGAACTGGCGCTGAACTTCGCTTCTGAGGGCGAGCGTCCCGGCCAAGCTAAAGCCGCCGCCATGCTTCTGCTTGACTTTGTGCGCGGAACCCAAAACCTACCCTGGTAGTGCAGACACCGGCAGGATGGCTCGAATGCGTCGCCAACGTGTCCGAGGGGCGCGACCCCACCGTACTCGACGCGCTTAGTTCCGCGCTACAGGCCGTACCTGAGCTGCAGCTATGGCACCGCGACGCCGGCTGGGACGCCCACCGAACCGTCTACACGTTTGCGGGTCCCGCAGACGCCGTAGTGGACGGATGCTTTGCGTTAATTTCGGCCGCCGCCACACATATTGACATGCGACAGCATCATGGGGCGCACCCGCGTATTGGTGCCGTAGATGTCTGCCCGTTAGTGTCTTTGCGACCTGAAGAATCGGCCCTCGCCGACGAAGCGGCCGAACGAGTGGCTTCTGGACTGAGCGCGCTTCCCGCCGGTGGTTGGTTTTATTCACGCAACGCTCGACGCCCGGAATTCCGCCTGCTTGCCAACGTACGAAGAGGCCAGTACGAGGGTCTCGAAGTTCGCCAAAACGACTTCGACTTCGGAACCTATCACCCCGAATTTGGAGCAATGGCGCTGGGGGCACGCGACTTTTTGCTCGCCTACAACGTCAACCTTTCTGAAACCAACCTGGCCGTGGCCAAAGTCATTTCAGCGGCCGTTCGCGAGCACCCTGGCGGCGGATTGCCCGGCGTACGCGCCATCGGCTGGGATACTCCTGAATTTGGCTGCAGTCAAGTGAGCTGCAACATCACGGACCTCAACCAAGCGGTACTCAAGGATGTCTTCGACACCGTCAACCAATTGGCAAAAACCCATGGGCTCGAAGCGCGTGGCTCTGAACTAATCGGTATGCCGCCCCTCGCGGCGTTCCGCGGATTCTCGTCTGCCGAAGAAGGCGCCAACTACCTTGGATTGAATTCGGTAGTTCCGTTTGACGTGCGCGACCGCGTCATCGAATACCGGTTCTCGTGAACCCGCGAAGCCCACACCCGTTATCATCTTAAATAGTTACCCATGGAATTCACGAACGCCCGCATTTTAATCACCGGAGGCTCTTCAGGCCTCGGCAAAGCCACCGCCCAACTCCTCATCGAGCGCGGAGCTCGCGTGGCCATCACCGGACGCGACCGCAGCAAACTCGAGCAAGTAGCCGCTGAACTGGGCGCCTGGGCCCTGCCTTATGATGCGAGCAAGGAGTCCGACATTATGGCGATGTACGCCGAGGTCGACCGCGAATGGGGAGGCCTAGATGTGCTCATCAACAACGCGGGCATCGGATTCTTTGGTCCCGTGGATGAAGTGTCGTGGTCGGACTTCGAAACCATTTTTCACACCAACGTATTTGGCGCCGCACTCATCGGTCGCGAAGCCGCTCGCCGAATGAAGGCCCAAAACAAGGGCAATATCATCAATATTGCTTCGAGTGCAGGGGTGCGCGGATTCAAAAACGGAACCATCTACGCCGCCTCTAAGTTTGCCGTGCGCGGAATGACCGAATGCTGGCGCGACGAACTGCGTCCGTTCAACATTCGCGTGATGCTCGTGAACCCATCCGCAGTACCTACCGCATTCAACGTCGAGAACCGCGAAGAGAAGCCGCTTAAAGACAATATGCTCCGCCCCGAAGAGCTCGCCCACGCAATGGTGAGCGCACTGGCGATGGACGACCGCGGTTTCATCCCTGAACTCGGCGTTTGGGCTACCAACCCGTTTTAACCAGTTACTAGCAACTAGTTGCTGGCTTTAGCCGAGGATTCATCACCCGAAACCAAATGGGCGGAATAGCCGCTAGTACCATCATGGCCGGATAGCCCGCGGGCATTTGTGGGGCCTCGTCAAAGTGGTCCAGTACAGGATAGGGCTTGTGGGGATGGGCGTGGTGGTCCGAATGCCGCGTGAGTTCAAACAACATAAAGCGGCCGAGCGGATGATTTGAATTCCAGGAATGAGCGGGCAGGGCGTTTTCGTAGCGAAACTCGCTCACTTTCTCGCGCAGCAGTCCGTAGTGCTCGATGTAGTTGACCGTTTCAAGCAGGATGATTCCCATTGCGGCCGCTGCAAGAAACGGGGTCAGCGCCGCAGGTGAGGCGAGCCAGATTCCGCCGAGCATTAGTGCTTGCGCAGCACACAGTACCGCCATCAACCGAGGTTTGAGGCGCCAGGCCGTGGCCCATACGCCCGCAATGCTTCGAAACCAAAACGCATACAGCATTTCGCCGTAGCGCGCCGTCGACGCATCCTCAGGGGTTGCCACATTTTTGTGGTGGCCTAAGTTGTGGTCGATAAAAAACTGACCATACAGCGTGGTGATGAGCAGCCCCTGGGCAAGCCGTTGGTAGTTGGCGTTCGGACGGTGGCCCAGTTCGTGGGCGACGTTGATGGCTAAGGTTCCGCACGAGACGCCCATCGCCGTAATGTGGCCCACCAACGAGGTGAGGTCGCCGGCGGCGCGGTCTTCGGGCACCACCATTAAAAAGAGAGCAATCGCACCGAGGTGAAGCGGAATCTGGACCAAAACCAGCGCGTCGTACCAGGGTTGGCGCAAGCGCTCGGCCCGCTGGGCCTCGCTTAGATTCGCGGCAAAGGTGGGCAGCACCGCCTCGAGCAGTGGCACGACTCCGAATGCAAACCCCAGTGCTGCAAACGACCACGGACCGCGACTGAGAAGCCCGACGTAGATGGAAGCAGGAAGAAGTAGCGAAAGCAGGTAGCGCAGTCCGGTCATGCATCCAAGATAGGGCGCGGCTCCCAACGGTCCAACACCTTCATCCTGAGGAACATTTCTTCGCTGTACCAGCCGTATTTACGGGTTTTGCGCACCATGGGTGCATGTTCACGGCTTCGGTAGGCAAAGGCGTCGAGGGCTTCGGCGTTGCGCCACACACTTAACGTGGCCTGTTCGACAAGGGGCAGCTCCCCTACTCCTTTGCGGTACATCAGGTCCGGCAACTGATCCAGGTGGCGGCTGGCACCTGGAACGTTCCACCAAAAGCGAATCGCCTGCGACCACTTGATGCGCGCGCGGGTGAGCACAGCCACTTCGTCGGTTGGATCCAATGACGCGAGCGTAGCCCCCTCGAGGAGGTGTACGCCGCCCCAGCTTCCGTGGCCGCGAACGGGTTGTGCGTTCCAACCCCATTCCTCGTGGGCCGAGGTGCGCCATTCCGCCCATCGCGCATCGCCCTCAAAAAACGCCGAAGCATGGGCCTCAGTGTCCCAAACACCAAACCATGCATAGGTGCTGAAGTCGGGCCAGATTGAAAATCCGCTCCCGGCACCGCTCCCGAGCTGCTTGGCAAAGCGAAGTCCGTCGGCCGACCACGCTTGACGCAAGGCAAAACCCTGAGAACCAAAGGCCCACCACTGGGCTTTGCGGCCCTGCCAGCGAAAAAAACGCACGGTAATAAACGGGGTGCTTGCCATTTTGTCAGTTATCCTACGAAGGTAACGGCTGTGGCATGCCCCTTGTTCCATCGTGACCGCACTAAACGATTAAAAAATGGCTACAGGTAAAATCAATGTATCGGCGGACAATATTTTTCCCGTCATCAAGAAGTTTCTCTACAGCGACCACGAAATTTTCCTTCGCGAACTGATTTCGAACGCGGTCGACGCCACCAACAAGCTTAAAACGCTGAGCAACCTCGGCGAATTCTCTGGGGAACTCGGCGACCTGAGCATTCATGTCGACGTAGACAAAAAGAAAAAGACCATTACCATCCGCGACCGCGGAATCGGCATGACGTTCGACGAAGTCAACAAGTACATCAACGACGTGGCCTTTTCGGGAGCTACTGAATTCGTCAACGCGTACGAGGGAAAGATCGACAAGGGTGCTATGATTGGCCACTTCGGACTCGGATTCTATTCCAGCTTCATGGTGTCGAGCAAGGTGGAGATTCACACCCGCAGCTGGAAGTCCACCGAAGCCGAGGGCGCCTTCTGGTCCTGCGATGGCTCACCCGAATACAGCCTCGACACCAAAAAGAAGAAGGACCGCGGAACCGACATCATTCTGCACATCGACAGCGACTCAGAGGAGTTTCTCGAGGAATTCAAGATCAACGAGCTGCTGAAGAAGTACGCCCGATTCATGAGCGTGCCCATCATCTGCGGCGAAAAGGACGAGCGCTACAACGCCGCTAAAGAAGGTGAAGACGCGAAGTGGGAAACCAAGAAGGTCCCCAACGTCATCAACCCCGACAGCCCCGCGTGGACCAAGAAGCCCAGCGAGTTGACCGACGAGGACTACAAAGCTTTTTACAAGGCCCTCTACCCCTACACCTTTGAGGAGCCCCTCTTCCACATCCACATGAACGTGGATTACCCGTTTGATTTGACCGGAATTCTGTTCTTCCCAAAAATCAAGCCCAACATGGAGCTCAACAAGAACAAAATCCAGCTCTACCAGTCTCAGGTTTTTGTAACTGACAACGTCGAGGGAATCGTCCCCGAATTCCTGATGATGCTGCATGGCGTGATTGACTCCAAAGACATTCCGCTCAACGTATCGCGCAGCTACCTGCAAGCCGACGGAAACGTTAAAAAAATCAGTGGCCACATCACCAAAAAGGTGGCTGACAAGCTCGAAGAAATGTTCAAGGCTGACCGCGCCGACTTCGAGCAAAAGTTCAAGGACATTGCCGTCATCATCGAGTACGGAATGGTGACCGACGACAAGTTTTTTGAGCGCGCCCAGAAGTTTAGCCTGCTGCGAAGCGCGGTAGACGAGCAGAACTACACTATTGACGAGTACCTCGAGAAAATCAGCACCCTGCAGACTGACAAAGAGGGAACCAAGGTGGTGCTCTACGCGTCCAATAAAGACAGCCAGCACAGCTACATCCAAAAGGCCAAGGGCGAAGGCTACGACGTGGTACTCCTCGATTCTCCGATCGCGGGGCACTGGATTCAAAAAATCGAGGGCGCCAAAGAAAAAGTTCGCTTCGCACGTGTCGACAGCGACATGCTCGACAAGCTGATTCCAAAAGAAGGCGAGCGAGCGCACTTGCTGACTGATTCCGAAAAAGAAAGCCTCAAGGGCTATGTCGAAGGTGCCATTAACGATAAAAACTACAGCGTACGCGTCGAAGCACTGGCTAGCGATGACGTGCCCATGATGGTGGTGATGCCCGAGTACATGCGGCGCATGAAAGAGATGAGTGCAACCGGTGGTGGCGGATTCATGGGAATGGGAGACTTCCCTGACCACTACGACGTGGTGGTGAACGGGAACCATGCTCTAGCCGGAAAGATCCTAAAATCTGAAGAGCCCGCCGAACGCGACCAGCTCATTTTACATGCGAAGGACCTCGCGTTGCTGCAGCAAGGGCTGCTTACTGGTGAGCGATTAACCGCATTTGTGAACCGATCGCTGGAGCGCCTCGTTTAATCTCGTAATTTCACGAACATGAAAAAGCAACTTATTATTGGATTCCTTGCGCTTACGGGCACCGGAATCTGGGCCCAAGACCTACCCCAACCTTCGCCCAAGGCAGTGGTTGAGCAGCGCATTGGCCTTACCGATACCAAACTGACCTACTGGCGCCCGAGCGCTAAGGGCCGTGACATTTACACTGAAATCGTTCCCGTCGGAACCCATTGGCGCATGGGCGCGAACGGCAGCACGCTGCTCGAACTAAGCACCGAAGCAACAGTGGGCAAATCCAAGATTCTGGCTGGAACTTACAGCTTGTCGCTGATTCCGAATGATGGAGAATGGACGCTCGTAGTGAACACCGACATCAATGGATGGGGCATCTACGAGTACACGGCAAAAAAGGACGTGGCGCGCATTTCGGCTCCGATTGAAGAAGGTGAGTATGTCGAATCGATGACGCTGTACTGGGACAACTTGTCTACCGACGGCGGTGACCTGATCGTGGCGTGGGGCAAGCTCCGTGCTCGCTACCGATTTGAGGTTCCTACGGCCAAGCTGGCCAAGGCCAATCTTGAAAAGGCCGTAAGTGATCCGAATGCGGCATGGACGGTGTGGCGCAACGCGGCACGCTACGCGTCGGACCAAGGCATGCCAGAAGCCGAGAAGTGGGCGGCTAAGGCCTGCGAACTAAAGGATGACAACTGGTACGTGCACTACCTATACGCCCAAATTCTCGTCAAAAACGGTAAGACCAAGGACGCCCTCAAGGCGGCTCAAGCGTCACTCAAAGCGGGACAAGCTGACGCCAAGGCCAACGGCAAAGCATTCAGCAACGAAGAAGACGTGCAGAAACTCATCAGCAGCTTGAAGTAGGATTTTACCGCATATTTCAAAGAGGGCAACGAAGCATTCATGCTTTTTTGCCCTTTTTTGTTGAACCAAATACCCCAAAACGCGGTTAAACGGGCATGAAGCTTCCACAAA
>CAYYWL010000046.1:0-1549 GCA_964475135.1 uncultured Owenweeksia sp.
GCCTTTGACCGAAACAAAGGTTGGCGCATCGACCATTGGGTGACGAACAGCCCTGAGCGGGTACAATCAGTCGACTACCTGAAGGATTGCCGATTTTCGGATCATGCCCCGGTGCGACTCCGCTGGAGTTAACTACCTTCGTAGTATGCGAATTCAAGTTGCCGCGGCATTGGCCGCAATCGCGCTCCTCAGCGCCTGTGTGTCGCCCAAAAAGTATTCAGAGCTTCAGTCGTCGTACGACGCGACGGTTCAGCGGGCGGAATCGCTCAAGGTTGAAGCCGAAAAGGCCCGAATTTCAGCGAGCGAGAGCGAGGCCCAAAAGGCCAAAGCACTGGCTGCGTTGGACGGCGCGATCAAAGACACGACCGCTCAAGGTGCCGAGATGCGCAAGCTCCAGCGCGCCTACCGCGACCTTAATTCCAACTACGAGTATGCGCTGAAGAACAACAGCCGCTTGGTTCAAGAGAACTTGACTGAAAATAAAGCGATGCTCGAGCGCATGGAAGCACTTGCTGCGCGACTTGCCGCCAAAGAGGATTCACTCAAGCGCGAGCAAGAGCGCCTAATGGACCTCGAAATCGCCCTTCAGCAGCGCGAGCAGCGCGTCGCTGAGTTGGAGCGCCTCATCAGCCGAAAGGACAGCGCTGCGGCCTACCTGCGCCAACGCCTCGCCGATGCCCTGCTTGGGTTTAAGGATCGTGGACTAACCGTATCGATGCGCAACGGCCAGGTCTATGTATCTCTAGACAACCGCCTGATGTTTGCCAGCGGATCTTGGGACGTGCAGCCCGACGGAGCCTCTGCCTTGGGCGAACTTGCCAAGGTGCTCAATGAGAATAAGGATCTTAAAATTGCCGTCGAGGGCCACACAGACAGCGACGCGTTCAATGGAAAAACCGCCGTCAAAGACAACTGGGACCTTTCGGTGATGCGCGCGACGAGCGTAGTGAAAATTCTCGTCGGCAAAGGCGTGACACCGCAACGTGTTCAAGCGGCTGGTCGCGGGGAATTCTTGCCCATTGCATCCAACGACAGCGCCGAAGGGAAGGCCAAGAACCGCCGGACCGAAATCATCATCACCCCCAACTTGGGTGAGCTGGCGGAGCTGATCGGCAACTGATGTTTGCTAAACGATAGTGGAGCCGGTCCCTTCGGGCCGGCTTTTTTGCTAAAAGAGGTTGTCAACGACCTGGCTGATGCGATCGAGGGCCACAAAATGCACACCGTGTGGGCGCTTGGGCATGCCCGGAGTCTTGGCGCCCCAGACGTAGTCAAAACCGAGCTGTCCGGCTTCGAGAACTCGGGCGTCCATTCGGGCAATGGGTCGGAGCTCCCCTCCCAGACCGACTTCACCGGCAAATGCCACGCCTGGCGGGATGGGGCGGTCCTCTTGGCTCGACAAAATGGCCGCGCAGACAGCGAGGTCAAGGGCGGGGTCGTCGACGCGAAGGCCTCCAGTGACGTTCAAAAAGACGTCTTTACTGGCCAGGTGAAACCCACAGCGCTTTTCGAGAACTGCCAGCAGCATGTTGAGGCGGCGCGTATCAAA
>CAYYWL010000046.1:1649-7969 GCA_964475135.1 uncultured Owenweeksia sp.
AGGGCCACGGGCACATGGCGCGCCTTGGCGTAGCGCAGAAATTCGGCGGCGGATTCGCGGATCTGTCCGACGCTTCCGGCGGCGGAATCCAGCTGGGGGTTGTATGCCGTTTGGATGGAGTCGACCACGAGTAGGCCAGGCTTCAGCTGCTCGGCGGCCTGGAGAATTTTTGACGTCGAAACTTCGGCGAGGACGTGGCATCCGGGGCCGTTGAAACCAATGCGCTCAGCCCGCATTCGGATTTGCTCCGCGCTTTCTTCGCCGCTCGCGTAAAGAGCTTTAGCGCCGGCATGCAGGGCCACCTGCAGCATGAGGGTAGACTTGCCGATTCCGGGCTCTCCGCCGAGCAAGCTCAGGGACCCCGGAACCCATCCGCCCCCGAGCACGCGGTCAAGTTCGAGGTCGCCCGTGGGGACGCGGCGCTCTGCGCTGCGGTCCACTTGGTCAAGGGTCAGAACCCGGCTTTGACCGGGGGACACCCACGCCTGGTCGACGGGGGCGCGCTCAATGACTTCTTCGACAAGGGTGTTCCATGCGCTGCAGCTGCGGCACTGGCCGGCCCACTGGGGGTAGCTGGTTCCGCAGGACTGGCAAACAAAGGCTTTTTTGGTCTTGGCCATGGTTCCGCCAAGGTACGCACCCGGCGCGGCTTAGTCGTTTTTAAAACGGTTTAGGCCGATGAACCCGATGATGCCCGTAGACATCAGCATGAGTGCCTGGGCGGCGTGCACGAGTGTGGCAAAGGCGAGACCTTCGACATACGGAATACTGAGTACCTCGAGGGCTTTGGCTACGAGGTAGTGGTAGGCCCCGACGCCTCCCGGTACCGGAATCACAACCCCCAAGCTCGCCGCCATCATCACGAATAGACCTTGGTCGATTCCGATGTGATCTGTAGACGGAAGGGCATAAAAGCACACGTACACCATCACAAAGTATGCGCCCCAGATGTAGAGCGTGTGACCTAGGTAGACCCATGGTTTGTTGAGGCGCAGAATGCTGGTAAAGCCGTGGGACAGGCCCCGCAAAAACATTTGTACGCGCTGACCGACAGCAGTTTCAAAGAATCGGTGGCGGAGTAGCCAGGAAGCGACTGCAAGTGCTAGTCCAACGACGGGAATCCAGGGGAAACCGGTTTCGTCACCACTCGGGGCGGATTGGGTACTCGCCAAGAGTTTTTGAAGTTCTGGGTAGGTGAGGAGCACGGTGATTCCGAGCAGTATGGCCATCATGATGAGGTCAATGAGGCGCTCGACGATGATGGTTCCGATAAGGACGTCCACGGGGATTTTGTCGCTGCGGCGCAGGGCGGTGGCACGAGCGACTTCTCCGGCGCGCGGAACCACCATGTTGATGAGGTAGCCGATTCCGATGGCGTGGGTGGCGCGCCACGAAGTGGTGGTGTAGCCCATCGAGTCGAGGACGATCTTCCAGCGCATTCCGCGTGAAATCACGGCGGAATAACCAACTGCAATGCTCACCGCGAACCAGTACCAGGTTGCCCGGCTCATCTCACGGCCCACGGCGTGGATGTCTACTCCCCGAAAGGCGATGTAGAGCAGGGCAACCCCTAGTGCGGCGAACACAAGGGTTTTCAGCCAACTGGGAATGCGAGGAAGGCTCAAGATCAGGCCCTTAAACGGTTGGTCGGCTCTTCAGGAAAGAGTAGGGTCGGCTGGTAACTTCTGGCCTCTTCAACGCTCATTGCGGCATATGCGATGATGATGATGACGTCTCCTTTTTGTACGCGGCGTGCAGCCGGTCCGTTCAGGGTGACTTCACCACTGCCTTTTCCACCGCGAATGACGTAGGTGTCAAAGCGCTCACCGTTGTCGATATTGACGATCGTAACTTTCTGACCTTCAATAAGTTTAGCGGCATCAATGAGGTCGCTGTCGAGCGTGATGCTACCGATGTAGTTGAGTTCCGCACCGGTGACCCGGACGCGGTGAATTTTGCTGTAGAGTACCTCGATCGTCATTTGCGGCAAAGGTACAACGGCGCATTGTCGATGAGCCGCACGGAGCCTGCATAAACGGATATAAGTGTTTGGACGCTGCGTCCGTAGGAATCGACGGGTCGGTCGGGATCGGTTAAGGCCTCAAGGGTGTCAGAGAAGATGAAGTCAATGGATTCCACCACGAGGCCCTCGAATCGCTCGATTTCTTTGCGCAGCTCGCGCTGAAGCGCGCGGGCCGGAGCAGGGAATTCGCGCACCTCATTGGCCGCCCACTGAAGTGCGCGGTAGATGGCGGGGGCTTCGGCGCGCTGCTCGGGGGTGAGCAGTCGGTTTCGGGAACTCATGGCAAGCCCGTCGGATTCGCGAAGGGTGGGGCAGGATACAATGGTTGGGGTTCCGCCCCGAAGTGCAGCGAGGCACCGCACCACCGCAACTTGCTGAAAATCTTTGAGGCCAAAGTAGGCTTTGGTGGCCTGGCTCAACGTGAACAGGCGGTCCACGACGGTGGCAACTCCCTGAAAATGACCGGGGCGAAGGGCTCCCTCGAGCCGAGTGTCGAGCCCTTGCAGGTCGAAGTGCTGGCTCTGAATACCGTCGGGGTAGAGGTCGACGGCTGTTGGAAACCAGACCGCAGCGGCTTCAGAATTCCGCAGTAATGCGATGTCACCGTCTTCATCCCGCGGGTAGGAGGCCAGGTCTTCGGGTCGGTTGAACTGCGTCGGATTGACAAAAATGCTGACCAAAACAGGCGCTCCTTCTGCGGCAGCGCGGGCCACAAGCGCGAGGTGCCCGGCATGCAATGCCCCCATGGTGGGAACAAATCCAAGTTCGTTGTGAGCACTGCGCCATTCGCGCAGTTGGTCGAGGGTCCGAAGGACCGTGAGAGATTCTGCCAAAACAGCCCAAAACTAGAGCGCCAATATAGAATTTCGTACCTTTGTGGGCCAATTTATAGGCACGATAAGAAGAGATTATGGCAAAGCGGCGCATTTTATACGTTTCACACGAGATCAAGCCCTACTTCCCCGAGGGGGATTTGGCCAATGCCGCACTGGCTTTCCCGAAGAAAATGAACGAGTTAGGTCATGAAATTCGCGCTTTCATGCCCCGGTTCGGCGTCATCAATGAGCGCCGCCACCAACTTCATGAGGTAATTCGATTGAGCGGAATCAATGTCGTGATTAACGACTACGACCAACCGCTCATCATTAAGGTTGCATCGGTTCCGGGCGCCAAGATTCAAGTCTACTTCATTGACAACGAGGAGTACTTCAAGCGCAAGGGTACCTGGGAAGACGCCCAAGGTGCGTTTTACGACGACAACGGATCTCGCTCGCTTTTTTTCAGTAAGTCCGTCATTGAAACAATCAAAAAACTGGGCTGGCAGCCCGATGTGGTGCACGTAATGGGTTGGATGTCTGCTCCACTGCCGGTCTACCTTCGTCAGTTCCACAGCGACGACGCCCATTTTGCCGGAACCAAAGTGGTCTTCAGCCTTTTTGAGAACGGTTTTGAGGGCTGCCTCGATAAGGGCCTTGAAGAAGGCATGGCCTTTGACGGAGTAAAGGGCATGGACCAGTTTAACAACCCCTCTGCAGAATCGCTCTTCTGTGGTGCGGCCTCCCACGCCGACGCTGTACTTCAAATGAGTCCGAACGCTTCTCCCGCCGCAGTTGAGGCTGCTAAGGCCGCGGGTGTCCCTGTGCACAATGGGGCAGAGTTCCTTGAGAACCCTGCGGCCCTCGATGCCTTTTACGAGTCACTGTTCGCCTAGGTTTTTATGCGCCGGATTTTAGCCGCTGCTGTACTCGCGCTCGCTTTGGCGTCCTGCGAGAAGTCGACCGGAGAAATCGGTTTGGATTTCGTCGACGGAAGCCAGTTTGCCTTCGGAACCAAGTCTGCGGTAGCCATCCGGACCCATACGGAGTCGTTTGACTCCCTCGTGACACTGCGTCCGGCGGCACTGCTCGTGGGTAGCTACCAAGACCCCATATTTGGACGCCCGACGGCATCGTTCGCCACTCAATTAGTTCTCAGTTCTGTGGCTCCTGATTTTGGAGCGAATCCCACCGTAGATTCCGTATTTATGATCCTTCCGTACGCCGGATGGTACGGAGACACGACTGCGGCGTTTCATATTAAGGTACGGCGCAGCGATTCCGCCTTGACCGACTCAGTGTACTACGCATTCAGCACAGTGACCGCAGGCGAAACCCTTTGCGATACGAGTTTTGTGCCCAAGGCAGGGGTTAAGATCCTTCGCAACGGGACACGCGTAGGCGAGACCTCGATGTTTCTCAAGCTTAACCGCCAAAAGTTTCAGGAGTGGATTGTGGACGCCTCGACTGCCAACCCGAGTGTGCTGGCGTCGAATGCAGCATTTTTGGAGTACTTCAAGGGCCTGATCGTTTCGGGTGGGCCTAACAACGAGACCATGTACCAGTTCAACCCTGGCGACGCGTCCGCCAAGGTTCGGATTTTTTACACCAATGACTCGATTCGTGCAGACACTTCTGCTGCCGGCAAGGATTATGGTGTTTACGACTTACTGTGGACTTCTGGTGTGCAGAGCTTTAACATGATTACTCATGACCGCAGCCAGGCTGCGTTTGATTTGGCAGCTCAGGACACGGTTCTTGGTGAGTCTTCGGTCTACATCCAGGGCCTCGGTGGCGCGGTAACCGTTTTGAATCTTGATGGACTGCGTGCACTGCGCGACAGTGGCTACGTCGTGAACTATGCGGAACTTGTGGTTCCGGTGCGCGAAGGCACGAATTTGAAGTACCAGGCTCCGGGCGGATTGAGTGTACTACAGGTCAAAGGTTCTTCAAAAACGCTCATTCGCGACTACCAGCGCGGGTCTGTGGGCGGAACATTCTCTGCTTCGGGTGTCCTACGCAAAGGGGCCTACCGCTTTGAAATCACCCGTCACGTGCAGGATTTGCTCGGATTGGACAGTACTTCGTCCTACCGAATGATGCTCATTCCTGAGCGCATGGCTTCGTCACCGTTGCGCGCCGTCCTGCACGGAAATGCCGACGCGGTCGAGCCGATGTCGCTAAATTTGTGGTACACCAAACCAAACTAAATCGCGTATGTGCGGCATTGTCGGATACATCGGGCCCCGCGAGGCGTACCCGATCCTTGTTCAAGGTCTTAAACGTTTAGAATACCGCGGATACGATTCCTCTGGTGTTGCACTCTACAACGGTCGGCTTGAAGTTTTTAAAAAAGTAGGTAAAGTTTCGGCACTCGAAGCCTTAGCGGACTCAGAGCGTCCGCATGCGACCCTCGGAATCGGCCACACTCGCTGGGCCACCCACGGCGAGCCGTCGGACCGCAATGCACACCCGCACACATCCAATTCCGGCAGACTCGTCATTGTGCACAACGGAATCATTGAGAACTACGCCCAGCTCAAAGAGCTTCTTGCATCGAAGGGTTATACGTTCTCGAGCGATACCGATACCGAGGTCCTCGTCAACTTCATTGAGTACATTCAAAATGAAGAGAAGGTCAACCTTCAGCAGGCTGTGCGCCTTGCGCTGAACGAAGTCGTCGGAGCCTATGCCATCGTCGTAATGAGCACCGACGAACCCGACCAAATGGTGGTAGGTCGCCTCGGCTCACCGCTTGTTCTTGGACTTGGAGACAATGAGTTCTTTGTGGGGAGTGATGCAACCCCATTTATTGACTCTACCAAAAAGGTGATCTACCTCGAAGACGGCGAAATGGCCGTCGTCCAGCGCACTGGGGTTGTCGTGCGCACGATCGCCAACGATATGCCGGTCGACAATGTGATCCATCAGCTTCAAATTGATTTGGCGGCCATCGAAAAGGGCGGATTTGACCACTTCATGATCAAAGAAATCTTTGAGCAGCCCAAGTCAATCCTTGACACTGTGCGTGGACGCCTCAACTTCAAGACCGGCGAGGTAAAGATGGCCGGCCTCGACGCGATTAGCGACAAACTGCTGAACGCCCAGCGCATTATTGTCATTGGCTGCGGAACCTCGTGGCATGCCGGCCTTGTCGGCGAGTACCTCATCGAGGATTTGGCCCGTGTGCCTGTTGAGGTGGAGTACGGAAGCGAGTTTCGCTACCGCAACCCCATCATCGGCCCCAACGACGTGGTCATTGCTGTGTCGCAGTCTGGCGAAACCGCCGATACGCTCGCTGCAATCAAAATGGCAAAGGCCAATGGTGCTACAGTCTTCGGAATCTGCAACGTCGTCGGCTCATCAATCGCCCGTGAGACTCATGCCGGAGCCTACACCCATGCCGGCCCCGAGATCGGCGTAGCCTCGACCAAAGCATTCACCGCCCAAGTCACGGTATTCACCCTGCTCGCCATGTGGCT
>CAYYWL010000047.1:0-7903 GCA_964475135.1 uncultured Owenweeksia sp.
GCGACGCCTACGAGATGGCGGTGAAGTCGTCGGTGCTGCTCAAGAATTCTGGGGTCTTGCCGCTAGCCTCTGGCCTGCGAGTCGGGCTCACAGGACCTTTAGCCGCCGAAAAAAACGGCGTGCTCGGCAACTGGCGCGTGTCGGCCAAAGATCAGTCGGCGCAGTCGCTGGCTGAGGCTGTGGCAAGTCAATGGACGTACGTGGCTTCGTCGCCGCACTCAGTGGGACAGGAGGCGTTTCACGCGGAACTCACGCTCAATCAAACCGACACCCGGGCCAACGACGCAGCGGTAAAAGCCCTGCGCAAGCACGACGTGCTGGTTCTCGCCGTCGGCGAGCACGGAAACGAATCTGGCGAAGGCCGCAGCCGCACTTCGCTGCGGATTAGTGCCGTGCAGCAGGACTTGATTCGCAAGGCCTACGCCACTGGCAAGCCGGTGGTTCTGGTGGTGTACGCGGGGCGTCCGCTGGTGCTCGAGCCATGGATTCAGGACGGAGCCGCCGCCATTCTTTGGGCCTGGCAGCCCGGAACGATGGGTGGAAGTGCCCTTGCCGACGTGCTCACTGGACGCCGCGAGGCCTACGGCCGGTTGCCCATGACGTTTCCGCGCAGCGAAGGCCAAATACCCATGAGCTACGACGGCTACTCAACGGGGCGCCCCGGCCCCAAGCCCGAGGTGTTTTGGTCGCACTACATCGACGAGTCGAATGCACCTGCCTACCCGTTTGGCTTTGGATTGAGCTACACGTCGTTTGACTACCGCGACCTCGTCGTAGAGCCCACCGCGCAAGGCTGGGCCGCCAGCGTGACGGTGCGCAACACCGGAACCCGCAGCGGAAGCGAGGTCGTACAGCTCTATGTGGGACGCCAGGGCAACGGTCAGCTGTACCCGGTTAAAGCGCTTAAAGGGTTTCAACGCATCGCGCTGGATCCCGGTGCCGAAGGACGCGTGCGCATTGAGCTACCCCGCGAAGCGTTGGTGCAGCGCGACGGCCAGGGCCGGAGCGTTCCCTTTGCCCAGGGAACTCTTACAATTACTGTCGGCCCACACAGCCAAGAAGGCCTAACTTGGACTACCCTATTGCCATGAGTCTCGAAGCAGAACGCCAGCGCCTTAGCGCATTTTTTCAATTTGGGCAGTCCGTAGACTGCGTCGTATTTGGATACGACGGGGCCCAGCTGCAAATCCTCGTCATTGAGCGCGGCGCCGAGCCGTTTTTCGGATACGAAGCGCTTCCGGGCGACCTCGTGCGCATGGACGAGGACATCGACGAGGCCGCAACGCGGATTCTACACGATTTAACGGGGCTCAACAATGTCTTTTTGGACCAGCTTAAAACGTTTGGCGGCGTGGAGCGCCACCCACTCGGCCGAGTAGTAACCACCGCGTTTTATTCGCTGATCAACCAGACAAAGTACAATCCGCGACCCGCATCGTGGGCCGTCAAAGCCCGCTGGAAGTCGCTTGCAGAACTAAACGAAATGGCATTTGACCACCGTGAAATTCTGCAAACCGCACTCGAAGCATTGCAGCGGCAAGTTCGCCAGCACCCCATCGGATTCGAGTTGCTGCCCGAGGAATTCACGTTGGCACAGCTCCAGGGACTCTATGAGGCCGTGCTCAATACGCAGTTTGACAAGGCCAACTTCCGCAAAAAGATTTTGAGCATGGAAGTGCTCAAGGCCCTTGACAAGACGCAAAAAGCGGTGCGCCACCGCCCCGCGCGCCTCTACAAATTCGACCCGCAGCGCTACCACTCGTTGGCCAAACAGGGCTTTCTGTTTGAGGTCTAACGCGCCTTTGAAGGCTTTGGCACAAGCCTTGAGTACCTTCGCGGCGTGATGCTGCGTCGTATTTTTTGGCTTATTCTCCTGGCAATCGGCCCCTTGGCCTACGGCCAGAATTCAGGCGATTCCACCCGGCATGTGCGGCTCGACGACATTTTGGTTGTAGCCGAGCCTGTGGACATGGCCTACGACGTACTTCGCGAGGCCGGCCGGCGGGCGAAGGGGCTCCCGAGCTTTCAGTGCAGCACGGCAGTAAAATCAAGTGTTGGTTTGGGGCGCGGAATCCAGCTTCGCGAAGCCCTTAGCCTCAGCTTTTTTGCCGCTCCAGCGCGCTACAGCGAACGGATTTACCTGGCCGACGAACATACCACGAGCGGCGGGCTCAGCGACGGCCGCAGCGTACAGCTACAGTTTAGTGTGGGCCGCGACGAGGGTGCGGCGCCAAAGGAAACGTTTCAAGCGTTGGGCAAGCATTTTTTTGAGTCCTACCCCGACGGACACCTCGACCTCTACACGCCGAGCATTGAGCTACCCCGGCTCATGTCGGCACGGATTCCGTCGCCCTTGGCGGCCGATGCCGCCCTGCAGTACAAAGCCCGCGTGCTCCAAGCGCAGGCGGTGGACGGTTCGGTCCTCTGGACTATAGCCATTGAGCCCCGCGGGGGCGCAGGCGCTGGGTTGCGCGGAATCCTCGTAATTGACGACAGCACCTACACGTTAGTTTCGGCGGACGTGGAGCTTCCCGCTGAGTCGCTCGCCCGCTTTCGGTCAGCCCGCGTGCGCCAAACCTATGCCGAGGTTGACGGACACTCGGTGGTCACCTCTCGGAGCTTTCTCCTAACTGAACCAAGTGGGGATTCCGCACGCACCGAAATCCGCCACAGCGCCTACCTTTTTGACGTCGACTTTCGGCCACGCGACCTAGGGTTGGCCGCCGTAGAATACACGCCTGAAGCGTTTCAAGCGGATCCAAGCGTTTGGGCCGCCGCTCGAACCATCGCCTTGGCGCCCGGAGAGGCCCGGCACATCACTTATCAGGACAGTTTGACGCTGTACTACGATTCCGACCACTACAAAGACAGCGTCGATGCCGTGTACAACAAATTTCACTGGTGGGAACCGCTTGTCGCAGGAGTCGGCTACCGGTCGACGCGCAAGGGCTACAGTTGGTTTGTGCTCCCGGTCGTGGCCCAAATGCGCTTTTTTGGCGTAGGCGGATACCGGCACAACCTCGGAGGAAGCTTCAGCCGCACCTTTTCGAGCCAGCAGCGGCTCGAGGTCGACGGCAATTTGGACTACGGGGTCGTCAACCAGGACGTCCGAGGCGACCTCACCGCGACCTACCTGTACAACCCGCGCCGCTTTGCGGCGCTCCGCCTTTCGCTTGGCGATAACTACGATTTTGTCAACACCTACGAACCCATTTTAGGAACGTTTGCTCGCGGCAACTACGTGCGTAAAACATTTTTTGAAGGCTCGCACCGCATCGAACTGACCAACGGCCTCTACCTGCGGACCTCGTTTGAATTCTCGCGCCGCCAGGCCATCACCGACCTCAAGCTCGAAGACTGGTCCAACCAGCTCTTTGGCGAACTCAACGAGCCCACCCCCTTTCGCACCTACACCATCGCCCTTGTGGGCATCGACCTGAGCTACACTCCGGGCCAGCGCTACGTCCTCAAGGGGCCACGCAAAATTGCCCTCGGAAGTGACTGGCCCACATTCACCTTTCAGGCCCGCCAAGGGATTCCGGGACTTTTGGGCGGAATGGTGAACTTCACCTCGCTCCGCCTCAACGCGCGCGACTTCCGCCAATCGCGCTTTTGGGGGACCACCCACTGGAACGCCGGCGCCGGAACTTTTCTCGCTAAAGAACTCGACTCAATCCGCTTCATTGAGCACCGCTTCTTTCGCGGTTCCGACCAACTGCTCTTGAGCAACCCGACCACCAGTCTTCAGGCGCTCGACTCTACATACCACACCGCCCGCCCATGGGTCGAGGCGTACTTCATCCATCATTTTGATCGCTCGCTACTCGACCGGGTTCCACTGGTACGCGCCCTGCACCTCGTGCCCGCCGTCGGAGGCGGCATGCTCTACGTCGCAGAAGCCAAGGTGTTTCACGCCGAAGTCTACGGCGGACTCGAGATCCCCTTTCGCCTCTGGGACCAGCGCATGCGCGTTGGCGCCTACCGCGTCTGGACGGACCAGGGCAACCCCCAGATTCCCGGATTTCGCCTCAAATTCGGCGTCGACTTTTACGACAGCTACCGAGGGCGGTGGAACTATTAGCGAGGTTGGCTCGTTGGCAAGGTTGGCTCGTTGGCAAGGTTGGCTCGTTAACTGATCGTTACTTGCTACTGGTTTCTAGTTATCGCGTAGCGGCTTTAGCTGCGATGCAGCCCTAGCCCCGAAGGGGCCCTAGCGCGTAGCGCGAAGCGCAGCGTAATTTATCAGACCTTTGCGCGACTAATCCCCCGGCGTGCAACCTATTGTACTCCACCGACATCTCTATATTTATGAAACAACCTATTCTCTTTGCGCTTCTTGGCCTTTTAGCTAGTGCCTCGGCAACCGCTCAATCGGTATACCTCGTTGATATTAAAGCTGATGGCGCGACGGTGGAGCACCGTGGGTTTGCGGCTCCGGACGCGAATTTGGCCGACGGATTCGCGGCCACCTACCACTTGCCCAAGACGGTTCCGGGAACCTACGCAACCCTCGACTACGGGCGATTTGTGACGGACTTTACGGCGGTGGACGCCGAAGGCAAAGCCCTCAAGGTAAAAAAGAAGGGCAACAACAGTTGGGAAGTCCGCGGTTCCGCCGCACCCGTGACCGTGCGCTACACCGTGGCCAGCATTATGGAACTGAAGGTCAAAAAAGACAAGATTTTTGAGCCCGCGAGCACGTACCACGACGACCAAAAAGGTTCGGTGCTGAACGGCGGCGGAGTGTACGGATTCTGGACCGGCCAAGAGCGCGGACCGGTAACTGTGGATCTGGGCACGCCCAAAGGTTGGTTTGCCGCCACGTCGCTCGAGGGCGAAGCCTTGGGCGACCGCACCAAGCTCGTCGCCAGTAGCTACCACGCGTTACTTGACAATCCGGTGCTGCTCACCAAGCCCGATACCGCGGGATTTTGGGTCGCCAACACCAGGGTGACCATTGCGGTTCTGGACCTGAACGGAACGCCTCGGGCAGCTGAATTCAAGCGCGAACTTGAGGCCGACATGGCGGCGGTGGCGCGCTTTCTTCCGCAGCTTCCGGTGGACCGCTACACGTTTTTGACCATGGTGGGCGACTTTCGATGGGCCGGCGACATTCTGTTCAGCGGCAAGCCCAGTGTGGGCGGAATCATCAAAGTGGTTCGCAGCCTGAGTAACCAGGGCTTTGGGGCGCTCGAGCACAACACCTCGTCGGTGTACTACCTCGGCGACTTCGGTACGGGCGAGCGCATGCCCGAGGACTTGCGCGTCGAAAAGCAGCTTCTCGATGCTGCGGTGCACGAATTCATGCACATCATTACGCCGCTGGGCCTGCACGCTCCGGCTATTCACGACTTTGACTACGCCAATCCGACCATGAGCCAGCACCTTTGGCTCTACGAGGGTGTGACCGAGTACTTCGCGCAACTCATTCGCTACCAGGGCGGACGCCTCACCCAGCAAGAGTACCTCGACGCGATGCGCGGTAAGATTTCGCAGGGCGAGAAGTTTCCGAACCACAAATTCAGCTTCACCGAAATGTCGCGCAACGTGCTCGACAAGCCCTACGCCGATGCCTACCTGCATGTCTACGACCGCGGAGCCGTCATGGCCTGGCTGATCGACGCCCAAATTCGTGGCGCCCACCAGGGACAGCGTTCGCTCATTGATGTGATCATGGCACTGCACAGCCAGTACGGACCCGAGCGTCCCTTTGACGAGGCCGGATTCTTTGATGCCTTTTGTGAGGTGGCCGAAACGCCTGGACTGCGCGAGTTTTTTGCCAAGCATGTGGAGGGTCGTGAAGCGCTTCCGTTCGCCGAAGCACTGAAGTTGGTGGGCCTCGAGTACCAAGCCCAGGGCAGCGAAGTCAAGGCAATGAACCCACTTGACGCCGCCAAAAACGACCTCAAGGTCAAAGTAAGCAACCTCGGGATGGGCCGAGTGGTCAAAAAAGTTGGACCCAATGAGTGGGCTGGCCTTAAAGTGGGCGACGAGGTGTCCATGCAGGACCTCGTTGCGGCGCGCGAAGCTGCGACGGATGGCGTCATGAAACTTTCCGTCACGCGCGGAGGAAACCGCGTGGTCCTCGACGTTCCGGTGAAAACCGAAACCGTGTCGCGCCCGCACCAACTGAACGTTGCCAATGACGGACTGTGGACGGCGTTCAGCACAAGACCTTGAACTAAGGGGCAGTCTGCTGCTGACTCGAGGAATTCGGATAGCAGATTTAGGCATTCACCGATACGTTTCGGGACCATCTAGACAAGCGTTCAAGCATCTAAACAGATCCATAGAACAGTGTTCTAACAGCTGTTTTTGAAGAGGTTAAGGGCAATATCTGAAGACCTTAACTCCAGTCATCTTTGCCCATGCTCCAATAGATTGTGCGACGAAGTTCTGCTTCGAATGTAGTTATGGTAGAAAGAACAATTTCTTGCATTTATTGTTGTAGCTTTAACACAACAATCATTTTCAAAATCTAATTCATGAAAAAACATTTTACTATTGTTGCAATGGCATTGCTTGGTACAGCTTTCGCTCAAACCGCGCTACCCATTGATTTTGAATCAACTCCACCCACATTTACGGTATTCGGCAACAGCACCTATTCTGTTTTAGCCAACCCCGACGTGTCAGGTATTAATACTTCAGCAACTGTACTTCAGACAGTCCATGGCAATGAAACTTGGGCTGGTCTGTTCTTTGATCTTACGAACAAATTAGACTTCACAACGGATACTGTAATTCAAATTATGGTTTGGGCTCCAGTAGCGGGCACGATGCGTTTGAAGCTAGAAGACAAGACCAACGGTGCCGTATTCTGGGAAGCGGATCAAGCTATTACCGTAGCTTCTCAATGGACCCAATTAACCTGGGACCTGAGTGGTGTGGGAACTCTTTACGATCGCGTTGTATTGTTCCCAGGCTGGGGCGTCACTTCAGGCACGTACTACGTTGACAACATTCAACAAGGTTACGGTACCGTTACCCCTCAGGTGGCACTACCTATTGATTTCGAGCTAAACCCGCCAACTTTTACAGTGTTCGGCAACAGTACGTATTCAATAATTGCAAATCCTGATGCTACTGGCCTTAATACGTCTGCAACCGTACTCGAGACAGTTCATGGTAATGAAACTTGGGCTGGTCTGTTCTTTGACCTTACGAACAAGTTAAACTTCACAACGGACACTTTAATTCAAATCATGGTCTGGGCTCCGGCGACGGGCACGATGCGTTTGAAATTGGAAGACAAGTCCAACGGTGCCGTATTCTGGGAAGCGGATCAAGCTATTACCGTAGCTTCTCAATGGACCCAATTAACCTGGGACCTGAGTGGTGTGGGAACTCTTTACGATCGCGTTGTATTGTTCCCAGGCTGGGGCGTCACTTCAGGCACGTACTACGTTGACAACATTGAACAAGGAACCGCTTCTGGAATAGGCATGGATGAGCAAAATTCAAATCTCCTGACCTTGGCTCCTAACCCTGCGAATGACTTCGTTAATATTTCAATTAATGCTACCAACGCTCACTTTAGCATTGTTTCATTAACAGGCCAACTTGTTGCCAATGGCATTTTGACAGAAGGACAAAACGCATTGTCAACGGCTAATCTTAGCAATGGTATCTACATGGTTCGTGTTTCGAGCGATGAGGGAACGAGCGTTCAAAAACTTATTGTTCGTCACTAATTCAACTTCTATATGATTGTTGAGGCCCGAGCATTTGCTCGGGCCTTTTTTGATACCTACTTGGCACGTAGCAATTGTCAAAATTTACGCGCCTAGTTGCTACTGCACTAGTTTCGGTTCTGAATCAAAAGAGTTACTCGCTAGAACCATTTAAGCCCACACCACCTTTTCTCCGCGCGCCGCCAGGCCGTGCACGAGGTCGTGGTAGA
>CAYYWL010000048.1:0-7863 GCA_964475135.1 uncultured Owenweeksia sp.
GCTTGGGCCTTGCGCTGACGCTCGGAGCCGGAATGGTCAACGGCGCCATCGGCCTTGTGTACAAGCGATTGGGCAAGCGCCAGCTCTCAGTAGCCTTCACCGCCGAGGGCGAGCACCTGCTGTCGGACTTCTACACCTCTGTGGGCGTCACCTTGGGCCTTGGCCTGGTGCTCTGGACCGGAATTCCGTGGATTGACCCCGCCATCGGTTTGGTCATGGGCGGAATCGTGGGATACCAAAGCTTCTCAGTACTGCGCAAGGCCCTCGCGGGCCTCATGGATGCGGCCGACGTCAACGTACTCGAGAAGGTCGTGGCCACGCTCGACGCCCAGCGAAAGTCCGAATGGATTGACGTGCACCACTTTCGCCTTGTGCACTACGGCGGCCAGTACCACGTCGATGCGCACCTCACACTACCCCACTACTGGGACTTGCAGCGGGTGCATGACGAAGTCGACGCGATGGAAGAGCTCATTGCCTCAACCTTTGAGCACGAAGTAGAGTTTTCGGTGCATGCCGACCCCTGCGTTCCCGACTCGTGCGCCCTGTGCCAGGTGGCCGACTGCGCCGTTCGCGAACACGCCTTTGAACGCACGATTTCGTGGACCGTAGAAAACGTGCTTGTCAACGGCAAGCACAGCTTAGCGCGAACTGACTTATGAGTTCCGCCCTCGAACGACTGCTGCGCTACGTGCAGATTGACACGCAGAGCGATCCGCACTCGACCGCATCGCCCACGACCGAGAAGCAAAAAGACTTGGGGCGCCTGCTCGTAGCCGAACTTCATGCCCTTGGCCTGAACGACGCCGAGATCGACGAACACGGCTACGTCTACGCCACCTTGGCAGCTACGACCGACCGTGACGTTCCGGTGATTTGCTGGTGCGCCCATATGGACACCTCACCCGAGGCGCCCGGCGCAGGCGTTCAGCCCATCGTGCACCGCGACTACGACGGTGGAATGATTCGCTTGCCCCATGAGGGCATTGTACTGGACCCGGCCGAACATCCGGATTTGCGGGACCAGGTGGGTTCCGCCATCGTGACGGCTGACGGCCGCACCCTACTTGGCGCCGACAACAAAGCCGGAATCGCCGAAATCATGGCCGCCGTGGAATGGCTCGTCGCGCACCCCGAGGTGGCGCACGGCACCATCAAGATTCTGTTCACCCCCGACGAAGAGGTGGGCCGCGGAACCGCCAACATCAACCTCGCGCGCCTCGGTGCCGAATTCGCCTACACTGTAGATGGCGAACGCCGCGGAACCCTTGAGGACGAAACATTTAGCGCCGACGGAGCCGTACTCACCTTCACCGGCGCCAACACCCATCCCGGTTTTGCCAAAGGCAAAATGGTCAACGCGCTCAAGGGGGCCGGGGCCCTTCTCGCCCGCATCGAGCACGAATGGAACCCAGAGGGCACCGACGGAACTGACGGATTCGTACACCCCCACGAGGTAAAGGGCAGCGTAGAGTCTGCGCAGATTCACTTTATTCTGCGGAGCTTTCGCACCGCCGACCTGGCGAGCTACGCCGAGCGGCTTCGCGCCTTGGCATCAGAGGTCTGCACCCAACGCCCCGGGCTGAGTTTCTCGCTCGAAGTGCGCGAGCAGTACCGCAATATGAAAGAGGTGCTGGACCGCCACCCCGAGGTGGCCAATCACGCCGAAACAGCCATGCGCCGCGCCGGTCTCACCCCTGAGCGCGGGCGAATTCGCGGCGGAACCGACGGCAGCCAACTTAGCTTCATGGGCCTGCCTACCGTCAACATTTTTGCGGGCGAGCACGCCTTTCACAGCCGCTACGAGTGGGTCAGCGAGGCCGATATGGAGTACGCAGTCCAAACACTGATTGAGCTGGCCCAAGTTTGGGCGGAAGCCAGCAACTAGAAGCTAGTTGCTAGCTACTTGCGGCGGAGCGCCCAGGCGTCCAGCGAGTAGCCGCCGGCTCCGAGCAGCATGGTCGCCAAAAACGGAATCGCGAAGAGCAGCGAGTGCTCCTTGTCGCCCAAAGCGTCGGCCCAGTGGGCGCCAAAAGCGGCCACGAGCATCGTGAATGCCGCGGGGGCCGCAAACCAACGGGTCTTGAATCCGACAATCATCGCCAGCGGAGCGACAAATTCGCCAAAAACCGCCAACGCGAGGCTGAGTTCGGGTCCGAGGCCCGCAAAATCGTAAAACTGAATTTCACCTCCGGCGATCAGCTTGAGCAACTTAGGGTACCCGTGGGTGAGCATGAGGGCGGCCGGACCGATGCGCAGCAGGGCGAGTCCAAGGTCGTTGAAGAATTCGCGGTTCATGGGGTAAAAGGTACGAGGCGACTTCCTTGCTGTAAAATGAATTTTTTCAAACACAACCCCTATTTATTTAATGTTTTTTCAAAAAAATGTAGTTTTGTAGCACTTAACATTAATTTTAAGGGGGTATGCGCAAAATATTTCCATTTTTTGTGATTTCTTCGATTGCAGTTGCCGGGTTAATCGCTCCGGAATCCCCATTCAGCCCAAGCGACGATCCGTTCACAGAGCGCTACAACTCAGGCGATGTCGCTTGGATGCTGACTGCTACCGCACTCGTGCTACTAATGACTCCGGGCTTGGCCTTCTTCTACGGCGGAATGGTTCGCAAGAAAAACGTCATTTCAACCATGTTGCAGAGCTATGTCAGTATGGCCGTGATCACCTGCCTGTGGGTAGCCGTCGGATTCAGCATGGCATTTGGGGACTCCTTAGGAGGAATCGTCGGCAATCCACTCAGCCACAGCTTTTTCACCAACGTTTTTGGCCATGAGCCCTTCCCATTGGCCCCAACCATTCCCTTTGCCCTTTTCGCCCTTTTTCAGCTCAAGTTTGCCATTATCACTCCAGCGCTAATCACCGGGGCATTTGCGGAGCGCGTGCGCTTTCGGTCCTACCTCCTCTTTATCGTCTTGTTCACCTTATTGATTTACAATCCGTTAGCCCACATGACATGGCACCCCGAAGGCCTGCTCTTTCAGTGGGGCGTGCTTGATTTTGCGGGCGGAACCGTAGTTCACATCTCTGCCGGAGTCGCCGCACTGGCCTCGGCGATCTACCTCAAAGGTCGGTCCGAGCCCGGCCATGAGCCCGCCCGAATCACCTACGTGCTGCTCGGTACCGGCCTCCTCTGGTTTGGCTGGATTGGGTTCAATGCGGGTTCCGCCTTTGGTGCCAACGCGCTCAGCGTGCTTGCCCTCGCAACGACCACCACGGCAAGCGCCAGCGCCGCCGCCACCTACGTGCTTTTTGACCTCGCCCTAGGGCGCAAACCAAGTGCCATGGGACTTAGCATCGGCGCCGTAGTCGGGCTTGTGGCCATCACCCCAGCGGCGGGATTTGTAAGCGTCGCACACAGCTTATGCATCGGAACCCTCGCTGCCCTCGCAAGCAATCTGATGATTCAATGGCGCAGCCGCACGTCCATTGATGACACCTTGGACGTGTTTCCAAGCCACGGAGTGGGCGGCATGGTGGGCATGCTCATGACCGGAGTCTTCGCCCCCGAAGGCCTTTGGTACGGACACACCGAACTATTTACTAAAGAATTGACGGCCTTGGCACTGATAAGTATTGGTGTGTTCGCCGCAACTTGGGGACTTCTTTGGGTGACCGATCGCGTCGCGCCACTCCGAGTCCTTACTGAAGATGAGGCGCTTGGCCTTGACTTGAGCCAACACAGCGAGAAACTTTAAGTTTCTGATTGGACAACTCAAGGCACCCATTAGTTCGTAAAATTTATCGTACTTGGGTGCATGAAGTTGATTCCCCAAGGCTTTGGCGACCGCTCGCCCCGCAGTCCACTCCACGTGCGCCACATCCTGCGCGACGGCCAACTGATTCCGTGGACCGGCCCGGTTCTGGCTGTCGAATCACCACTATGCGACCCTGTCACTGGGCAGCGCTACGAACTCGGAAGCCTTCCGCGAATGGATTCCGACGCGGGAATCAAAGCGCTTGAATCGGCAGAACGCGCCTTCAACCAAGGTCTGGGCGAATGGCCCTCGGCTTCAACCGCGCAACGAATTGCCGCTGTAGAGCGTTTTATTGAGTCGATGCTCGCGGTGCGCCACGAAGTGGTCGACTTGCTGATGTGGGAAATTGGTAAGCCCGAAGCCGACGCCGCCAAAGAATTTGATCGAACCGTTGACTACTTGCGCGACACGATACAAAGCGTCAAAGAAATGGATCGAAACGCCATTCGCTTTGGCGAAGATTCCGGATTTGTGGCTCAAGTACGCCGCGTGCCGTTGGGGGTTTCGCTCATAATGGGACCCTACAATTATCCGCTGAATGAAACGTTTACCACGCTCTTTCCAGCCCTACTCATGGGAAACACCGTGGTGTTCAAGCCAGCTAAGTACGGGGTGCTACTCGTCGCTCCGCTCCTGCAAGCGTTTTGTGACAGTTTTCCGCCAGGAGTAGTCAATATTTTGTTTGGCAAGGGGCGCGAAACCGTCAGTGACATCATGGCCTCAGGTACGATTTCGGTGCTCTCGTTTATCGGAACCAACCAAGGCGCCAACGACCTCAAGCGGCTGCACCCACACAGCCACCGCTTGCGCGCAGTACTGGGCCTCGATGCCAAAAATCCAGGAATTACCCTTGCTGACGCCGACCTCAACTTGGCAGTGAGTCAAACACTTGCGGGAGCACTCAGCTTCAATGGCCAGCGGTGCACTGCACTCAAAATTCAGTGGGTGCACCGAAACCTGCACGACGCCTTTGCAGCCCAGCTTGTGGAAGGCGTCGAACAGCTTCAATGGGGTGCTCCGTGGGATTCTGGGGTGAAAATCACTGCGCTTCCGGAACACGGAAAAACAGACTACCTGCAGGCCTTGGTAGACGATGCTCTCGAGCACGGCGCACAGATTGCCAATCCTAGCGGAGGGCAGCGTTCCGCCACATTTTACAGCCCCACGGTGCTCGTGGGAGTAACCTCAGCGATGCGGATCTACCACGAAGAGCAGTTTGGCCCGATTGTGCCGGTGGTGGTATTTGACGATGTTGCCGAGCCACTAAACTACCTGATTCAGTCTCCTTTTGGTCAGCAGGTGAGCATTTTTGGACGCGATCCCAAAGTGATTGGTCCGCTCGTCGACGCCTGCGCACACCAGGTCGGACGCATCAACCTCAACGCCCAAGCGCAGCGGGGACCGGACGCGTTTCCGTTCACAGGCCGCAAGGATTCGGCCGAAGGAACCCTCAGCGTGCACGACGCGCTGCGCGCATTCTCGATTCGGAGCATGGTAGCCTTCCCCGCAACTTCCACCAACAAAGAGGTGGTTTCAGGCGTGCTGCGCGAGCGGACCAGCAGCTTCTTATCCACGGACTTTTACTTGTGACCGTCGATTCCTACCTGACTGCATTGCCCGCATACCAACGCGAGCGGGCTGAAGCGTTGCGAGGACTCATTCTTCGCACAGCCCCTGAAGCCGTCGAGCACTTCGCCTACGGAATGCCTGCCTACAAACTTCGCGGCAAGCCCTTAGTCTACTTCGCGGTCTACACCAACCATTTGGGAGTGTACGCGCTTCCGGCGGCCCATGCCGAATTCGCCTCGGAACTCGCGCACTTCAAGCAGGGCAAGGGTTCGGTGCAGTTTCCGTGGGCGCAACCCCTGCCTCTTGAGCTCATCGGGCGGATGGTGGCGTGGAATGCGGAGCGGATTCCGTAGTGAGGCCAAACGTCCGATTTTCGGTACCTTAGGGGTATGCGTACCCTACTTACCACCCTTATTACAGCCGCCACCTTGAGCGGAGCCTTCGGCCAAGGCATTGAATTCGAGCACGATTGGGCGACTGCACTTCAGCGCGCCAAGGCCGAGCACAAACCCGTACTCATCGATTTTTACACCGACTGGTGCGGATGGTGCAAGGTGCAAGACACCACGACGTGGCATGACGCCGACGTGGCGCGCTACGTCAACAACTACATGGTGGCCGTCAAGCTTGACGCCGAACGCGAGGGGGGCGAGGTCGCGGTACGCTTCCGCCCTACTGGTTACCCTACGGTGGTGATGTACGACCCGAATTCCGCACCCCAGCGCGCCGCCTACTACGTGGGCTACAACGCCGACGCCGCGAAGTACCTCGCTCAGGTCAAGGCCGACGCAGAAGGTGTGGGCAGCGCTATCGGATTTCAGCCCGACCAACCCAACCCTGAGTTTCCGGATTTTGTGCGCAGCCGCTACAGCAAGCAGCGCATGAAGGCTCCGGCACCTGACGCCGTAGAAGCGTGGCTCGCAGAGCACCCCGATGCCCCCGCCGAAGTGCAGTGGGCAGTGCTTTCACTGAGCAATATCTCTCAAGAACGCGCCGACGAAGTCGTGGCCCAGCGCGCCGAGTGGCAAGCCCTCGCCGGCGAATCGGCCTTCACCAGCTTTGTCGACAACCAGATCTTTCGCCGCGCGATGGTGGCAGAGACGTCTGAAGAACTGGGTTCCGCGCTCGAATTCGCCCAAATGCACGGCGGACCCAACACCGACCTCAATTTTATCAAAGCCCAGTGGGCGAGCCGCAAAAAGAACTGGGCCTACCTATTGGACTTGTTTGAAACGCCTTGGGGCGCCGAACTCGAGGTTGCTACGCTCAATTCCATGCTTTGGCCAATTGCAGAAGATGAGGCTGCCGACGTTGCCCTCGCCAAGCGCGCCGCCCAGATCATGGGTGGCAAAATGACGGCTGAAACGGATCCCACGTTCCGCGATACGTACGCATGGTTGCTGTTCCGCGCCGGAGACAAAAAATCTGCTAAAGCCCAGGCCAAGCAGGCGATTGCTGAGTCCGGAGGCACGTTGGATTCGAGCGAAGAGCTGCTCGCAAAAATGAAGTAGGCTCAGCTGCCGGCGAAAGGCGTCCCGAAGAGGCCCACGGCGAGTTCGGCCCACACGAGTACCAGCACCAGCACGATAGCCCCCGCAGCTACCACCCGGTTTCGTGGCGAAGTAATTCGGTCGAGGGCGAAATTCAAGGCAAATGCGGTTCCGAAGAGCAGGATTCCGCCAATGATGAAGTCTGAAGCTGACCAGTTCACGTCGCCGCCAAGTAGCATAGCTAAGGCCGGAAGCACCAGCAGCCCTCCAGCCGCTGCAAAAATGAGGGTACGTCGATTCACGGTTCGATAGGGTTTTGGCGAAGTAACGCGCCGTACTAGGTTTTGGTATACCCCAATCGGCCACTGCTAACGGGCATTCGGTGCGCGGAACCTTTGGTTGAGCATTCGCCGCCCGGCCGCACAAACAAAAGGGGTCCGCAAGGCGTTAATTCAGTGTAACCCTATGAAAAACAAAAAGATGTGGACTCTTGCCGCCATCGGTGCCGCAACCCTGATCGGGGTGGCCGCCTACAGCCTTTCGTTGCCCGGAATCGAAACCCCAGAATACCGCGTACTACGCAGAATTGGTGACGTTGAAATTCGCTACTACCCGTCGATGGTGGTGGCCCGCACGCCCGTGGGCTCTGCATCGTTTGACCAGTCGGGTTCCAATGGTTTTCGCGAAATCGCGGGCTACATTTTTGGCGGAAACGCCCGCAACCAAAAAATCGCAATGACCGCCCCAGTGGTCATGAATTTAAGCGATTCGGCCACCATGTACTTTGTGATGCCCAAGCAGTACGCGGCAGCTGACCTCCCCCAACCAAATTCGGGCCGAGTAGTCGTGGCCGAAGAAGCTCCCAAAGTACTCGCCGTTCTGCGCTACGGAGGCTTCACCAACGACCGCGAAATCAACGCGAAGTGCAGCGAATTAGGTGAAACCTTAGCCCGCGAAGGCTTGCAGCCCGCCGGAGCGTTCATGTACATGGGCTACAACGCCCCATGGGATGTGATCAACCGCCGCAACGAGGT
>CAYYWL010000049.1:0-7486 GCA_964475135.1 uncultured Owenweeksia sp.
ACTTCGGCTCCGGCATTCGAAAACTCGGCGGCGTAGGGGCCAAAATCCTGTTCCCAGCAGATCGGGGCACCAATGCGCGGCAGGTCGGGACCGGCCTCAAATACGCCGCGCTCGGTTTGGGTGGCGAGGGTGCCGCTGGTTCCGCCCAGCGAAAGGGTCAGGTCGCCCAGTAGGGAGCTCAGGGTCGACGCCATGGGCATCGTCTCAACGCCAACGACCAACTTGGACTTGCGGTAAACCTGCAGCGGCAAGCCGGCCCTAAAAAAGAGGGCGCTATTGGCGTAGCTCACATAGCGGCGGTCGTCGATGCGGCGGGCGGCGGGGTTGCCGGGCTCTTCGCCGTGCAGTCGGTAGGTGGTCGCACCGAGAACCACGCCCCATCCCTCGCGAAGCAGCGGTTCAAAGGCAATCAGCGAAGGCCAGTTTGACGCATAGATTTCGTCGATGCCCTCGTGCAAAAAGGTTTCGGGCAGAACGAGCAGACCGGGTGCAGAATCGGCCTGAGCCGCGGCCAGTTCTACCCACTTGCGGGCCTGCTGCAGGTCGGGCGTCTGAAACTTTTGCGTGTAGGGGTCGACGTTGGGCTGTACGACCAGGGCGCGCAGGCTTCCCGTGGGTTGCTGGGCATCAAGCCATGAACCGACGGCATAGCTCAGCACGATGGGGCCAAGCACGGTGGCCAGGAGCACCCGGCGCAGGCGCAGGGTTCCGCCATCGACTAACTGCCACACCACGACGTTGGCGATGAGCAACCAAAGGGTTCCGCCCCGCGGACCCGTCCAGGCGTACCAACGCACCCAATGTGGGACCTCGGCAAAGGCGTTGCCCAAATTCAGCCACGGAAAGCTAAAGGCCCAGTCGTCGTGCAGAATTTCGATGGCCAACCAGCCCGTGACCCAGATCCAGAGGGCCGTGCGGACGCCGACCTGGCGTGCGGCATAACTGTAAAGGGTCCAGACGCCGGCCATGAGGGTTCCGTTGATGAGCACCGTCCCAAGGACGCCCGACCAGTGGGCGCCAGCGACCCACCATGTGGTTCCGAGGTTAAATAGCGCCATGCTTGCATAGGCCCACCCGGCAAAGTGGCGGAGTTTACCCTCCCGCATCCGCGCTTCGAGCACGAGCATCGGAACCATCGAAACCCACAGTAATGGTGCAAGAATGGGGAATTCGTGGTAGCCCAGCGCGCCAGGCCACGTAATGCTTAGCACGAGTGGAGTAAGAAGGGCTAAGGCCCAATTCGGAAGTCGGTTCAAGATCGCCATGACCCCAAAGGTAGCGCCGTACTTTTGTGCTATGCGATGGATTCCGAACGCCCTCACCTTGGGCAACGTGGCGAGCGGCATGGCCGCCATTTGGTACTTAATGTTTCAAAATTATGAATACGCCACCGTCGCCGTAATGCTGGCGTTTGTCCTTGACGGCCTCGACGGTTGGGCGGCCCGCAAAGTTGGCGTGAGCGGCGAGTTGGGTGTGCAGCTCGACAGTCTTGCGGACGCCATTACGTTCGGCGTGGTTCCCGGATTCATGTGGATGCAGCTCGCGATGTGGATGAACACCGGGTACAGTTGGCCCGCGCTGCCCGTGCTCGGCTGGGCCGTGACGCTCGCATCAGTCTACCGCTTAGCGCGCTTTAATTCAGACATGAAGGACTACCCCGGATTTTTGGGCATGCCCACACCGGCAAACACGGCCTTTGTTTTGGGCCTGATGTACGCGGCAGATGCAGAACTCATTCCCCTGCACCCCGCTGTCTATTTGGTGGCCCTGGCATGGTCGGTGTACAGCTTAAACGCAAACTTTAGCGTGGCCTCATTGAAGGACATGCCGTTGAGCTGGGCCGGTCGAGGATTTCGCGCGGCGTGGCTTGCGGTTTCCCTCACCGCTTTTGCGTTTTGGGGCTTGGCCGCGATGGCCGTTGCCGTACCTTTGCTGCCTGTAGTTTCTGCCCTCGAAAAACGCTTTTTATGAAATTCCGCGCTGAAATCAATGTGATGCCGCACAAGGCACTTTTGGACCCCCAAGGCAAGGCCGTGAGCCACAGCATGCCGTCGCTCGGCCTCGCTGAGATCGGCGGAGTCCGAATCGGCAAGCACATCACCCTAGAGGTGGAGGCCGCCAGCAAGGACGAGGCCCACGAGAAGGTGACCCTGGCCTGCCAAAAGTTACTCGCCAACCCCATCATGGAGAGCTTCGAGTTCGAGCTCTTCAACCAAGCCTAAAGCCATGGAATACCGTCGTTTAGGTCGCTCTGGCTTGCAGCTTAGCGAGCTATCCTTCGGAACCTGGATCACCTTCGGCAACCAAATACCCTACCCAACCGCCAAGGACCTGTTCGTGGCGGCCTACGACGCCGGAGTCAACTTTTTTGACAACGCCGAAGTCTACGCCCACGGCGAGTCCGAGCGCGTGATGGGCCGCATCCTCAGCGAGGTCGGCTGGTCGCGCGACAGCTACACCGTGTCGTCCAAGGTCTTTTTTGGCGCCGGAGGCAAGCTCCCCACCCAGCGTGGGCTGCACCGCAAGCACGTCGTCGAAGCCTGCCACCAAGCGCTCGAACGCCTTCGTGTCGACTACCTCGATCTGTACTTCTGCCACCGTCCCGACAAAGCGACTCCGATCGAAGAGACAGTTTGGACGATGCACCAACTGATCATGCAGGGCAAAATCCTGTACTGGGGTACCTCAGAGTGGAGCGCCGAAGAGATCATGGACGCCCAGCGCGTCGCTGACCAGCACCACCTGATTGGCCCTACCATGGAGCAGCCGCAGTACAACCTTCTGCACCGCGAAAAAATGGAGTCCGAGTTTCTGCGCCTTTTTGAGCGCATCGGCCTCGGAACCACTATCTGGTCGCCCCTCGCCTCAGGCATCTTGACCAACAAGTACCGCGACGGGCTCCGCGACGACTTTCGACTGAACCGCGACGAGCTTTCGTGGCTCAAAGACCGCAACGTCGTTGACGAAAAACTGGCCGTAGCTGGCCGCTTGGCCGACCTCGCATCAGAGCTCGGCATCACCCCAGCGCAGTTGAGCATCGCGTGGTGCCTAAAGAATCCGCACGTGTCGACCGTCATGCTCGGCGCGACACGTGTGGAGCAACTGCGCGAAAACCTCAAGGCCGCTGAGGCGGCAGGGCTCCTGACACCTGAGGTCATGGATCGCATTGAGGGAATCGTTCAGAATAAGCCAGAGCTGGCGCCCTACTGAGCAGCCGTTTTCTTTCGTTTAACCACGGCTCTCAAAACCGTTGGAACCGACTCGTGCGCTGCACTGGTTGGAGTTTTGGTCCGTTCCCCGCGGTGGGGAGCGCTAACCTAAATTCTCTTACTTGTTATGCGTACGTTGCTTCTTGCCAGCTCAGTGCTGGTTGCTTTCTCTGCCACAGCCCAAAATGCCGACTTTGTGGATGCCACCATTAACGTCGACGAGGCCGCGATGATTCGCGCCGTCAACGCCCAGGGCGCCAGCTTGACCGACATGACGTTCAACATCATTGCTCCGTCTGTAGTGGGTGCACCATTTGACCAAGTTGCGAGCCAAACTATGTACCTACAGTACACGTCAGTAAAGGGCGCAGCTCCCGACGACCAGCGACAGGTTTCGGTTGACGTAATCGGCGGCGACTTCCCTGCGGGTGTGAGCCTTTCGCTTGCCGCTAGTGCTGCCGGAACCGGAACCACCGGCCAAGGCCTCGAAGTCACCTTGGACAACAGCCAGCAGTCGGCCATTCTGATCAGCGGACTGGGTTCGGCCTACAGCGGAACCTCAGCCGGCCAGGGCATCCCCGTGACCTACGTGCTGAACTACGTCACCGAAGACTTGGATGCGTCTACCGCTGGAATGGTTTCACTCCAGTTCACGATCAGCAACATTTAATGGATTGTTGGTTTGAAGGCCCAGCGTTCCGCTGGGCCTTCCTTTTCTCGATTCTTTCGCAGTTCGCCTCAGCTCAAGTCGTGGTAGTCAACGGCCTCGGGCACTTTCACCCATGGGACCAGCCCACGCTGGGCAGCATCGTCCTGATGAACCCCACCGACGATAGTTTGAGGGTGATTGTACAAAATGACAGCCTTTGGGGGCCTCAGCATCCGCTTCGAATTGCCAGTGAGGTCCGAATGCCACCCCAAAGCCGAAAATCCGTACCCTACGAATGGTTGGAATTGGATTCCACGAGCCAAGGCGTGCGCATCTACCTGTCGACAGTGACCGATGCAGCCCCCGACCCCACTTCATCGGGAGAACTTCGGTTTCACATCTCAACCCGGTATGCCGTGGACCTCTACCGTGGGCGGATCGCCGACGACCTCGAAGTCGCCTGGACTCCTGACGGGGTGCGCGTGCACAACCGCGGCCATGATTTTTGGGCGGGCTCGTGCTATCCACTTGACGGTTCCATGCGCGGAACCTCTCGACTCGCCAGCGGCGTCCTTCGGCCTGGTGACGTGCGAATTTGGAGTGTTCCTTCTGATGCCGACGGCATTTGGCTTGAACGCGTGGACGGGTATGTCGTTGCGAGTCCCAAGCCGTGAGTTTCGCGCTTTGGTGGGCCTTGGTATCGCTCCCAGGCGGAATCTGGCCCAGTTTCGGCACCTCAGGGGTCGCAGGGTCCACCCAGTGGTGGATCCAAACCCCCAATTTACCCGCCGGAAGGCCCCAGCTCAACCTGCAGCACCGCCACTGGGCCCTGCGCTACGGAGCCCAGGCACAAGGCTGGGCATGGCAGATTCAGTCCCGAAACCTTGGGGTTTGGTGGTCCCCCGGCAGGGCGCTGGGCCTGTCTGGGCAGTACCGAGGGAGCCTGTACGGTTCCGCTTGGGACGCTTCAGCCGCATGGTCTCCGCAAGGTTGGACGGCACGAGGGTCCTGGAAGGGACTTAGCGCAGTCCGAACCTACCAGGGCCAGTACGGACTGGGCTACCAACTCGAAGCGACTAAAGTGGACGTCCAATGGGGACCCGCGTTGCGCAGTTTTGGAATTCGCCACGGTGACCTGGAATGGCGGCGGAGCATCAATGCAGTCGGAACCACCGACCTCATACGCCTTCGCCGAGGCCGCAGCATCGCAGAATGGCGAAGCACCAACCTCGCCCACCACAGCCAATACCAGATCGGATTTCGCACGAGTTGGGGCCCTAGCCGATTTTGGGTTCAAGTAGTATCCCAAGGAGGCCATTCGCAAGCCCTCGCACGAGTAAGCTACAGCCAAACCCGCTGGGGTACCGCAACATTGGGATATTCAGGAAGGCAAGCAATGATTCGCTACCACCTACCCGACCTTGGCGCATTTCGGGGCAGCTTTATCGAATGGGGGCCCGTTGCCCAAATTCACGCGGTCCATCGAGGTCGAGGGCTTGCCGCCATGTGGAATCCGCAAAGCAAGCAACTCAGTCTGCAACTCTTTGCACGCCATCAGTTCACACATCAGCCTAAATCAGACCTAGTTCCGAAGCCCCAAGAAGCCACGCCCTGCTGGCTCGATATCACCTATACGTTTGCCGGACAGCCTCCGAACGTAGAACTTGAATTGCGTGGAGCGCGTGCGCACCGCGTCGTCCTCATTCCGCAAAACCGACAATGGAAGGACCACGTTCCGCCGGGGCGCTATGCGGTAACGGGGTTGGCGCCCAAGGGATGGAAGCTCGAGCTTCCCGCGGACAGCATCACCCTAGCTCCGGGCACTACAAGCCCCGTTTGGATTGGGCTAAAGCCCCACGTGGCCCAGATTCGCTGGGTCGGCGGTCCAAGTGAATCGAAGGAATGAGGTAGCCAACGGCTGCTCCCACGACGGTTCCGACGACGACGTCTGAAGGGTAGTGCTTGCCCGCCTCAACCCGCTGCCAGGCCACGTAGGCCGGAACTAGCGCTGCCGCAGACCACACCACTGGAGCCCAGCGTGAGTCAGGGTGCATGTCGCTCCACACTTTGGCGGCAAAAAAGGTATTGCAGGCCGTGAGGCTGGCGTGGCCCGAAAAAAAGGACTTACGCGCGTCGGCCTCCATGCGTTCCGCCAAAGGCGCCCCGTCGTAGTAAACAAACGGTCGATTGCGGCGGACCGAATTCTTCACGGCGTCCGTCAGCATCAAGGTACTCAGGTTGGTCTGAAACCACATACTCCCCAAGACCACCGCATCACCAAAGCGGCGGTCAGCGTGAGTGTGGGCAAGGGCGGTGAGGCCGGCGGTTCCGAAGGCTGCAAACAGCGCGTAGTCCGAGCGGTGGCCTGCGGCCTCATCCCATCGATTGAGCGCCACTCGGTCCCAACCGACGGCCTGGGGCGACCCCAACGTGGCGAGCTCGAATTCGCTGAAGCCGCGGTGCTGGGACGTGGCATATGCGTTCCAACCCAATAGGGCTGCGTTTGCTCCGTAGGTATTACCATCCGTGCGCTTGCTGAGACGGTACGGAATCTGAGCCCACGCAAACTGGGTTGCAATCAGAGCGCAACAGAGAAATAGGCGACGAATCATAAGGTTCTAGTACTGAACCTGCAAGGTATGGCGCTCGCTGCCCAGCTCGTCCTGCACGTTGAGCACATACCATCCTGCGGGCAATCCGCCTAAGTCGAAGTGCTCAAGGTCTGAACCCGCACGCATCCATCGACGAAGCACGCGGCCTTGGGCATCGACGAGCTCAACCTGTCCCTTTGCGGCAGGGCGATCCAGCCAAAATCCGTCAAGTGCCGGATTGGGAAACACCCGAGTTGCAGCCGCTGCCAGTTCTTGAGCTGAAAGCGTGATTTGTGGCTTCGCGAGCTTCTCGCTGGTGTACAATCGGTAACCTCCCGGAGCCAGTGACAGCGAAGCCGTCGGGTCGGTCACCACAATGGAATCGCCCGTAAAGTACTCGTACCAGGTGCCGACCTTGGTAAACGCCGGGATGGCGCTCTGCGTAGTCACCGCGAAGTTGCCCAGCACCACCGCGTCCATTCCCGGGCTATTGAAGATCATTCGCTTCACATTTCCAGCGAGGCTGTGGCTGAAGGTTCCGTCCCTAAAGGTCGCGGGGTAGGCTCGGCGAACATTGAAGATGGCCGCAGTCACGTCGTACAGTCGGCGGCGCTCCGGAACCTGGTAGTAGTTCCACAAAATCGGCTTGTTGCACACACGGCAGGGGTTGTTGATGGACACATCGTAGCCCAATTCGCCGAACATCCAAATCATTCGCGGACCTGGAATCAGGTAGGCAAACAAATTCACTGCCTCGGCCCGACCTAAACCGGTGGCAAGTGACCGCGGGTTGTGGTTGGGATTGGACTGGTTGCCGTACGTGTTGACTTCGTACATCAGGCGCTCTTCGTCGTGGCTCTCAGGGTACGAAACCAGTCCAGGCTGAGACCATCCGCGCGAACCGTGGTATGCCCAGGAAAAATTGCTCTGACTGTGGCCCGCGCCCGCTTGGTGAAAGTTGTAGGTCTGGTTGCCCCAAAGCATAAAGCCGTAGTCTGCGAGAATCTTCTCTTCGTTGTTGTTGCACCAGTGCTCCA
>CAYYWL010000050.1:0-4043 GCA_964475135.1 uncultured Owenweeksia sp.
TAGATGAATTTGGTTCCGATGCGCGGATCGCTGCCGATCCCTTTGCGGACCTGGTTGACGTCGGCCCCCATGATTTCGCAGAGGTTGGCGATGTCGTTCATGAACGAAATCTTGGTCGCCAGCATGGCGTTGGCGGCGTACTTGGTCATTTCAGCGGACGGAATATCCATGAACAGCACCGGGTGGCCGTTGAGCGTGAAGGGCTTGTAGAGGCGGGCAAGAACGTCCTGGGCGCGCTCGGATTCGACACCGCAGACGATGCGGTCGGGCTTCATGAAGTCGTCGATAGCGGCACCTTCTTTGAGGAATTCGGGGTTGGACGCGACATCAAAGCTGATGTCGGATCCGCGCGCATCGAGGGCAGCCCGCAGGGCTCCGCGCACCTTTTCGGCGGTACCCACGGGCACCGTGCTCTTGGTAATGACCACGAGGTAGTCGGTCATGGTGCGTCCAATGCCGTCGGCCACCGCCAGCACGTACTGCAGGTCGGCGCTGCCGTCTTCGCCCGGAGGCGTGCCCACCGCGATGAACGCGGCCTCAGAACCCTGAATCGATTGAGCGAGGTCCGTCGAAAAGTGCAGGCGGCCCGCCGCGACGTTGCGCGCAACGATGGCGTCCAAGCCCGGTTCGTAGATCGGCAAAATGCCCTTGTGGAGGTTGGCGATTTTGGATTCGTTGACGTCCACGCAGGTGACGTCCATGCCGACGTCGCTCAGGCAGGCTCCGGTGACGAGGCCGACGTAGCCGGTTCCTACAACGGTAATTTTCATTTCGCGAAAAAGGTTTGGATGGATTGGATTATGAGGTCTTGGGCGGAGGCGCTCAGCTCGGTGTGCATCGGGAGCGAGAGGACTTCGGCGCAAAGCTGTTCGGCTACCGGGAAGCTTCCGTCGGGGTAGCGCGGCGACTGGTAGGCCAGCTGGCGGTGCAGCGGCAGGGGGTAGTAAATCATCGACGGGATGCCGTCGGCTTTGAGGTGGGCCGCCAGGGCGTCGCGTCGGCCGTCTGCCACGCGAAGGGTGTACTGGTGGAAGACGTGGGTGGACTCGGCGCGGCGCACGGGGGTCTGCACGCCGGCGAGGCCGTTGAGCCCGGCGTCGTAGCGGGCCGCGGCCTCTTGGCGGGCCGCCGCGTAGCCGTCGAGGTGGCGGAGCTTGACCCTCAAAATCGCCGCCTGCAGCGTGTCGAGGCGGCTGTTGCAGCCCACCACGTCGTGGCGGTACTTGACTTTTTGGCCGTGGTTGGCCATCATTTTGATGCGCTCGGCGAGGGCCGCGTCGCGGGTGAACACCGCGCCCCCGTCGCCCATGCATCCGAGGTTTTTGGACGGAAAAAAGCTCGTGCAGCCAATGGTTCCGAGGGTGCCAAGGGCCAGCGTTCGGCCGTCGCTGAAGGTGTAGCGGGCGCCGAGGGCCTGAGCGGTGTCTTCGACCACGGGGATTCCGCGCTCGGCGGCGAGGGCGAGCAGCGACTCCATGTCGACGCCCTGGCCGTACAGGTGCACGGGCACAATGGCCTTGGTCCGCGGCGTGACGGCGGCACGGACTTGGTCGAGGTCGAGCGCAAAGGTGTCGGCGTCCACGTCCACGAGCACCGGCGTGAGGCCGAGTAGCGCAATCACCTCAGCCGTAGCCACGTAGGTAAACGTAGCCGTGATTACTTCGTCTCCGGGCTGCAGTCCGAGGGCCATGAGCGCAATTTGAAGGGCGTCGGTTCCGTTGGCACAGGGAATGGTGTGCACGCCCTCGCCGAGGTAAGCGCTGAGCTCGGTGGCGAAGGCGGCGACGTCGGGCCCCTGAATGTAGGCGGCCTCGTGGCTCGCGCGGAGCAGGGCTTGGTCGAGGTCGGATTGGATGCGCGCGTGCTGTCCGACGAGGTCAACCATCGGAATCGGCGGGTCAAACGGCAAGTGCTGGGCCATAAGGCGCAAAGGTAACCCATGCCGGGGGCGTGGCATAGGCCGAGCGGGTGCGCTACCTTCGCAGCATGCGCATTTTATCTGCACTTTGGGTCCTTGCCCTCGGAACCCTCGCCGGGTCGGCCCACGCCCAGGAAGTTCCGCGGTTCCGCATCCACGTCGCACCCGGCATTGAAGCCCCTTTGGGCGCTTGGCGCGCCGACTACGGAAACTCTGGAGTCGTACGCATTCTGGGCGACCTAAGTTTGACCCCACGCCAGTACGTCTGGGGTGACTATACTGCTCGATTCAGCGGCGGAGTCCGCAACACCGACCAAATTCTCGACTTCTTAGTCAACGAAGACGGCTACATCATGGGCAACGACGGTAGTCCTGCCCTGGTGCGCCTCGAGGGCCGCGGAGCCAACGCCGCCGTAGGCTACGGGTACCGGGCGTGGATGAAGGGGCCGAGTTCCGCCGCCATTGAAGTGGGGGGCGCACTCATGAGCCACAAAATCTGGTTCAACAACTCAGGCGGTGTGCCCATGCTCACCAAGCCATACGTGTACGGCCTCGATCGACTTCGCCGCGGCCTTGGCCTTCAGGCCGCCCTGCGCTACAGCTACTTTGACCCCAACGGCGTCGTGAATTTCTCGCTGGCGCTTCGCGGCGGAACCGCACGCACCGACTACGTCCGCGGATACTACTACGGGTCCACCAACCAGCCCTTCCCCAAGGCACAGTGGGACGGTTTCCTCGGAGTCGAATTCACCTGGTACCTTCCGCTGGCGGGCCGCGTCGGAACTCCCGAAGGCAGCAAAGCCACCCCGAACCAACCCAAGGTCCGCTACTACCAGTGAGCCTCGCCGGAGTCGTTTTTAGCGTCGCCAGCCACGCCGCAGCCCTTTTCGGCCACCGCAAGGCCCGCGCCTGGTGGACCGGACGCCTCATCCCCGCCCCCGAGGGCCCATTCGACCTTTGGATCCACGGCGCCTCTTGGGGCGAGTTCTGGATGCTCGAGCCGCTCATCCGCACCTGGGCCGCTTCAGGCCAACGCATCCTCATCACCTTCTTCTCTCCCAGCGGAATCCAAGGCTGGCACCGCTATTCCGCCCCGGAAGGTGTGGTCGCGGCACTAGTTCCGCCCGACTTCAACCCCTACGTTCGCCGTTTTGTGGACCGTGTCCAGCCCAAGGCGCTGCTCGTGCTGCAAACCGACCTTTGGTCGACCATGGTTCGCGAGTGCCTTCGGCGCGGAATCCCCTTCGGTCTCGCCTTCGCCCACGTGCCTCCCGGTCATCGTTGGTGGTCCGCCCTGGGTTTCGGCGACCGCCGCTTGCTGCGCCAGGCCGCCTTCGTCGGCCTTCAGCACCCCTCGGGCCTCCAGCCCGCCCTTCGGGCCGGCCTTCCGGCCCTCGTGCTCGGCGACGGGCGGTTTGATGCTGCAGCCGCGCGCATCGCGCGGGGTGAAGCCCCCCTACCCTCTTGGGACGCCTTTCGCGACCACCGCCCCGTCCTCATCCTTGGATCCACGTGGCCCGAGGACGAGGCCCTCTGGCTTCCCGTCCTGATGCGGCGCACCCACTGGAAGTTCGTCTTCGCACCCCACGACCCCGCACGCGCCGACGAACTCATCGGCCGCCTTCCGCAGCCCGCGCTGCGCAGCAGCGCGTGGCCATCCTACAGCCCCGACGAACTCGAAAACCACCGCGTCCTCGTTGTCGACCAAATCGGCGTCCTCTTCGGCCTCTACGGCGGCGCCCAAGCCGCCTTCGTCGGCGGCGCCTTCAAGCAAGGCCTTCACAACATTCTCGAGCCCCTCTCTTGGGGCCTGCCCGTCGCATTTGGCCCAAACCTTGGCCGCCACTGGGAAGCCCAAGATGCCCTTCGCGACCACGTCGCCCACAAAGTCACCAACCTCGACGAAGCCCTCGCATGGCTGGACACCGTCGAACACCGCGCGCCCAACCAAACCTGGGCCCAGTCCCAGCAGGGCGCTCTCAGCACCCTCGCGGAACTCGTCAACCAGCGACTAGCAACTAGCAACTAGTTTCTGGTTTCTAGTTTCTAGTCGCGCACTGCAGGGGGCTTCCCTTGTCAAAAAAGCTAACGAGCTAACGAGCCAACCTTGCTAACGAGCCAACCT
>CAYYWL010000050.1:4143-7028 GCA_964475135.1 uncultured Owenweeksia sp.
TAGGACTTCATTCGGTAGTAGGCCTCGGGCTCGTTGGGGTTGCCCCATTCGTCGTACTCTCCGGTGGTGAGTGGAATACTGTCATCCAGCATCGTGGTTACGACGTCCACAAATGGAACCGCCGCAATCACACCGGACCAGAGATTCGGACGCTGGTTAATCACGGCGCCCATGAGGAGTCCGCCGGCGCTTCCGCCCATGGCAAAAAGTTGCGAGGCGTAGCCGTCGCGGCGAAGCATCTCTCCGCAGGCAATGAAGTCGCTGAAGCTGTTCTGCTTATGCTCCATTCGGCCTTGCTCGTACCAGGCTCGGCCGAGGTATTCGCCTCCTCGAACGTGGGCGATGGCGTAGGCCATTCCGCGCTCCAAAAGGCTAAGGCGCGCAATGCTGAATGTGGGATCGACGGTAATGCCGTAGGCTCCGTATCCGTAAAGCAATGTGGGTACTGCGCCCTGACGGTCGGCAGGACCAACCCAGCTCATGGGCACCTGGGTTCCGTCCGGAGCCGTCGCCCAAAGCCGTCGCGTCACGTAGCGACTCGGGTCGTAACCTCCCACCACTTTTTGCACTTTTTTGACCACTTGCTCGCGAGTGACCATATCAAAATCGTAGGTCGTGGCCGGAGTCGTCAGCGAAGTGTAGACGTAGCGCAGCGTGCGCGTCGCCGAAGACGGGTTCGAGGCTGTGTACAGCGTGTACGTCTCTTCGGGCATAGCAATGGCGTATTCCGGACCCATGGCCGAATCCCACGGCCGCACCACAATGCGCAGCAGTCCAAGCTCGCGCTCTTCGCGAACCATGAAGTCGTCAAACAAGTCGATGCCCTCAAGCAGTACATCGTCCCGGTGCGGAACCACTTCCGCCCAATCCCCCGGGCGGTCTTCAGGCGACTGAAACAGTGCGAAATTGGTTCGGCCCCCGAGGTTGCTTCGAATCCACCAGCTCGAAGCGTGGTGGCTCGCTGAATACTCCAAGCCGGGCGTGCGCGGCATGATGCACTGAAAATCCACGAACGGTTCTGAGGCCGAGAGGAACCACACCTCATCCACATTGGTGGCCGAGGTCGAAATCATAAGGTACTTCTTGGTTTTACCGCGGTAGACCGTACAGCTGAACGACTCGTCCTTCTCGTGAAAGACGAGCACGGGCTCGCCCTGGGAATCCAAAGAATGGCGCCAAATCTTGTCCACGCGCAGCGTGACCGGGTCCTTAGTGGCGTAAAAAAAGGTTCGTCCGTCATCGGCCCATGCGAATGCACCTGAGGTGTCCGGAATCTCCATAGCATGCTCTTCACCCGTCGCGATTTCACGAAAGCGCAGCGTGTACTGCCGGCGGCTCACGAAGTCCACCGCATAGGCCATGCGCTGGTGGTCGCGGGTCATCACCATCGAGGCAACCTGACAGTAGGGTTTGCCCTCAGCCAATGCATTGACGTCCAGCACGAGCTGCTCGGGCCCGTCTTCGGAACCCTGAAAGCGCACGTGAATGGGGTACTCTTTGCCCTCTTGGTAGCGGGACTGGTACCAGTAGCCGTCCATTTCCACTGGAAGCGACGACTCGTTCGGATCCAAACGCCCCGTCATCTCTGAATACAGCGAATCAATCAACGGCTTCACAGGAGCCATAGCCTTTTCGCGGTAGGCGTTTTCGGCGTTCAGGTAGTCAATTACCTCGGGATTCTCTCGGTCATTGAGCCAGTAGTATTCGTCAATTCGAACGTCTCCGTGCCGCTCCATGCGGTGCGGACGCTGCGCGGGGCGCGGTTGGTCCATAGTTACTTTTTAAAGCTTGCGATTCCGGCTCGCACCCGACCCAATCCCTCTTTGGAGGGCGCATGCGACGGATTGTACTCAATGGCCTTCATGTAGTCTGCCTGAGCGGCGTTCAGATCACCGACCTTTTCGTAGACATAGGCACGAGCATAGTGCGCCCGATAGTTTACCGCACGGGCCTCAATACTTTGGGTAAAGTACTGACGGGCTTCGGTGTAGAGCTGCAACTCAAGGTGGATGTAGCCCAGATTGTACAAGCTCTCGGCATCCTTGGGATTGAGCTGGGTCGCTTGGGTAAACGCTTCAATGGCGGAATTCCAGTTCTTGACGCCCAAGTGAAACATTCCCACTTTGTAGTAGACGTTGAAGTCGTCGGGGCGCAGTGCAGCAAGGCGCTCAAAATAGCTCAGAGCCAACGGATTGCCTTTTGCAGAATGAAGTACTCCAGCCATGTCAAGCGCCACCTCGTAGTTGGGATTCAAGTCAATGGCCTTCTGGATGTAGGCTAGAGCCACTGAAGTGTCTCCCTTCTCGTCACGCACGTTGATTCCCTTGATGTAGTATGCTGTTGGGTTATTGGGATCAAGCGCGAGGACTTCATCCACCACCTTTGAACTCTTTTCGTACTCCATCACTACTTGATAAAGTTCCGCGAGTTTAAGGCGGCATTCTACTTCCTCGGGAAAGAGTTCCGCACAACGCTGCCACGCATCGCGAGAAATTCGTGTCTCGTTACTCACATAGTGTGCATCACCGAGTACCCTAAGGGCGTCGTGGTTTGCACTATCCACAGTGAACGCTGCTTGAGCATCCATCTTTGCGTACGGAAAGTTTTTTACGCCCAGGTAGTAGTCTGCACGCGCGACAAGGGCCGACACATTTTCGGGATCCTCCTTCAGTACAGCCGTCAGCGAATCCAGCACGCGGTCTTCACCGTTGCCTTCTGAATCACTCTTGCCTTCAGGGCTACCGCACGACGCGAGGGAGAGGGTGATGGCGAGGTAACTAAGCTTTAGGAAGCTTGGCAACAATTTGTGCTTCAATTTCGTCACAGAGTTCTGGGTTGTCCTTCAAAATAGTCTTCACACCGTCACGCCCTTGGCCCAACTTGGT
>CAYYWL010000051.1:0-6988 GCA_964475135.1 uncultured Owenweeksia sp.
TTTGGGGCGCTTAGCCTCAAAATCGGAACCTTTTGGAAGTCCCGCCCCGCCCAAATCTTGGGCTACGCGACCATTTTTGGCGGAATCCTCGCCGCCTTCGCTTCTGGAGCCACCGGCGAAGAAGCCGAAGAGGCGCTCGAGGCCTTGGGCGGATTTTCGCACGACCTCATTCACGCCCACGAGGAAGCCGCCGAAGGATTCATGTTTGGAATTTGGTCACTTGCCGCCGTGGCTCTGATCGGATTTGTACTCCTACTGCGCAACCACACCAAAGCCACCCTCTTCGCATGGATCGTACTGATTTATGCCTCAATCGTGTCGTTAGGCGGAATGCGTGTAGGCTACCTCGGCGGCCAAATCAGCCACCCCGAGGCCTACGACCAAACGGTGTCCACGCCCGTTGTTCACGATGAAGATTAAGTTCGCGGCCCTAGCTCTCACCGCGAGCATCGCGGCCGCCGCCCAAATCGCCAATCCGGGGTTTGCCGACAGCACCACCGGCGTTCAGATTGACAAAGTCCACCTATCCGGATACCTCGATACCTACGTCGGGTTCGGCCCGCGCACCGCGGGGAGCATGCCCTACATGGTCAGTTCCGCACGAATTGGTGAGGTGAATGTCAACCTCGCGGCGCTTGACCTTCGCTACCAGTCAGAGCGCGTTCGCGCCCGAGTTATGCCCGGATGGGGCACCTACATGGACGCCAACTACGCGCCCGGCGATCCACGGCTTGTGGAGGCTAGCGCCGGATTCCGCCTCAAAACCCGCCGTGAAGTGTGGCTTGATGCCGGAATATTGGGTTCTCCCTTTACCAACGAAAGTGCGATTTCTAAAGACCACCTGATGTACACGCGGTCGCTGGCGGCAGAATACGTTCCGTACTACCTGAGCGGCATCAAGCTAAGCTACCTGGCGAGCGCACGTTGGAACTGGTACGCCTACCTCGTCAACGGGTGGCAGCAAGTGCGCGATCAGGTGCGCGGACCTGCACTTGTGCTGCAGTCTGAGTTCCGCCCTCATGCAAACACGCTGGTCAACGGCAACCTATACCTGGGCCGTGAGGCGAACACAGTGGGCCAAGTGGGCCTTCGTGCGTTTGCCGACGTTTACGTAGTTCGGCAAATCGGAACCCGCTGGCGGACCACCGCCGACGCCTACGTAGGTCGCCAGCACACCGGCACCGAAGCACATTGGTGGGCCCAAGCCAATCTTATCGCCGAGCGTCGCCTCAGCAATTCTTGGCGCGCTTCAGGCCGACTAGAGTACCTGCACGACCCCCACAATGTGGTGGTGGCCTACGATCGGGGCTACCCTGGGTTTCGCACCGCGGCGACCTCGCTCGGCATCGCCAAGCAACTCGACCACGGCCTACTGCGCCTGGAATCACGCCTCTTTTACAGCGCCAACGACAGCTACCCAACACGAGGATTGGGCAAGCTCGCTGGATGGGGCGTTGCGAGCTACACGGTTTGGTTCTAAAAAGGAAGCCCCGCCAGTACGGCGGGGCTCTTTTTTTGAAATCCGGTTGTACCCGAATCAACATGTGCCTCGAAATCCGGACTGAACCGGATTTCAAAAAACTTAAGCGCGGTCAGCGTCCATGACCTTGGCCCAAGCCGCCACGAAGTCGTGAACGAACTTGTCAGCGCCGTCGGCGCAGGCATAGACCTCGGCTACCGCACGAAGCTCTGAATTCGAACCAAACACCAGGTCGGCACGGGTGCCGGTCCACTTGACGGCTCCGGTCTTGCGATCGCGGCCTTCAAAGTGGTCTTGGTGCGGAGTGGTCGACTTCCACTCGGTGCCCAGGTCGAGCAGGTTGGTGAAGAAGTCATTGGTCAGCTTGCCGGGCTGGGTGGTCAGTACGCCGGTGGCGCTGCCGTCCCAGGTGGCGCCGAGCACGCGCATTCCGCCCACGAGCGCCGTCATTTCGGGCGCAGTGAGGTTCAGCAACTGGGCCTTGTCGACGAGCAGGTGCTCGCCCATGGCGCCGTTGTGGCCCTTGTGGTAGTTGCGGAATCCGTCGGCTACCGGCTCAAGAACTGCGAACGAATCGACGTCGGTATGCTCCTGGGTCGCGTCGGCACGGCCCGCGGTAAACGGAACCTTCACGTCGCGTCCCGCATCCTTAGCGGCTTTTTCGATGGCGGCGCAGCCTCCGAGCACGATGAGGTCAGCCATCGACACCTTGGTGGCGCCGGCGGCGTTGAACTCCTTCTGAATGCCCTCGAGCACGTCAAGCACTTTGTGCAGCTGCGTGGGATGGTTGGCCGCCCAGTACTTCTGGGGCGCAAGGCGCACGCGGCCGCCGTTGGCACCGCCGCGCATGTCGCTTCCGCGGAAGGTCGAAGCCGAAGCCCACGCCGTGGTAACCAATTCGGCAACGCTAAGACCCGAAGCAAGAAGCTTCGCTTTGAGGGAAGCCACGTCGGCATCGGTCACGGTGGGGTAGTCCACAGCTGGAATGGGGTCCTGCCAAATCAGCACCTCTGAAGGAACCTCTGATCCCAAGTAGCGGTGGCGCGGACCCATGTCGCGGTGCGTCAGCTTGAACCATGCACGGGCAAACGCGTCGGCGAACGCGTCGGGGTTCTCGTAGAAGCGGCGCGAGATTTTCTCGTAGGCCGGGTCAAAACGAAGCGCCAAGTCGGCGGTCGTCATGACGGGCTGGTGGGTCTTGCCGGCTACGTGGGCGTCGGGCACGGTTCCGGCTCCGGCGTCACCCTTGGGCTTCCACTGCCATGCTCCGGCAGGGCTCTTGGTTAACTCCCACTCGTAGCCAAAGAGGTTCTCGAAGTAGTTGTTGCTCCACTTGGTGGGCGTCGTCGTCCATGCGCCCTCAAGGCCGCTGGTCGTCGTGTCTTCAGAGTGGCCTTTGCCGTGGGCATTCTTCCAGCCCTTGCCCATTTCTTCCATGGCGGCACCGGCTGGTTCGCGACCTACGAGACCGGGATCGCCCGCACCGTGCATCTTTCCGAAGGTGTGTCCGCCGGCCACGAGGGCTACGGTCTCTTCGTCGTTCATGGCCATGCGTCCGAAGGTTTCGCGGACGTCGCGCGCCGAAGCGAGCGGATCGGGATTGCCGTTGGGCCCCTCAGGGTTGACGTAGATCAGACCCATTTGAACCGCTCCGAGCGGATTCTCAAGGTCGCGGTCGCCCGCGTAGCGCTCGTCACCGAGCATTTCGGTTTCGGAACCCCAGTAAATATCTTCTTCAGGTTGCCATACGTCGGCGCGGCCTCCGCCAAAACCAAAGGTCTTGAAGCCCATGGTTTCGAGGGCCACATTGCCCACGAGGACAAAAAGGTCCGCCCACGAAAGCTTGCGGCCGTACTTCTGCTTGATGGGCCAAAGGAGCAAGCGCGCCTTGTCCAGGTTTCCGTTGTCGGGCCAGCTGTTGAGTGGCGCAAAGCGGTGCGTTCCAGTGCCTGCACCACCGCGTCCGTCGGCGATGCGGTAGGTTCCGGCGGCGTGCCATGCAAGGCGAATAAAGAACGGGCCGTAGTGGCCGTAGTCGGCGGGCCACCAATCCTGCGAGTCGGTCATCAGGTCCGCGAGGTCCTTTTTGACCGCTGCGAGGTCGAGGGTCATGAATTCTTTGGCGTAGTCAAAGTCGGCGCCCATTGGGTTCACCTTCTCGTTGTGCTGGCGCAAAATATTGAGCTTTACGCTGTTGGGCCACCAATCTTTGTTGGTTTTTCCGCTTCCGGCGGCGGCGAGCGTGCGCTCGCTCGTGAATGGGCACTTGCCCGTGCTTTGAGTATGGTCCATAATAGGGTTGGTCGTGACGTTAAACGGTCTTATCAGAACCCCAAACCTAGCACTTTGTTTGATTTTTTTCACCTTTAGCCCATAGTTTTTACCTATCACTCATCGCGCGGCGGAACCTTCGGTCGCAGCACGTACTTTTCTGCTATGAATCCCGAAGTTGACACCCTACTTGAAGACGCCCCGCGCTGGAACCCCGAACTTCAGTTCCTGCGAGCACTGGTGCTTCAGGCTCCGCTCGTCGAGGAAGTTAAATGGGGCCAGCCCTGCTACACGCACGAGGGCCGCAACATCCTCATTTTGGGCGGATTCAAAAACTACTTCGTGCTTTCGCTCATCAAAGGCGCGCTAATTCCGGATCCGCACGCGCTGCTCACTAAGCCGGGCCCCAACAGCGTAGAGGGCCGGTGGATGAAGTTCACGTCGATGGCCGAAGCCGAGGCCGCGGCGCCCTATGTGCTCGACTACGTGCTCGCCGCAATTGACGCGGAACAGCGGGGTCTACGCATCGAAAAGCCGGCGAACGAGTTTGAGGTTCCGGCCGAGCTCGAAGCGGCCTACGAGGTGACGCCAGGGCTGCGTGAAGCGTTTGAAGCGCTTACTGTGGGGCGCCAACGCGCCTACCTCATGTTTTTTACGTCTGCGAAGCAGTCGGCGACGGTGTCGGCGCGCATCGAAAAATTCACCCCACGAATTTTGCGCGGAAAGGGCATGAACGACTGCGTCTGCGGGCACAGCCAAAAAATGCCAGGCTGTGATGGGAGCCATAAGATGTACCCGGGCTCGGTGACGTGCTGAACTAGCTTAGAGAAACGAGGGTTTTGATTGGCGGGATTGCGCCGGGCGCGGAGCGCCGGCGCGTTCCCGAGGGGGACGGCTTCAGAAAAAGAAACCCGCCGGCTCGATTGCTCCTGACTTATTCGAGCTAGCTCGGCGCGGGCATTCACAAAAAAACCCGCAGCATAATGCTGCGGGATTCTTAGTTTCTGGCGGAGAGAGCGGGATTCGAACCCGCGATACAGTTTCCCATATACGCACTTTCCAGGCGCGCTCCTTCAACCACTCGGACACCTCTCCAAGGTGCGCCCCAAGCCCTGAATGGGGGCTGTGGAATGCAGGGCGGCAAAGATACGCCGAGCAACAAGACTTCTGCGTGCGAACTGACATTATGACGGCCACCTGAGCCTTAGAGAACGAAGGAACACAAATTGTGTTAAGACCAACATGACGTGGAACGCTAAAGACTTCGCGCAGGCCTGGAGCCGCGCCCTACCCATCGACCAATACCTGGAGGACTTACTGAATACGGTTCCGAACGAGGAAGACCCGTACGCCAAATACTTAGTTATCAACCAGCAACGCGTGAAACGTTTGACGCAGCGGCTGCGCCTCGAGCCCGAAACCGAGGTAGCTGCCCTGAACGCTCAACCCGGAACCAAGTGGTTGATCTTGAACGAGCACTGGTGCGGTGATGGCGCCCAAATTGTTCCGGTTCAAGCGGCAATCGCTCGAGCGAGCAACGGCCGTATAGAGGCACGGGTACTGTTCCGCGACCAAAACCTCGAGCTGATGGATCAGTTTTTAACGAATGGAGGTCGCAGCATTCCGAAAACGATTCAGATGACTGAAGCGTTTGAAGTGACTGCAAGCTGGGGACCACGACCCGCCGAGGCCCAAGAACTCGTACTTCGCGTCAAAGCCGACCCCAAGCGAGCCCACCTGTACAGCGAAGAGCTCCACAAATGGTACGCGGTGAACCGGCAGCAAGCCTGTCAAGTTGAGCTACGCGCGCTGATCGCAACGGCGTAAAATTTATCAACCCCGCTGTAATTTGTTCCGCCCACCAATCACTAACGGGGTATGAATCCAAAAATCAACCGCGCCCTCTACGGCGGCTTTGTCGCCCTCGGACTCTACTACCTTTTGGTGCAGCGTGATCCCGGAACCGCCATTGCACAAATCGGTATCGCCCTGGTATTCGACCCCTTCAACCCCGACCAGCCGTGGGGCGAACGTCCGCGCTGGCAAAAGATTTGGCTGTACACGCACCTCGCGTTCATGGCACTCATTTTCGGAATGTGGATGGGCACCAACGACGCAGCCGACGCAGCCAAGGACGCCAAGCAAGGGTTCTTTGACGGCTGGAACGGCAAGTAAACGTGAACCATCTCTCGACTGTGTCGGCTTGGGACCTAATGCAGACCCATCGGGCGCTGATCTTCAAACTTATTGGCCTGTACTGCCCCAAAGGTGAGGCGGCTGACGATGCCTGGAACGAAATCTACATACAGGTTCACGGCGCACTGGGATCCTTTCGGGGCGAAGCACAGGCCTCTACCTGGCTGTACCGCGTGGCCTTGAACACACTGCTCACCATGCAGCGCAAGGCCTACCGCAGGCCGGCCACCGCAGCGGTTGATGCAGCGCCTGAACCAGGCCACGACCCCGAAGCCCGCAGCGATGCCGCCGAACGACTGCACCAAGCCATGGTACGCCTCCCTGAAGCAGACCGGGCGCTGATCGCGCTGCACCTCGAAGGGTTCCGCGCCGAAGAAATCAGCGAAACCCTCGGAATCACCGCCAACCACGTCAACGTCAAAGTTCACCGAATCAAAAAACAACTTCAGCAATGGCTCACCAACCCCTAAGCGAATTCGACCTCGAGGCCGCCTGGAAGTCGGCTGAATCCAATCCGGACCCGAAACGGCCACCGAAGGTTCCGGCCCCGGTCCCCACTCCGCTCGTGCGCGACGCCCTGCGCCGCCAGTACGCCGGAATCGCCTTCTCAATCGCCATCACCGCGCTCTACCTCTACGTGCTTGCGGTTACGCCCTCGTGGATTTTGCGCGGCGGAATCCTCGTGCTCATCACGTTTAACCTAGCAGTAACGCTTAAAATGATTCCGTTGGTGCGGCGTCTGCGGCAGCTACGCATGGACCAGCCGCTGCACCAGTTCGCCACCTCGCTACTGGCTGATTTTAAGGACTGGCACCGCTTTCAAACCTACTGGGCGGGCATCGCCTTCCCTATTTCGGCGATCACTGGATTCTTTTTGGGCGGAACCATTGGCGCCCAGGAACCCGACCCCTCAGTCCTGCTGATGAAACCCAAACTTTTGCTGACCGCCCTCGGCGTGACGCTCGCCATGATGCCACTCGCCATTCGCCTTACGCGATGGATGTGGAAGCACAGCTACCAAAAGGACGTTCAGCGCCTTGA
>CAYYWL010000052.1:0-6344 GCA_964475135.1 uncultured Owenweeksia sp.
CCCTCGAAAACCCCGTGGAGCTCCTTATGGGCGGCGACGTGAAGGCGGGGTTGGGACTGTAGTGCTAGGCCTTAGTCAACGGTGTAACTGGTTACTTGTTTTTGGCTTCTAGTCACTTGTTACTTGTTATGTAGTTGGATTATAAGGTTTTGCAAAACCCGAGCTGCATGTTTCTTCATGCAGATTTAAGAAACAGGTAACATTAAGGGTCTAGGTTTGCATCAAACAAACGCAAACAACAACATGACCAACATTTTCAAATTTGGAGCTCTTGCACTAGCCGCAGTTGCGGTTGCATCGTGCGGTGGTGACCCCGTTGATCCGATTGACCCAATCAAGACCAACAAGGTGATCACGTCAAATATTACTTCGAACACTACATGGTACGCTGACACGGTGTACCAGTTAGGTGGCCGTATCACTGTAACGAGCGGTGCTACCTTGACCATTCAGCCAGGTACGGTGATCAAGGGTGAGGCCGGAACCGGTTCAAACGCTACCGCTCTTTTGATTGCCCGCGGCGGTAAGCTGATGGCTGAAGGAACAGCTAGCTTGCCCATCATCTTCACTTCAGTTGCTGACGAGATCACTCCTGAAATGGTTGCTGCTGGAAACTTTGCTTCACCAAACCTTGACCCAACCGTAAATGGTCTTTGGGGTGGCTTGATCGTTTTAGGTAACGCTAAAATTTCTCCAAAGCCAGGAACTGCTGGGGAGCTTCTTGAGGTTCAGATCGAAGGAATTCCTACCTCAGACGCCAACGGCCTGTACGGTGGCAATAACGACGCCGACAACAGCGGTGTAATCAAGTACGTATCTGTTCGCCACGGCGGAACCAACATCGGTAGCGGTAACGAAATCAACGGTATCACCTTTGGTGGCGTAGGAAGCGGAACTGTAGTTGAGAACATCGAAATCGTAGCCAACCAAGACGACGGTGTTGAGTGGTTCGGTGGAACGGTGAACGCTAAGAACGTTGTAGTTTGGAACGCCGGCGACGACGGTCTTGATACCGACCAATCTTGGGCTGGAACATGCGACAACTTCGCCGTAATCACTGCCGCAGGTCACGTATTTGAGCTTGACGGTCCAGAAGGTGCCTACAGTGCAGGTCACATCTTCAAGAACGGTAACGTAGTGGCTTCAAACGACGACGTAGCTTCTCAAGACTTGATCAATACCGATGCCAACTCAATCGTTGACATGGTCGATGTATACTTTACCGACGTAGTTGCGGGTCAAAAGATCAACCGTGTTACTGCTCCAGGCGTAACCTACACCGGAATCGTCATCAACGTTCCTGCGGACTCACTTGCCAACCACGTGAACGGAGCGGTACCAGCTGGCGTGACGGCAGGCACTACCGGCAAAGCCAACATCAGCGTATTCGGCTGGACGTGGGCGAACGCTGCCAACGTAATCAAGTAATTCTTGAAACAGATTTAAACCCAACCAAAAGAGGTGCCCGCGGAAACTGTTCCGTGGGCACTTTCTTTTACCTACCTGCAACTATATCTATCCTCATGAAATCCTTCTTATCCTTTGTTTTGGCTCTTGGTTTCACGCTTGCGGCTTCGGCCCAGGCAACCTACATCCGCGGTTCCGTCGTCGACGGCAGCACGGGAGAGAGCATCATCGGTGCCGCGGTAAAGATTGAGGGTACGACGGTTGCAGGAATGACTGACCTTGACGGCAACTTCAGCCTAAAGGCGGCTCCCGGGACCTACACGGTCAGCGTGGCCTACTTTACGTTCAAGACCAAAAAGATCGCCGGTGTGGTGGTCAAGCCCGGGGACGTGACCGTGCTCGGGACCATCGTACTCGAGAGCGAGGACGACGTCAAGCTTGAGGAAGTTGTAATCACGGCTGAGGCTACCCGCAACAGCGAAGCTTCGCTTCTGACCCTCAAGAAAAAATCAACCGTCATCATGGACGGAATCTCGGCCGCCAAAATCGGCCTTACGGGCGACGCAACAGCTGTTGAGGCGGCTAAGCGCGTTACGGGTGTCTCGATTGAAGGTGGCAAGTACATTTTTGTGCGCGGCCTCGGAGACCGCTACTCAAAGACCACGCTTAACGGCATGGACATTCCGGGACTGGACCCCGACCGCAACACGATCCAGATGGACATCTTTCCCACCGATCTGATCAGCAACATCGTGGTGAGTAAAGCGTTTACCGCGGATATGCCCGCAGACTTCACCGGCGGCCTTTTGAACGTCGAAACCAAGGCCTTTCCGGAGCGCAAAATTTTCAACGTCAACGTGTCGGGCGGCTACACGCCGAGCATGCACTTTCGCAGCGACTACCTTACCTACAAGGGCAGTGCAACCGACTTTTTGGGCTTTGATGGCGGAACCCGTCGCCTGCCAGCTGGAGCGGATGCTACAGTGATTCCGACTCCGATTTCAGGCCTCGGGTCGCAGGCCACCAACAACTTTGTGAATTCGTTCAACAAAACGCTTGGCGCGAATGAAGCGTTTGTACCGATGGACTTCAGCCTCGGCCTTTCTATGGGCAACCAGTGGGACGCCAAAACGGCCAACAAGCACGGCGAGGTTCCGAAGCTTGGCTACATTTTCTCGGCCACCTACAAGTCGTCGTTCAACAACTACCGCGATGTGTTCTATGGCGAATACCAGCGCTTCGCCGATCCATCGCTTACCGAACTTCGCTACGCCACGACCCAAGAGGGCGCGTTGGGCGAGCACAACGTGCTGGTCGGACTCCTCGGAGGCTTTGCCAAAAAGACGAGTACGCGCAAGTTCCGCATGACGCTCATGCACCTGCAGAACGGCGAGAAGCGTGCGGGCCAATTTTTAGTCCTTAACGACGGAGCCGCGGTGGGCCAATCTGGCTACATCGCCCGCTCGAACAACCTCGAGTACAACCAGCGCTCGCTCACCAACCTTTTGGTGAACGGTACCCGCGTGTGGAACGATGCCAACGAGGAGCTTGACTGGCGCTTTGCTCCGACTTTGTCGCTTTCGTACGACCCTGATATTCGTCGGACGGCATATACGTTTGATCCGGTTACGACGAATTTTGCCGCCGGTGCCGGTGGTAACCCTTCGCGCATTTGGCGCTCGCTCGCCGAGGTGAACATTCCGTTGCGTGTCGACTACACCAAAAAGTTCCTGTTCAACCGCGCACCTGGAAAGCTGCAGTACGGCGCCAGCAACACCTTCAAGTTCCGCGACTACGAAATCCTTTTTTACGACATGCAGTTCTTTGGACTGCAGCCCCGTTGGCAGGCCCCTTACGACCCGAACGTGGTTCTTGATCCGCGCAACATATACGGCAACGGCCAGGGCGGAACCATTTACTACCAGTCCGGTAACCGCACGCCCAACCCCAACAAGTACCAGTCGAACTCGAACACAGCTTCCGCCTACGTGTCGACCGAACTCGCATTTAGCGTACGCCTCAAGGCAGTACTTGGCCTGCGTGCCGAGCACTTCATCCAGCGCCACACGGGCCGCGACCAAGCCTACGCCTCAGGTGACGTGATCAACGGCCGCAACCTCGACAACGACGTGGTGCTTAATTCGCTGGACCTTTTCCCGTCAGCCAACCTCATCTACTCGGTGAACGAAAACACCAACCTGCGTTTGGTGGCCACTCGCACGATTGCGCGACCGTCGTTTAAGGAGCTGTCGTTTGCGCAGATCCTGGATCCGCTCACGAACCGCATCTTTAACGGAAGCTTTTTCCCGTACTCCTCTTGGGACGGCAACCTCGTCGAAACCCGCATTACCAACGCCGACCTGCGCTGGGAACGCTTCTTTAAAGACGGCCAAGTGTTCTCGGTGAGCGGATTCTACAAACAGTTCCAAAATCCGATTGAACTCGTGCGCATTGCCGAGCAGCAGACCTCGACCGAATTCCAGCCCCGCAACGTAGGTACCGGAACCATGCTGGGCGCCGAGATCGAGTGGAACAAGAACTTCGCCTTCATCAGCCCGAAGCTCCGCCCGCTGTCGTTCAACGGAAACATCACGCTCATTCAGTCGCAGATCACGATGACCACCCAGGAATTCAACGACCGCAAGGCCTTTGAACGCGTGGGCGAAACCATCGTAAACACTCGCCAGATGGCCGGCCAGTCGCCCTACGTCCTCAACGGTGGCCTGATGTACACTGCCGAGCAGAATAGTTTCGGAATCTTCTACAACGTCAAAGGTCCGACCCTGCAAATTGTGGGATTGGGACTCTTTCCAGACGTCTACACGATGCCCTTTCACAGCCTGAACGCCAGCTTCAACCGCACGGTGGGCAAGGATGACCGCGGCAGCATCAAGTTCCGCGTCAGCAACCTGCTTGGCGACGACGTGCTGTCGGTCTACAAAAGCTTTCAAGCTCAGGACCAGGTGTTCAGCCGTTTGGTCCCAGGCATGAGCTTCAGCTTGGGCTACAGCTACAAGCTGTAACCAGACCTGCACTCTAGGCCTTCGGCCTATTTTTGCGGAATGCAGTTCATCGATACCCACACGCACCTCGACAACCCCCAACTCGAGGCCGACCGCGCCGAAGTTTTTGCGCGAATGCGCGAAGCGAGTGTGGCGATGGCGCTCATCCCCAATGTCGACGACGAGAGCTGGCCGCGCATGCAAGCGCTTCAGGCGGAGTACCCTGACTCGGTGCGGCTGATGCTCGGACTTCATCCCTGCCATGTGGGTGAGGATTGGTCTGAAGTGTTGGACCGCTACGAAGCCCTATGGACGGCGACGCCCGACGCTTTTGTGGCCGTCGGCGAACTGGGACTCGACCTCTACTGGGACCAAACCACCTTGAACCGGCAAGTTGCCGCGCTCGAGCGGCAGCTCGAATGGTGCCTGCGCTGGGACAAGCCGTTCAGCATGCACGTGCGCGAGGCCTGGGGCCCCACCATGGACGTGCTGCGGGCCTGGAAGGGCCGCGGACTGCGCGGGGTGCTGCACTGCTTTACGGGCTCACGCGAAATCGCCTCCGAACTCATTGAAATGGGCCTTTACCTCGGAATCGGAGGCGTCGCCACCTTCCCCAAGGCCGGCGTGGTCGACGTACTGCGCGCCACGGGCCTTGAGCGCGTCGTCCTTGAAACGGATTCGCCCTACCTGGCGCCGGTTCCGTTTCGCGGCAAGCGCAATGAGTCGGCTTACGTTCGTCGCGTTGCCGAGCATTTGGCGGCGCAACTTGAAGTGCCGTTGAGCGAAGTCGCCGAAGTCACCAGCCGCAACGCGCGGCATATCTTCGGACTGTGAAACTGCTGATTCTCTACACGGGCGGAACCATTGGCATGGTGGCGCAGCGCGACGGAAGCTTGGTTCCGTTCCACGCCGACGCTCTGCGCGCCAATGTGCCCGATTTGGCCCGACTCGCCGCCGAGGTCGACTGCCGTAGCCTGGGTCAGCCCAAGGACTCGTCGGACGTCGGCCCCGACGACTGGCGCTCCATGGCTGACGCCTTGTGGGCGGCCCGCGACGAATTTGACGGCTTTGTGGTGCTTCACGGAACCGACACTATGGCCTACACGGCCAGCGCCTTGAGCTTTATGCTGGGCGGCTCATTTGGCAAGCCGGTGGTGCTGACGGGAAGCCAGGTTCCGCTCGGCGTGCTGCGCAGCGACGGCCGCGACAACCTACTCACGAGCCTCGAAATCGCCATGCTGCGCGACGCCCAAGGTGGCTCGCAAGTGCGCGAGGTGACGGTGTTTTTTGAGAACCGTCTCTTTCGCGGAAACCGGGTTTACAAGCATTCCGCGCGCCAATTCGACGCGTTTCACAGCCCCAACTACCCTGAATTGGGCCGGAGCGGAGTCGAACTCGTGCTGCACCGCAAGCGCTTGTGGCAGCCAGACCTCAGCGAAGGACGACGCACGTCGCTCAACGCCAACGTGGCCGTAGCAACCCTTACGCCCGGCATGACCGAAGCCGCCCTGCGCGCCATGCTTCTGGGTAGCGGAGCCCAAGGCGTTATTCTGCAAACACTTGGCAGCGGCAATGCCCCCGCGTGGCCCTGGTTGGCCGCGGTGCTGGCTGAGGCTGGCGCCCAAGGCGTCCGATTGGCCCACGTGTCGCAGTGCCGTGCTGCCTCGACCGCACCGTCAAACTACGCGTCAGGAAAAGTGATTCAGGATGCGGGTGTCTGGGAATCCGGAGGCATGACCCTGGAAGCCGCCGTGGTCAAGATGATGCTGGTACTGGCCCTAGAGCCAGGTGTGCAGCAGGCGGCTTGGGCGGTGAGCTGGGCCGGCGAGCGGGATTAGTCCTGTTCCGATTCTTCTGTGTTGAGCTCGGCCACCCATTCTTCAAGGCGCTGAACGTCCTTTTGGTAGCTGTGCTTCCACATCCATCGCGTAAGGC
>CAYYWL010000053.1:0-5145 GCA_964475135.1 uncultured Owenweeksia sp.
CCGACTTTTCACAGCTGATTCAAGTAGGCTAAGCCGTGCGGGCCGACGTCTACCTGTGGGCGGTTCGGCTCTTCAAAACCCGCGCAACTGCTGCCGAGGCGCTGCGTTCGGGGCATGTTAGTATTGGCGAAACCGAGATCAAAGCCAGCCGCGACGTCAAGCCAGGCGAAGTGCTGGTGTTGCGCTTTACGGGCTACACGCGGAGCTTTGAAATCTTGGGACTTCCGCGCACGCGAGTGGGCGCGGCACTTGTTCATAACTTGATGCGTGAGGTGACTTCTCCCGAAGAAGTTGAAAAGCGGGAACTCCTAAGCTTATCCCGAAAACTTCAGCGAAATCAAGGTCTTGGGCGTCCCACAAAGCGCGACCGACGCGACCTCGAAGACTGGATTTAACGTTAATTTAACGTTGACAACCAGTTGATTAAACAAACTGGTTACGGAGGTTTAACACGTTTTAAATGGATGAGGCGATTAACTTTGTCTTATCATCTATATAATTAAAACGCATGATGAAAAAACTGATGACCCTTGTGAGTGCGGTGGTTGCTACAGCAGCCGTGCAAGCTCAGAATGCCGTCGATACTTCAATGTATGACCAGCTCGACGAGGTGGTTGTAACTTCTGGAGTTATTGACATTGCAAAAACGCGTGAGACTCCGGTAGCGGTGTCTACGATTGCTCCAGCGGAAATTTCGCTGAAGATCGGAAACCTCGAGTTCCCCGAAGTGATGAGCCGCACTCCAGGTGTGTACGCAACCCGTTCAGGTGGTGGTTACGGTGACTCGCGCATGAATTTGCGCGGATTCGACCAGCGCAACACCTCGTTCCTGATCAACGGTCAGCCAGTTAACGACATGGAGAACGGTTGGGTATACTGGTCAAACTGGCAAGGCCTTACGGACGTAGCGAGCGGAATCCAGATCCAGCGCGGTCTGGGTGCTTCACGTCTTGCTGTGCCTTCAGTGGGTGGTACCGTATCAATCTTCACCAAAGCCGCTGAGCTCAAGAATGGTGGATCGGTATCGCAAATGGTTGGTAACAACGGCTACTTCAAGACATCAGCGGTTGTCAACACCGGCAAAAGCAAGAGCGGATGGGCTTCTTCATTCCTTCTTTCTCGCTGGGTGGGTAACGGCTACGCCTACGGAACTGCAGGTGAAGGCTGGACCTACTTCGGAGCCGTTGGCTACGCGCCAAAAGGCTCGAAGCACGCCTTGAACCTCTCGTTCATCGGCGCAGGCCAGTGGCACCACCAGCGCTCTTCGTTCGTTTCGATCCGCGACTACATGAACTTCGGAACCGCAGCCAGTGCTGACCCCGTAGGTTTGACTGCAGGCGACCTGAGCGACGAAGCCATTGACCGCCGCTGGAACACCGACGCGGGCGAATTGGGTGGTGAAGAGTGGAACATCCGCCGCAACTTCTACAACAAGCCGTTGGCTACCTTCAACTGGGATTGGAACATCAGCAGCAACTGGAAGCTCAACACTTCAGTCTACGGTTCAGCAGGACGCGGAGGCGGTACCGGCTCACGCGGCGGCAACTTCCGCAACGCGGCCATCGACTACTTCCCCTTCAACACGGACCTCACCCAGCACTACTTGGTTAACGGCCGCGGAACCCGCAACGCCGACGGTCAAATCGACTACGATGCGACGGTTGAGCAAAACCAGTCAACCACCAACCCGTACACGGGTGGAATCTCTGCCTTCCAGGGTCAGTTGATCGGTTCGAACGGATTCCGCGACAGCAACGTCAACCGCGCCATCATGATTCGCCGCGCTTCAATGAACTCGCACGACTGGTACGGCGTGATTTCAAACCTCGAAGGCAAGATTGGCAAGCTTCGTACGTCGATCGGCTTAGACCTTCGTTCGTACAAGGGCTACCACTACCGCGTGCTTACCGACTTGATGGGCCTCGACGGCTACTACTCAACGGGTAACAAGAACTCGCTCGGAACTATCGTGAACACCACGGTGAACCCCACTCCGTTCAACCCAACAGGTATCGACGGTCCGAAGATTGACTACTTCAACAACGGCATCGTAGGATGGCAGGGCCTCAACGGCTTGGCTGAGTACGCAACGACTAAGTTGACCGCTGTCGTTCAGGTGGGGGTTTCAAACCAAGCCTTCCAGCGCGAAGACTTCTTTGACCAGCCTGCAATGCCTATTTCAGAGGTACAAAACCAACTCGGTGGCTACGTAAAGGGTGGTGCCAACTTCAACATCAACGAGCACATGAACGTGTTTGTAAACGCTGGCATGATTTCACGCCAGCCCCAGTTTGATGCGGTGTTCCCCAACTTCGCCAACGAGATCAATCCGGACCTTCAGAACGAAAAAATCAACTCAGTTGAGTTGGGCTACGGCTACATCAAGAACAAGTTGACCTTGAACGTGAATGCCTACGCTACCACGTGGGGCAACCGCTTCGTAACCGCTTCATTGCTGAACGCTCAGGGCGACCAAGGCACGGCTCAGTTCCGCAACATCGACGTCCAGCACAACGGTATCGAAGTTGAAGGAACCTACCGCGCTTCGCGCAAGCTCAAGCTTCAGGGTATGCTTTCAATGGGCGACTGGCGCTACACGAAGGACTTCAAATCAGAGCTCTTCGACGCCAACAACAACTCGATCGGAGAAGGAACCCTCTACATGGAAGGTGTGAAGGTTGGTAACGCAGCCCAGTTCACTTCAGCGCTCAATGCCGACTACCGTGTGGGCAAGCTGAACTTCGACCTCGGACTTCGCTACTTCGACAACTTGTACGCAGACTACAACATCCTCGACAACACGTTCAAGTCAGACGACAACTTAGGTGCGTTGAAGCTTCCTTCGTACATGCTGGTTGACCTCGGAGCCACTGCCCGCCTTGGCGACAGCTGGAGCTTCCGCGTGAACATCAACAACCTGTTGGATGCCACTTACATTGCCGAGTCAATGACCAATATTCACGCGACCGAGACATCGGCTACGTGGAACGGCATCGACGCGACGAACGCTGTATGGTTTGGTTTTGGCCGCACTTGGAACGCGTCACTCAAGTACGCCTTCTAAGGTCAAACTCCTAGAAATGAAGCGGCTCCCCTCGGGGAGCCGTTTTTTTTGCTCGAGAAATTTTTTGAAATCCGGTTATAACCGAACGGGTCCAGGCTAGGGCATCCGGGTATAACCGGATTTTACTTTTTTTACACGAAGCGCAGCAGGGGGGCGCCCTTCTCAACCGCCTGACCCGCTGTGACGAACACCTCGGCGACTTGGCCGGTGGCGGGGCTCTTGAGGTTGTTTTCCATCTTCATGGCTTCGAGCACGAGCAGGGTCTGGCCTTGTTCGACCTCGGAACCTTCGGTGGCATCCACCCGCAGCACCAGGCCGGGCATCGGAGCCACGAGTACGTCAAGGCCTTTGGCGGTCGTGGCGGCCATTCCGAGCTCGTCGAGCAGGGCGTCGATGGGGCGAAGTGAGCGAACCTCGTGCACGTCTCCGTCGATCCACCATGCAGATCGCTTGGTGGCCGGCTCGTACGAAACGAGAAAGGCGGTTTTGGTAACGGTTCCGCGCTGAATGCGAAACTCGCGGCCCTCAATGTGCTGAATGGTCCAGCCCTCGAGGCCGTGGGGGAAGCTAAACTGCTGGGGTCCGACGTGGTGCGTACGCATGCCCTAAAAGTACGGCAGGCACGATGGTTGTACCTTTGCCGCCGCTATGTTGATTCAAATTTCGCAGTTCATTCTTGGACTCTCGCTGCTGGTGGTGCTCCACGAGCTGGGCCACTTTATTCCGGCTGTCGCCTTTCGCACCCGCGTCGAGAAGTTTTACCTCTTTTTCAACCCGTGGTTTTCGCTGTTTAAAACCAACATTCGCGGAACCGAAGTCGGAATCGGCTGGCTGCCCCTCGGCGGATACGTCAAGATTGCCGGCATGGTCGACGAGTCTATGGACACCGAAGGCTTGGCCGAAGAGCCCAAGCCCTACGAATACCGCAGCAAAAAGCCCTGGCAGCGCCTCATTATCATTTTGGGCGGTGTCACCGTGAACTTCATCGTTGCGGTCGCCATTTATGCCGGAATGGGCGCCTACTATGGCGAGAAGTACGTGGATACGGCCGACCTCAAGGGCGGCGTGTGGGCTACCCCCGTTGCGCAGTCAATGGGCATGAAGTCGGGCGACGTTCCGGTCGCAGTGGGCGGACGCGAAATCGCGCGCTTTGACGAAGTCAGCGTCGAAATGCTGCTCGGTTCGGGGTCTAGCCTTACTGTGCTCCGCGATGGCGAGCGCGTGGATTTGCCCATTACCCAAGCGTTTGTGGCCAAGGCGATTGAAGAAAAGACGCCGTGGATGTTTCCGCGCGTACCCTACGTCGTGAAAGAGTTTGCGACCGGCAGCCCCGCCGAAAAGGCCGGAATGGCTAAGGGCGACGCCCTCGTGGCACTAAACGGTGAGTCGCTCACCTACTTTGACGAGTACCTCGAGCGGATCCCAGACCTGGCAGGCCAAGCAGTGACCATCACGGTGGATCGCGCCGGCGATCGCGTCGACTTGCCCGTGACCGTGAGCGAAGAAGGCAAAATTGGAGTCTACTACCAAGACAACTTGGCCGAATTCTTCCCCGTGAAGACCGAGACCCACAGTGGCCTTTCGGCGATTCCGTACGGATGGAACCGCGCCGTATCAACTCTCTCGTCGTACGCGCGCCAAATCAAGTTGATGTTTCAGCCCGAGACCGGAGCCTACAAAGAGGCCGGTGGCTTTCTAACCATCTTAAAGCAGTACCCGAGCACCTGGGATTGGGAGCATTTTTGGGGCTTTACCGCCTTTTTAAGCCTTGCCCTTGCGTTCTTGAATGTGCTTCCGATTCCGGCTTTGGACGGAGGCCACGCCGTGTTTGCCCTCATCGAGTGGGTCACGGGCCGCGCTCCGAGCACCCGCGTGATGGAGGTCGCCCAAATGATCGGTTTCTTCCTGCTCCTGGCCCTGTTTGTGCTGGCGAACGGAAACGATTTGTTTAAGGCTTTGGGGCTGTAGCGCAGCGGAGCTGCGCGCAACGAGTAGCTAGTAACTAGTTGCTGGGCGCTAGCCCAACGCCACGTCCAGCGACATCATCACCGCGAATCCGGCAATGAATCCGAGGGTGGCGA
>CAYYWL010000053.1:5245-6330 GCA_964475135.1 uncultured Owenweeksia sp.
GCCACGTCCAGCGACATCATCACCGCGAATCCGGCAATGAATCCGAGGGTGGCGATGTCGGTGTACTTGTCGCGCTGGGTTTCGGGAATTACCTCTTCGACAACGACGTAGATCATGGCTCCGGCCGCAAAGGCTAGGGCAAACGGAAGCACGGGCTGCATGTACATGACGGCGACGGCTCCGACAACGCCTGCGACGGGCTCGACGATGGCAGAGAGCTGTCCGAACCAAAAGCTGCGGAAGCGCGAAACGCCCTGGCGGCGCAGCGGGAAGGCGACCGCGACCCCTTCAGGAAAGTTTTGGAGGCCGATTCCGATGGCGAGGGCCACGGCGGCTCCGAGGGAAGCGCCGTCGATTCCGGCCGCGTAGGCTCCGAATGCGACACCCACCGCCAGCCCCTCGGGAATGTTGTGCAGCGTGATGGCGAGCACCAGGAGCGTCGTCGACTTCCAGTCGGTTTTGACGCCCTCGATTTCGGACGGGCCAAAGTTGATGTGCAAGTGCGGAACCAGTTTGTCAAGCCCAAACAAGAACAGCGCACCCGTGAGGAAGCCGAGGACCGGTGGAATCCAGGGGATGTAGCCCTGGGCCTCAGACATTTCGATGGACGGAGCGAGGAGGCTCCAGTAGCTGGCGGCGATCATGACTCCGCCGGTGAATCCAAGCATTCCGTCGAGGACTTTGCGCGGAAGTTCCTTAAACAGAAAGACGAGGGCGGCGCCCGAGGCGGTCACGAGCCACGTGAAGGTGGTCGCCAAGAACGCGAGCAGTACGGGGTGGTAGGAGCTTAACGTTTCAAGCATGAGAAATGGGTTTCTACATTTAAAGGTACGCAAAGGGTTGAAGGGATCGTGTTTTTGGGATTTGTGGTTCCCGGCGACCGAGTGTCAGGCCATTGCGCACGGGATTTTGCCCTAGGTTTGTGGTATGGTCGCGAAGGTTGATGCGGAATTTGTGCTCCCTGAGGGCAAGTCGGTCTTTTTCGCGAGCGATTTGCACTTGGGCGCGCCGAATGGGCAAGCGAGCGCGGAGCGCGAGCGGGCCTTCGTCGCCTGGATGGATTCCATCAAGCCCCGCGCGGCGGC
>CAYYWL010000054.1:0-3229 GCA_964475135.1 uncultured Owenweeksia sp.
ACCGGCAGGTCGCCGTCGGGCTGCACAAAAGCCAGTTTGCCCGTTTCGGGGTTGTCGGCCATCAGGATCATGCCCTGCGACTCGATTCCACGCATCGCCCGTGGAGCGAGGTTGGCCAACAAGATCACGCGGCGTCCCACGACCTCTTCGGGGCTGAAGTGCTCGGCGATTCCGCTCAGCACCGTGCGGCGGTCGAGGCCCGTATCGAGCGTGAGTCTGAGGAGGCGGTCAGCCTTGGGCACGCGCTCGGCCTCAAGCACTTGTGCGACGCGAAGGTCGAGCGGCGCGAACTGGTCGTAGGTGATTTCGGGCGCTAAAGGCGCCAGTGCGGGGGCTTCAGATTCGGTCACTTCGGGAGCATTTGCGGCAGACGCAGCCTGGAGCTTGGCGCGCTGCGCCTCGACCTGCTCGTCTTCGATTTTTTGAAACAAAAGGCTGGACTCGCCGAGGGCGAATCCCACCGGAATCCACGGCCCTTCGCTAGCTAGATCGGCCCAAGTCAGCACGGGAGCCCCACCGAGCATCGTGCGGATGCGGTCTGCGGTAAATGGCATAAATGCTTCAAACGCGGTCGCCAGGGCCGCCACGAGCTGCGTCGCGACGCCCAAGATGGCTGCGGCGCGCTCGGGGTCCGTTTTAACCACCTGCCAAGGCGCCTCGTCGGCGAGGTACTTGTTGCCCACACGGGCCAGGTCCATCGCATGGCCGAGGGCCTCGCGGAACTTAAACGCTTCAAGTGCTTCAGCCACCAAGGCAGATTGGACTGCCACCGCGCCCAGCGCCTCGCGGTCCTGGGGAAGGGTACCGGCCGCAGGCACGGTTCCGCCACAGAATTTATGGTTGAGCACCATCACGCGGTTGACGAGGTTGCCCAGCACGGCGACCAGCTCAGAATTGTTGCGCTGCTGAAAGTCGGCCCAGGTAAAGTCGTTGTCTTTGGTCTCAGGCATCGTGGCGGTGAGCACGTAGCGCAAAACGTCCTGCTGGCCGGGGAAGTCCGCCAAGTATTCATGCAGCCAAACGGCCCAGTTGCGCGAGGTCGACAGCTTTTGGCCCTCGAGGTTCAAAAATTCGTTGGCCGGAACCTGGTCGGGCAAAATGTACCCGCCGTGCTGCATCAAAATGGCCGGAAAAATCACGCAGTGAAATACAATGTTGTCCTTGCCAATGAAGTGAACGAGGCGGGTCGAGGGGTCCTTCCACCAGGTCTCCCAGCCGTCGCCCTTGAGCTCTTGGGTGGCGGTGATGTAGCCCAGGGGCGCGTCAAACCACACGTAGAGCACCTTGCCGTCGGCGCCCTCGACCGGAACAGGAACGCCCCAATCCAAATCGCGCGTCATCGAGCGCGGCTGCAGGCCATCGCCCGCGTCGAGCCAGCTCAGGGTTTGGCCGTAGACATTGGGCTTCCACTCGGGGTGCGAGGTAATGTAGCGGCGCAGGTCGTCCGACAGCTTGTCGAGCGGCAAAAACCAGTTCGTAGTCGGTTTGAGCACGGGCGTCGCACCGCTCAGCGTCGACCGCGGGTTGATGAGGTCGGTCGGATTCAGAGTTGCTCCGCACTTCTCGCACTGGTCGCCGTAGGCGGAATCATGGCTGCAGCGCGGACAGGTTCCGACAATGTAGCGGTCGGCCAAAAACTGCTGGGCCTCGGGGTCAAAGTACTGGTCGGTCTGGCGCGCCTCAAAAACGCCCTTTTCGTACAGCGTTTTGAAAAAATCAGAGGCCACCTGCTTGTGGCGGTCGCTGCTGGTGCGCGAGTAGTGGTCAAAGGCGATTCCGAAGTCCGCAAGTGCGTCGCGCATCATGACGTGGTAGCGGTCGACGATTTCGCGCGGAGTCACCCCCTCTTTGCGCGCCTTCATGGTGATGGCCATTCCGTGCTCGTCGGACCCGCAGACAAAGGCGACCTCTTCGCCTTTTAAGCGTTTAAAACGGACATAAATATCTGAGGGCAGGTAGCATCCCGCCAGGTGGCCCAAGTGGATGGGACCGTTCGCGTACGGCAGTGCGGCCGTGACCAAAGTGCGCTTGAATTCTGACGCCATATCTGCAAAGGTAAACTACCTTGGGGGCCGCTATGCTGCGCATTCCTGCCTTCCTCAAGCCCGGCGATCAGATCGCCCTAATCAGTCCGAGTCGCTTTGCGGAACCCGAGCAAATTGCCTCCGCCCAAACGTTTGCAAACGCACACGGTTGGGAACTCGTTTTGGCTCCCGGCCTGGGCGATTCCGACGGCCAATTGGGCGGAACCGACGACGCCCGTGCCGCCCAAATCAACTGGGCTTTGGCGCAGCCGTCGGTACGCGCGCTCTGGGGCGTTCGCGGCGGCTACGGAGCCGTACGCGCCGTCGACCGCATCGACTGGACCCTGCTTGACCGCGATCCCAAGTGGCTCGTGGGCTTCAGCGACTTCACGGTACTGCTCGGCGAAACCTACGTGCGGGGCGTCGCCTCGATGCACGGCCCAATGGCCATTCAGCTTGCGCGAAACGCTTCACCCGACTCGTTTCAAGCGCTTGCCGACGCGTGGAACGGATCCCCTTGGACGCTCAGCGGCCGAAGCGACTTCAGTGACTTCGCGGTGCGCGGACCCCTTGTTGGCGGAAACCTTTCGGTCCTCTACAGCCTACTGGGTTCGCGGAGCTTCCCCGACCTGCGCGGCTGCATCCTCGCCCTTGAAGACCTCGACGAATACCACTACCACCTCGACCGCATGATGCAGGGCCTGCGCCGAGCAGGGGTTTTTGACGGCGTCCTCGCCGTGGTGGCCGGAGACTTCAGCGACCTCAAAGACCACGAACGCCCCTTCGGACGGACCTGGTCCCAAATCCTTCGCGAGGCGGTTCCGGCCGAAATTCCCGTCGTCGAGTACTTCGGTTTTGGCCACGAGAACCGTAATCTTACGTTTATACACGGCTTGCCGCACGCTCTCGACGCAACTTCGGGGCATGCCACACTCAGACCCCTTTTACACTAGCGCCGCCGTACCCGCCAATCCGCTGGTTCGGGCCTTGGCCCCCTCTGCCCGGCGATCCCGCGGCCTCGAAGCCGAAGACGCCGCCCTCACCCACTACACCGCCTTGGGTTACACGCTCTTGGCGCGCAACTGGCGCCACCATCACTATGAGGTGGACCTCATTCTCGCGGCACCTGATGGCGGAACCTTCGTCGCCGCCGAAGTCAAGTTCCAGTCGCGCCTCACCGACTTCGCTCCCTGGAACCGACCGCA
>CAYYWL010000054.1:3329-6129 GCA_964475135.1 uncultured Owenweeksia sp.
TTCGGAGACCGTCCGCCACGCGCTGACCGCCCCTACGGAGATCGTCCGCCACGCGGAGACCGCCCCTACGGAGACCGTCCGCCCCGAGCTGACCGCCCCTACGGAGACCGTCCGCCACGCGCTGACCGCCCCTACGGAGATCGTCCGCCACGCGGAGACCGTCCGCACGGAGACCGTCCTGCGCGCCCCAGCACACCGGGAGGCGCCTTCAAAACCTTTGGTCCGAAAAAGGAATTCCGAGCCAACGACAGCCGCGGCGCACGTCCGAGCCGTCCAATGGGCCCACGAACCAACGAGCCAACGAGCCAGCCTGGCCAACCCGGCCAACAGCCCTACGAACCATGGAACATGGAAGGCCTTGGTCCCAAGCACTTTAGCGGCGAAGGCCGAATCCACCCCAAGTACGGAACCGACGGCCGCGAGCGCAAATCGGGATTCGCGAATACAGGGTTCCGCAAGCAGCCCACAGGGCGTCCGAAATTCAAGACGGCAGAGGAGTATGCGCCCGACAGCGACACGATGCGCCTCAACCGCTACCTGGCCCACGCAGGCATTTGCTCACGCCGAGAGGCCGACGACCTGATTGCCCAAGGACTGGTCACCATCAACGGCCAAGTGGTCACTGAAATGGGCTACAAAGTGGGCCCGGGCGACGACGTCCGCTACGCCGGCGAGCGACTGAAGAGCGAGCGCAAAGTCTACGTCCTGCTGAACAAGCCCAAGGGCTTTATCACCACGGTGGACGACGAGCGCGCCCGTAAAACGGTGATGGACTTGGTGCGCAACGCCTGCCGCGAGCGCATTTACCCTGTGGGTCGCCTTGACCGCGGAACCACGGGCGTCCTGCTGCTCACCAACGACGGAGCGATGGCCAAAAAGCTGACGCATCCGAGCCACGGAGCGCACAAAATCTACCACGTGACGCTCGACAAACCGTTTAGTCCGGCCGACGCCGACAAACTCAAGCGCGGAATCAACCTCGAGGACGGCCCCGTAGCAGTCGACAAGCTCGAAATGCCCGATCCCGAGAATCCGTTTGAAGTGGGCGTCGAAATCCACGTGGGCCGCAACCGCATTGTGCGCCGCATGTTCGGAGCCCTCGGGTACGAGGTCGTCAAACTGGACCGCACGGTATTTGCAGGACTCACCAAGAAGAACCTCTCGCGCGGCCAGTACCGACTGCTGAACGAGAAAGAAATCGCCTTCCTCAAAATCCTGCAGTAAATGCACCGAGCCTTCCGCATCCTCCTATGGGTTTTGGCCGTCCTGACGGCGGCCCTAGGCGGATTGGCGGGCTACGTGTACACCCACCAGGACGAGCTCAAAGCCCAAATGCTGGGCGCCGTCAACGAGCGCCTCAACAGCCCGGTGCAGATCGGGGGGCTTGAGGTGGACCTCTGGGGCCAGTTCCCCGACGTCTCGCTGCGCTTCGACCGCGTGCTGGTTCCGGACCCTCAGATTCCGACCGACAGCCTCGCGTACGCCGAGTCAGTCTACGCTCAGTTTGACCTGTTTAAGGCCATTCGCGGAACCTATATTTTGCAGCGCATCACCCTTCGAGACGGCCGCCTCAAACTGCGCTGGAACGAAGACGGAACCAACAACTACGGCATCTTTAAGGAGGACTCGAGCGAAACCTCAAACGCCGCGGTCCAACTCGACGGCGTCACCGTCTTGAACACCAAAATCACCCTGAGCGGCTACGGAAACCCTCCGTGGTCCCAGACCCTGATCGCAGAACGCGTCCGGGCACGGGGCACGCTCGACGCCGATGCCTTCGCAGCCGAACTGGACTGGGAACTTTGGGTGCCGAACCTCGCCGCCCGCCCGATCCGCATCGAGGGCGAAGCAGAAATGAACGGAAGCGACGGGGTATTTGCGGTTCCGCGCGGAGCCCTCAACGTCGCCGGCTGGCCCCTCGACCTGAGCGGCGAACTGCGCAACGGCCAAGGCCAATGGAACCTCTCGGCGGACGATCTCGACGTCGCCAAGGTGGTGGCCCTCATCCCGGCGGCCCTACTTCCGGACCCTGAAACCCTGCAGCTTTCCGGCTCAGTCAACCTGACGGCCAATGCCATCACCACCACTCAAGGAAGCCGTCTGGTCGCAGACGCTACCTGGACCAACGGCGGCCTCACCTCGGGCGCTTTTGACTTTAGCGGAATCTCTGCCCAAATCCACGCCGACAACGGAGCCCAAGCGCGCGCCGCCAGCACCGAACTGCGCATCGACATCAAGTCCGCCCAAAGCACTGAAAGCCAAGTAGCAGGACGCCTCACCCTCGCAAACCTCGACGCCCCCGACCTCGAGTTTGCGGGCAATGTGACGGTGGGCATCGCCGAATTCCTGCGCTGGATCGACATCACCACGTGGGACGAAGCCAGCGGCTCCGCGCGCGGAACCCTCGGCTTCACCCAGCACTACGCAAGTCTCGACGAGCTTGGAAACCAAGGTGTTTGGGGCGGAATGTGGTCCGGAACCCTCGCCCTCAGTCCCGGCCGCTGGAGGCCCCAGGATAACTCCGTGGCCCTCGAAGTTCAAGGTGGCGAACTCGACCTGCTCGGCCAAGACCTCGGGCTTCGCAACCTCAAAATCGCCATCGGCCAGTCAGACGCCAGCGTTTCAGGCCGCATCCGCAACGCCCTCAACGACCTCGGTATGGCGCACGACCTCGCTGTCACTACCAAGCAACTAAACGTGGGGCAACTCGCCGATTCCGAAGTGTGGAACGGACTTTGGACCGGACCCGCCGACCCCAACGACCCCGAATTCAACGACCCCTACCGCGTCGAACTCAGCG
>CAYYWL010000055.1:0-6086 GCA_964475135.1 uncultured Owenweeksia sp.
AACGAAGAGGGCGAAGCGAATAGCTGAGCCGTATGTTGCGCAATATGGCCGCTCTCCAATATGGGTCAAAACTGCAACTTTAGTTTTAATAGCACTTATTCTTTTGCCAGATCCTTTTGATTGGATTCCTGGTATCGCCTTCCTTGATGAACTTTTATACGCTACGATATTGCTAAGACTTTTACACAAGTATGGTGCTCTTCCTAATGAAGATAAGAAGAACCCTAAAGACTTGGTAATGGAAATCCTTGGAAGAGATAAGGCCAATAAATAGTGGACATTGAAGAATTCAAAGAAGCAGCTAAGCCTTTTTACGCTGAAACATTTCAGGTGCTAGTTAAGAAGCAATCTGACTACGGCCCAAAGAACATCTCGCAGTCGCCTGGTGGACCACTAAACGGACTTCGCGTGCGTATGCATGACAAGCTTTCTAGGATTAACCACCTAATCGATAATGGTGCAACCCCAGAGAATGAAAGTCTTCGTGACTCTTTCTTGGACCTTGCCAACTACAGCACTATCGCAATGATGGTATTGGATGGCAAGTGGCCGGAGAAGTAAGAAAATCTGAAGAAGAACTACGCCAAGAGGGCCGTGAAGAGGTCCTTGACTGGCTAGTCAAAAAAGAGATTATAAACTACAGCATCCGCGAAGACCAGTATTTTGTGTGGAACTTTTACAAGACAATCGTTACCACGCTGCCTTGGGCAAAAAATAGCAAATAATCTTGACTGGTAAAATGGTCATAAGTTTTATGAAGGAATGCTTATGACTAACCACCCTCCAATGTTCGCTCGTGAAGCCGAAGAGCAAGGCAAATGGGATGAAGGATTTAAGGCAGGAATTGCCGAAGTTCTTCACGAATTAGAGTCTGCTGTAGATCACGGTGATGATTTAGAAGGACCAACTAAGCTTTGGGTACAAGACCTTTCAACTAAGATTACCCAGAAATATCTTTAGATTCTCGTGGGTACGCCCTTTTCTAAAGATGAAATACCAGAATTAGTGGACAGCTACGTTCACTTTGCAGCGCCTAAATTCTGGGGGGATGCGCCCTGCATTAATGGCAGAGTCAAATATGTAGACAATTCAATTAACCCTAAGGTTGTATATGTGCAGCCTTATGGTCTAGGATATTCAGTAAGAGTTGACGTAACGTGCTACAACGTTGCAGAAAAGATTGAGGAAGATGAGCAGCATTCGAGCCACTGAGAATCAGATGCGCAAGCTACAAAAGCAACGTCACATCTACGACATTGAGATGATGGTGCTCTCTAATCCTCTGTTTAAGAACTTAAGCAAGAAGGACCAGAAGATTCTTGTAAAGCTAATCTACAAAGCCGAAATGATCGAAGTCTTTATGCGAGACCGTCAGATTGTTCGTGTCAATGAATCATTCGATGACATTGTAGATAGCGTAGCTCGGATGCTAGAAGACATGGATAACCGAGACCGTCGTGACGAAGACGACGAAGATTTTAGATAATATTTGACAAACGCTTTTTTATAGTGTAGCTTTATCTCACACCTAGAGATAAGGACTCTAAATGAAAAAGCTACTTGTAGGTCTAATGGCAGTAGTTCTGCTTGCCCCTGCATCCGCATCGTATGCAAACACTAATCAAACTGTACTTGACGTAAGCGCATATTATCGCGTCGATCTTGGCTACAAGGTTGGTTGGAAGATTCCAGCAGATCGTACTGGAATTACTGGGTACGTGGTTACTGCTCAGCCGGGCGGTCAAACTTGCGTGGCTACTAGCTCTGTAGCTAGGGAGTGCACCTTTACCACTCGTGCTCTTGGATTTACCAATCAATACAGATTTACTGTAGAAACAAAGAAAGGTGCAGCAACTGTAGCGACTTCAATTACATCAAATCCTGTTAGTGCAGCATCGATTCCTTTAGCACCATCAATAGTTACATCTAGTGTGCCTAACAACACTCAGATTGATGTTGCGTGGATTCCTAATGCAAATACTGGTGGTGCTCCGCTGTATGGATACAAAGTTGCTTACTGGAAATCAGACACTAAGGGATCGCCTATTACGGCTACCAAGATTGAAACTACTGTAACCAACACCACTGCAACACTATATGTAGAGCGTGGGTTTATGTACATCATTAACGTTGCTTCATGTAATGCTTATGGTTGCAACTCTGCTGACTACTGGTCTTACGCAAACACTGGAGCAACCAACGTAACTCTACCTAGAGTTATTTCTGGCGGTTCCGCTTCTACTACCTGTTTCGAGAGCATCTTTGATGCAAACGTAGGTGAAAGTTCGCTAGGAACTTGTGGATCTCTTGTAGCTGACCCTAGCAAGTATCCAGTGGTAAATCCGTCTGCGACTAGCTTGAACATTAATCTTGCTACTAAGTTTGCTCAGAACGCTAGGCTAACTTTGTCTCGGTCTTATTCGCTCAGGACTTGGGGACCAATTGGCATTAGCTGGTTTGCTAGCCTAAATGCCACTAGCAAATCCGTGACTCTAGGCTTTGAAACTACTCCATACATTTGGTCAACTACTCCGACTGTATGGGAGGTAGTTGGTTCTAAGATCCAACTAAGATCGGTTGGATCGTGCACTATCAATGCCTACGTAGACGGTAATGGTGTATTTGAAAGAAGCAACACTGTAACTCAGGTAGTTGCTGTAACTAACTAATCTAAATAAAAAGAAAGCCCCCTGTAATTAGCAGGGGGTTTTTCTATATAACGATTAAGGTTATGCTGCTTCGTAACTTCCTGAAACTGTAATGTTGTCTGTGGCTCCCCAGCTGAACGGTCCACCATTGCCAACAACAGCCCAAGTTGTCACAGATGCGCTTGTTCCCGGGATGATTACTGCAAAGCTTGTTGTAGAACCGGTGTAGTTTCCGTTACCAATACCGCCATACCAAGAAATGCCTTCGTCAAGAATAGTTGCAGTAAAAGTAAAGTTTGAGTTTTGTGCCTGCACCGGAAGACTGAAGTTCCAGTGGCCTGACCCGGGGGAGGTTGTTGAGCCGTACACAAGTTTTAGTTGGAAAAATACAGTTTTTCCAATTTGCTTATAACGACCAGACAATACTCCGTTGCCCAAAGAAAAGCCGCCAAGATCAGCTGTGATTGTCGGGGTATATGCGGTCCAAGCAGATAAGTCTGATGCTGAAGCTCCTGTATCTCCTGTAGCTCCCGTAGGTCCGGTCGGTCCGGTTGCTCCAACTGCCCCATTAGCACCTGTTGGTCCAGTTGGTCCGATTGCCCCGTCAGCTCCAGTAGCACCTGTTGGTCCGATTGCTCCAGTATTACCAATAGGTCCAGTTGGTCCAATAGCTCCAGCATCTCCTGTTGCACCCGTAGGTCCTGTAGGCCCGATGGCTCCATTAGTTCCATTGGTTCCAGCAGCTCCAGTAGGTCCCGTTGCGCCAGTGGGCCCGGTTGCTCCCGTTGCGCCAGTTGCGCCAGTAGGTCCTGTGGGTCCACCAGAAGGTCCAGTTGGTCCTGTTGGACCTGTAGGACCTACGTCGCCACCAGAGGAAACTAAGTCAAAGTTTGTTGGGACTGGAAGTGTCGAATCAGGCTCTCCTCCAGAATAGTCAAAGGAGAATGTGGTTGTTCCGGGGACACCACCATCAACTTGAGAAACATAAAGTGTTGTAGTTGGACTACCAGAACCTACGCCAACTACTCCAATTTCACTAAGAATAGCTAAGACTTCTTCTGAGTCAGCCCCTGCACCAGTAGCTGGTAGCCATGCTGTTCCAGTGTGAACAACTATCTGGCCAAGGTCTGTTCTATAAAACAAATCACCAGCGGTCCCGCTTGTAGGATTCGCTGTTCCTGAGGGGAGTCCAACTGGACTCAGGAAACGTTTAGCCATTAAATAATTATAGCTTGAACTAGTACTTGTTAGAATTAATGGCTGTTCTTAGGGCCGCGATGGTCTGCGGTCCCCAGGTGCCATCAATGCGACCTTCATAGTCTGCACGAGCGACTAGCCTACGCTGAACGCCCTTATAGGTGTTAGGACCTGGAACGCCATCAACAGAACCAGAGTATCCAAAGGATGCAACTGAACGCTGGATAGCTGCCCAAGTTCTCTTGCCTGGGTCTCCATCAATTGCGCCTGCGTAGCCGTGGTCGCGCTGGAGAATAGTCTGGAACTTCTTCCAGTCTTCAACGGTTAGTTCCTTGGCACTATCTGCAACTAGTGGCTTAACTTCTACTGGCTTAACTTCTTCCTTAGCCTCTGGCTTTGGAGCTGCCTTTGGAGCTTCGCCCTTAATGATGGCCTTAGCAGTCTTCTTGTCGACCTTGGCTGCAACTGCTCCACCATTGGCAATGATTGCCTTCTTGAGATCGGACTTGGCAGTAGTTGGACCAAAGACGTCCTTGACTGCCTTGCCAAGAGTTGCATGCAAATGAACGCCGCTCGAAGCGTTGCCTGTGTTACCCATCGTCATTCCGTGAGTTACATCACCAGCCTGAACCTTGTCGCCAACTTTAACGCTCAAGGCGGCTGAAGCATCGTGACCGCCCTTACAGTTAACTCCACACTTCTTGCAGGAGAGGTGGCAGTAACCAATGAACCAAATCTTTCCAGCCTTGTCAGCTGCGGACTGAACAACAACCCAGCCTAGAACGTTGGACCACTGTACAAGCTTGATAGTTCCATCTGCAATTGCAGGAATTAGTGTCTTACCCTTGTTTGATCCAGGTGGCGACCAGTCGGTACCCGAGTGGGGTTGCATCTTCATTTTGCGGCGGTAGGCTGAGAGTGTGCCGTATTCGCCTGTGATTGTTTTTTCTGGAAATGGCATTACCCAAGACATCTGTCTTTCCTTCCAATTCTTTGTTTAGGGGGAGAAATCTATACTTTAATTTTACCGCGAGTACCTAAGAGCGAGTTTTTCAATGGCAGCTTGATGACACCTTGAATTGATAAACGCCCGTTGGTGTGCCCTAAATTCTTCTCGTCTGTAGTTGTACTCGGAGACTCTAGGGTAGGGGTTGCTAGCAGATCGGACTGGACGCTTCTTGTAATAGCGAGACGCGGAAACATATGCTTCTTGTCTGAGTGCTTTCGTCTCTGCTTGGAAGAAGTAGACCAAGTAGAGGAATAGGCGGGAGAGTCCTCTCATAGAGGTAATTTTACCGCAAGTTTAGGATAGTGACTCGATTATGTAGTCTTCTAGCTTTAGCTTAGGGGTCCAGCCTAGAATGTCTCTTGCCTTAGAGTTGTCAGCTAAAGTCTCTCTTGCCTCGCCCTTGCGAGCTGGGATATGTTGATACTTACTTGATATCATCTGAGCTACTTCATTTACTGAGTAGTTGTGTCCTGCACCAATGTTAAAAATCTCGCCTTTGAGTTCACCTTGGTAGTTCATGGCTGCAATGTTTGCCTCGACGATGTCGTAAACGTGAGTGAAGTCTCGACGCTGCTCTCCATCGCCAACAATTGTTAGAAACTCGTCTGCTGCTCTTTGCTGGAGAAACTTCTTAACAACGGTTGTGTATTGACCGAAGTCAGACTCCCTGGGGCCATAAACATTGAAGTAGCGAAGACTGGCTGTCTCTAGTCCATAAAGTTCTGAGTAAACTTTACAAAGCTGCTCGCCCGCGAGCTTTGAGACTGCATATGGGCTAAGAGGTTGTGGAGGCATATCCTCGGTGTGCGGAGGCAGGTGTGAGCCATAGACAGAGGAAGTCATTGAATATATAACACGCTTAACGCCAGCTTCCTTCGATAGCTGTAGAACTTTGGCGGTAGCGTTTACATTGTTGGTGATACTGTCTTGTGGGTTATGGATTGAGGGCTGAACCCTTGCTTGCCCTGCAACATGAAAGACATAGTCAATGCCTTCGTAGGCGTCCAGCATATGACTTCTGTCATTTATGTTTACTCGTCTGCCTGACGCTTTTGGGTTGATGCATGGTTCTTTGTCGACACTGACAACACTGTGCCCTAACTCGATTAATCTATCAACAAGGTGCGAGCCAATAAAGCCTGAACCGCCAGTAACTAAAACTTTAGACATAGGTAGAAGTTTAGCAGTTACTCATACTTAGGTTTATGGAGGTTAGAGATTAAGCCCCAGAC
>CAYYWL010000056.1:0-5922 GCA_964475135.1 uncultured Owenweeksia sp.
CTTTTGAACTACAGCAATTCCGCCGTTCGCTTTAAAGACCCTGAAAACGTCTTGGGCAACTGGAACAACAACGGGACCTTTGCCGCCTGGCACACGCAATCCACTCGGGACGGCTTAACCAACGACGGATGCTTTTCGGGGGGCGGCCTCGACGACCGGCTCGACCACATTTTGGTCAACAGCACTCCGCTGACCCCAGCATCGCGAATTCGCTACGTACCCGGAAGCCTGCACCCCGTGGGCAACGACGGCCTGCACTTTAACAGCGCCATCAACAGCGGAACCAACAATTCGGTACCCGCCACCGTACTCACCGCCCTCTATGAGCTCTCTGACCACTTGCCCGTAGTTGCCGACTTCGAGGTCGACCGGCTCGGTATTGGACTTGAAGAATTTCGCGACCATGTACAGCGCGCCACAGACCTTGACGGGCACGTTATTCTGCAGCGAATCGAAGCCCACGAAGATTGGACCGTCGAAGTCGTGGACGCTGCAGGGCGCGTAGTTGCTCGAAGCAACTGGCCTGAAGGCGAGCTCCGCTGGCGATCTGAAGCCGTGTACAGAGGTTGGGTCACGCTTCGCATTACCGACGAGTCCGGAAGGACTAAATTTGCCTCCCCCCGATGAAGCGCCTTTTACTCGTCCTCGCATGTGCTGCACCCTTCGGGGCGAGTTGGGCACAGTCTTTTCAAGAGCGAAGTACCTCGGCGGGCCAAGCGCGACTTACGGTTACCAACGTCGGAACATTTGGCAACGCCTTTCGTGGCTACCGCGACGGAACCGGAATGCCCTCGTGCGAATACCCAGCCGGCTCGGGTACCGAACACCTTTTTGAATCCGGAATTTGGGTCGGCGGAATCGATCAAGGCGGCGGAATCCGCGTCAGTAGCTCGGCCTACGACGCCCCCCAGGGCTACGCGCCTGGCCGTGGAGGATTTGAGTTTACCCCCGCTTCGACGCTCAGCGAAACTTCTTCGCTCAAGGACCACCCGAACTACCGTGTGAATGCCGTTTCGCACCAAGACTTCAGCGCCACGTGCGTGGACACCAACATTTTGATTCCCGGTACGACGATTCCGATCAGCAACCACCTCACGCCGATGGGCATCGCAATGACGATGAACACCTACAACTGGAACTACCGGTTTAGCGACTTCTTTGTCGTAGTGAATGTTACGCTCAAGAATGTCGGAATCGAAACCTACGATGACGTCTACGCCGCGCTCTGGGCGAACACCGTGGTGCGCAACATCAACCGCACTCCGGCAGGCGCGGGCGGAGCCGTGTTTTACCAGCAAGGCGGCAACGGCTATGTGGACAGCTTGCAGATGGCCTACTGCTTTGACGCCAACGGCGATCCGGGATGGACCGATTCGTACATCGGCCAAAAGTTTCTCGGAGCCGAAGACAAATTCGGATTTCACCACCCTCAGGTCGACGGGCTCGGTGACCACTACAACGCGTGGGTCTTCAACAACTCGGGGCAGTCGCTGTTCTTCTTTCCGACCACCGACGACCAGCGCTACATCAAGATGTCGCAGGGCCTCAACCAGGATCCCTGCTGGTCGAATCCAAGCGGAGCCGCCTGCGCGGCCGGCACAGGCGCCAACATTCAGGCGCAGCTCAATGCCACGGGCAACCGCTCGGACCTCGTGAGCGTAGGACCCTTTCAAAACTTCGCCCCCGGAGATGAGATCAACGTGGCATTTGCCTTTGTGTTTGCCAAAAAGGTTGACGACGGGCAGTCCAATGCCGTCAACAGCCCCGAACAGCGCAGCCGACTGCTCGCCAACGCCCAGTGGGCCCAGACCTGCTACAACGGCGAGGACCAGAACTTCAATGGTGTACTTGACGCCGGAGAAGACCGCGACGGCAACGGCGAAATCACGCGATACATCCTACCCAGTCCGCCCGACGCCCCCCAGGTTCGCGCAATTCCGGGCGACGGACACGTGGACCTCTTCTGGACCGACCGCAGCGAGCGCAGCATCGACCCCATCAGCCAGCGCGAAGACTTCGCCGGATACCGCGTGTACGTCAGCCAACTCGGATTTGACGTGGACGACGCCCAGCGAAACGCTGACGATTATCGACTTTATGGCGAATGGGACCAGACCGGGGACGGCGTGTTCTACGAGACAGGACTCGATGCCATTCGATTAACTGAGCCTGTTCAATTTCAAGGCGATACACTAACATACCGCTATGGTTTGCGCCTCGAGAACCTCCCGAACGGATGGCAGCGCGCCCTTGCCGTAACCGCATTCGACCAAGGTGACCCCGGGACCCAACTCGAGTCACTGGAGTCCAGCTTCAACCAAAGTAGCGTGCGGGCCTTTCCTGGTACGCCGGCCCAGACGAGCATGGCTAGCAATCCGCCCTATGTCTACCCGAATCCGTACTATGCCGGGGCCGCATGGGAGGGCACCAGTAGTTTTCAGGACGAAAGCCGCCGTTTGATGTTTGCCAACTTGCCGGCACGCGCCGAAATTCGAGTGCACTCACCCGCTGGCGACCTGCTCGACGTGCTGCAGCACGACGCGGGCGGAGCAGATCAGTTGAGCCAGCGCTGGTTCCGCACCTTTGCTGACCCCACCGAAGAGACCGTGGTGCTTCCCGGCGGAGAATTCGCCTGGGACATTTTGTCCAAGGACCGCCAAATTGTAGCCCACGGGCTGTACCGATATACCGTTCTTAACCTCGATACTGGCGAAACATTTTCTGGACACTTTACTCTAATCAAATGATCATGAAGCAGATTTTACGCTTGATCGCCCTAGCCCTCGGATTTTCGGCTGCGGCACAAACCTACTACCCCATTACGACGCTACAGTACGTTTCACCGTCGCAGCTCGCGGCCTGCAACGACTCGTCAGGTTTTGAGGGCCAAATCGTGCGCACCGTTGGAATCGTCGTGACTCCGGGTAATCTTTCTGAGGTACCGTCGGGTTCGGTTCAGGGCGGACACCGTCCGTTCTTCTTTATCGTGGACACCGCGGCGCAGGGCGCCGCGGGTGCATTTCGCGGAATGGAGGTCATGGGCGTCTATACGAACGCGCAAAATCAGTTGGTAACGCTTCCGAACGTCGAGTACCTCGTGGCGGGCGACCTAATTGAGTTCGTGGGCAAGGTTAGCACGTTCAACAACGGAACCCAACTCGAGGCAACGAGCGCCAGCTCGATGACGATATTGGGCACCCGCCCTGTTCCAACGCCAGCAACGATCACGGTGGGCGCGCTCAACGATGCGCAGCGGGTGAACATTCCAACCACCGGCGAGCAATGGGAGAACGCGTTTGTACAATTTCAAAACGTGACCGTCACTGAGGTGATTTCATTCGGCGGAAACCGTATCAGCTTCAACGTAGTAGATGCCGCAGGCAACAAAATCAACGTTTCTGATCGCTTTTTGGCGCAAAAGCTTCCGAGCTACCAAACGGTGAATCCGGCTTCGCCTCAAACGACCGGTTCGTTTGTGCCCCCGGTTCCAGGTACCTTTTACAGCAGCCTCAAAGGCATGGTGCGCCACGACGGCAACGGATGCTTTACGGCAGGCGGAACCCGCGGCTACGAGCTGAATCCGTTCGACGCATCGCACTACCAAATCGCGTATGCTCCGCCCTACATCAGCCAATTTGAGCGCGACCCGATGGTTCCGACCCCCAACCAGAGCCCCGATTTGATTTGTACGATTACGGACTTTGACGGAACGGTGGATTCCGTGCACGTGTTCTACACGACCAACGCCACGCTTCAGCCCACGCAGTTCACTAAGGCCACGATGGCCCTAGTCGCTGGGTCGACTGACGAGTACGAGTTCAGCTTGCCAAGTGCCCCCGACGGCACTCTTGTGCGCTACTACATCAAAGCCAAGGACGACGACGGCAATGTTTCGTACTACCCCACGACTCCAGTGGGCCAGGCACAGCCCAACTTTGACTACTACACGGTGCGCGCCGGCGGAATGAAGATTTACGACATTCAGTACAGCCTCGCGAGCAATGGGAACTCTCCGTTTTTGGGCCAAAACGTGACCGTAAAGGGCATTGTGACTGCCTCGACCAAGCCCTATGACCTCGGCTACCTCTATATTCAGGACGCCAATGGCGGTCCGTGGAGCGGAATCTGGTGCGCCGGTTCAGGCATCACCCAGTTCTTTCGCGAAGAAGAGGTTTTGGTGAGCGGAACTGTGGAGGAGTACTTCGGCATGACCCGTTTGAACGTTTCAAGCGTTTCACGCACCGGTAACCGGCAGGTGCCGGTGCCGACCGTACTCAACCCGAGCGACAGCGCAAGCAAGGCCAACTGGGGCTGGGAAAAGCATGAGGGTTGCTACGTGCGCCTCGAGGACCCCAACCAAGCCAAGCTCTACGTGTCGAACACGAACTTGGGCTTCGGAGACTATGCCGTGTCGCAAAACGTGGGCGCAGGCTTCTGGAGGCGCACCCTTGTAATGGCCGGCCGTCAGTCCAACACCGCCTACGGGTCGTTGTACGTGCAGATGGTTACTGACCTGCGTTACGATACCATTGACGGTGAGATGTTTGTCGACCCGATTGTGGTAAGCGACACGATGAACATGGACGCCGTCGAGGGCATCCTGTTCTACGGATTCAGCAACTTCCGCGTGCTTCCGCGCAACAACGACGACTTCATTGGAATTAATGTTTCGCTCGATTCAACGGCGCTTCCCCAATCCAGCATTGGATTGCCCATTTGCGGTGTCCCGAGCGTGATGGTCTTCCCCAACCCGACGACGAACTTCTTGGTGCTGGACGGTTCCCCAGCAGTCTACACCCTCCTCGACCTGCAGGGCCGCACCGTGCTTCACGGTCGCCACAACGAAGGTCGCAAAGAGCTTGATTTGAGCGGATTAGCTTCAGGCAACTACCTGCTGCGCGTTGAGCACGCCTTAGGCGCCACCACCTACCGTGTAAGCAAGCTCTAAGTACTTGAAATGCCTATCCTCAAACGTTTAAAGCACCTGCGCAGCTCCTGGCCCTTGGCCGGGAGCCTGCGCGCTTTGGCGTTTGGATGCGTAACGGCAGGCATAATGGCGAGTTGCGAACCCGGAACTCCGGTCGAAAACCAGCTGCCAGAAACGCGTGTTTCAGTTGATACCATTGCGCTTTCGGGTCCAGACCGACTGAATTCGGTGGTCAAATTGTCGTGGCTGGGTAGCGACGCCGACGGCTACGTGGCCGCCTACGAGCTCCGCGTGGTGGGTGGCGATTGGACACGTACCCTGCGCACCGACAGCACGTTGGTTTTGGCAATCCCCGCCGGTATCGATACCGCCGACCTCGCCGTTGAAGTTCGAAGCATTGACAACGAGGGTGGAGTGGATCCGACGCCTGCACGGTTGGTGGTTCCGATTAAGAACAGCCCGCCAAGTGCGGAATTTTTGGACGGAAGCTTCCCCGAGGCCCCCGTGTGGAACGCCCTGACCTTTCAGTGGACCGCAAGCGATCCAGACGGAGTGAGCAGCATCACCGACGTCGAGCTTCGACTCAACGGTGGAGCTTGGCGACCGATTGACCCCAACCAAAAGCTGGTCAGCCTTGTGCTCACGGCCACCGGAGCGACCGAGCTGTACTACGGTAGCCAAGAACTTGCGGCCGCCAACTGGGGCTATGCCCTCGACACGTCAGCCCCCAACCTCATTGAAGTTAGGGCACGAGACCTTGCGGGTTCGTGGTCTGCGGCCGACACGGCTCCATTCACTCGGGTCAAGATGCCCACGGCCGACGTACTTGTCGTCGCCAGCCACAGTGCAGCTGCCGATGCCGCCTGGGCATCGGACTTAGCCGCGCTGGGTCTCGACTTTGACATCCTTGACCTACTGAGCAACAGCGGCTTGGAGCGTCCGCGGTCCTGGAACCCCGGATTCCGCCACACCCTTCGCGGCTACGACGCATTAAT
>CAYYWL010000057.1:0-5062 GCA_964475135.1 uncultured Owenweeksia sp.
GTGCGCACGAGGTGTTCGGCGATGGGAAGGCCGTCCACGGGAACCATGGGCTTCGCCAGGTCCGGAAAGGCCGAAGCAAGCCGGGTTCCCTTGCCGCCCGCAAGGACGACTGCCGTGGAAACTCCGGTCATGTGATTTAGAGCTGAGCTTCGATCTTAGAAGCCAAGACGTTCTTAGGGGCAACGCCTACTTGCTTGTCGACAACTTGTCCGCCCTTAAATACCATCAGGGTAGGGATGTTGCGGATACCGAACTGCATGGCGAGGTCGCCTTCTGAGTCAACGTTCACTTTGCCTACAACCGCGCGACCTTCAAAGTCGTCAGCGAGTTCAGATACGATGGGGCCAACCACGCGGCAGGGTCCGCACCACTCGGCCCAGAAGTCTACGAGCACGGGCTTGTCAGAGTTAAGTACAAGTTCTTGGAAGTTAGCGGTGGTCAATTCTAAGGCCATGGTGGTTACGATTTTAGTAGTGCAAAGATACAAAGCCTTTAAGCCCGTTGTGGAACTTTAGGCACGTTGCACCACGCGATTCAAATTTAGTGCCGCGACTGGTGAGGCCTGCAACCTTGGCAGGTTTTGGCGCATCTTTAAGGTATGAACATGAAGTTGATTCTTCCCATGGCTGTGAGCCTTTTGGTATTCGGATGTGAAAAGCCTGTAGACCCTGAGTGCAAGGGTGAGCCGAATCCGGCATGCATTTGCCCAACCGTATATGATCCAGTTTGCGGATGCGACGGAGTCACTTACGGAAACGATTGCCAAGCGCATTGTGCGGGTGTGAAGTCGTGGACTCCAGGCGAGTGCGGCGAATAAAGTTAGCTTGATTTAAATAAAAAAGCCTGCATTGCTGCAGGCTTCAAAACTTCTGGCGGTGCGGACGGGACTCGAACCCGCGACCCCCGGCGTGACAGGCCGGTATTCTAACCAACTGAACTACCGCACCAGAAGGGCTGCAAATATACAGCGGTTACGCAGATTTCAAAATTCGTGCGGGCTTCATTTTGCGAATCCAGATCCATGGAAGGGTTAGGGCAGGAGTAAAGCTCAGAAAAACAAGAAAATACAAGAATAAAAATCGCGAAAAATTCCATGAAACGGGTACGTGATCGACATAGTATGTGTCGGGATTGAGGCGCATAAAGCCGGTTATGTCCTGCAACCAAAGCGCTAAAAGCGAAATTCCGATGCCCCAAACGGCCCCGCGAACCAGCATTGGGGCGAGCATTCCGAGCAACGCCACGGGCGCATGGGACGAAGGCCACCCAAGTGCGCGAAGCAACGCCAAGGCGCGCTGCTGCTCGAGGGATAGAATGAGCAAGGTTCCGCCCAAGTTCACCGCGCCTACAAGAAGGAGCACCACCGCCAAAATGGCCACATTGGCATCAAACAGGTCGAGCCACTGGTAGAGCGCGGGAAGGTCGTCGCTGGGCCGGTACACTTCAAGCGTAAACGGGATTTGGTTGCGCAGCGATTCAAATTCCCCTTCGGCAAACCCCTCGGAACCGTGGTGTACCCACGTCCCCTGTGCACTGTCGGGCCAGCGCTGCAGGGCCCGGATTCCGCCAAGCATTCCCACCGCCGTTTGGGCGTCCCACTCGGCAAGCCCCGTACGGTACAGACCCGTGACGTTGAGGTAGCGCAGGGTGGGAGCGGCTCCGGCCTCGCGGCTCGCATAAAAGGGCATTTCGTCGCCGACGTTCAGGCCAAGGCGGTCACTGAGCTTTTCGCTGAGCAGTACGTCGTAGGGTTCTTGGGGGGCGGAACCTTCGGTAACCAGTGCGTCCCACGAGGGATTCCAGCGCTGCCAGCCGAGCCATTGAAGCCCCTCCATGCCTTCGGGGCCGGTGGCGACTCCGGCCTTCCACGCCATCTGCATCCATTGAGCGGAATCGAGTTCAAGGGCTTCAAAGTGCGGCTGGGTTTCGTAGGGTGAGGATTGGTCGAGGTTTCGAATTTGGGCATGGCCGTAGAACAGACCCACCTTTTCGCGAATGGCCGCCTGGAGTCCGCCCGAAAACGAAGTTGCCAGCGTGAGCGCCGCAAACGTGCTTGCGACGACCGCGGTGGCGATTATCTTGGCCCTGCGCTGCCGGCGGTTGGATGAACTCCACCTGCGGCCAAGCAGCCACGACGTACGAATGCGCTGGAACGATTCCATAAGAACCAAAGGTACGGGCCTCGCGGTGGCCCTGCTAGTGCTCGCTGGGGCCATGCACGCCCAGCAACTCACCTATGGGGCCGAGCGTGAACGCGCCTACATTCCCGACCTCAAAGGCAAGCGGGTGGCACTAGTGGCCCACGCGGCATCGATCGCCGACGGCGAACACACGGTCGACCGCTTTTTGCGGCGCGGAGTGGATTTACGATTTGTATTTACTCCCGAACATGGGTTTCGCGGAACCGCTTCCGCCGGAGAAAAGGTTGATGCCACACGGGATTCCGCCACCGGACTCAAGCTGGTTTCGCTCTACGGCAGCCACCGAAAGCCTACCGCCGAAGATTTGGACAGCATTGACGTGGTGGTCTACGACCTGCAAGATCTGAGCATTCGGTTTTATACCTACGTGTCCACGTTGGCCTACGTCATGGAAGCCTGTGCCGAGCACGGCAAGACTTTGGTTGTACTCGACCGTCCCACCCCGTTTGCCGCCGTGGTTGACGGGCCTATTCTCGACACGGCGCAGCACCGCAGTTTTGTGGGGCTGCATCCGGTTCCCGTGCTGTACGGCTTGACTTCGGGCGAATACGCACAGATGGCCAAAGGTGAGGGCTGGATCAAGGGCTCGGATTCGTTGGATTTGCGTGTCGTGGCTATGGGCAACTACCACCGCGAACGCCGATATCCGTTGGCGCCCCCGTCGCCCAATTTGGCGACTCCGCATGCGATTGATTGGTACCCCTCGCTCTGCTTTTTTGAGGCAACAGATGTTTCGGTCGGGCGCGGAACCGCACATCCCTTTGAAGCCTACGGCGCCCCGTGGTGGGGCGATTCCACGTTTGGATTTGTGCCCCAGTCTCGGGTGGGGGCAAGTAAGCCGCCGCACGAGGGTGACACGTGCTACGGCGTGGACTTGCGCACGGTTGCGGGTCCGCAAGGCATTGATTGGCGACCGCTTTGGGAGGCTGCTCGCCGCTACGACTCGCTTACGCTTGCCGACAGCCTCAGCGTACACAAGCCGTTCTACCGGAGCTTTTTGCACCGTTTGGCAGGCACATCCACGTTGGGCCAAGCCCTCGACGAGGGGTGGAGCCCGGATCAGTTCCGCACCTGGTACCAGCAAGATTTAATGCGCTTCCAGTTCGCGCGCATGCGCTACCTGCTGTACGAAGAGCGAGCCGTAACACGCGACGTACCGGTGGACGAAGTAGAGCCCGCGTCGAAGTCAGCTTCTCCGCGACGCACCAAGCGGATCAAAAGTCGACGATGATTCCGATGCCCGGCTGAACGATGCCTTGGGTGTTGTCCAAGAACTTCGTGAGGTACTGGGTCGGGTTGTTCGGATCAACAATCGGGTTGCCGTCGGCGTCCCGCACCACATCGATGAACGCAGGACCTTCGAGCTTGTAGGCCAATGCGTTTTGCACGTCCATGTAGAGGTCGAGGTTCCACTTTTTAAAGAACCATTTTTTGTCTACGCGAATGTTGAGGCGGTCGAATTCGCCAAATCGTTCGGAATTCAGACGGCTGAAGTCGGGTAGGCCGCGGCCAAAGACGTTCCAGTTTTGGATGTTGGCACTGCGCTCGAGGTCGAATGGGGTGTAGGGGGCTCCGCCGAGGTGCTGGTACTGGCCGCCAAATTCCCAGTTGTTGCCAAACTTTTTGCCAAACGTAAACGTGGCGATCATGCGGTTGTCCCACGACGAGGGTACATAATCCCCAAAGAAGTCGGCGAACTCGCTGCGCACGAGGGTGATGGCGGCGATTCCGAACCAACCCTTAAACAGCTTTTGCTGGTAGGTCAACTCGGCTCCGTAGGCGCGGCCTGTGCTGGTTGGTGTTGCGAGTTGGTTCCCGATGACCCCAAAGTCACCGCCCAACGTGGCGAGCGAAATGCTGTCGCGAAGCAGGAGCGGGTAGTACTGGTAGGCCTTGTAGAAGCCTTCAACGCTGGCTTTGGCGTTCCAGGGAAGGAACTTGGTGCTGCCTAGTACGTAGTGGTCGGCTTGAATGAAGCGAAGCGACTGGTTGTCGCCGTCCGCACCGACGTAGCCGAGTGCGGTGAACGGCGGAAGCTGAAAGTAGCGGCCCACGTTGGCGTCCACGGTCCAATCCGCATTAATGTTGTAGCTGAGCGCCACGCGCGGCGAAAGCTGGTCTAGCGGGTTGCGGGTGCTTTCGTTGAAGTTAAGCACGTCGGTACGCAGGCCAAGGGACAGCTTCATGCGGCCTTCGGCAAAGGTTCCGACAGCGTTGGCAAAGAGCGAACCACGGTAGTACACGTCTTCGGTATCGTAGTCAAGGACAAATCCGCCCGGGAAGCGCTTGTCAAACGTCGAAGTGTTGTACTTCAGCTGCTCGGCGCCAAATCCGACGAGGCCTTCCCAGTTCTTGGCCTTCCAGGGCTGCTCCACGCGGAGCTTGTTGGCAATTTCTTGGCTACCGTAGTTCAGGAGCAGGTCGGCGCTGCGGTCGTTGTTGAAGTACTTTTCGGATTCGTTGTTGAGCATAAACCGGCTCAGCACTACGTTGGTGGCCCCGAAGCGTCCAAAGTGTGTGTACTTGGCTCCGATGGAATAGTTCCACTGGTTGTAGGACGGCAGGTAGTTCAAAATGTAGCGCTGGTCCTCGGTTTCGTTGCGCTCGAGGTTGAGCTCGCTCACGTCGTAGGCACCCAAACTCAAGAAGGTGATCTGGTTTTTGCGGTTGAATTTGTGCTTGACCTTGATTTGGTAGTCGTTGTACGTGGGTAAAAACGGAAGCCCAATCACCCCAAATAAGTACTGCAGGTAGCTGCGTCGCACGCTGGCGAGGTAGGTGGTTTTTTTTGACAGCGGACCGTCTAGGGTAAGGCCAACTTCAGAGGCTCCCACTTGAAAGATTCCGTTGACTTTTTCTTC
>CAYYWL010000058.1:0-4806 GCA_964475135.1 uncultured Owenweeksia sp.
CCCTCGAGGTCCTTTGAGGTGATGTGGATGTAGACCGTCGGATCGTCGTGAAGGGTTTTGCGCTCAAAGAGGTCGCGAAACTCGGCCTCGTAGTCGTTGGCAAACAGGATGTTGTGCAGGTCGAGCTCGGGGAATTCGCGGCGCACTCCCCAGTAAAAAATAAGGGCCGAAGAGGAGCGCTCCTGGCTGAGGGTCCTTTCGGGCGCCTTGAGGTCGGGGAGCAAGCGGCGGTAGGTCGGCGTGACGTCCATGTTGCTGACCACGACGTCGGCGGGGAACTCGGTTCCGACCACCAAAAGGCCCGTGGCGCGACGGTTCGCCACAAGAATGCGTTCAACGCGTTGGCCGTAGTGAAACTGAACGCCCTGGCGCTCGGCAAGCGCTACGAGCGATTCGGTGATGGCGACCATTCCGCCATAGGGAACAAAGGTTCCGAAACCGAATTCAAGGTGCGGAATCATCGCGAGCGTACCCGGAGCCTGGTAGGGCGTCGAGCCGTTGTAGGTCGCAAAGCGGTCAAATAGCTGCACCATTTTGGGGCTGCGAAAGCGCTGGGCGTGCACCTGGTGCATAGTCTGCGTCAGCTTGAGGCTGGGCAGAGCCGCCAAGGCCGGCAACGCATCGCGCCGCAGGTAGGTCGAGGCCTTGTGCAGGGAGCGCTCCAAAAACAAGCCTTTGGTCGCCTCGTACTGGCGGCGGGCCAGGTCGAGGTGGGCGCGCACATTGGCCGCGGGCTCGCCCAGGACGCGCTCAGCTTCAGCGGCAAATTCGGCAGGGTCGCTGTGGGCCGTGAGCCGGGTGCCGTCGTCCCAGAAGTAGCGGCACTCCTCGGTCTTTTTGAGGTAGTTGAAGTGGTCGCGCGGATTTTCGCCGCAAAGGGTAAACAGCTCGTCAACCAAAAACGGAAGGGTAAAGAGCGAGGGGCCCGCGTCAAAGCGGTATTCGCCCAGCTGGAACTGGCTGAGCTTGCCGCCCGGGTAGCTGTTGGCCTCGTGGACGTGCACCACATAGCCCTTGCGGGCCCAGCGGATGGCTGAGGCGATTCCGGCGATTCCGGCGCCGACTATGCGCGCGGTGGGTTGCTGTGCTTCCATTGGTCAATGGCACGGCGGACGCTGCCGTGCTCGAGTAGCAACGCGCGGGCCTCAGAATCGTTCAGTCCGGTGCCCTCGGCGACCATGCGGGTACCGCGCTCCACGAGTTTGTGGTTGCTCAGCTGCATATCGACCATGCGCGAGCCCTTCACGCGGCCAAGTCGAATCATCACCGTGGTGGTCAGCATGTTGAGCAGCAGTTTTTGGGCGGTTCCGGACTTCATGCGGGTGCTTCCGGTCACGAATTCGGGGCCCACCACCGCGACGACGGGGTATTCGGCGGCCGCAGCTACGGCGGAATCGGGATTGCACACAATGCAGCCAGTGAGGCAACCGGTAGCGCGGGCCTGCTCGAGTCCGCCCACCACGTAGGGGGTGCGGCCGCTGGCGGCGATTCCGACGACCGTATCGAGGGGCTCGATGCGGTGCTCCTGCAGGTCGATCCATGCCTGGGCGGGGTCATCTTCGGCAAATTCAACGGCCTTGCGAATGGCGCCGTCGCCCCCGGCGATGATTCCGACCACCATTCCGTGCGGAACACCATAAGTCGGCGGGCATTCTGAGGCGTCGACGATTCCCAAGCGGCCTGAGGTTCCGGCACCGATGTAAAAGAGGCGTCCGCCCTGCTGCATGCGCGGAACGAGCTGCTCAACCAAGGCTTCGAGGGCCGGAATGGCCTCGGCCACGGCCTCGGGCACACGGCGGTCTTCAGCGTTGATGCCTTCGAGCAGCTGGCGCACCGTCCAGGTCTCGAGGTGGTCGTGGTTGCTGGGGCTTTCGGTGATCATGGCCGTAAATCTAGTGCTTGTGCAGCACCGCCACGTAGTAGCCGTCGCTGTGCGGGTGTTCAGGGCTGATGCGGACTTCTTCGCGGAGCGTGTACGCTCCGTTCTTTTCGTCGATAAAGCGGCGGACTTGGTCCTCGTTCTCGCTGCGCAAAATGCTGCAGGTGGCGTACACGAGGGTTCCGCCCGGCTGAAGCGCTTCGGAATAGCTACTGAGTATGCCGTACTGCGTCTCAAGGGTGCGCTCGAGGTGCTCGGGCTGAAGCTTCCACTTGGTGTCGACGTCGCGGCGGATGACGCCGGTTCCGCTGCAGGGAACGTCCAGCAGCATTTTGTTGGCCCACCCGGCGTGGCGCTGCACATCGCGCGGAGAATGGATGAGTTCGGTACGCAGCCCTTTGACGCCAGCGCGAAGGGCACGCTTTTCGGCTTCACCCAGCTTGTAGGCCTCGACGTCCATGCAGCGCAGTTCAGCTTGGTTGCCTGCGAGGGCTGCGGCGTGCAGGGCTTTGCCTCCGGCTCCGCTGCACCCGTCGAGAATGCGGTCGCCCGGCCGAGGGTCTAGGAAGGCGGCGATACGCTGGGATCCGCCGTCGTGCACCTCGTACCAGCCATCTTTGAAGCTCTCGAGGTGCTGCAGTCGGGGGCGCTTGGCCAGCACCAGGGCATCGGGAGCCACGTCGCTCAGCGCGGCTTCGACCCCTTCTGCGGTGAGGCGCTCGAGTACGGCTTCGCGGTTCGTCTTGAGGGTGTTGGCGCGAAGTACGACGTGGGCAGGTCTGTTGAGCGCAGTGGCGAGCACCGGCCAGTCTGCACCTAGTTCTGCGGACGCTCGATTCGCAAACCACGGCGCGTAGCTCTGGGCGAGGGCCACGTCGAGGTTGGCGGGCACGTTCATGCCTTCGGTACGCCAGGTCCAGTAGGTATCAAATAGTTCTTTGAGCTGCTTGCGCTTGACGACGGGTTCTGTGCCGTGAAGGTGCCAAATGAGGCTCCACCAGCGCACAAGTTCATAGCTGTGTTCGGCCACAAAGGCGCGATCGCGGGCGCCCCAGCGCTTGTTGGCGCGCAGCACTTGGTCCACCACGCGGTCGGCGTACAGGCGCTGACCAAAGGTCCGCTCGAGGACTTCGAGCACCCCAGCGACGAGGTTGGGGTGCGGAATCACGACTTTTGGGATTGAAGCGCGTAAAGCTCGGCGTACAGTCCGGGCTGCGCGACCAATTCGGCATGGCTGCCCTGCTGCACCAGTTCGCCGTTATCGAGCACCACAATGCGGTCTGCCAAGTGCACGCAGCTCAGACGCTGGGTGATCAGGACGGCCGTAAGGCCCTCGAGGCGGGCCTTGAGGTTGCTCAAAATGGTCACTTCGGTCTCGGTGTCGACCGCGCTCAAGGCGTCGTCAAACAGCAGCACGGGCGGACGCTTCATCAAGGCGCGGGCAATGCTCACGCGCTGCTTTTGTCCGCCCGAAAGGGTTACGCCGCGCTCGCCGACAATCGTGTCAAAACCCTGCGGAAACCCACGAATGTCGTCAGCCACGTCCGCCAGTTCAGCCTGGCGCTCAACTTCTGAGCGGTCGGCATTGAGGCTGCCAAAGGCGATGTTGTCGGCGATGGAATCGCTGAAGAGAAAGGGGTCCTGAGGCACGGTTCCGACCGACGCCCGAAGAGCCTGAACGTCCCACTGACGCAGATCTACGCCGTCAAGGAGCACGCGGCCCGAGGTAGGATCCATGAGGCGGTTCATAAGGCCCACGAGGCTGGACTTGCCCGACCCTGTGCGCCCCACCACCACCACCGTCTCACCGGGATGCACCGTGAACGAAACGTTGCGCAAGGCTTGGATTCCGCTATCGGGATAGGTGTAGGAAACGTTTTCAAACGTCCAAGCACCCCGAACAGACGCGTTGTGGGCGTTCTTAGGGGTCGCGACCGCCGGAACCACGTTCAAAAAGTCGTTAATGCGCTCCATAGAGGCCTCGGCACGCTGGATCAGACTCATCACCCAGCCAATGCTGGCAATAGGCCAGGTCAACAGGCCCACGTAGTAGACGAATTCCGCAATTACGCCCGGACTCAAGCGACCTTCGATGACACCCTCACCGCCGATCCACACTGTGAGTACCGTACTGAGGCCCACGAGGAGCATCATCAGCGGTGCAAACAGCGCGTTGACACGGTAGAGCCCGCGGTTGAGCGCGTAGCTCTGCGCCGCGCTCTCTGCGTAGCGCTCGGTTTGCTCGGATTCAAGGCTGTAAACTTTGAGTACACGGATTCCGCTAAAGGTCTCTTGGGCGAGCGTACTAATGGCGGACTGCTGCTGCTGGACCGCATGGCTGCGCTGGTTAATGAGCGTCGAAACCCGGTAAATGGCCCACACAAGCACTGGCATCGGAGCCAATGTGATCCAACTCAACTTCGCGTCAACCTGAAACATAAACACTAGGGTCAGGCCCGTCGAAAAGGCCGTGTTGATGGTGTACATGACCCCTGGCCCGAGGTACATCCGCACACGGCTAACGTCTTCGCTAATGCGATTCATCAAGTCGCCCGTGGCATTACGGCGGTAAAACGTTTGATCCAGGGCCTGGTAGTGATCGTAAATGTCGTTTTTGAGGTCAAACTCAATGCGGCGCGACATGACAATCAGAGTCTGGCGCATGAGAAAGGTAAAGGCTCCGCGAAGGGCGCTCAGAAGCAGAATCAAGGCGGAATATCCGAGGAGCGAACGCATCAAATCTGTCGCATCACTTTGGTCCTTAAGAGCTTGCGATACCGTATCGAATGCTTCACGAATGTAGATCGCCGGGTAGACGGCGAACATTGCCGAGGCGATGACAAAGAGTACGCCGCCGGTAAAATGCCAGGGATAGCGAAGAAAATAGGGGTTCAGGGACCAAAGGGCGCGCACAGGGCAAAGGTACG
>CAYYWL010000059.1:0-4745 GCA_964475135.1 uncultured Owenweeksia sp.
TGGGCCGAACCCGTGCTGCGCGACGTGATCGCCCGGACCGGAAGCGCCGTCATCGCCGGCGGATCCGGACTCTATGCCATGGCCCTACTCGATGGGCTCGACCCCATGCCTCCCGCCGACCCCACGCTGCGCGCCGACCTCGAACACCGTTGGATGTCAGACCCTTTGGGACTTACCGCCGAACTGCAACGTTTGGACCCCACGTACGCCGTAACGGCAGACCTACAGAACGGGCGCCGCGTGGTACGCGCCCTCGAAGTCATTGCCTTGACGGGCACCCCCTACTCGCAGCAGCGGCGCGGATCGGCTTCGCGAGTATGGCCTCTGCCCGTGCGCGAGGTGGTGCTCGAGGCCCCTTTGGACTGGCTCGAGGCACGGATCGCCCAACGAAGCCGCCAAATGATGGCCGACGGACTTCGCGACGAAGCCTTGGGGCTGCAGGAGTGGGCGCACCTCACCCCGCTGCACACCGTGGGCTACCGTGAATTTTACGAGCCCGGAGCCCCCGTGCACGACGACGCCCAAATGGCCGAACGGATTTCGCTCCGCACCCGGCAGTACGCAAAGCGGCAAAAAACCTGGCTGGCCAAGCGCGCTGAGGCGTTGCGGGTTCCGGCGGAACGCGCTTGGGCCTACCTTCGCGAACATGGGAATGCGTAAGCTACTGATTCCGATTTCGTGGGTGTACGCGCTCGGCGCCTGGCTGCACGCTGCCTGGTACCGCTGGCGGATTCGCACGCCCTTCCAGCCCCAAATTGCAACCCTTGCCGTTGGCAACCTTCACTTGGGCGGAACGGGCAAAACACCCCTTAGCCTCTGGCTGATGGAACAGCTTCACTTTAAGGTGGATCCCGTGTACTACATCAGCCGTGGCTACGGCCGCCGAACTAAAGACGTGCGAGAGGTTCAGCTCGAAGATGCCCCACTGGACGTGGGCGATGAGGCACTCATGGTGCGCCAGCACTTTGGGCACAGTACCGACGTGCATGTAGTGGTCGCCCACCAGCGCGCCGAAGCGCTTCGCCGTTTGGGCCGCCAGGGAGTGGCCGTCCTCGACGACGCCTTTCAGCACCGGGGCGTCGAGACGGCTCTGAGCCTGCTGGTCTGTCCCTTTGGACAGTGGTACACCAATGACCATGTGGTTCCGGCCGGCAACCTTCGCGAGCACCCATCCGCTGCGCGCCGCGCCCATGCCGTCGTCGTGACGCGCTGTCCGGGTCCGGTGGATCCGTTGACCCGTCTTGACATTCGCGCCACCCTCGATTTGCGGCCCGAGCAAGAGCTCTTTTGCAGTTGGGAACGCTACGGCGCCCCCCTACCCCAGTGGGACGCCCCAGCATGGCCCGACGGGTCGGCACCCCAGGCCCTGGCCTTGTGCGGTATTGGTCAACCCACCGTCTTTCTTGCAGGGGTGCGCCGCCTGGTTCCGATGGCCGAAGCCATGGTACTAGCCGACCACGAACCCTACCGCCCGTCGGTCGTGAAGTCGATTGCCCAAAAATGCCGTGAACAGGGCATTACATGCATCGTTACAACCAAAAAAGACCGTGCCCGAATGGGTGCAAAGCCCCGAGAATGGGCCGGAATTTCGGTGTACGTACTTCCACACGAAATCGTACTCGACGACGACGGACCCCGACTTCTGAAATGGCTTGAGCGGGAATGGAAGGCCCGCGGGTTCCGCGTACCTTTGTCTGTATGACGCACAAGGGCTACGAGGCCGTGATTGGCCTAGAGGTACACGTTCAGTTAAGTACGAAGAGTAAGGCGTATGCCGGTGAGGGCTACGACTACGGTGGCGCACCGAATACTCAAGTAAGCCCCGTTTCACTGGGATTGCCCGGAGCGCTTCCGCGCGCAAACTGGGGCGTCGTTACCGCCGCCACCCGTTTGGGGCTCGCCTTGGGCTGCACGATTCGCGAGTACAACGAATACGCCCGCAAGAACTACTTCTACCCTGACCTCACTAAGGGCTACCAGATTACGCAGCACGAGACTCCGATCTGCAACGGCGGAGCCGTGGCCATCGAGACCTCAGCCGGACCCAAATCCGTCGGGTTAACTCGAATTCACATGGAAGAGGATACGGGCAAATCGATCCACGACCTCGACCCATTTCACACGCTGCTCGACTTCAACCGCGCTGGGGTTCCGCTGCTCGAAATCGTATCAGAACCAGACCTTCGCAACGGCGAAGAAGCCTACGCCTACTTGAACGAGATCCGCCAGCTCGTGCGCTACCTCGACATTTCAGACGGCAACATGGAAGAGGGCTCGCTGCGCTGCGACGTCAATATTTCGGTTCGCCCTGTAGGCCGCGAAGCGTTCGGAACCAAAGTCGAAGTAAAAAACCTGAACTCATTTCGCCACGTACAGAAGGCGATTGACTTTGAGTTTCAGCGCCAAGTTGAAGCAGTCGAAGCCGGCGAAACCATTTACCAAGAGACCCGTACGTTTGACTCCGGAAAGGGTATAACCACCGTCTTGCGAGTCAAAGAAGACGCCAACGACTACCGTTACTTTACCGAACCTGACCTCGCCCCAGTGCGACTTACTCCAGAGTGGATTGAGTCGCAGCGCGCGAGTCTGCCGGAACTTCCTCGTGCGCGTCAAGCCCGCTACCAGAAGGAATTGGGACTTTCTGAGTACGACGCCCAACTGCTGACCGACGACAAGGCCACAGCTACCTATTTTGACGCCGTGGTTGCGGCGGGTTCGCCTGCCAAAACCGCGGCCAACTGGATCAGCGGACCGATTGCGGGTTGGCTAAACGAACGCGCAATGGGCATCGATCGCCTCCCGGTTCAGGCCGCCCAGCTCGCCGCCCTCATTAGCCTTATTGAGTCGCGTACTGTGAGCCACAGTGCCGCCCAGCAAATTTTTGGGCATTTGGCGGACCGTCCGGATTCCGACCCGAAGTCCTTGGCCAAAGAGCTTGGCCTCGTGCAGCAAAGCGACGCCAGCGCCCTTCAGGGTATTGTCGACGCCGTCCTGGCCGATTGGCCCGAGAAAGTGGCCGAGTACCGCTCGGGCAAAAAAGGCCTCATCGGACTCTTTATGGGCGAAGTCATGAAGCGGAGCCGCGGTGCGGCCGACCCCAAAGTCACGACAGAGCTCCTCAAAAATCAACTCGATCACTAATCCCTCACCCCGCTATGAACAAACTTTGGCTTAGCGCTCCTGCGCTCTTTTTGGCTGCCTGCACCGGCGGCGACCTCGTACCTGTTGAACTCCAAGTTGCCGGAGCCAAAGAGGTCATCATCTACCGCATCGACCCCGACCGCCTTTACCCATGGGATACCGTGCAGTTGGCTGACGGAGTACTGGACATCGACCTTCCGCTCGACAGTTCAGGCAGCACATTTTATGCCTTTGCTTTTGACAACAATGGCAGCCTTCGCCTCGGAATCGAGCGCGGTGACGACATCGAAGGCGAGGTTAGTGTGGCAAAAGACATCACGACCTACAGCCTTACTGGTTCACCCCTGTCCGAGCGCCTGTTGGCACACTACCAGCCACTCCGCCACTCAGCAATGCTGATGGATAGCCTTGACGCCGAAGCCCAAACCTACCAAGGACAACCTGATGTTGCCGAGAAAAACGCGCTTTTGTTCGCCCGCTACCAGGCGCGCGTCGAGAAGCACCGCAAGGACCTCGAAGCAATGATCATCGAGGAACCCGCTTCACTCGCCAACATCTTTGCGATCTACCAATCTGTCGGAAACTACCCACTGTTCAATCCCGACCAGGATGCCGAATTGATTCGCAAAACAGCTGATGCCATGAGTGAAGCCCATCCAAATCACCCCATTCTGAAGATTTTCATTCAGAGCGCGGTTCGGTAGTCCGGAATTCGTTTTTAGTTCAAGACCGCGGCCTTAGGGCTGCGGTTTTTTTTTGCGGGATTGGCTCGCTAGCAAGGTTCGCTGGGATGAGCTCGTTGGCTCTTTGGCAAGCTTGGCTTGGATGGCTGAGAATGGCTCGTTGGCTTTTTGCGCTTCGCGCTAGGGCCGCTGCGTGGCTTGGGCTGCTCGCAACGTGAGCCGCTTTGCAGCAACAAGTTACTAGTAAATAATTACGTGCAACCCAGCAAGCCGATCTTGCTAACCTTGCCAAATAGCCAACCTTGCAAACAAAAAAAGGGCCGCCCCACAGCAGCCCCTTTGAATGTATGTTGTGAACGATTAGCGCTTCATGAAGATTTCGCTAATGGCCTGTCCGCCCTGAGTGCGGGTAAGTACGTACTGGCCTTTGGCAAGGTTGCTTACCTGAACGGGCACCGCTGATACACCGTTGGTGGTCTTCATGTCGACACGGCGCACGAGACGGCCATCCATGGTGCGAATGGTCAGGGTAACGGCTCCGTCGCCCACAGGTACGCGAACGATATCTGACGCAGGGTTCGGGAAGAGACCGAGCGACTCTTTGTCGACGCGCGCTTCGGGCTCGTTACTGCCCAATGGGCGGTTCACACTGGTCGTGGTGGTTTGGAACCAGCCACGTCCATGGGTAGCGATGAACACATCACCTTCAGTCGGAGATGAAATCGGGTTGTTCGGGTCGTAGTTGAAGTCGGTGCGGTACTGCTCGATTTCAAAGACTGGAACGCGCGCCATTCCGTTGTTCTCTTCGGTATAGCTCGGGGTCGCGGAATTGATGTTGTCAGTCATGAACATACCCCACTCACTGCCCACAAAGAGGCGGTTGGGATTGCCCTTGTCAAACGACACTGAGTAGCATGGGAA
>CAYYWL010000060.1:0-4590 GCA_964475135.1 uncultured Owenweeksia sp.
CCCAACGTGGGTAAGTCGACGCTTGCGAACGCGCTCGTGGGGGAACGACTCAGCATCATCACGCCCAAGGCGCAGACCACGCGCCACCGAATTTTTGGAATTCTTAACGGCGAAACAGAGGCCTACGACTACCAAATTGTGTTCTCAGACACCCCTGGAGTGCTAGATCCGGCCTATGAACTGCAAGAGCGCATGCTCGACGCCGTGCGCGACGCGCTGAAGGACGCCGACGTGTTTTTGTACGTTGTGGAACTGGGCGAGGGTCCGCTCAAAAACGAGGGACTGTTTAAGCACTTGCAGACGACAACAACTCCGTTACTGGTGCTGCTCAATAAGATTGACCTCAAGGACCAAACGTTCCTCGAGGCCGAGGTGGTGAAGTGGCAAGGGCTGCTTCCGCAGGCTGAGGTGATTCCGATCAGTGCGCTGAACCGATTCAACTTAGACTACTTGATGTCGCGCGTTTTGGAATTGATCCCAGAAGGCCCAGCGTACTACGAAAAGGATCAGTTAACCGACCGCAGCGAGCGCTTTGTGGCGTCTGAAATTATCCGCGAGCAGATTTTGATGCGCTACCAAAAAGAGGTTCCGTACTCGGTAGAAGTTGCGATTGACACGTTTGAAGAGGGTGAAGACATTCACAAGATTCGGGCGATTTTGTACGTTTCGCGCGATTCGCAGAAGGGCATTATCATTGGCCACAAGGGCGCTGCGATTAAGTCGGTCGGAATCGGAGCCCGCAAGGCCATGGAGGCCTTTTTTCAGCGCCAGGTTCACCTGGAGCTCTTTGTAAAAGTTCAGCCGGACTGGCGCGATAACGCCCGTTCGCTCAAGCAATTCGGATACTAGTATGAGGTCGTTAATCGCCATTGTAGGTCGCCCTAACGTGGGTAAGTCGACGTTTTTTAACCGCCTGGTGCAAAAGCGCGAAGCCATTGTGGATTCGGTTGCCGGTGTGACGCGCGACCGCCACTACGGCAGCGCCGAGTGGGGCGGACGCGTGTTTACCCTCGTGGATACGGGCGGTTGGGTCGAAGGCTCCGACGACGTATTTGAAGGCGAAATCCGCCGCCAAGTCAAGGCCGCGCTCGACGAGTGCAATGCTGTGCTCTTTTTGGTGGATGCCGAAGACGGACTGAGTCCCGACGACGAAGAAATTGCACAGCTCCTGCGCCGCCAAAAGAAGCCAGTGCTACTTGTGGCCAATAAAGTTGACAACCACGCTCGGTCAGCGCAAGCTGCTGAATTCTACAGCCTTGGATTCGGAGAGCCCTTTGCGCTGAGTTCGGTGAACGGAAGCGGAACCGGCGAGTTGCTCGACCAGCTCATTACCGTTTTGCCTCCGGCATCTGAGGATGAGGGAAGCGAGCTCGACCCCTGGGAGGGCCTGCCGCGCTTGGCCATTGTAGGCCGTCCGAATGTGGGCAAGTCGTCGATCACCAACGCCCTATTTGAAGAAGAGGTCAGCATCGTCACAGACATCGCCGGAACCACCCGCGACACCGTCAACCAGCGCTTTACCAAGTTCGGAATGGACTTCGTGCTGCTTGATACGGCCGGACTCCGCAAAAAAGTTAAAGTGCACGAGGACCTTGAGTTCTACAGCAACATGCGGACGCTGCGCACCATCGAAGATTCCGACGTGTGCATGCTCGTGATTGATGCGGAACACGGACTCGAAGCGCAAGACTTAGCCATCACCAGCGTGATTTACAAGAACCGCAAGGGACTGATTGTGGTGGTGAACAAGTGGGACCTCGTCGAGAAGCAAACTCAGACGCTTGAGGAGTACAAGGCTGCGATTAAGAAACGTTTGCAACCGTTTAACGACGTGCCCATCATCTTCACTTCGGCGCTCACCAAGCAGCGCGTGCTTAAGGCCATCGAAGAGGCCATGGAAGTGTACCGCCGCCGTTCGACCCGAATTTCGAAGACAGACCTCAACGATCGCCTGCTGTCAATGGTCAAGTACCAGCCGCCGCCCATTTACAAGGGCAAGGAAATCAAGATTAAGTTCATTACGCAGCTTCCGACAAAGTACCCGCAGTTTGTGTTTTTCTGCAACCTGCCTCAGTACGTCAAAGACAGCTACTCGCGCTTTGTCGAGAACCAGATGCGCCAGATGTACGACTTGAGCGGGGTTCCGATTGACCTCTTCTGGCGGAAGAGTTCATAGGTAGTGGCCCGACTTACTTCGTAGCCGCCCGAAACGCCGCCTCGAGGTCTTCTTTGCCCGGACCGAAGGTTTCGATCGAGGCTTCGCGGACCAGCTGGCCGCGGCGAATGAATCCGACCACGTCGCACATTGCCTGCACTTCTTGCATGATGTGGGTGCTGAGAATCACCGTTTTGTCGCGACCCACGCGGCGAATCAGCTGGCGGATTTCAACGAGCTGGTTGGGGTCAAGGCCGGTGGTGGGCTCATCGAGAATCAGCACTTTGGGGTCGTGAATCAGGGCGGCGGCGAGGCCGACGCGCTGGCGGTAGCCCTTTGAAAGCTCGCCGATGCGCTTGTGGCGCTCTGGGGTGAGGCCCACGTCGGCGATGAGTTGCTCGGCGCGGTCGCGGTCCACCTGGTAGAGGTCGGCGACGTAGTGAAGGTACTCGGTCACGTACAGGTCGGGGTAGAGCGGATTCTGCTCGGGCAGGTAGCCCAGAATGCGGCGCACTTCGAGGCTGTCGGTGGCGCAATCCATTCCGTGAACGTGGGCGGAACCTTCGTCAGCCGGAATCAGTCCGCACACAATTTTCATGAAAGTCGACTTGCCCGCGCCGTTGGGGCCGAGCAGGCCGTAGATCTGTCCGGGTTGGGCGTTTAGGGTAAATCCGTCGAGCGCATTTTGGCGCCCGTAGGTCTTGCGAAGATTTTCTGCAGCAATCGACATGGCGAAGAGTAACGAAGGCCGAAGGTAAGCCGATATCTTTGGTGTTCCGATGGAAGCCCTCGTCTTAAAATCAACCGGAAGCTGGTACCGCCTGCAGTTTGCCGACGGAACCCAGGCCGACGCGCGCCTGCGCGGCGCGCTCCGCCTGGCGGGCAGCCGCGCGACCAACCCCGTCGCGGTGGGTGACCAGGTCGACGTGGTGCCCGAGTCAGAGGGACGATGGGCGATTACTTCGGTGCACGAGCGCCGCAACCACCTGGTGCGCAAGTCGGTCAACCTTTCGCGCAAGTCGCAAGTGATTGCCGCCAACATCGACCAGGCGGTGCTGATTGCCACGGTGGCTGAGCCGGTGACGCTGTACGGATTCATGGATCGCTTTTTGGCGACGGCTGAGGCCTACCGGATTCCGACGGTGATTGCATTCAACAAAGTGGACGCGCTCGACGAGGCCAGCGAAGCCGAATTGACCTACCGCGAGGCTGCCTACGGTCAGGCAGGCTACCAGACGTTGCGGGTTTCGGCCGAGACGGGCGAGGGGCTCGAGGCCCTGCGCGAGGTGCTGCGCGGCAAGGTTTCGCTTTTTAGCGGCCACAGTGGAGTCGGCAAAAGCAGTTTGGCCAACCGCCTGCAGCCGGGGCTTGACCTGCGGACGGGCGCAATCAGTTCCGCCCACGGCCAGGGGCAGCACACGACGACGTTTGCTGAAATGCATCCGCTGGATTTGGGCGGATTCTTGATCGACACCCCCGGAATCCGTGGCTTTGGCCTCGTCGACATGGAGCGCGAGGAGATCAGCCACTACTTTCCCGAGGTGTTTGCGCTGTCGCCGCAGTGCCGCTTTGGCAACTGCCTGCACGCCGACGAGCCCGGATGCGCCGTTCGGGACGCGTACGAGGGCAACAAACTGGCTCCGACCCGCTACGAGAGCTACCTGAGCATGCTGGCGGGCGACGACGAAGAGGATCCGTACCGCCACGGAGCCTACAAGGAACTCAAAGGCCGCACGCGATGAGGGTGGTGGTGCAGCGCGTACTCGAGGCGAGCGTCACGATTGATGGCAAGCTGCACAGTCGAATCGGCCCCGGGCTGCTCGTGCTGGCCGGTTGGGAAGAGGCCGATACGCCCGAGGACAATGGGTGGATGGCTCAGAAAATCAGCAAGATGCGCTTGTTTCCGGACGCCGACGGTGTTATGAACCGCTCGGTGATGGAAGCCGGCGGCGAGCTGCTCGTGGTGAGTCAGTTTACGCTGCACGCATCGACCAAGAAGGGCAACCGTCCGAGCTACTTCAAGGCGGCGCATCCGCGCGTGTCGGTTCCGCTGTACGAAGATTTTCTGGACGTACTCTGGAACGAGGCCAACTTGCCCGTGAAGTCGGGCGTGTTTGGCGCCGACATGAAGGTGGCGCTGGTTAACGACGGGCCGGTGACGATTACGATGGACTCCAAAAACAAGGAATGATGACGTTTGACGACCAAAAGCCCGTGGGGGCCCTGCAAGCCGAAGTAGATCAGTGGATTGCCGATTTTGGCGTGCGCTACTTTAACGAGCTCACCAACATGGCCCAGCTCAGCGAAGAGGTGGGCGAGGTAGCCCGAATCATTGCCCGGCGCTACGGCGAGCAGTCTGAAAAGGAGTCCGACAAGAACAAAGACCTCGGCGAAGAGCTGGCCGACGTGCTGTTTGTGACGCTGTGCTTGGCCAA
>CAYYWL010000061.1:0-4527 GCA_964475135.1 uncultured Owenweeksia sp.
GGTACGGCGCATACCTGCGAAGGTACGCCGCCCCCGAATTAACCCAAGTAGGTCTTTAGAATCTTGCTGCGCGAGGTGTGCTTGAGTCGGCGAATCGCCTTCTCTTTGATCTGGCGCACGCGTTCGCGGGTCAGGTCAAACTTCTCGCCAATCTCTTCGAGCGTCAACGGGTGCTGTCCGTTGAGCCCAAAGTACAGGCGAATCACGTCGCCCTCGCGGGGCGTCAAGGTCGCAAGCGAACGCTCGATCTCGGTACGGAGCGAATCCACCATCAAGTCGTCGTCGGGATTCGGACTGTCGTCTGAATTCAGTACGTCGTACAAGTTGCTGTCTTCACCCTCAACCAGCGGGGCGTCCATGGACACGTGGCGGCCGCTGTTGCGCAGCGACTCTTTCACGTCCATTTCGCTCATTTCGAGCTTCGTGGCAATCTCTTCGGCACTCGGCGGACGCTCGTGCTGCTGCTCGAGCGACGCATAGGCCTTGTTGATTTTGTTGATCGATCCAATCTTGTTCAGCGGAAGGCGCACAATACGGCTCTGCTCGGCCAAGGCCTGCAAAATCGATTGGCGAATCCACCAAACGGCGTACGAGATGAACTTAAAACCGCGCGTCTCGTCAAAACGCTGCGCAGCCTTAATCAATCCCAGGTTGCCCTCGTTGATCAAATCCGGAAGCGTCAACCCCTGGTTTTGGTACTGTTTGGCTACCGAAACGACGAATCGCAGGTTGGCCTTAGTCAACTTCTCAAGGGCGCGCTGGTCGCCGGCTTTGATTCGCTGGGCGAGCTCTACCTCCTCGTCGGCGGTAATCAGCTCGACCTTACCAATCTCTTGCAGGTACTTGTCCAGCGAAGCGGTTTCGCGGTTGGTAACCTGCTTGGTAATCTTTAACTGACGCATGGGCGGATACTTAGATCGCTAAAATTAAACGAATAACTCAAATGCTTACTTGTTGCGGCTGCCGAACAGTGAGCTGAAGAAGCCTTTGCGCTCGGGCTCTTTCGGAGCCTGCTTCACGCGGTTGGCACCACCTGGACGCTTGCCGCGGTTTTGACCTTCGCCGTTGCGGTTGCCTCCGTTGCGGTTGCCTCCACCATTGCGGTTGCCTCCGTTGCGGTTGCCACCTTCGCCACGGGGGCGCTCTTCACGGGCTGGACGCTCACCGCGCTCTTCGCGGACTGGGCGCTCGCCACGGTCCTCACGGGCCGGACGCTCACCGCGCTCTTCGCGCTGCTCGCCACGGGGGCGGCTGCGCTCGCTGCGTGGACGGTCTTCACGAGACTCGCGAACTTCGCCGCCCTCTACCGGGCTGGCTTGCTCACCTTCGCCACCCTCAGCACGCTCTTCGCGGGCTGGGCGCTGGCTGCGGGGTCCGCGGTCGCGGCCACCTTCACGGCCACCACGGTCGCCGCGGGGCTCGCGGGGTCCGCGCTCCTCACGGGGACGCTCTTCGCGCTCTACGTAGCCTTCGGGCTTCTCGAGCAGGACTTTGCGCGACAAGCGGAGCTTGCCTTTGTCGTCAATGCTCAGCAGCTTCACCTGAACGCGGTCGCCCTCTTGGTAGAGGTCACCGGGGTTCTCGACGCGCTTCCAGTCCATCTCTGAAACGTGGAGCAAGCCTTCGGTTCCGCGGCCGATTTCGACGAACACACCAAAGGTCTGTACGCCGCGAACGACGCCTTCGTACACTTTATCTACCTCGGGGATGAAGCAGATTCCGCGAACGATTTCTTCGGCGCGCTTCATACCCACGGGGTCGATACCGCTGATCTCTACGCGGCCCACGTCGCCCACCTCTTCGATGGTGATGGTGGTTCCGGTCTCAGCCTGAATACCTTGAATGACTTTACCGCCGGGTCCGATGACGCCGCCAATGAAGTTCTTCGGAATCTCAAGACGCACCATTTTCGGAGCGTGGGGCTTCAATTCAACACGTGGCTGCGGCATGGCCTCGAGCATTTTGCCGAGGATGTGTGCGCGGCCTTCGCGGGCTTGGTTCAGGGCTTGCTCCATGATTTCGAAGCTGAGGCCTTGAATTTTGATGTCCATCTGGCACGCAGTAATGCCGTTGGCAGTACCCGTTACCTTGAAGTCCATGTCGCCGAGGTGGTCTTCGTCACCCAAGATGTCGCTCAGTACGGCGAACTTGCCCGTTTCGGGGTTGGTGATGAGGCCCATGGCGATTCCGCTCACCGGACGGGTGATGGGGATACCTGCGTCCATTAGGGCGAGGGTTCCGGCACATACCGTTGCCATTGAGCTCGATCCGTTCGATTCCAGGATGTCTGATACCACACGTACGGTGTAGGGGTTTTCAGCCGGAATCATTTTCTTAAGAGCGCGCTGGGCGAGGTTGCCGTGGCCGATTTCGCGGCGGCTGGTTCCGCGGAGCATACGCGCTTCACCCGTTGAGAACGGAGGGAAGTTGTAGTGCAGGTAGAAGCGCTCGTCACCCATGTAGGTGGCTGCGTCGATGCGGTTGCTGTCCAAGGCCGTACCCAGGGTAACGGTCGTGAACGACTGCGTTTCGCCGCGCGTAAACAGAGCACAACCGTGCGGGCCAGGAAGCACGTCAGTTTCGCACCAAATGGGGCGAATGTCGGTGGTGCTGCGGCCGTCGAGGCGGGTTCCGTTTTCAAGAATTTGGTTGCGCATCGCGTGGTACTCTACCTCGTGGTAGTAAACCTTGGCGAGTGAACCGTACTGAGCCAGTTCTTCTTCAGTCAAGGTCGCGGCAAATGCCGTGTAAACCTCTTTGAAGGCGGCGCTGCGCTCGGCTTTGTTGGTGAGCTTGCGTCCGGCAACTTCGAATGCACCTGCGTAGGTGGCGTCCCATACGCGCTTCTTGAGGTCGGCGTTGTGGGTCTCGTGGCTGTAGGTGCGCTTGGGGTTGGCGCCTTCGACCTGAGCGGCGAGGGCAAGCTGTGCAGCAACCTGAACTTTGATGGCTTCGTGGGCGACGCGAATGGCCTCAAGCATTTCGGCTTCAGACACTTCGTTCATTTCACCTTCAACCATCACTACGCTGTCAGCTGAAGCACCGATCATCATTTCGATGTCTGCGCTCTCGAGGGCCTCGGGGCTTGGGTTGATCACAAATTCGCCGTTGATGCGGGCAACGCAGACTTCAGAGATGGGTCCGTTGAACGGAACATCGCTCACCGCAAGCGCGGCAGAGGCGGCGAGGCCAGCAAGGCTATCGGCAGCAACCTCTTGGTCGAACGACAGCAAGGTGATGATGACTTGAGTCTCAGCGTGGTAGTCTTCTGGGAAGAGGGGGCGAAGTACGCGGTCAACCAGACGAGCCACGAGGATCTCGCGGTCGCTTGGGCGGCCTTCGCGCTTCAAAAATCCACCTGGAACACGTCCAGCTGATGCGAATTTCTCTTTGTATTCGACGGTCAGCGGCATGAAGTCCACACCTTCGCGGGCTTCAGGTGCTGAAACGACGGTTGCCAAAAGGGCGGTTCCGCCGCAGCGAACCAGGACCGATCCGTCGGCCTGGCGGGCCATGCGGCCCGTTTCAATAGTGATGGTACGACCATCGGGGAGTGCGATCTCTTGGATCACGGGTAGGGGAGCTTTCATCTTCTCAATTGCGAATTAATGGGGCCTCGTTTAGGAACAGCAAAAGGCAACCCTTTTGGGGATTGCCTTTGCGTATAAATCGTTCGAAAACGACCTTACTTACGGAGGCCGAGTTTTTCGACAATCGCACGGTAGCGGTTAATCTCAGTGCTATGCAAGTAGTCCAGAAGGCTACGGCGCTTGCCGACCAAGCGAACTAGTGAACGCTCGGTGTTAAAATCCTTACGGTTCTTCTTCAAGTGCTCCGTAAGGTGGTTGATACGATAGGTAAATAGTGCGATTTGGCCTTCAGCCGTTCCGGTATCTTCAGAAGATTTGCCGTGTGTGGCGAAGATTTCGCGCTTCTTTTCAGAATTTAGGTACATGCCTTAATCGATTTCGATGTTTGTGCTGTAAAGTTCCTCGACGTTCGAGGACTGCAAAGATACAAAAAATACTGACGCGCCCGACGCTAGGCCTCGGCCGGAGCTTCGTTGCGCACCGCGCGAAGCCACATTGCAATGCTCTGCTTGAGGTTGCGGCGCTCTGCAATTTGGTCGACAAATCCGTGCTCGAGTAGGAATTCAGAGGTCTGAAATCCTTCGGGAAGGTCCTTGCCAATCGTCTCTTTGACCACGCGCGGACCGGCAAAACCGATGAGGGCGCCAGGTTCCGCAATGTGAATGTCGCCGAGCATCGCAAACGAAGCCGTGACACCACCCGTGGTCGGGTCGGTGAGCACCGAAACGTAGGGAAGCCCCGCGTCGTCGAGCTGCGCCAACTTGGCTGAAGTCTTGGCCATCTGCATCAGTGAGTAGGCGGCCTCCATCATGCGGGCGCCCCCCGACTTGCTGATCATGATAAAGGGCTGCTTGTTCAGGCGGGCATGGTCGATTGCGCGCGCAATCTTTTCGCCAACCACTGACCCCATGGATCCGCCAATGAACTTGAAGTTCAT
>CAYYWL010000062.1:0-4366 GCA_964475135.1 uncultured Owenweeksia sp.
CCCGTCGACTCGATATCGAAGACGCAGAGGGGACGGGCTAAATTCATCAGATTTCGCGGTTCGGATCCCACTGCTCGAGGTAGTCCGCAACTCGGCGTACAAACATTCCGCCAAGTGCACCGTCTACCACCCGGTGGTCGTAGGAGTGCGAAAGAAACATCTTGTGGCGAATTGCGATCACGTCTCCCTCTGCAGTCTCGACAACTGCGGGCATTTTACGAATTGCTCCGAGGGCCAAAATCGCTACTTGGGGTTGGTTGATGATCGGCGTTCCGAGGATGTTGCCAAAGCCTCCGACGTTGGTGACGGTATAGGTTCCGCCTTGAATGTCGTCGGGCTTAAGGGCGTTGGAGCGTGCGCGGTTGGCCAGTTCGTTGACTTCCTTGGTCATGCCGCTGAGGCTCAGACGGTCGGCGTTTTTAATGACGGGAACGATGAGGTTGCCGCTGGGCAACGCCGTGGCCATTCCGAGGTTAATCGGTTTGTGGTATACGATGTTGTTGCCGTCTACACTTACGTTGATATTCGGGAAGTCCTTGATCGCCTTCACCACGGCTTCCATGAAGATGGGGGTGAAGGTGAGTTTTTCGCCTTCGCGCTTTTCGTAGCTCGACTTGACTTTTTCGCGCCAGCGAACAATGGCGGTTACGTCAGCCTCGACAAAAGAGGTTACGTGCGGAGCCACGTGCTTACTCATCACCATGTGGTCGGCGATAAGCTTGCGCATGCGGTCCATTTCGCGGATTTCGTCGCCAGGGAATACGGTGGGCGCCGGAGCCTTAAATCCGTGACCTGCTGGTGCGGCGGCGGGACTTGTATGCGTAGCGGGTGCCGGGGCAGGCGCGGCTGAGGGAACCTCCACAGCTGCTTTGGGAGTGCTTAGGTTCACGCCTGAAGCGCGCTGAGCAAGGTAGGCGAGAAGGTCCTGCTTGGTGACGCGGCCGTCTTGGCCTGAACCGTCGATGCTGTCGAGCTCACCTTGAGAAACGCCTTCTTGCGTAGCCATGCTGCGCACTAGCGGAGAGTAGAAGCGGTTGCCGCTGCTTTTGGTTGATAACTGTGGGCTGCTAGCTGCCGGTTGCTCGCTGCTGGCTGCTGGTTGCGCGCTGCTCGCTGCTGGCTGTTGGTTACTCGCTGCTGGTTGCTGGTTGCTGGCTGCGGGAGCAGCAGCTTTGCCATCCCCCGTATCGATGTGAGCGATGACCTGGCCCACTTGAATGACGTCGTTCTCGTTGAACAACTTCTTCACCAAAACTCCGGCAACGGGCGACGGAATGTCGCTGTCCACCTTGTCGGTGGCAATGGTCAGCACTGATTCGTCCAGTGCAATGGGGTCACCTTCGTTCTTTAGCCATTGGGTAATGGTGGCTTCGGCTACAGATTCGCCCATTTTGGGCATCGTCAATTCAAACATGGTCAGTTGGGTTGTTCGGCAAATTTACGGCACAGGTTGCCGGCGCAGAAGTGCGTAAACGTCTAAATCCGCGTGCCAACGGCTTGCGTAGCGTCGGTCGGCTTCGTGGTCCCATTCCGCGATCCCGCTTGGCGCCACATGCGGAACCACGCCCGGCTTGAGCGGACTCAGTCCTAGGGCAGAGCTGGTGTATCCGACCCAGGACTTAGTCCCGGACCACACCGAGGGCAGCGAAGCCACCAGACGGCGGCCCTGCGGATGCAGCGCGAGTAGGGGACTAAGCAGGGTCACGACCACCGTGATCGCAGCGTGCAGCAGTGCGCGGCTTCGGCGTACTAAAGGTTTATCGAGCTCAGGGATCGCGGCATCAGAAGCAAGTCTGCGGTCGTCGCTCCCTAACGTCCAGTGTGGGTAGACCATTCGAAAGCGGACTCCTTGGCCTCGTTGGGCAATCATGAGGTCGATGGTGCTGTGAAAGGGGACTCCGCCTTGTGAGTGAATGGCCACCACGGCAGGGCGAAAAAGGTTTATGCCTGATTCAATGTGGCCGTCGAAGGGCAAGTCTGTATCCGTGGAATGGAGGTCGGAATGTGGGGTCGGTTTAGGTCGGCCCAGGTGCAGGGTTCCGTGGCGTAGGAGGCCGCGGTTCCGAAGTGCAATGGCAAGCCGAAGTACCCGAGTGGCCATCGATGCCGATGCAAAAAGAAGAGATGAGAGTAGGACGAGCGCCCGCGAAAACCGCCAGTCTAAGGGAAGGAGGGCATAGCCCACCAATAGCGCAAGGGTGGCCAAAAAGCTGCTTGAAAACCAGCGGCGAAGGGTTCCGCGTGTGCCGCCCAGGGCGCTGTGTACGGCAAACCAGGTCACGGTGTAGGCCGGAAGCACGAGCCAGCGGTAGACGATGGGGTATGCGCCGCCCTCGATGTAGCGGTGCGAACGCTCCCAGTAGCTGGTGGCCGACTCGGCTAAGATGTAGCCCAGCGCGAGGTCGAAAAGAAGCGGGAGCACCACAGCGGCCCAGCGCTGGACCACGGTGGATGTGGCCTTGGCGTAGATTCCGAAGCGAATGAGCGCGCTGAATGCCGCGGCACGGCCCGCGAAGTGGGTGCGGGCAAAGATGTCCATGGCCTCGTGAAACGTTTTGACGTACTTCCAGGTGGCGTGCTTGGTCGACTCGCCCTTGTAGTGAATGATGGGCGAGGTCGCGAGGTAGTGGTTTTGCCAGCCCGCCTTTTGGATGCGGTAGCTCAGGTCGATGTCTTCGCCGTACATGAAGTAGGCTTCGTCAAAACCGCCGAGCTGGTCGAGGATGGGCTTTCGCACCATCATCCAGGCTCCGCAGTGCACGTCGACTTCGGCGTTTTGGTCCTCGGGGAGGTGGCCCAGGTAGTAGCGGGCGAATCGCGGGCTGCGCGGAAACAGACTGCTCAATCCCAGCAGTCGGTAGAGGGCCACGCTCGGGGTGGGAAGGGCGCGTTTGGATTCCGGGAGGAATTCGCCGGTTCCGTCGATCATGCGGCACCCGAGGGATCCGACTTCGGGGTGGTCGGCGAGGTAGGCCAAGGCCGTGGCGAAGTTGTCTTCGGGTACCACGGTGTCGGGGTTGAGGTAGAGCACCACGTCGCCGGTGGCTTCGCGCAGGGCGAGGTTGTTGGCGCGTCCGAATCCGAGGTTGGTGGGGGAGGCGATCCAGCGGACCTCTGGAAACTGCGCCGTGATCCACTCGCCGCTTCCGTCCGTGGACGCGTTGTCGACCACGATGACTTCGACGTCAAGACCCTGAGACGCCGCCTGTACCGAACGCAAGCATTGGTCAAGAAAGGCCTTGACGTTGTAGTTGACTATGAGGACCGAAAGGCGCACGGCGTGAAGTTAGCCTTTAATCGTTTGCTCGTAGGGGACGCGCTGCTCGACGGCCCGACTCAGGGTGCGCTCGTCAGCGTATTCAAGCGCGTCTCCGACAGGGAGTCCGCGCGCCATCACCGTAAGGTTGACTCCCAAGGGCTGAAGGCGGCGGTAGAGGTAGAACGCCGTGGTGTCGCCTTCCATCGTGGTGCTGAGCGCAAACAAAACTTCAGTGATTCCATCGGCCGCAACGCGCTCGACAAGGTGGTCGATGCTGAGGTCGCCAGGCCCCATTCCGTCCATTGGCGAAATGAGTCCTCCCAGTACGTGGTAGCGGCCCCGAAAGGCCTGGGTGTTTTCAAGGGCGAGCACGTCGCGGACGTCTTCAACTACACAAAGCGTGAGTGCGTCGCGCCGTCCGTCGGCACATATGCTACAGATTTGCGTATCGCTGAGTGAATGGCACTGGCTGCAAAGGGTGGTTTGTTCGGCGAGGTTGTGAATCGCATCGGCCAGCTGCAGCATTCGGTCGTCGCCCTGCTGGATTAAATGCAGCGCGAGCCGCAGCGCGGACCTTCGTCCAATACCTGGAAGCCGCGCCAATTCGCTCACCGCGCGCTCTAAGGCTGCTGAAGGAAGTTCCATCGTCCAAAAATACGGCATCTTTGTACCGATGATGAACGGACCCTATCTCGTGCTCGCGGTGCTCGCGGGCTACTTTGCACTCCTCGTAGTGGTCGCTGAATGGGCAACTCGCAAATCAGCGGCTGACAACACGCAATTTTTTACGGCGGGCAGGCAGAGTCCCTGGTGGCTGGTGAGTTTTGGAATGATTGGGGCTTCGTTGAGCGGGGTGACCTTTGTATCTGTTCCGGGCTGGGTCGCTACGTCCCAATTCAGCTACCTTCAAATGGTACTGGGTTATGTGGCTGGTTATGCAGTTGTTGCGTTCGTGCTCTTGCCACTTTACTACCGTACTGCCACCACAACGATTTACGGTTACCTCGACCAGCGATTCGGAATTTCAGCGTACCGAACTGGGGCTTGGATTTTTATCGTTTCGCGTTGGGTGGGTTCTTCGCTTCGGCTGTTTTTGGTGGCGACCAT
>CAYYWL010000063.1:0-4233 GCA_964475135.1 uncultured Owenweeksia sp.
GAAGTTCCGGTGGGGCAGAGGCCGCCCTTCCAGTTAAAGTGCAGGGTGAATTCCGACGCCGATGCCGATCCCAAGCTGGCAATGCGCGGAACCATCCACACCGTATGCGGAAGCGCAAACGTATCGAGCCGAATCATTTTGTAGCGGTAGGTGTCGTTGCCGGGGTACGCAAACTGAAGCGTTCCAACGGTATCCGCGCGCGTGAGGTCGGTAAAGGCGAACGCCTCCTGCCACCCGTCGATGTCAAAACCGCCTCCGCCCGGGCTCACGCCTTCAATGTGAAAGTATCCGCGCTCGTCCGTCGTTGCCATCGCAAAGGGTTCGCTGTCGCGCTCGGATTCTTGGTAGTAAAACACCTCAAAAAGGACGCCGCTCACCGGTTGCTTGTCGCGGTGGTTGTTGACCAAGTAGGCCTCGCCATCAATGCGTTGATTTAACGCGGATTGGCATGAAGCCAGTGCAAAAACTCCCAAAAATGAGAGTGCGTAAAATTTGAATTGGTGCATGCTTCTTAAAGGTAACCATGGCAGAATTAGCCACCAATTGGCTCGGAATCTTCACGTTAACCGACATCACGCCAACTTCACCAACGAGCCAACCTTGCTAACCTCGCCAACAAGCCAGCCTACTCCCACTCAAGCCTAAGCCCCAGCTTCAGCCAGCGGCCCGGCAAAGGGATGTTTCCGCGGTCCATGGCTTGGGTACCGGTCAGGTTCATTCCGTCGGCGTAAAGCAAAAGATCGCCTAGGCGATAGCTCGCGCGCAGGTCGACCGTGGCAAAGGGGGTGTAGGCGGTGGTGCTTCCGTCGGGCAGCACGTACGAGCCGGCTCGGTCTTGGCCGATCGCGACGAGGCCAAACTGCAGTGGGGCGGGAGCGTTAGCGCGGCTCAGGGCGGAATTCCACGTGAGCTGAATCCGGCGCGCCAGGTAGTCGAGGGCATAAATCGATTGGCCGTTGACGTCTGAGGCCGTGTGGGTGGCGAACTGGGCGCGGGCGAACCAGGTTCCGGCGAGGTGTCCGCCGACTTCGAATTCAAGGCCGCGAATGCTGACCGCTGTAACGTTGTCGGCCTGAAGCACTTGGTTGCCGTCCACGTTGCGGTAGATCCAGTCAATGAGGTTGGTTCCGCGGCGCTCGTAGGCGGTGGCGCCGACGCGCTGAATGAGGTGGGTTCCGCTGAAGGTCAGGGCGCTACCGAATTCGGTGTTCCACGCGTACTCGGGGCGCAGGGTGGCGGAACCTTGGGCTCCGCCCACACTGTAGTAGAGGTCGGTAAAGGTGGGCAGGCGAAAGCTGCGGTTGGTGCTGGCAAAGGCCTTGAGGGTGCGGCCGTCCCCAAGTTTGAAGTTGTGGTCGAGTCCAAGGTGCGGAAGCCAGTCCACCCCGTAGCGGTCGTTGTAGTTGGCGCGCAGGTCGGCTTGGATTCGGGTCTTCCACAAAGAGGTTTGGGCTGAGGCAAAGGCTCCGGCGTTGCGGCGGGCGTCAAAGCGGGTGTAGCTGCCCCAGGTTCCGTCCAACGGACTGTCGAGCAGCAGGCCAAGTGCATTCGAGTAGATTTCGTCGAATCGGGCGTCGGTTCCGCCGGTGAGAATCCAGCGATTGACCTGCGTGCGGTAGGTGATTTCGCCGCCCAGGCTGCGGTTGCGGTGCACGTTGGCCCCGGTGTACCAAGTGGGCGTCACCGTCGAGTCGATGGCGTGAATCCAGCGGCCGGGCCCGAACGGAACGTAGTAGTTTGCGTTCTCGCGAAAGAGTTCAAAGCGGTCGTGGTGCTGGCGCGCAAAGACGCGGGCGGTCAGTCCCTGAAGGCGGTAGGTGGCGGCGGCGGTGATTCCGCGCACGTGCTCAAACTGTTCGGGGAAGCGGAAGCTGTAAAAGCCCTGTGCCCCAAACATTTTGGCGGAGTAGCCGAGTTTGACGTCCAGTACGCCCACTTGGAGTTCGCGGCGCACCTGCAGGTAGGCGAGCCAGGTGGCGAAGTCGGTGTTTTCAAAGGCTCCGTCGGCGGCGGTGTAGCCCACGTCGAGTCGGCTGGCGAGTTTCGCTTTGCGCACGAGCGGAACCCCCGCGGCCGCCCGCTGGTAGCCGAATTCGCCCGCCGAAGCGCTGGCGTAGCCACGGCTGCTTCGCGGGTCGATGGTTTGTAGTTCCACGACTCCTGCAAAGGCAAAGGGTCCGAATCGGTACGAGCCTCCGCTCGGAAGCGCCACCACGCTCGCCACCGCCTCCATCGGAACCGGCAGGTTCATCGAGTGGTGACCGGTCTGCGGGTCGGTGTAGGCGACTCCGTCGACCATGACGTGTACTTGGTCAAAGGTGGATCCGCGCATTGAGAGGTCGGACTGCACGTCGTTGATTCCGCGGCTGCGCACGTCAAGGCTGGCAAAAATGGCTTCGAATGCTTCGGGTCCGTGCTGCACGGGATGCGTCGCCTGAGGTTTGTGGACTTGTACCGCGTGCCCCACCTGGCTGTTGATGGGCGGAACCACCTCAACCACCAAAAGTTGGACGTTCTTGGTTGTCGTGTCAGGGCCAGTCGTCTGTGCGGCCAATGCGGCTGGAACCAGCGCCAGTGCGGCAATTGTGCGGATCATGGGATAAAGGTAGGGCGCTTCGCTTTGGTGGCGCTTCGCGCTGGGGCGCTTCGTGCCTTTGGCACTCCGCGCTAAGGCCCCTGCGGGGCTAGGGCTGCTTCGCAGCTAGGGTTTTCAAACGGGTAATTTGCCTAATGTGTTGATATACAGTTTAATGTAAGTTTCGGGCGCGAAGAAAAAAAGTAAAATCCGGTTAAAACCGAACAAAGCTTGGCCTTCAGCGACTTTGATGCCTGGGGAGGGGAAGTAGTCTTGCCACGGGAAGTGCGGGAACGCAGCGGCGAGCCTAGTTTTTGAGGCAGGCCAGGGGAACTACCCAAATTCCATCGGGGCGTTGGTAGGCGTATTCGCCTCCAGTCAAGACCATTAGAAAGGAAGATTCTCCCATCCGCTCACTGTCGATACGTGCTTTGACGGCCAAAAGATTTTTGGCGGCCTCTTCGATTTGGCGCTGGCCTAGTTTAACCTCAATTGCGCCCCAACGTCCGTCGCGAAGCCGCACGATAAGGTCAGCCTCGAGGCCCGTTTTGTCTCTGAAGTGAAACACATCGCCGTCAATGGATTGGGCGTAGACTCTGATGTCGCGCGTGCACAGCGATTCAAACAGGAGTCCAAACGTTTCGAAATCCTTGAGTAGCGCAGATGGTTGCATTCGAAGCGCGGCAGTGGCGATTGAAGGGTCCACAAAATGCCGTTTTTCAGAGGTGCGAATGGCTGTTTTGGAGCGAATTGAGGGCATCCAAGCGGGTAGGTTTTCGACCACAAAAATTCGCCGAAGCGCGTTGAAGTAGCTACTCACCGTGGTTGAGGATAGACTTTGATCGTTGGCCTCTAAGTCGTCAATGATGGTCTGGTAATTAGCTGTCGTTGAAGTGTTTCGAGCAAGTGAACGCAATAGGCTTCGCACGCGGTCGGGATTTTTACTCACACCGTCCAATTCCGAAATGTCGTGGTTGATAATGGACTCCACATAGTCGGCAGCCATGCGCAGGGCCGCGGGGCCTTGAACCTTTAGGCTGGCGGGCCATCCTCCGCGGCATAGAATCCAAGCGAGTTCATCGATTTGTAGTTCTGAGCGAAACCCTTCGGAATCCTGGGTTCCGTCAAAAAGCGCAGCCAGCGAAACACTTCCGGTGGATTCGCCCGACTCAAAGAGGCTCATCGTTCGCATTTTAAGACGCGAAATGCGGCCAGTTCCGGTGTGTGCCGTCGCGTTGTCGACGGGTACTGCCGACCCTGTGAGTATGAACTGCCCGAGTTCTCCGCGGCGGTCAACCTCAAAGCGCACGGCGTCCCACAGTACGGGTGCCATTTGCCATTCGTCAATCAAGCGCGGAACCTGCCCAACCAAAAGCAGCGAAGGTTTGGTATCGGCCAAAGCGAGGTTTGCGGTACGTGAATCAGGATCCTGCATGTACAGCACGCTGTGCGCGGCTTGTGCCGCTGTGCTTGTTTTGCCGCACCATTTGGGCCCTTCTAAAAGCACAGCTCCTGACGATCCAAGCGCCATTTGGAGCTCTGTATCGCACAATCTGGGAATATAGGCCTTCTTGTTCATTTACAGCATTTTGATACTGCAAATATACGCAAACTTGTGAGTTTGGACCGTTTTTACTTGTGAGTTTGGACCGTTTTTA
>CAYYWL010000064.1:0-2868 GCA_964475135.1 uncultured Owenweeksia sp.
CAGCGCAAGAACCGCGTCGGGCTCGACCCGCGCACCATTGTGTGGAAGCGCGTGATGGACATGAACGACCGCGCCCTGCGGAACCTCGTGATTGGACTGGGCGGCAAGGCAGGAGGGGTTCCGCGCGAGAGCGGATTCAACATCACCGCGGCCTCTGAAGTCATGGCGATTTTGTGCATGAGCCGCGACCTCGACGACCTGCGCGCACGCTTCGGACGCATCTACGTGGGCGACACCTGGGACCGCCAGCCGGTGTTTGCGGCCGATTTAATGGCGCCCGATGCCATGGCGATTTTGATGCGCGACGCCATTAAGCCCAACCTGGTCCAAACGCTTGAGGGCAACCCTGCAATTCTGCACGGCGGACCCTTTGCCAACATCGCACAGGGAACCAACTCATTGATCGCCACTCGAATGGCGTTGGGATATGCCGACTGGGTGGTGACCGAGGCTGGGTTTGGCGCCGACCTGGGCGCCGAGAAGTTTTTGAACCTCAAGAGCCGCGCGGGCGGGCTCAAGCCTTCGGTAGCGGTGCTCGTAGCCACAGCGCGCGCACTCAAGTACCACGGCGGAGTAGCACTCACAGACCTGGGAACCCCCAATGCCGAGGCCGTGGCCCGCGGAAGCGCCAACTTGGCCAAGCACATTGAAAACTTACAGTCGTTTGGGCTTCCAGTGGTCGTCGCGATTAATGCGTTTGCTGCGGATACGCCTGAAGAGCACGAAGCCATTCGCCAAGCTGCTGCGGCCTATGGCGTCGAGGCAGTGCTCAGCGAAGGTTGGGCCCACGGCGGAGCCGGAACCGCCGACCTCGCCCGCGCCGTGGTGGCGACCTCGAAGGGGCCGGTGGCGCCCAAGTTTACCTACGACCTCAGCGATCCGATGGAAGAGAAAATTCGCAAGATCGCGACCCAGATTTATGGAGCTGACGACGTGGTATTTGCCCCAGCCGCTCGCGCTTCGATGAAGCGAATGGCAGAAATTGGACTAGGCGAACTGCCGGTGTGCATGGCCAAGACCCAAAAGTCGTTTACCGACAACGAAAAAATCCTTGGGCGGCCCACTGGCTTTGACGTGACCGTGCGTGGCCTCGAGGTAAGCGCGGGGGCTGGATTTGTGGTTCCGCTGCTCGGCGACATGCTGCGGATGCCGGGATTGCCCGAGGTTCCGGCGGCCGAACATATGACGATCGACGGCACCGGACGCATTGAGGGATTAAGCTAAACTATTAACTAGTAACCAGTTACTGGTGACCAACCGCGTTCTAAATATTTAAGTAGAATAATTCTAAATAGTGTTGCCTGCAGCGCGGTTCGCGTTGTAGGTTTGTGACCTATTTAAAATCATTCTAAATATGTTTGGCGCAGTACTCGGCCTCGCGGTAGCCACCACTCCGGTGGACTCCACACGAATTGACAGTTTGCAAACCATTGAAATTCAGGCAAGTTCCGCCATGGGAATGGGCCGCAGCGCGCAGGACCTAGGGAGCGGGGCACACGTTTCGGCCAAAGTGCTTCGCCAGATTCTGGCGGTGAACCCCAATGAGCTCGTGGCGACCGTGCCCGGGCTTATGGCCCGAGATGAGGACGGATTTGGGCTGCGCATGAACTGGGGAATCCGCGGAACCGGCACCGAGCGCAGCAGCCGCATCGTGATGATGGAGGACGGTGTGCTCACTGCCCCCGCGGCCTACAGCGCACCCGCCGCCTACTACCAGCCGAGCGTACTGCGCATGGCGGGCATCGATGTGGTCAAAGGCTCGAGCCAAATTGCGGCCGGACCCCAAACGACGGGCGGAGCCATCAACTTCATTTCGAGCGCGATCGACCTCAGGCAGCGGGTAAAGTTTCGCACCGCACTGGGCAGCTACGGGACGGGATTTGCCCACAGCCACGTCTCGATGGGCGGCCCCAAACGCGCAGCCTCGGTCGAGTGGTTGCGTCAGTATTCAGATGGGTTCCGCCAGCTCGACGGGGGTGGGGCGACCGGCTTTGACCTCAACGAACTCGTACTCAAGAGTCAGTTTCGGCTGAACAGCCGCAATACACTCATTTTTAAGGCCGTGGGTAAAGTTGAGGAGTCTGGCCAGTCCTACCTCGGGCTCACTGAGGCGGACTTTGCCGCTAACCCCTACCGGCAGTACGCTCTGTCGCAAAAAGATGCGATGAAGGGGCGCTTTGGCCAAATATGGGGCCGCCACCTGTGGACGGGTCGGCGGGCTGAGCTCAGTACCACGGTGTACGCGCAGCACTTTGAGCGGAACTGGTACAAACTTGACGGCCTTGACACAGATGGCCAAGGAGTTGTTCCCATTTCAAGTGTTCTGATCAATCCGAGCCTCGCACAGTACCGAATGCTCACTCTTGATCCTGACGCCGTGGGCCAGGCAGAAATCAGGAACAACAACCGAAGCTACGGGTCACGCGGAATCCAAACGCACGGTCGCCGTAGCCTTGGTCGCGGCGCGGAGCTCCGTTTTGGCGCGCGCATGCACCAGGACTTCGTTGATTTCTACCAGTGGAGCGATTGGTTTGACGTCAATCAGGGCGAACTGCAGTTTGTGAGCCGCGGAAGCCGAGGTTCCGCCGGAAACCGACGCCTGACGAGCACCGCAGGCTCAGCCTACACCGAAGCTACGCTGCGCCGGGAGGCATGGACCGCGGTTCCGGGGCTGCGCGTCGAATCCATGTACAGCCGTAACCAACGCTGGTCTGCGGGCGACTCCCTTCGAACTGGGGATGCCACGGTGAGCGAAGCCTGGACCACCGTCGCACTGCCCGGCCTGCGCGTGCAGCGCCAGGGTGACCGGAGCCTTCTGTTTGCCAGTGTGCACCGCGGATTCGCCTCAGGATCAGCCAATCCCGACGT
>CAYYWL010000064.1:2968-4204 GCA_964475135.1 uncultured Owenweeksia sp.
AACATTCGCAGCGAAGCCCGCCTCGGCCGATGGGGGCTGGTTACCAACGTGCAGTACGTGGGGTCCACGGCGACCGGTCTGGGCGTAGACCTACCCCAGCGCACGCTGCTCAATGGCGGAATCTTTGTTCAGCCCACCTCGAAATGGCGCATTCAGTTGGACGGAAGCAACCTCACCGGCGCACAGAATGCCGCATCACTTCACCCCTCGGGCTGGCGCGTAACCGGTCCGCGAATGATTCGCTTGGGGGTAAACTACGGGTGGTAAGCAATTGAAGCGTGTTTAAACACGTTAAATGCGTACCTTTGCCGCATGAACATCGTCGCATTCGGAGCTTCCTACAGCCGCAACTCTATTAACCGCCAGTGGGCGGAATTTGTAGCCCGCCAACTTCCGGGTGCCGCCGCAGTCCGTGTACTCGATTTAAATGATTACGACTTGCCGGTCTACACGGTCGAGCGAGAGCAAGAGATGGGAATTCCCGAGGCGGTAAGCCAGTTTGTCGCCGAGTTGCAGGCGGCGGATGCCGTAGTGGTTTCGTTTGCCGAATACAACGGCTCTTACACGGCCGGATTCAAGAACCTGTTCGACTGGGCCTCGCGCCACACGCTTAAAATGTTTGAGGCCAAGCCGACTGTACTTCTTTCTGCAGCACCCGGACCCCGTGGTGGTCTAACCGTGCTTCAATCTGCCGTCGAGCGCTTCCCGCGTCACGGAGCCGAACTCGTCGGCAGCATGGCCCTACCCCGCTTCAAGGAAACGTTTCACCCTGAACTCGGCCTGACCGACGAAGCACTTCGTGCCGAGCTCGACGGACTTCTTGCCCAGTTTGCAGCCGCGGTAGCGGTTCCGCGCCAAGCCTAAGCAATGCCGCGCATCCTCGCCGTCGGAACCCACCCCGAAGTCATGCCCGTGATCGAGCGACTGATTCGCAGCCAAGAAGGCTGGGAACCAGTGGTGGCGCGCTGCGCCAGTGAGGCGATGACAACGTTGGCCTCAGACGCGTGCGTTGACGTGCTGCTCGTTGGCGCAGGTTTGAGCCCCGAAGAAGAAGCGCAGCTTCACGCGGCGGCTGGCGCACAAACCCCCAAAGTTCCCGTAGTCGCCCACTACGGAGGTGGAAGCGGACTACTTTTTGCTGAGATCTGGGGGGTTTTGGGTCGTTAAACCCAAATTCACGGACTAACTTTAGGGTCGTGCCACCCTTAGCCGTTTTTATCCACTTAGTAACGATTG
>CAYYWL010000065.1:0-4132 GCA_964475135.1 uncultured Owenweeksia sp.
CCAATGGTATCGAGTGCCGACGCCGAAGTCCTCTACCGCGGCCAGCTGACCAAGCTTTCGGGCTGGCAGGGCGACAACCTCCTCGGGGTGCTTCGCCGCCGCCAAGGCGCTGTTCAAACCGTGTTCTTGTCGTTTGACCTGCACCGCCTGGACGCTCAAAGTGGCCAGCTTCGCCGCAACCTCCTTCAAAAAGTTCTGATCGATGAATTTGGCCTCTAAGATTCTGGTCGTGCTTGCACTGCTTGCGGGCTTCGGAGCTTCCGCCCAAAAAATTGGGGCGCTACGCGGAACCGTGCGCGACGCCGAGACTGGCGAAGAGCTTCCCGGCGCAGGCGTGAGCATCGTCGGAACCTACTACAGCACCGTCACCGACATGCAGGGTGGCTTTGTGCTCCCGAAGGTTCCGGTGGGGGAATTCAGCGTGAAGGTCCAGATGATGGGGTACGGCACCAAGCAGATCAACGGCGTCCGCATCAACCTTGGCCAAACGACGACACTCAACGTAAAGCTTTCAAGCGACATCAACGAGCTGCAAACGGTTACGGTGGTGGGTAAAAAGACCGCTGTCGACCTCGAGCGCGCCGGAAGCGAACGCCTCATCGGCAACGATGAGCTGCGTCAAATGAACGTGCGCAACGTCGAAGACGCCGTAGCAACCCAAGCGGGCGTGGTCAAAACCACCGACGGCCTACAAATCCGCGGTGCGCGTGTCTACGAAACCGAGTACCTGGTCGACGGAATCAGCGCCCAGGACCCTTTGGCGGGTACCGGGTTTGGGGTGAACGTCCAGTCTTCGGCAGTACAAAGCATCCAAGTAACCACCAGTGGTGCGAGTGCCGAGTTTGGTGGCGGCTCGAGCGGAGTGGTAAGCACCCAGATCCGAGAAGGCGGCGACCGCCTTGAAGTTTCGGGTCGCTGGCAGCGCGATTACTTGGGCCGTCCGACTGCTACATCGAGCTTTTTTACCGACCGCGGCGAGGCCACACTGGCGACGCCGGTTCCGTTTACTAACAAACGCTTAACACTGTTCACCAGCGCCTCGGTCGACGTGAGCGACACGTACTTTCCGACCGTGGCGCGCCAGCTGCACTCTTCGCTGTTCAAGGCCAACGACTCGCTGTGGGCTCCGCGCCAAGACAACCAGTGGTCGCACTCGCTCAAACTGGGGCTTAAGGCCTGGAAGGGCGCCAAGTTCACCCTGAGCAACCAGCATTCGCTCAACATCAACCAAAACACGCGAAGCTTGCAGATTGTGGGCCTTGACGCGCTTCTGACCCCCGGCTACCAGTACATCCGCAGCAAGGACCTGGACCGTGCCACCACCTACACCCACCATTCGAACCTGAGCGTGTTCGGATTCCAGCAAATTTTTGGGCCAAAGTGGGGATTGAGCGTCAATGCGGGCCGCCTGTTCACGAACCTTCGGGCGGACGCCAACGGACGCCCGTTTCGTGAAGAGACCGTCGACCAAATCCTCGACGAGGCCAACATCATTTCGTACCCCGTCAGCGTGTTTAATCCGGGCGACCCCTCGGGCACCGTCTACATTCGCCCAGGGGATGGCCTTTACAACAATGGCGGAATCGCGCCCACGTGGCACGACCACTACGTGGAAGAGTATACCCTGCGCATCAAGGCCAACTACTACCCCGCAGGCGGCGTGCACAAGGTCGCCTTCGGAACCGAAAACCAGTGGAACGAGTACCAGTGGGTGGACGTGACGGCTCCGTGGGTTGGCGCTCCCATTAAGCTGAACGACAGCACCGAGACTGAATCCATCTCGATCGGTTCGTCGAACGACATCTGGAAGGCGCGTCCGCGCGAATTCGGGGCATTTGTCGAAGACAAAATCAACTACAAAGGCCTTCAGGCCACCTTGGGCATGCGCCTCAACATGTGGGCGCCCGGAACCTTCGCCGACCAAGCCATCGCCGACCCCAACTCGCCCGTGGTCGACGCCGTGCGCACCGACTACCTCGATAAAACTATTGGGTTGGCAGGGCTGCGCTGGAAGGCACGCCTGCTTCCCCGCTTGGACGTAACCTTCCCCGTGACGCCCAACCACGTGCTTTACTTCAACTACGGCCACAGCATGCGCCTGCCGCACCCTCGCTTTCTGTACGCGGGCCTCGACCCCGTCTACCAAGACCGCAGCTTCTTGAGCTTCTTGGGCAACCCCAACCTCGACCCCGAGGTCAACGTCGCCTACGAGGTGGGCTACAAGGCCGCATTCAGCCGCAGCTTTGGGGTGACGCTCAGCGCCTACAACTCCAACCGCTTTGACTACATCGTGTCGCGACGGGTCTTTGTGCGCGACGCCACGGGCCGCCCCGTAACCAAAACGATGTACATCAACCAGGACTACGCACGGATTCAGGGGGTCGAATTAGGTCTCGAATGGCAGCTCAACCGCTGGACCCGTTGGGTTTCAAACGTTTCACTTCAGTCGGCGCGGGGCAAATCGAATTCCGCCCGCGAATCGGCACTCCAGATTGAGCAAACGGGCGAGGTTCCGCTCAGCCGCGAGCAGTTTTTGGCCTGGGACCGCCCGTGGAACATTAATTCCAGCTGGTTCTTTCAGGCCGATACATCGTTGCGCGTTTTCGGAATTCCGCTGCGCGGCCTGGGCGGATTCGTGCAGTACCGTGGCTCGGCCGGCTACCGCTACACCCCGCAGACCTTGGTTGGAACTAACGATCTCGGACGCCCACAGTACGCCATTCAAATCGACCAGTACCTGCAGGGCCAAGGTTCCGTTTGGCACACTTGGGATGCGCGCATCACCTACGACCTCGTGACCAAGAAAAAGGGACGCGGCGTTCAGTTTGCGTTTGATGTGCTGAACGTGTTTAACCGACTAAACGGGCAACTCATCAACCCCGTAACTGGCCGCGCGTACGAATACGGCGACGATGTTCCGAATACTTGGCGCGATCCGAGACCCGAATTCAACGGTCCGCAAGAGCGCGGCCTCGACCCGCGCGACCCCTCGCGCTTCAGTCCGCCACGTCAACTCCTCTTTGGCCTACAGTTCAAGCTATGAAGACGGTACAGACCCTTTTCGCATTAGCCCTTGGGCTGCAGGCGCACGGCCAATGGCTGCCCAGTTACGGCGGCGAGCGCGCGGGACAGGCGGCCTTTAGCTTTCTGAAAACCGACTACAACATAGCCTCAGCGGCCATGGGATCGGTCGGGAGCGTCCTCGGTGGCGACGCCCGGAGCCTGGGATACAACCCAGCAGGCCTCGCCCGCACTAAGGCTTCGAGCCTCAGCTTCACGTCGATGGCCAGCGGAAGCGGCCTCGAGCAAGGCGCCGTCTTTGCCGCCCGTAAGATCAAGGGCCGAAACGCAGCATGGGGTTTCGGAATCCAGCGCCTTCAGACCGGTGCGTACGAAGAACGCACCGAATTCCGACCCCAGGGCACCGGACGACTGCTGTACGATGCCCAATCCGCGCTCACCTTGACGTACGCCCAGCAACTCACCGAACAGTTTCAAATGGGTGTAACGCTTAAAGCGTTGAACGAATCCTACAGCGCCGGCTACTCGGGATGGGGCGCTGCCGCCGACATCGGATTTCAGTACCACCTTGAACAAGAAGGACTTCGCTTTGCGGTAGTCCTTCGCAACTTCGGTGCTCCCGTATCGCTCAAGGGCTCATATTGGGCCGTGTCCTACAACCGCGACTCGCTTTCGGCCCTGGAATCCGCAAACTTGCCTACAGAATTTGCCGTTGGTATCCACTACCGAGCGTGGGAACGCGGCAAGCACCACCTCGACGTGGCTGCCCAGCTCGTACACCCCAACGACAACGCCGAGAACTACCGTGCGGGCCTCGAATACCGTTTTGCGGACCAGCTTTTTGTACGCAGCGGAATCCTACTCAACCAATCCGGCCAGCCCTTCCCGACCCTAGGTCTGGGCGTGGCCCAAACAGTTGCAGGCACTCGCGCCACCGTAGACCTCAGCGTACAACCCACCGCGGGAATGGGCACATGGACCGCACTGAGCCTCACCCTTCAACCTACCGCTCGATGAAGAACTGGACGTTAGCACTCGGCCTGTTGGCCCTCAGCGTGACCGGCTGCGAGGACTACTTCGGGTCCAAAACGGACCTTGATTTTATTGAGGT
>CAYYWL010000066.1:0-4114 GCA_964475135.1 uncultured Owenweeksia sp.
GTTCTTATATTAAAACAGGTGCTTGGCTTTCTTCGGACCAAGAAAACAAAGGTTACGTTATATACTTACGACGCTATCTTGTTTGACTTTGATCTGGAGGATGGTAAAGAAACCTTAGAGAATCTTAAGAAAATCCTAGAACAGGGGGGAAAATACCCTGTAAAGTTTAAATTTGGCAATAATTTAGTTTTAGACTGATAAATTCTATTTATAATGGAAGTTGAATCCGCACCAATATTTGGTTATGACTTCGTCACTGACACAACAACTTGGAATGACGATATGAGTAATAAATTGTTCTGTACCTTTACTACAGAAGAACATCTAGATGAACTAGTGTCTACTATAAGTAAGAGATACACAATTCTATATAATAAGATTTTTGTATTGCACGCAAAAAGCAATGACGAATACGTATGTACATATAACGTAGACTTTAACAACGTTGCTAATTTCTTAGATAACACGATTTTGGTTCATCGTAAAAAAGAATCAAACACCCTCTATACAATCAATGCCCTGAATACTCTCATTAAAGAGTTAAATGACGGGTATCTTGACCCCAGCTACAAAGTAGACTGGAACGACTACCGCAACTGCATCTTGCTGACCCGCGGTAATGAACTAAAACGAATCAACACACGCTTGCATAAAATTGTTGAGCTGTAAGTTGGATCGTAAAGGTTTTTTTCTTAAATTAGTTATGTAACAGTTATTAATCAGTTATTATGGATTTATCCCTTATCAAACAAAAGATGTCTGCCATGCAGAATGGTGGACGTCAAGAACGCGAGAAGATCGACTACGACAAGATCTTCTGGAAGCCTTCAGTAGGCAAACACCAAATTCGTATCGTACCGGCTTCGGACAACCCAGCCTATCCTTTCAAGGAGCTGTACTTCCACTACGGTATCGGTAAGTACCCAATGATTGCTCTGACCAACTTCGGTGAGCAAGACCCAATCGTTAACTTTGTAAACGAGCTTCGTAAGACTTCCGATAAAGACAACTGGTCTTTGTCAGGTAAGATCTCTCCTAAGATGCGTGTATTTGCTCCGGTAGTAGTACGCGGTGAGGAAGAGAAGGGAGTACGTTTGTGGAGCTTCGGTAAGGAGGTTTACAAGACCCTTTTGCAACTTGCAGAAGACGAGGAGATCGGAGACTACACCGACGTTATCAATGGCTGGGATATGACTATTGAGATTACTCAAGGCAATCCTTACCCATCTACTTCAGTACGTATTCGTCCTAAGCAGACTCCTCTGTCAGAAGACAATGCAAAAGTAGAGTCATGGATGAAAGAGCAGCCCGTTGCTTTGGATTCATTTACCAAGTACGACTTTAACTTCATTAAGAAGCAGCTCGAGACCTACCTCAATGGTGGAGAAGAGACTGAAGAAGTAGCTCCTGCAGCACCTGCACCGGTTCAAGCAGCTCCTGCTGCCGTACAGGCACCTAAGCAGTCATTCACTCTTGAGAGTGTAGTTGCTGAGAAAAAAGACGCAGTAAGTCAGTTTGACGATCTGTTCAAGGATACTGACGATCTACCGTTCTAATTATGGCAAAAAAAGGAATATCCGAGACCGCTCAAGCAGCGATCAAGAAGAACTTTGACCTCGGGAAGTTCAAAAAGAATAAAGGACTGGCATCTGCTAGCGTAAAGTTCAAAGAACAGCGCTGGATTCCTCTATCGAAAGCTTTCCAGGATATTACTTCTATCCCAGGAATTCCTGAAGGCCACATCACACTGTTACGAGGTCATAGTGACACCGGTAAGACTACTGCCTTGCTTGAAGCAGCAGTTGCAGCCCAGAAGATGGGTGTCCTGCCGGTGTTCATTATCACCGAGATGAAGTGGAGTTGGGAGCATGCCCGTGAGATGGGCTTACAGTTCGAAGAAGTAGTCGATACCGATACCGGAGAGATTCTGGACTACGAAGGCTTCTTCCTGTATGCTGACCGCGGTAACCTCAACACCATCGAAGACGTAGCAACATTCATTCTCGATCTTATGGACGAGCAGAAGAAAGGCGAACTGCCTCACAACCTTCTGTTCTTATGGGACTCAATCGGTTCAGTACCGTGTGAGATGTCGGTCCGTTCAAATAAGAATAACAACGAGTGGAATGCAGGTGCGATGAGCACTCAGTTTGGTAACAACGTCAATCAAAAGATTCTTCTTTCTAGAAAGGAAGGTCAGCCGTATACCAACACCCTAGTAGCTATTAACAAGGTCTGGACTATGAAACCGGGCATGCCGATGGAGCAGCCTAAGCTTCAGAACAAAGGCGGTATGGCGATGTGGTATGATGCTACCCTGGTAATTACCTTCGGTAACATCACCAACTCAGGTACCTCTAAGATCAAGGCTACTAAAGGAGGCAAGCAAGTAGAGTTTGCCAAGCGTACTAAGATCCAGGTAGATAAGAACCACATCAACGGTATTACTACTCGAGGTGCGATTGTCATGACTACTCACGGCTTCCTTGAGGACGATAAGAAAGCAATTGATAATTACAAAAAAGACCACTCTCAATACTGGCTCACAACCCTTGGTTCAACCGAATTCGACCTCGTAGAGGAAGGAAGTATGGAAGAAGACCTTCGAGACATCGGAGTGGAGTTTGATCTTAATATGGAGTAATGATGGGAAAATACGACGACCTGCTGGCTAAAATCCAGCCGTCGGAACCCAGAAAGCTTAACGATCATATTCTAGTGATTGATGCGATGAATACCTTCATCCGCAACTTCACGATGATCAACTTGATGAACCCACAAGGCTCTCACGTAGGGGGTCTTGTCGGGTTCCTTAAGTCTTTAGGCTTTCTAGTCCGTACCTTTGAACCTACCCGAGTGGTAGTTGTCTTTGACGGACCCGGTTCTACGGCTGCTCGTAAGAATGTAAATTCTGACTACAAGGCCAACCGACAGATTAACCGAATTACTAACTGGGAGATCTACGATAATAAAGATCAGGAGTATGCCTCGATGTCTGCACAGATTGAAAGGCTGGTAGAGTATCTGCATATGCTGCCGGTAGATCTGCTTGCAATCGATAAGGTAGAAGCTGATGACGTTATTGCGTACATCGGTAAGCAATTCGATCAAAGCAAAGTAACAATCGTATCTTCGGATAAGGATTTCATGCAGATTGTTAACGATCGAGTACAGATATACTCTCCAGTTAAGAAGAAGGTCTACGGACCGGCAGAAGTACTAGAGGAGCAGGGTGTTCTCCCTAGTAATTACTTGATTGTAAAGTCGCTGCTAGGAGATAATTCCGATAACCTATCAGGTGTTAAGGGACTAGGAATAAAGGGGATCCTCAAACATTTCCCTAAACTAATCGATAGCCCGAATACCGACCTGGATTACGTTTACGAGGTTTGTGAAGAGGGTGTTGAGAAGACAAAAGTCTTTGCTAAGATCCTGGAACGCAAACATGCAGTAGATCAGAACTACGGATTGATGAATCTTATGGAGCCGCAGTTGTCAGATCGCCAGATTAGTATTATATTAGATGTGTTGGAGACGCCTTGTCAGCAGTTAAATGCAACCGCATTTATGCTCATGCTACAGCAAGACAACATCCAGCACGGAATAACAAAGAATACAGAAAGTTGGTTAGAAACCTTCAGATATCTTTTAACAGTTAAAAAATGACGCTACAGAAACTCAGTCAGTACGGTAAAGGTTTTCAGATTAAAGTACTGGGTTCATTGCTTACCGATAAGACATTCCTTTTGAATGTCCGCGATACCATCCGAGAAGATTACTTCGATGCAGATTCGCACAAATGGATTATTAAAAATATCCTTTCGTACTTTGATAAGTACCATACTACCGTTACTATGGACGTTCTTAAGATCGAACTTGTAAAGGTAGAGAATGAGGTACTTAAAACTGCAATCAAAGAAGAACTTCGAAACTCTTACCAAGCCTCTCAAGAGGATCTAGACTATGTACAGGAAGAATTCAATACGTTCTGCAAAAACCAGAAACTTAAACAAGCACTTATGGATAGTGCTGACCTGCTTAATGCAGGTGATTATGACTCTATTCGTGGCATGATTGAAGCTGCCCTGAAGGCAGGTATGGATAAGAACATCGG
>CAYYWL010000067.1:0-4081 GCA_964475135.1 uncultured Owenweeksia sp.
GGGATGACAGGACTTGAACCTGCGACCACACGCCCCCCAGACGTGTACTCTACCACCTGAGCTACATCCCGATTGGGGCGGCAAATATACGCGAATTGATGCAGTAAAATGGGACTTCGGTTCCGTGTAGGTGCGAAGTCACCTCGTACATTTGGGCCATGGAACAACACAATGTCGTGATTATCGGATCCGGACCTGCCGGATACACTGCGGCCATTTACGCCGCACGCGCTGACCTCAAACCCATTATGTACGTTGGGCTGCAACCTGGCGGCCAATTGACTACTACTACGGAGGTGGACAACTTCCCTGGTTACCCCCAGGGTGTCGACGGCAATGCCATGATGGAAGATCTAAAAAACCAAGCCGAACGCTTTGGAACCGAGGTTCGCTGGGGTATGATTACGTCAGTTGAATTCTCAGATACTCCAGGCGGATTCCACACCCTGACTGTCGATGAGGGCACCCAAATCCAAGCCCAGTCTGTGATCATTGCCACCGGTGCTACGGCGAAGTACCTTGGGCTTCCGAGCGAAGAAAAATTCATGGGTCACGGCGTAAGCGCATGCGCGGTTTGTGACGGATTCTTTTACAAAGGGCAAAACGTAGTCATCGTGGGTGGTGGGGACACAGCCGCTGAAGAGGCCTCATACCTCGCCAAGCTCTGCCCTAAGGTGACAATGCTGGTCCGCAAAGGCGAACTTCGCGCGTCAAAGGCAATGCAAAACCGCATCATGAACACTGCGAACATCGAGGTACGTTGGCACACCGAGACCGTCGAACTTCTCGGTGACCAAGGCGTCGAAGGCGTAAAGGTTCGCAACCTTCAAACCGGCGTCGAGGATGTGATTGAAGCTACTGGATTCTTTGTAGCCATCGGTCACAAGCCCAACACCGACATCTTTAAGGGCCAACTAGACATGGACGAGGTGGGCTACCTCCAAATCCAACCCGGAAGCACTAAAACCCGTAAGCCCGGCGTTTTTGCCGCTGGTGACGTGGCTGATAAAGTTTACCGTCAGGCGATTTCTGCAGCCGGAACCGGCTGTATGGCCGCCCTCGATGCAGAGCGCTACCTCGCCGAGTTCCACTAGAACGTCGAGGTTCATACCAAAAGAAAAGCCGACCCCTTGGGGCCGGCTTTTTTTTTGCCATACGGCTTGGACTACATGCGCTTGCGTCCACCGGGCTTGCCGCCGCCGAAGCTGGGCTTACCACCGGGGCCTCCGCCGAATCGCTTGCCGCCACCGCCGAAGCTGGGCTTTCCGCCAAATCCAGGCTTACCGCCTAAACGTGGCTTGCGGTCGGGCCCGCTGAATGACGTATCACTTGCACCGCGGTTGAACGCATCGGCACGGTCATCTCCACCGCGAGCCCAATCTGGAGTCTCTTGGCGTTGGGTCCATGAGCCCCCGCGGTTCTTATCACCTTGGTAGCCGCCTGAATTACCACCTTGGTAGCCGCCTCCGCCGCCACCTTGGTAGCCGCCTCCGCCGCCGCCTTGATAGCCGCCACGGTCACTGCTTCCGCCACGGTAGCCGCCTCCGCCACCACCTTGGTAGCCTCCGCCGCCGCCTTGGTAGCCGCCACGGTCACTGCTTCCACCACGGTAGCCGCCTCCGCCGCCGCCTTGGTAGCCACCACGATCACTGCTTCCTCGGTAGCCGCCTCCACCACCACCTTGGTAGCCGCCACGGTCGCTTCCGCCACGGTATCCGCCACGGTCACCGAACTTGCCTTGAGGGCGTCCGCCGCCAAAACGGTCGTTACGGGGTCCGCGCTCGCGCTCAAAACGACCGACTTGATCTTCTACGGCCTCGAGTTCTACGGTTATTCCTTTGATCTCAGCTCCATTGAGGGCCATTTGTACTTCATCGATGCGAGTCAAGGGCACATTGAAGTAGCTCTGTTCTGGTCCACAGTTAACACCTTGAACATCACCTTCACCGAGGCGGGCGGTTTCGCGCAAGAAATCTTTTAGGGCAAACCAAGTAAAGCCGTGGGTCTCGCCCACGTTGATCGAGAATCGTTGCTCCTGTGGTGAATCCATTCCGCGCTGGCGCTTGGATCCACGCTCTTCAAAATCGCCTCCGCGCTCTTTGCGATCCTTTTGGGGACGCACCGACGGAACCTCAGCTTGTTCGTTCACGTAGTGCTGCACGAGCTCATGCAGTTCTGCAGCAAAGAAGCGCTCGATCAGTTCGCGCGAGGTCATGTGCTCGAATTGCGGCATTACTGCTTCAACCAATGGCTTAATTACCTCAGGAGCCTCTGGGTGGGCAGCAAACTCTTCAGCAAAGTGGTTTACCTGGCGTGCCAGTACCTCGTCGCGAGTGGGCAATGGGCTTTGCAGCATTTCGCGCTGGATCATCTTCTGAATGAAGGCAATCTTGCGGCGCTCCATTGGATTGATGAGTGCCCAACTTGCACCTGACTTACCGGCACGGCCTGTACGTCCGCTACGGTGGTTGTAGCTCTCGGTATCGTTCGGGAATCCGAAGTGAATCACGTGCGACAGGTCTTGAACGTCGATTCCGCGAGCAGCTACGTCCGTACACACGAGGAGTTTTACGCGCTTGTGGCGGAACGACTGCATAACCAAGTCACGCTGCTGCTGGCTTAAGTCACCGTGAAGTGCAGAAGCGGTGTAGCCTTCGGCCACAAGGCGCTCGGCGAGCTCCTGGGTTTCGATTTTGGTGCGGCAGAAAATCATACCGTAAAGCCCGGGCGCACTGTCAAGTAGGCGACGCAATCCGCTGTAGCGATGTTCTTTAGGCACGACAAACACGGTGTGCGTCACCGTAGAGGTACCCGAGTTTCGCTGACCGATTTGCACACGAACGGGATCGTTCATTAGCGTTTTGGTCATCGAATCGATGGGCTTGGGCAGCGTGGCGCTAAAGCACCAAATGTTGCGGCCCTCTGGGGCTTGCTTCAGGACCTCTTGGACGTCGTCCCAGAATCCCATGTTGAGCATTTCGTCGGCCTCATCGAGAATGATGTACTCGAGGTCGTCAAAAAGGACCTGACCTTGGCGGTTTAAGTCGAGAAGGCGACCTGGGGTTGCCATCAAAATATCCACGCCCTTTTTCATGGCCGTGATTTGGGTGCGCATCGCGGCTCCGCCGTACACAGCAAGCATGCGAAGGCCGGTTTCGGTCGCGTACTTCTCCATCTCAGTCGAAATCTGCACGCAGAGTTCGCGGGTCGGAGCCAGAATTAACGCCTTTGGTCGGTTCTTAGCAGACGGCTCGCCGTCCTCAAGAAGCATGTGAAGAAGTGGAAGTCCGAAAGCGGCCGTTTTACCCGTTCCTGTCTGGGCCAAGGCAACCATATCGGTCTGGCCTTTAGCCTCAAGTAGAATGGGAATGGTTTCGGATTGAACAGGTGTTGCCTGCTCAAAGCCAAGCGCTTCAATCGCTTGGAGGAGTTCGGCACGAAGGCCGAGTTCAGTAAATGTAGACATCGCGAGGATGGAATTAAAAGCCCTAATAAAATGGCCCCAACCCGCGGAGCCTTCGGTCGTAGAAAAGCATATCGTCCTGTAAGCCGGATTCTGTTCGCCCCTTGCGTTGCGCCCTTGCCATTGATCTGGGCAGTTGGTCACCCAACTGCTCTATCTGCCTACCCGCTGGCTCAGACGAGCCGTCTTCAAGTGCCAGCCTACATGGCATTTCATCCCGCGAGGTTTACCAAGCCATCAGAATTGCTCCTGACGCTGGTGGGCTCTTACCCCACCTTTTCACCCTTGCCCCCGTTACTCATACGATGCTCCGTTGGCGGTTTCCCTCTCTGTGGCACTAGCTGTCAGCCTTGGGTTGCCCCTCAACTGCCTACCCGTTAGGTAGCGCGGTGCTCTGTGATGTCCGGACTTTCCTCCCTTCGGAACCGAAGCCCCTCAAGGCGGCAAGGCGGACGTTATGCGGGTGCAAAGGTACAACAAATAAAAAGACCGCCCGGTCACCCGGGCGGTCTCACTCCTTTGGAGGGTAAAAGGTCGCTTAGCGCACTACGACGCGGAGCACTGCCTGGCCCTCTGGCCCGCTGAGGCGGACCATGTAGATTCCCTTGGCGTATTCGC
>CAYYWL010000068.1:0-4039 GCA_964475135.1 uncultured Owenweeksia sp.
ACGACGCCCTACACCGCGTTTGTGCGCCGCAACAACCCCAATGTGGCCGTCGAGCTCTTTAGCACGCGCGGAGTTTTGTACTACGACGAGGGCAGTAAGTCGTACATAGTCAGCACCTTGCGCCGGGTGGCGGATCCTGAGGCTCCCGACAACTGGCTCGAGCTCAATACCCAAAACTGCACGGTTACGGGATACGGCCAAATGTCGCTCGGAACCAAGATGGGCCGAGTCCAAATGGCCGCCTATGGCCGCATCGAGCACCGTTTGCGCAGCGGGCGCATGAATGCCAGGGTGGCGCTGACGCTGGACTTTCTCTTTCCTGAAGAGCTGACGAAACCGCTTAAAACGGCCCTTTCTACATCGGGCGGAGGCCCCTCAGACCCCGCCAACGACGTGCTCGCCGAGGCCCTGCGCCGCCAGCTCGACGCCAAAGACCTCAAGCGCTACTACGAATCCGGCCTGAATGAGCGCTTGCCTAAAGAATTCCGCCAAACCATTCTCATCGACGAGGTCGACCTTGAGTGGCGCGCTAACATTCGGGCCTTCCGCAGCAAAGACGGCGTTGGCATCGGAGCCCTCGCTGGCGATCCTGTGCACCGCTTCATTGACGGAACCCTCGAGTTGCGCAAACGTCGCGGCGGCGACGAATTCACCCTGCACTTGGCTCCAGCCAACGAGTACTTCTTGACCTACAAAAAGGGCAACATGCGCTTCTACTCGAGCGATCGCGACCTCATGGATGCGCTGCTCAGAGTTGACCCCAAAAAGCGTTCGCTTCCGGCCAAAGACGGCCAGCCCTTCTACCAGCTTTCGCCCACCACGGGCGGAGCCATGAAGCGCTTCCTCGACGGGCTCGAGCCTGAAGAGGGCGGGAGGGACTAAAAAATGAAAATTTGTGGAATTGATTCCATAAATTGACGTGAATTTGTGGAATTCAATCCATGAATTAGCACTTTAGCCCTTTACCATGACATCTACTCGTGTTATTGATGCTGCTCGCTTTATTGCGGTGAGTGGCGCGTTTGTACTTACTACGGCCTGCGGCCAGTCCGCTGAAGAATCAGTTTCAGTGACTTCGCCCGAAGATGAATTGGTTATGACCATGGAACGTTGGACCGAAGCCTATGTGAAGCGCGACACCGCCACCGTGGGCCAGGCTGTGGTGGATTCGATTCTGGTGCACGCCGCCGACGGCCGCCACGTGTGGGTCACACGCCAGGGGCTCAGCCAATTTTTAATCGAAACGCCCAAGGTCAGTTGGGAAATTGAGGGCATCGACTTCGTCGGGCACGCTGACGGCAAGGACGTCGTTGTGGTTCGGGGTCACGAGCGGCGCAGCTACGCCGACGGTCGGGTGTTTGACGAGCACCTCGCCGAGTTCTTTGCCTGGAAGGACGGACGCATCGTTGAAGTCACCCAGTACAGCCGCAAGCCGTGAGGGGGCTCGTTGGTTTCTGGTTATTGGTAACTAGTTGCGTGGGCTTTGCCCAAGCGCTCCAAGTGGTTCCGCGGCCGCAGTCGGTACAGGTTGAGGGCGAGCCCATCGCGGTGGCCGGCAACCTCTACGTCGTGGCGACGTCGGCCCTTCAGGGGGAGGCAGACCTCATCCGCACGTGGTGGAACGCGACCAAAACCTCCACCAAGGCTGGGGCGGTGTCGGCGGAACTGCGCATCCAGCAAGGCGTTCCGGCCGAAGCTTATGCCCTGCGTGTCAGTGAGGGCAAGATTGTGGTCGCCGGAGGTTCCGCTGCCGCCGTCTTTTACGGAATCCAAACCCTGATTCAGGCCGAGAACGGAAGCAAAACGCTGCCCGCCATGACCGTGCGCGACCAACCCGCCTTTGCCTACCGCGGAATGCACTTGGACGTCTGCCGCCACTTTTTTGACGTTGAATTCGTCAAACGCTACCTCGACCTTATGGCGGAGCATAAAATGAACCGCTTTCACTGGCACCTCACCGAGGACCAGGGCTGGCGCATCGAAATCAAGCGCTACCCGCGCCTCACCGAGGTCGGAGCCTGGCGCGACGCCTCGCAGGTCGGCCCCTACGGCGACCAGCGCTTTGACAGCACGCGCTATGGCGGATTCTACACCCAAGATGAGGTGCGCGAAATCGTGGCCTACGCGGCGGCGCGCCACATCACGGTGGTTCCAGAGATTGAGCTTCCGGGCCACGCCCGTGCGGCCCTCGCGGCCTATCCGCAGCTGAGCTGCACCGGTCAAGAACAGCCCGTCGCCACGGGGTGGGGCGTGTTCGACGACGTCTACTGCGCCGGCAACGACTCGGTATTCACCTTTCTCGAAGGCGTGCTCGACGAGGTGCTGGCGCTGTTCCCGGGCGAATACATCCACATCGGGGGCGACGAGTGTCCTAAAACGCGCTGGCACGACTGCGCCAAGTGCCAGGCACGCATCAAATCTGAAGGTTTGGCCGACGAGCACGCCCTGCAGAGCTACTTCATTCGCCGCATCGAGGCCTACCTGAACGCCCGCGGACGCCAAATCATCGGCTGGGACGAAATCCTCGAGGGCGGATTGGCTCCCAACGCTACGGTCATGAGCTGGCGCGGCGAAACGGGCGGAATCGCTGCCGCCAAAGCCGGCCACAACGCCATCATGACGCCCGGCAAGCCCTGCTACTGGGACCACTACCAAAGCAAGGATCCGGGCGAGCCGCATGCCATCGGCGGATTCAATCCGGTCGAGTCGGTGTACCTGTACAACCCGGTTCCGGCGGAACTCAGCGCCGACGAAGCCAAGCACATCCTCGGGGCGCAAGCCAACCTGTGGACCGAGTACGTGCTAACCCCGGCGCATGCCGAATACATGATTTTGCCGCGCCAGCTCGCGTTGGCCGAGGTGCTGTGGACGGGGCCGCGCCGCAGCGAGGACCTACCTGAATTTCGCATTCGCGCCACTGAGCGTTCTCGGGCCTTGAAGGCGCGCGGATTCAATGTGGCTCCGCATTTTTTACTCCCGGAATCAAAACCCTTTCGCCGCCGTGAACCGAAGTGATTTTCTCAAAACCATCGGCCTGGGGGCCTTGGGTAGCCTCATCGCGACGGAAACGTCAGGCGCCCCAGGCGCCCGCAACCAGCAGCCAGCAGCTAGAAGCGGCGCTGAAGGCGCCCGCGCCTCCGGCGCCATGTCCATCGGAACCTGGCCCTTTGCCGAGCACACCACCCGCGCCGCCCTTGAAGCCATGCAAAAGGGCTCCAGCGCCCTGGATGCGGTCGAACTCGGAGTCAAAATCTGTGAGGCGGACCCCCGCGAGCGCAGTGTGGGTTTGGGCGGACGCCCTGACCGCGACGGCCGCGTGACCCTTGATGCCTGCATCATGGACCACCTCGGCAACATAGGTTCTGTGGCGGCCTGCGAGCAAGTTGTGCACGTTTCGAGCCTCGCTCGGGCCGTGATGGAGCGCACGCCGCACGTGATGCTCGTGGGCGACGGCGCGACGCAGTTCGCGCGAGAGCAGGGCTTCCCGCTGCAGAATTTACTCGTCCCTGATTCAGAGGCCGAATGGAAGAAGTGGCTCGAAAAAGCCGAGTACAAGCCGATTCCCAACATCGAAAACCACGACACCATTGGCCAGCTGACGCTTGACGCCGAGGGGCGGCTCGCCGGATGCTGCACCACCAGCGGAATGGCGTTCAAAATGCACGGCCGCGTAGGCGATTCGCCCATCATCGGTGCGGGTTTGTACGTCGACGGCGAGGTTGGAGCCGCCACGGCCACCGGCCATGGCGAAGAAGTCATTCGCACGGTGGGTTCCTTTCGGGTAGTGGCGGCGATGAAGGCCGGCAAAAGCCCGCAGCAGGCCTGCGAAGACGCGGTGCGCGAAATTCACCAGTTGTTCGTGCGCCGCGGTAAGCCTTGGGCAGACACCCAAATTGGATTTATCGCCATGGACCTGAAGGGGCACGTGGGCGGATTCGCCCTGAGGCCCGGATTCAGCTATGCGGTGGCGACTAAGGATGGTGTGGAGGTGATTCCCGCTCCGTTTATGATCGCTTAGAAAAAGTAAAATCCGGTTATA
>CAYYWL010000069.1:0-3402 GCA_964475135.1 uncultured Owenweeksia sp.
AGCAACAACTCGACGAAATCAAGTCGGGGCGATAAATAATGAAAACAATCCCGGTATCAGGGACGATACAACCGGTCAGTTTCTATGAGGACGACACCATAGATACTGTCCGTCAAGTTGTTGCGCTTCACGTGAACTCTCATCCAGATCGACTCTTCATCGAACTCAAGACAACTTTTCCCAAAGAATATTACGCAACTAACCCGGTTCACTGGACAAACCTCTTTTTACGTTTGTCGTTGGATGGAAAGCGAATCACACAAGACCGCATGAAGGTATATCTGGAACAGATTCGTGTAGGAACCGGTGTCTCTGCTCGCGATATTACACGCGAAGAATGGGAGGATCATCCTGAAGACATTCGGCCTCTCTATGACCCACCTACTGACTTTGAAGAGTGGCGTGTTTTGGGTGTGGATGAAGTTCATTCGTTTGTGATGCCCATTCCTCCAAAGGATATCGTAGGCCTTCCTGCATCGTCTCGTCCGATTCCTCAGACCCAGAGCCTTTATGAGACACTCCACCCCTACGATGTGTCTGAAATTCGGGCCACGTTTGTTCCGTCTGGTGCTTCGCAGAATGTTCTTATCAATTACTATCCTCGCTTGAAGACGGATACACCGAGCAACATCGAGACAATGCGCGTCTCTATTCAATCTGCACATGCTCAATTGCAAAAGTTACTGGATCTGGATACTCCCAAACACGAAAAGGTATCGATTGTGCGCGCCAAATGGTATATCCCACTGGTCTCTACCGAAATCGTAGCACCTCGTACTCGATTTGAGCAGATATTTTATGGATTGACCGTAAGCCCCGAGACGCCGTATATTGGTTATTTTACTGCGAAGACCGAGACGATGCGGCATAAGTTCTTCTGTCCCGACCCCAAACAGAAGAAACCGTTGTTGGATACCTCCATGTGGAAAGGATGGTTCAACAACACGCAACCTCAACGCAGGATTCCCACCCTCTTGCTGTATCGTGGGTCTTCTCGTGCTTCCTTTGATCGTATTGCGATTACCGACCGAGATATCACAGTAGATATTCGTCGCGATAAAGATTCGAAGGATACACTTGAAGAACTCAAAATCAAGGCATTGGATTGGATGAAGACGCTGGACGCAGTAACTCCTTTTTTGGTTCAGTCAGACATCGAACCGTCTCGTTGGGAGCTTAGTGACCTGTCTGTGTTGGCGACGTATGCAAAGGAGATTCGCGAGTTCGATATGTTGCGGTTCCCCTGCCTACAAAGCCTATTTGGATTCCAGAATGATACATTCCGTTTACTTCGTGCGGAACACACCTCAGATGACATTACGCCACGTGAACTCCAAGCAATCCAGATCTTAAACCAAGAAGACGCAGTACAGACGCCCGAATATCTGTCTGAACAACTCAATATTCCGATTGAAGAAGCTGCAGAGTTACTCTCCTCTGTATCTGAGCGTGCCGAGGAGGTCAATCTGGAAAAGTCTCTTCGTGCATATCCGACCGTCAAGTTTTCCAACAAGGAAGTCATTATCAAATTCGTGACCAATCTAGACAGAACGCTTCAATATGCAAATATCCTGCGCCACGTGTTGACCTCGGACAGTGAAGCAGTGGATTCGGTCTGTCCTCGTCGTATGGAAAAGGTTGTCCCGAAAGTGGCGATTCCTCAACAGGAAATTCAGATGGAGGGTGAGATTGCTGCGGACGACGATTTTAATGCTCTAATGGGATTCGGAGCAGAGGAGGAGGCTCCTGTAGCAATAGAGGAAGCGGTCGAAGCAACTGAACCGCAGAATACAAAACCAAAGAAGGTCCGAGTCCAGTCTCGCGCACAGGGAACCTATAACGTATTCAACAATCGACTCCAGAAGTTCGATCCCGAGACGTTTGACAAGTCTATATATCCGTCCAAGTGCGACAAACCAAAACAGGCCATTGTGATGACAGCAGAAGACAAGGCGCGTGTAGGACCCGACTATGATTTTGCAAGTGTTCCGGAGAATGAAAAATTGGAATTGAAGGACCCCGACGGAACTGTCATTTGTCCGCCATATTGGTGTATTCGTGACGAACTCCCGTTACGCGATGACCAGCTGGTTGCGAAAGAGGACGGAGAACTTCATTGTCCTGTTTGTGATGGAAAGTTACGAACTACCGACGATTTGGATACGTTAGAATACACCGTGATTAAGCGTGACACAGCTGCTAAATATCCTGACTACATCAAGTCTCTCTCAACGATCAACAAACGGAAAATACCGTGTTGTTTCCAGACACCGCGTTCTTCGACCGAGATTCTGGCACCCAAAGAAGAAGCGACGTATGTACTGGATTCTTCGTCTACAAACGTTCCCGGACTACGGTTTGCATATCTTTCCGACGAACTTGCAGAGCGTCTTGGCGTCAAGACTAATTATGCGAAAACAGTGAAGAAAGGACGAATCGGTTCGGGTGAGTCTGATGTGTTCCGCGTAGGAGTTGGTAGGCCGTCCAAGACACTTCCAGTCCTTCTCAATGACAAGACACCCATTCTACGACCTCGCGAGGCACGTGAGAACCTACTTCAATGTTCTTTCTTCCGCACATGGAAAGACCGTAAGGAAGGCGACACCCAGGTTGATCGGATTGTGAATTCCATTGATAACGCCTACCAAAAGGGAGAACTAGGAATGCTCGAAGAGTTGGAATACGTGACAACTTTCTTGAAAGCCGAGGTCATTCGCGTGGATATGGAATCTGGACAGGTCACCTGCGGATTCTGGTCAGATATGGGAGGTGCAACGTCTCGAACTATCGCGCTGCTTGGAAACACTGTACTGGCACAGGTGAACCGTGTCAAAGACAAGAAAGCCTATAAATCCGAGTTTGTAACCGATCTGCGCAAACCCGTGTTCAAAGAGACTCTTCCGATTCTACGCGATCGTCATGCTCGTGCTTGTGCTGTGAATGTTCCCGTTCTGGCCGATGCAATTGCAGAACTTCAAATGAAGAACGAACCCCAATATGAAGTCATTCTGGACCCGTTTAATCGGATTCAAGCGGTTTTTGTACCTAGGAAGATTCTGCTTCCCATTCAGCCTACAAATGCGAAACCAGACCAAGGTGTACCTGTTCGGTCTGGATATGCAGATATTCAACCTGACGAGCTCCCGACTGGAGATGACGTACGTGCATTCTTAGCCGATACCAAACATGCCAAGTTTAAGATTCAGGAAGAACTTCAAGATGTCGAAGGAAAGGTGGTTGAATTGGAACTGACCTCTGGGTTCCGCGTACCGATTGTTCCCGAAGAACCAGAAGCAGACGCTGCTCCCAAAGAGGTAATTCAAACCGTGAGTCGATTCAATGAAAAGATGTTGGTTGATGGTGAACCCAACAAGGAAGACATCCGGTTAGCGCAGGAGACGT
>CAYYWL010000070.1:0-3274 GCA_964475135.1 uncultured Owenweeksia sp.
GCGAAGCGCTGAATATCTTCTAGAGTGCGGAACTCCTTCGGCGGCGGCAGATATGGAATGGAAACCGTCGACACGTTGTCAGTATACATCTGGATTTCCCTCGGGCGCAGTGTGAGCGGAGTGCCTGACGCGTCCCAAAAGGGGATTAAGTCCTCTTCGGCTCCGCTCTCCTCCATCCCTTCAGGGAGTTCAATGCGAGTCACGCAGAACTTGTATTCGGACTTCATGTATACGCTTACAGAGGAATTCAGGCGACCACCCCACACACGCTCCTCTAGAATAGTGCCGGTGCGGTCCTCCAGTTGCGAATGCTTGCCAAAGCCGAAGGCGTAGGCGTCGGCCAGCACCTTCTCTAGTGCCGCAGGCTCCACAGCCTGCTTGGAATACCAGAGGCGAACACCCAGCGCCTCCGTCTCGGTTCTGGCGCGCGAGGGCTGCCCGAGAGGAGGATTGCCGCGAAGGTCATGAGAGTTCAGATAGGAGACGGATACTCTGTTAATAGCATCCAGTGAAGTTCCCATGCCTTCATTGCGCGATGATACGGAAGGCACTCTGAGATTACAGCCACCCTTTACATCAGCATCATTCACGACCCACTCTTGGGCTCCCGCACCAGGCTTACGGCGGCTGCCGGAGTGTAGGGCAAGGATGTAGAGATACATTATCTACTATCCGGGGGCTAGGTTTAAGCAAAAATTTTACGCAGTTGTGTAGGGGTTGGGTGAGCAACTACACAGCCACCCCAGGCTCATCCTCTACGAGCGGAGGCGGCACGGATGCCGCATCATCTCCGTCGGCTGTGCCACCGGCCGCTTCGCTTGTGCTTTTGGCTCCGCGATAGAGAGCCCGAATCCCCTGCCAGCCCCACTTTTCCGAAATCTGCGGCACGGCCATATGCTGCGCCTTCGCCAGAGCCTTGTAGGCGTCGTTCGTGTAGACACGCAGCGACTCTAGCATCGGTAGAGCCGTATCGCGAATCCAGTCGGCCGCACCAACATCATTCAGTCGCTCCATTATCCCCTGGAGCACCTCCGCACCAGCCGTCACAAGTGTCTGAAGAATCTGGCCGATTTCCTTCTTGCGATTGAACTTTGCCTCATTCAACTCCAGTTGGCGCTGCCACTCGGGCTCCGTCATCTCGTTCATCAGATAGGCGACATTGATTTCCTTGTTGGCGACGGCAGGGCGCGTCGCAGGATAGTCGCGCAGGCGCTGCTCGAATTCCACCATGTTTCGGTGAATCTCCAGGAGCAGATTCTTTTGTTCCGTCGTGAGGCCCATATAGCGAATCACAGTCCGCGTGTAGGCCCAGGCCACAGGAATGCCGCCACAGGGAATGTCCGTGTCGTCGCGCGGCGCCGTGCCGCCGTTATTGCGCCGCAGCCACTCGTAATAGTGGGGATTATGAATGCGCCCCGTCACGATTTGGCCACTCGTCCAAGAGAACGCCGTACCGCAACCCTCCATTGTACAATACATCTGGTCACATCCGTCAATCTTGAAGATGCGCGCGCCACACTTGGGGCACGGCCGCGTCTCCTTCTTAATCGCCTTCGCCGACTCTACCGTCTCGGGCTTACACTGATGTTCTGAGTTATCGGCCAAGAGTTCCAGACACTCGCTACACGTCTTCTTCTCGCAGATGCCACATACATAGGTCTGTGACAGGAACCCACGACAGCCCTCCGCGGGACAGCGCATGATAAACTGCCGCTTCTCCTTTGCGGCCCCGCCGGCTCCAGGATCCTCGCCTGTCGCATACACCTGATGCCACCGCGCGACCTCTCGCCGCAGCGTCTGGACCGCTCGGTGAGCCGGTGCGACCTCGTGTTCGTTAAACTGCGCCTCCTCTTCGCGGAACTTCTTCACCTGTGTCCTCAGCCGCCGATACTCGGTCACTTCGTCCGTATCAATCAGAATGCCCTGATCACGCTTCATGCGCAGAGTTGAATACCGTGGATAGACTTCATCTAGCCGCCTCCGAATCTCGCGGAACTCTCCATGCTTCGTGTGAAGTAACGCATCCGCCTCCAAGAACAGCGCATTAGACCGAGTGATGTTCTTCTTTGCCTCCACGAACACGACCATAGCCGGCAACATCGCCTTCTCACGTTCCAGCAACACCTTGCGCCGATGCTTGCGCAACGTATCGTTGCGAAACGAGAGGGGGAAATTCGCGGCCAGGAAATCCGCACTCCAACCGGCCTTACATGCGTAGCAACAGGGGTCTGTGTAAGAACTTAGCAAAGACCTCTGTTGACAAGGGCGACACGCGGTCGCGGGACAGAACTGACATTTGACGGCCGCACGTGTCTTGGGCGTGTAGTCCTCCATACAGATGGGGCAAGACGGGTCCGCTACGCTTGCCGCTGCGCTTGCCGCCATGTTGTCCAAGGATTCAATACCGGCCACCACCAGCAATTATCACATCAATTTTTCGGGCACTAGGCTCCGCACCGAAACGCCCCCGATGTGCCGCACACCTTTCGGCGTGTGCCAGGGGAATTCACGCACACCCGTGCCCAGGTCACCCGCATTTTCAATAACGATAGTGTCGGGCGTAGGAAATCCGTTGAACTCCGACGCCGTCGCTTGTGTATACGCACCCATTTGGGGAAACCAGAGCCAATCCCCAACCTCCAGTTCCTCCATGTGCTCCGCCTGCGCAATCACGTCCAGGCTGTCGCACGTGCGTCCAAAAAGCGTGCCTCTCGTGTAGGTTCGCACAGAGCGCCCTTTTCCATCGGGCACACGCACCCACAGGGGCTTCGCGTGGTCAAATAGAATATTTGAAAACTGTCCGTAGACACTGTCGTCCACAGTGTATCTCCAACCGTCCTGGGTTCCGTCTGCCCGAAACGCCGGCTTCTTCCCAATCACCTTCACATAGAAGTCAAAGGCATTCGCCGCAAAGAAACGCCCAGGCTCCGCGATGAACTGGAGTTGCTGGCTCTTCACATCTTCCATCGCGCCCCGAATCCGTAGTGCCTTCATACGGAAATCCGACTCGTCCGAAAGGAATCCGCCGCCAATGTCCAGAATGCGCGCGCTTGTCCCCGTCCGCCAAAGGAGCGGCATTAGGCTCGCCGTCTCCGTAATCGCCGTCGCGATGGCCTTGTCCGACTTGGACCCCGAACCCGCGTGGAACGAGAAGCCATAGAGCGGGAATTTCAGACCCACGGCCGCCGCCACGATGGACTCGACCATGGATTTAGGCGCACCGAACTTGGACGAGAACGGCATATCGGATCCAGAATCGTCGACTGCCACGCGC
>CAYYWL010000071.1:0-3172 GCA_964475135.1 uncultured Owenweeksia sp.
TGGGCTCGGATCTGCTCATGGTCGTGCACACCCAACCACTCGTTGGACGCAAGTGCGCGTTCTGGCGCACGCTGAATGGGGAAAATGACGTCCACCTCAGGGTGCAGCGGAGCCTGCTGCCAGTCTGAGGGATCCCCTACTCGATTCTCGCTCCGCATACGGACCACCCACTGAGCAATGAAGCCATAGGCAGCCATGCTGCGCGGCAAGAGAAGGAGGGTTCGGGTTCCGCCTAAGCGCCAATCAAGACCCGGCTGAAGGGGGATCGAAGCAAGCCGAAGCGTGGGAAGCCAGCCTCCCGTTCCGTTGACCTCGGCGAGAATAAGGCGTGTTCCAGAGCCCCACTGTTCTGCACAGCGAAGCACCTGCTCGGGAGCATGCAGCCCGAAGCGCATACTCATTGCCGTATGGGTAACTCGCACAACCGAACATTTACCTGGGCTTAGCCCCCTGCAGTTCGATTCCGTCGCGAAGCCGCAGCTCATCTTCGGGCATCACTCGCTCGCCTATGGGCTGAAGCAAATCTAGGCCCTGTGCCGCGGGGTGCTTGATCGCCGGGCTAATTGGATATGCATTCATTTCTGCGGCAGGCCACGGCTGAAGCAGGTCAGTCACGTCAGACAGCGGCGTTTCGGGCGAAAGCCAGGCGGATTCTGCCTCGCGCGGCAAAATAACCGGAGACCTCGGATGGCGAATCTTTTGGAGCACCTCGTTGGCAGTGGTCGTTATAATGGCGAACGAAAACAATTCACGCTGGGTTGCGGGATCGATCCACGAATCCCAGATTCCCGCCATGGCAAAGGGGCGCTCTTTGCCCTTGAGGTAGAAGAGGTAGGGTTCACTGAGCTTTCGATCAAAGGGTCCCTCGACAAAGGCGTCGGCTAACACAAGGCATCGCTGGCTGCGGATCGCCTTGCGGAAGCTTGGTTTTTGAATAATTCCCTTGGCTCCGGTGTAGCGCGGGTCGTTATCTGGGTTGTGGTCGCCCTCGGAACGCGCATTGAGAAACATCATCGAACTCGTACCCCACGACGGACGGAACCCAAATTGATAGAATTGAATCGCCTTAGGGGCGTCACTCGTCACTACGGGAGACCGAGTCCCTGGCGCTACGTTAGCGTTAGGGCGCCACAATTCGGGCTGATCGGCAACCGCTTCAAAGCGCTTTTCGAGCACTTCAAGCTTGGATACCTGGACGTAGCGACCGCACATTTTATTTGAATCTTTTATTTAAATTTTATTATATAAAAACTTGGTAATTAATATATTGAAAATCAATATAGTCAAAAACTATCGATCGTTTACTGCCTTCGGTTGGCCAAAAGTGGCGGCGGATCTCCATTAAAGGGATTCGACCGCCCGATCGTCTGGGCTGCCATTCCAAATGCGCGAACCACCGCCCGATCCCCGTAGCGAACCCGTATGCGGTCCATCGCTTCACTTAGGCGATGCCCCCGGTCGTCCAACTCAAAAAGACCAAACTGCTCCCCTCCCCCAACGAGTCCACTCAGGCGCACCCCCACAAGTCGTACGCGCTGCCTTCGGTCGTGAAGCTGGCGAAACAACCCCTCAGCAACGCCGAGCAACACCTGATCTGAGGCCGTGTAGGGTATTTGGCGCTGCCTGGACACCGTTTGAAAGTCTGCATAGCGAATACGCACCGCCACATTGCTGGTGAGGCGATGCCCTCGCCGCAACTGGAACGCAAGGTTCTCAGTCATCGCCGCCAAAAGTCCGCGAAGCTTGACCTCATCCAAGGTGTCCTGCTCAAAGGTGCGCTCTGTAGAGATCGACTTTCGCTCGTGAACCGGCTTAACGGGACGCTCATCGACTCCGTGGGCCTTGTCCCAGAGGTCCAAGCCCGGCTTGCCCAGTACTTGATACAGAAGCTCTGACGGCATCTCTTGAAGCGTCGCAATACGCTGAACCCCCAGCACCCGCAAGGTTTGGTAGGTCTTCTCCCCTACCATCGGGATTTTTCGCACCGAGAGCGGAGCCATAAACGGGCGCTCAACCCCGCGAGGAACATGCCGGTGGTTGTTGGGCTTCGCCTCACCGGTAGCCACTTTGGCCACCGTTTTGTTGGTTGACAATCCAAACGAAATCGGGAGTCCCGACTCGCGAATAATGCGCTCGCGAAGCTCTTGAGCGAACTGGTAGGTCCCAAAAAATCGATCCATTCCGCTCAAATCGGCATAAAACTCATCGATGGAGGCCTTCTCGAGCACGGGAACCGCTTCGCGAACAATCTCAGTCACCACATTGGAGTGCTTGCTGTACTCCATTGAGTTTCCGCGCACCACTACCGCATCAGGACACAGTTCGCGCGCCATGCGCATGGGCATCCCTGAACGCACCCCGGTACTGCGCGCTTCGTAGCTGCATGCGGCCACGACACCCCGGTCACTTAGGCCTCCCACAAGGACAGGAACACCATGGAGCCGACGGTCCATGTGCCGCTCGACCGAGACAAAAAAGCTGTCGAGGTCCATATGAAGCACTACGCGATCCACCGTGCATCAAGCCACATTTTGGTTCAGTGAGCGGCGCAAGGCATGCACTTCACTCTGCAGGTTCTCAAGACGAGCTAAAATCACTTGATCCATACTCGGCTTTGCGTTCAAATCCAGCTGAATAAAGCCTTGAACCTTCCATACCTCAATCAATTCATCTACATGTACGCTGTACGGACTGTAGATTGGATTGTCAGACACAAGGTCCACGCAACCGTTCTCTGCGATTCTATTGATTGCTCTCTTAAACACTACTCCTTGCTCTTGCGTCAAGAATACATAGAGCTCGTTCGTCTTAATGCTGCGCCAATCCTGGACGTAGCTCGAAATCACATAGGATCCTGACACTACGGGAAGCATGCTGTCTCCTTGAATCTGAAACACCCTTCGCGTCTCTTCTTGAGCAAATTCCGGAAGCGGAAGCCCGAACTGCGGAAGCGCTTCAATGAAATCCAAATCTCCATAGCCACCTAAGTAGCCTGCCGCGGCTTTAACTGGAACCACGGTGACGCGCTCGCGTCCCGCCTCAGCATCCACTGCTACGGTGAGAATTCGAAGCTTTTGACCCGAAAGCTCTTGGGGCGATCTCGCCTCACCGAGCACTAGTGAGTCGATGCTGCACGCAAAGAGCTGAGCCATCGCCTTGAGCGTATCAAGCT
>CAYYWL010000072.1:0-2915 GCA_964475135.1 uncultured Owenweeksia sp.
GAGGCTACTTCGGCCATCCAAGCTAACTGGGACCTCTTGCAGCGGGGAGTTTTTGACTATCGGAATGTGAACAGCCAACGCCTTCCAGGCTTTAGCCAGATCGACTTCCGCATCGACAAGGTAATTGCGCGCAAAAACCACAGCATTACGTGGTACCTCGACCTGCAGAATTTGGCTTCAAATGACTTTCCACTCATGCCCTACCTCACGGTACAGCGCGATCCAGCGAGTAAGCTGCCCATGGTCGACTCCAACGACCCTACACGCTACGCGATGCAGTTGCTGCGAAGCGATACCGGGCGCACGCTTCCGACGCTCGGATTCATCCTGGAACTCTAGTCCTCGCGGAACGGCGACCGAAGCTCATAACTCGGCAGTCGGTGAAACCAACGCACATAGCCCTGGACCAGCCAGCGCATCCAGCGGCAGTTGGCCATGAATACATAACTGTTATCCACAGGCTTCGCACCTAAAGTGCTCTTGATTTCCGTGGCCGTGCGACCCATGTTCACACGCTTGACCCCAAGCTCAATTCCAAGGGCCACCACGTCCATCATACTGCGCTGGTAAAACTGAGCTTCGCGGGCAAATTCGGGTTCAAAACCCATATGCAGCGCATACACCGTATCGCCCTCGTGTAGCGCCGTAATGAATCCTACCCAGGTACCGTGGCTTCGGTAGCCTAACACATGAAAATCAGGCCCATAAACCCGCTTAAAGGTCGCCAGCAGTTCACGCAGGTCCTCTGGGAGTGCCACCACCTTGTCCGCAAGCGTCTTTCCGAGTAGTTCTCCGGCCCAATCAAGCCACTCAGCGTCGGGCCAGTCCGTGCATGCACACTTGTCGCAATGGGCCGACAGCGTCAGTGCGCGCTTCGCACGCGTCCGGTACTTCGTCTTCATCGCGCCGAGGTAGTCTTCAAACGTTTTCCACGCGGAATCCAATTCAAGCACCATAAACGGCTCAGCCGTAACGGTCACCGCATCCTTTACCTTGGGACGACCCAAGACATTGAGCGCAACTGCCGAGTAGCCCTTTGGCCAAATAGGAATTTGTTCTACCCCTCGGGCGCTGTCGAGTTCCGGAAGCAGCAACCCCGGCGCACCCGCATGGCCCACGGTGCGCACGCCGCCCTTATCCAAAAGCATAGAAGCAAGCTTCAGCAGCACACGGTGCACGTACTTGCCCGTCGGGTGGTGCAAGGCCACAAACGAATGGGGAACTGATTGGGTGTTTACCCGAAGCATGCCCGCATAGCCTGGGAGTTGCTGAATAAGCTGAGTGCGGCGCATTCTTTCGGTAACGGCGCGCTGGGGTAATTGTTCGCTCACTTCCAAAGGTCGAGGTCAATGAACTCGGGGAAGCGCTTCGCCAATTCGCGGTTCGACTCGGCGAATTCTGCCTTAAGCACGGCCGTCTGGGCCTTCAACTCAGCTGTGGCCTTTGGCCGGCCGGCTCCGTTCAACTTCAGATAAATGGGCAGCAACGCATCTTGAACCGCCAGCGGAATCTTTGACTGAAGCCGTAAACCGAGCTTGTGCAGCCCTTTGCTGCGGATCGCCACGGTCTCGTTGCGGACTGCAAAGTCAAAATCGTCATAGAATCCAGGGTCAATTCCGAGCTGAGTCGCCAACGACTTCATCGCACTGCGCGGATCGCGCATCACCTTTTCGAACTGCCAAATAATTAGGTGCTCGCGACCAAGGGCAGCTTCCCATTCAGCTAAATAGCGCTCGTAGTGCCCGTGCTCAAGAATTTGCGGGTCCTTGAGGTAGTCCTCGAACGAGCCGCTGATGCGCTTGGTGCGGTGGAGCTCAAACAGGTATTGGCTTTGCGTGCGGGACGCAGGTTCGCGAAGCAGGAACAGCACGAGGGGTTTTTCAGGCAATCGCGAGAGGCCAGTCCACGCGTCTGAATAGTAGATGTACGGAGCCGTGGCTTCAAACCGAACCTTGGCACCTGCCGTGTGACTAAAAAGCGATGCATACGCCTCGGGGCCGTGCTGAATGTGGTTGCAGCGCGCATTAAAACGGTTGACGTCCGGAGCCCAAAAGAAGGTCTCCTTCTCGCGGCTCGCAGCCACTTCAGGATGCGCCGCCAACCAGAAGTAGAGGCTGCTGGTTCCGCACTTCGGAGCGCCAGCGACAACAAGGTTGGGATACACGGTTGGCACGGCGCAAATGTACTTCTTTGAGGTACGCGGAACCCCTTAATCCTAAGTTCCGTGCAACGTTTGGCCCAAATTCAGCATCTTTAGGGTATGAAAAAGACCCTAAGCATCGCCGTTCTCATTACGGCGGCCACCCTATCTGCCCAAACACGTTGGGACTACGAACTCGGAATCCGCACGCCGCCGCCCCAAGGCGGAATGTTTGGAAGTTCTTGGAACTACCAATTCATTGCCAAGGCCAGCCCACGCAAAGCTACCGCTGAAGCCGGAAGCGGCCGTTGGGCCCTTCGCTGGAGAACAGGTCAAAACACCCTGAGCTACAGTAATAACGTCAACAATGCAAACTTTTGGGTAAACACAACCTCCATGCTGGGTTTTGAGCGTCTTAGCCGCCGCGGCACGAAACTCAAGTCGTACTTCGGAGCCGAAGTTGGCGGGTCATTCAGCGCCTACCAAAGCATGAATAACAGCAGCATGACCATTGGGCCATCTGCAAGTTTGCTTTGGGGACTTCGGTACCGGGTTGCCCCACGATGGACCCTATCCGCAGAATTGGCTCCCACATTTGGACTGTGGTACTCCAAGTACAATGATGGTTGGCAAGAACCTATGCAGCAATTCAACCTGTCGGGCCAAACAATCGGACTAGGCGCCACCTACCGACTATAATCCAACACACCTATCATAAAAAAAGGGGGCCAGTGGCCCCCTTTTATGTTCATTGATCTACGGATTATTCCACCGT
>CAYYWL010000073.1:0-2867 GCA_964475135.1 uncultured Owenweeksia sp.
ATGCGCGACTACAGCGGCCCTGAGTACTCGACCGGTTGGGGCTTTGCGCCAATCAGTCAAGAGCTCTACGACGCCATGGCAGGCGATGCGCGCCGCAAGCACACCATCATTGTAGCTGATTCTATTGCTGGCGGAACCTACACTCCTGGCTACCAAAACACGGGCTACTTTGTGAAGAAGTACGCTCCACGCCAGTCTGGACTGTCGGCAGACGGTGAGCCAGCGCTCAACTGGGGCAACAACGTACGCGTTATTCGCTATTCAGACGTCCTGCTGATGGCCGCCGAAGCTTTGGCGCGCAGCGGCGGAAGCGAGGCAACCGCCCGCGGCTACGTCAACCAAGTGCGCCAGCGCGTGAGCATGCAGCCCATTCAAGCGAGCGGTTCCGCCCTCTTGGATGCTATCGCCCACGAGCGCCGCATGGAGCTCGCGACCGAAGGTCACCGCTTCTTCGATCTAGTGCGCACCGGCAAAGCCGCTGAAGTACTGGGGGCGAAAGGATTCGTAGCGAACAAGCACGAATGGCTTCCAATTCCACAAACCGAACTTGACGCCGCCCAAGGCGCCCTCACTCAAAATCCGAACTACTAATGAAGTTTTTAGCTCCAATTTTTGCTGCGGTGGGCCTGATGGCCGCCGTAGCCTGCGAACCCTACGAGGCCAAAAAGTCTGCGTTGGGCGACCTTCCGACCGCCTCGTTTACAGTGACCATGTTGGATTCCAACACCGTGCAACTCACGAGTACTGCCACCGGCGAACCATTTATGTACAACTGGGAAGTGTCAAGCGGGGCCCTTGCGTCGGGCCCCGAAGCCACGATCACGATTTCGCGCGCCGGAACCTACACGGTCAAGCACTACGTCTTCAACCAAGGCGGAATGGCCGTGGATTCAGCCCAAGTGGTGATTTCACGCGATGCTGCTCCCCCCTGTACGGGTCTTATGGAATTCATGACTGGCTGCACCGAGCGCACGTGGAAGCTTGCGCCGATTGCCGGTTCGCTGTGGGTTGGACCTCCAGGAGGCGCACAAACGTGGTGGGCCATTGGTGCAACCGCAGCCACCGACCGCCCCTGCGCCTACAACGACGAATGGATCTTCAAAGCCGACGGAAGCGTGGTCTACGACACCAAAGGCGACATCTGGGCTGAAACGTACATGGGTGTAACTGCTGACGGTTGCCACCCCGAAAGCGTCCTGACTGGTGCGCAAGCCGCTTGGGGTAGCGGAACACATGCATTCTCACTTTTGCCGGCTTCAGCTACAACTCCAGATCAGCTCAAGATGGAAGGCCTTGGCGCCTTCATCGGGCTACCCAAGGCCGCCAACGGTGGAGAGGTATTCAGCCCCATCAACTCCATTACGTACGACATTCTGTGGACCAACGAGGACGCCAACGGCGTTCGCACTATGGAAATCGAGGTGAACTGGGGTACTGGGCTTTGGCGCTACACCTTGCAGTCGGTGAACTAATGCGGAACCTACTGCTTTGGAGCACCGCGCTCACGCTGATGTCGTGCCGAACCGCTGAGGTTCCGGTGCTGGTCGGTGAAGACCTACGTATCACCGAAGGCGATGCCGACCGCGAGGTGGTGTTCCTGGTGCACTTGGATGCGCCCGCTCCGCGGGCCGCATCCGTCAAAGTTGAACTCGTGGGCCAAACCGCGACTCCGGGTGAGGATTTTGTCCCCATGACGAGCACGTTGAACTGGTCCAAGGGCGAGCAAGACGCTGAAGTGCGCTTCACCGTCAAAGGCGACACCGACTACGAGGACGACGAGACCCTGTGGGTTGCTTTTTCGCAGCCTTCTGAGGTTCTGCTTCCAAATCCGTTTTATACGGTTACGCTCGAAAACGACGACCCGTACAGCGGCAACGACAGCGGATACGTCACCCCGACGAGCTACCCCGGCTACGCGCTGGTGTGGAACGAGGAGTTTGACGGAACCTCGCTGAATTCCGCCCACTGGAACTACGAAACCGGCGGCCACGGTTGGGGAAACAACGAGCTGCAGAACTACCGCAACGACCCGAGCAACATTCGCGTCGAGAACGGTCGAATGATTATCACCGCCCGCAAGGAGCAGTTTGGAGGTTCAGAGTACACCTCGGCACGCCTGACGACCCAGGGCAAAAAGGAGTTTCAGTTCGGACGCATTGACATCCGCGCCAAGCTCCCCAAGGGTCAAGGCATTTGGCCTGCGCTGTGGATGCTGGGGTCGAATATCAGCACCGTGGGCTGGCCCGCATGCGGCGAAACAGACATTATGGAACTCGTAGGTCACGAGCCCCATAAGGTACACGGCACGACGCACTGGGGTGTACAGGGCAGTGGCGTCAGCACCTACCGCACCGGCACGTACACGCTGCAGCAAGGCGATTTCTCGGACGCCTACCATGTGTTCAGCATCATTTGGGTTCAGGACAACATTCGTTTTTACGTGGACGACCAGCTTTACCACACGGTGAGCATCAGCCACGTAAATCCGGCCACCTACCGCCACAATGCGCCATTTTTCTTCATCGCCAACGTTGCGGTGGGCGGAAACTGGCCCGGGTCTCCCGACGCCACGACGGTATTTCCGCAATCCATGTACGTGGACTACATCCGCGTGTTTCAGTAGAAAAGTATTGATATTAACTTAATGACTCATTTTCAATAAGTAAACGCGACGGACTACATTTATTATTGATGAAGTTTAGGCCTTAAGGACGATGAGTTATTCTCTAAGTCAAAAATGAATTCGCAGGAATGATATGAATTATCCTTTGTACAATTGGTGTTGATGTACCCCTAGGGGGAGGGGCCCAAACCCCTCCCCCTTTTTTTATTTTATTCGTTTATGCGCTTCGGAACTGTTCTCTTTC
>CAYYWL010000074.1:0-2703 GCA_964475135.1 uncultured Owenweeksia sp.
GGAAGCGCAGCTCAAGATGTAGTGCAGTTCTGTGCTGGTGACTCAGTACGCATTGTGGTCACGAGTGGTGGATCATTTGCCAACGAAATCGGATTTGACCTTGTCGGTCCGTTTGGTGACACATTGTCTACCATGCCATTCAACTCTACGTTGATCGCGGGTAGCACATGGAACAGCTTTGTGGCACAGTGTACGCCATGTCCGGTTCCAGTCGGAGTGAACGCCACGGGTAGCACCACGTGTACGTCGACGACGGTTACGTGGACTTCGGCCAGTTCTGCAGTGAGCACCAACCTCGAGTACGGTCCTGCTGGATTCACTCCAGGCTCCGGTACAACACTTACGGGCTTGACAGGTGGAACGACCAACCTTACCGGATTGACGCCGAACACTGCGTACGACGTGTATGTACAGGCAGTATGTGCCACGGGAACTAGTCCATGGTCTTCTGCTGCAATGGTTACTACGTTGAACGCACCACAACCGACGCTCACTTCGTCGTACACCGTGCTGTCAATGAATCCTGTGACGATTCAGTTTAACGCAACGACAAATGCGTCAAGTGTGAGCTGGTCCTTCAGCAACGGAGGAAGCGCCACGGGCACCAGCACTGTGCAGTCATTTGGCACGAACGGGCCTGCGTTCGCAGTAGCTACGGTCAATAATGGCTGTGGAACGGTGAGCGACACCTTGAACTTCACGGTTGGTATGGGTGAGAATGCGCTTGCGACCCTGCGCGTGTTCCCGAACCCAACCACTGGATTGGTTCGCGTTGAGTTCCCGATGCAGACTTCTGGAACAGCGACAGTTCGTGTGCTTTCAATCACTGGTGCTCAGCTAACTGCAGCGAACGCCCAGTTCGCCGCGGGTACGGCTTCGGTTGACCTCGACTTGCGTGGCCTCGCTTCAGGACTCTACCTCTTAGAGGTTCAAACAGAAGAGGCAACGGGAGTTCAGCGCCTGGTTATCGAGCGCTAGGACCTACGCCGAACGGCATAAGCCAGGGTGAGCGGAATCACATCCGCCACCCTGGTTTTTTTTTGGAGTGCTTCGGCGGCGGCATTCAATGTGCTACCCGTGGTGAGGGTGTCGTCGACTAAGGCGATGCGCATGCCGGTGAGGCGCTCGGGTTCGTTGATTGTGTAGGCGCCGTAGATTCCAAATCGGTCGGATTCCGATCTGGATGCTTGTGATTTAGTACCGAAGTTGTGAACGGTGAGCGGCCGCTGAACAAGACGTGTGGCGACAGGCAGGCCCCAGATGGCGTGTAGACCTTGGGCAATGCGTTCTGCTTGGTTGTAGCCGCGTGCGTAGTGGCGGTCGGCCCGCAGTGGTAGGGGAACAAGTACATCAACTTCGGGCACTGGGATGGCCTTGGCCATGAGCCTTCCGAGTGCTGTAGCGAGGTCAGGTCGGTTGCCAAACTTGATCGAGTGCATCGTTTGGGTTACGTGCGGCAGGTGGTAGGGTAGAAGCGAGGTTCCTCCACAGGCGAAGCTGAGGTTGAGCGGGCGCGGACTCACGGAGGCCCACAGCTGGGCCCAACAGGTGGAACAGACGGGGTGCGGTTCCGCCACAATGCCGTCGGTGCACGTTGGGCATCGTTTTGGCAGTACACGTTGGAAGCCGCTTTGAAGAAAGTGGTACATTTGCACAAATTCAGAATAGAATGAGTAACGATTCGTCGTCTAAGCGACAAAAAACAGTTATCGGCCTCCTCGTGGCATTGGTGTTGGTGTTGGGATTTTTTGCCCTTAACCGGAATTCCGCAGTAGAGAACCTCGAAGAGGAAAAGGCGATTTTGGTGAGTGAACTCGAGGAGTACAAGCGCGACCTGATCGGTCAAGTGGCTGCAAACGACAGCATGAATAGCTACATCATTGCCGAGACCGCGCGTTTGAACGCGGCGATTGAAGAGATCACGAACCTCAAGAATGTGACGCAGTCAGAGCTTGCGAAGTACCGCAATCAGGTGAACACGCTCCGCAAGGAGGTGGCGCGTTTGACGAGCCAAGTGGATTCCGTGAACAAAGCGTACGCGGTTCTTGGTGAGGCCAAGGCCCAAGTTGATGCCCAGCTTACCGACGAGCAGTCGAAAAATGCGGAGCTCAATGCGCAAAACACGAATTTGAACGGAAAAGTTGCTACGGCATTGAAGCTTCAGCTTTCGGCGCTCGAAGCAACTGCGGTGAAAGTGAGTAGCAAGGGAGTCGAAAAACCCACGACATCTGCAGGTCGTGCGAACCGCATTAAGGCCTGCTTTACGGTGGCCCAAAATGCTATTGCCGAGCCCTCGAAGCGCACCGTGTACATGCGCATCAATACGCCTGATGGACGTGTGCTTCCGAGCCAAAGCGACGAACGCAGCATGAAGGTGGGTAGCGAGACCATTTATTTTTCGGCGAAGTCTGAGATTATGTATGAGGGCAAGCAGGTGCAGAGTTGTGCCGCTTTTGACCTCAATTCAACGCTCAAGCCTGGAACCTACACGGTTGAGGTGTTTAGCGACAACGCTAAAATTGGTACGTCCACGCTGGTTCTGAACTAAGTGGAGGCGGTAAGCCTGAATGCCAACGGCCTTCGGGCTGCATGGAAGAAGGGTCTGGGTGCTTGGCTTGATGCTGAGAACCCGGACCTTGTCTTTATTCAGGAGGTGAAGTGGAATGATTTAGAGGGCCTTCGGTCGCTGGCCGACGGATGGCA
>CAYYWL010000075.1:0-2520 GCA_964475135.1 uncultured Owenweeksia sp.
ATGGAACGGCTTTTGGCCGATGAAGCCGGCGCCTTTGTGGACGCCATCTACTACTGTCCGCACCACCCGCACGGCGGATTTCCTGAGGAAAACCCAGCGTACAAGATCGAATGCAGCTGCCGTAAGCCGAAACCGGGTATGCTCCGTGAAGCTGCAGAACGATTCAACATCGACCTGAGCGCCAGCTACATGGTTGGGGACTCACCCCGAGACATCGAGGCGGGCCAAGCGGCCGGGGTCGCCGCCACAGTTCGCGTGCGTACCGGCCACGGACTCAAGCCCAGCAGCGCCGAACCAAGTGTTCAGGTGGACGACATCGCGGCCGCCGTAGCGTGGATCATGGAACGCGAAAAGTCCCGAACTTCGCAGGGATGATTATCAGCCGCACCCCTTTTCGCATTTCGTACGTCGGCGGAGGATCCGACCTCCCCGCATACTACCGCGAGCACGGCGGGGCAGTGCTTTCGAGCACCATTGCAAAGTACCTCTACGTCAGCAGCCACGACTTTTTTGAGGCGGGCCAAATCCGCACCAAGTACTCAAGTACCGAAACGGTATCTAGCGTGGCCGACCTGCAGCACCCGCTGCTCCGGGCGATTTTGACCCGATTGAACATGGGTACAGGACTTGAAATCAGCTCAATCGCTGACGTCCCCTCGGGCACAGGGATGGGTTCCTCTTCGTCGTTCACCGTCGGAACCCTGCACAACCTCATGGCCCGTTTTGGACGCACCGGCGAAGCCACGAAAGCGTGGCTGGCCGAGCAAGCCTGCGGCGTAGAGCTCGGCGACCTCGGCGAACCCATCGGAAAGCAGGACCAGTACGCCGCCGCCTTTGGGGGGTTCAACATATACCGGTTCCACGCCGACGAACGCGTGAGCGTCGAGCCCGTAGCCCTGCCCGACGCTGAGGGCTGGCTTCGCCATCTACGGCTCTACTACTTTGGTAACCAGCGTTCCGCATCTGCCATATTAGCTGAACAGAGCCGCCAAAGTGCCACCCGAAGTAAGCAAGAAGTCCTGCGCGATATGGTGGCGCTCGTCGACCCGCTCGCTACCGCACTAGGTGCCAGCAACTGGACCGAGTGCGGACGCCTGATGCACGAAAACTGGCTCCTCAAGCAAAGCCTCGCCAGCGGAATCAGCGACGCAGGCATTCAGGATGCCTACGAGCGCGGACTCAAGGCCGGGGCACTCGGCGGCAAACTCTTGGGCGCCGGCGGTGGCGGGTTCATGCTCTTTGTGGCGCGACCCGAGGACCATCCGGCGCTGGACGCCGCACTCAGCGACCTTCGCCCCTTCCCGTTTCAGTGGGATTTCGAAGGTTCGCGCATCATTTATTCCGACGAAAATCCGACCTTGCAGGTCTAATCCGCCCCCCACATGACGCCCAACGAATACCGCAGCCTTCTGACCCAAACGCTCGAGAAATTGGATATGGCGGCCATCGAGCAACTCGTCGAGGTGTTTTTGGATGCCCGCGCGCGCGGAGCCCGCATCTTCACCATGGGCAACGGCGGATCCGGAGCCAGCGCCAGCCACGCAGCCGGCGATTTTCTCAAGGGTGCGTCCTACGGACTCGACAAGCGATTCAATATGATCTGCTTGAACGACAACCTTCCGAGCATGATGGCGATCGCCAACGACATCGGCTGGGACGACATTTTCGTAGAGCCCCTCAAGAACTACCTGCAGCCCGGCGACGTCGTCATCGGAATTAGCGGCAGCGGAAACTCGCGCAACGTACTTAAAGCCGGTGAGTTCGCCAAAGCACACGGCGCCACCCTAGTGGGCATGACCGGATTTAAGGGCGGCAAGCTCCGGGAAATTGCCGACCTCAACATCCACTCCGACGCCATGGATATGGAAGTGGCTGAAGACGTGCACATGGCCGTGTTCAACATGGTGAAGAAGTCCTGTATGGCCCGCCTCATGGGCGATAATCCGAGCATGGGCGAAACCTACGACGCCAGGGTTTCTTAAAAATCGTGATCTTGACGAAATTCGTCAAGCGCCAGGCACGCGACTAGAACGGTTTAAGAATCCGAGCGAGCAACGCAGCACCGCGTGGACCCAAATCCAGCAGTGGATTCGGATTGAGCGCTGAGACCTTGAAGTGATTTGCGACGCGAAGTCGCTCAAGATCTTGAGCGCGCGGATTCTCGTGATGCTTTGCGGCCACTGTGGCGCCACGAAGCGACTCGTGCGCGCAGACCTCAGCCAATAGCCTCGTGAAGTTCTCAGGCTTATCCCTCAGAAGCTCGTAGGGCAATTCCGCGACTCGGTCCCGTCCAAAGCGCTGGCGGTAGCCCTCCACGAGTCCGTCGACGTCGCTATAGCGACCGGGCCATGATGCGGACTTCCACTGCGTCCGCGAGGGCTGTAGCATACTTGGGCCGGTAAACCCTTCCTGAATCATTTGGGCGTAGATGCTTTCCTCCCATCCTTCGGAACGGGTTCCGACGAGAATCCGCACCCCGGGAAGCGCTTCTGCCAAGCGGTCAGCAATGTCCCAACGGTC
>CAYYWL010000076.1:0-2372 GCA_964475135.1 uncultured Owenweeksia sp.
CTCCAGCTGACCCGGAGCGTCCATAAACTAGGAGTTGCTTTTCCGGCAAAAGTTTCGTATAATAAAGTTATATGCTAGTTAAGACAATCCTGGATGCAGGCGGATCTATCGTACCTCTTATAATTCCGAGCGAACTATCTGAAGGTACAGGTTTATGTAATCCATCTGTTTTAGTAGATGGAGATAGGATACTGGTCAACATTCGACACGTAAAATACAGCCTCTACCATTCAGAGTTTGATTCTAAGTTTGTCTCTAGATGGGGTCCGTTGACTTACATGCATCCGGAAGATGATCTAACCCTAAGAACGGTTAATTACTTAGCAGAATTTACTCACGACCTTAAACTTAACTGGCTGCATCAAATTGATACTTCTAAACTAGACGTACCCCCGGTCTGGACTTTTATAGGACTGGAAGACGGAAGGCTAGTCAAATGGGAAGATAAGTTCTACCTCATAGGTGTTAGGAGAGATACTAAGCAAGACGGAGAAGGTAGAATGGAATACTCCGAACTAGAAATCCTAGAGACAGGAGTTAAGGAAATTTCTCGAGCCCGTATTGAACCTCCCAGTCATTCATACTGCGAGAAGAACTGGATGCCGGTATTCAATCAACCTCACCATTTTGTAAAATGGAGCAACCCTACCGAAGTAGTAAAAGCTGATCCGGAGACTAAAAGTAGTCAAACAGTCTTTAAGGCAGAAACACAATTAAACCTTCCTAGAGATTTAAGAGGAAGTTCCCAAGTAGTTCACATTAACGGTTTCAATATCGCAATTACTCACGAAACAGATTTTTGGTATAATGAGTATAACTGTAAAAATGCTAAATACTACCACCGATTTATAGTATGGGATGCTGATTGGAAGATTGTGACCCTAACCAAGCCGTTTAAATTTATGGACGGATGGATTGAATTCTGTACCGGAATGGATATAGTAGGAGATAGTGTGTTGATTACATTTGGATTTCAAGACAACGCAGCCTACCTACTAAAAGCACCTATTCAAACAATTGTAGACTTTATTAATAATGAACAAGACATTTCAGGAGTTAATAAATAACTACAACAATAACTTTAGAGACCCCCAAGCTAACCTGCTGATGGGACAGTACTACGATAGCTTGGGTCAAAGTGCCGGAGCTCTTTCCTTTTACTTACGAGCAGCCGAACTTACGGGAGATAAAAATCTTGCTTACGATTGCTTGATTCGTAATGCTGTACTAATTGATAAGCTTAATAGACGTCCATTCTCTGCTAAAGGGCAGCTATACCATGCTATTGCTCTAATTCCAACCCGTCCAGAAGCTTACTTTCATATAAGCAGGTTTCATGAACAGAAACAGGAGTGGCTGGAAGTTTATGCAACTATCACACAAGCTCAAACCTTCCTTCAGCCCTACACCCGTACTACTTCTATTGATTTAGATTATCCGGGAGATTACGTATTAGATTTTCAAAAAGCAGTTGCTGCTTGGTGGATGAATCGAGGAGAAGAATCTGCAACTATCTTTAGACATCTTATGAATGAATACGAAATGAGGTGGGATTTTGCTACAGGATGTATTAATAACCTAGTTCGCATAAACAGAAATAACTACCCTCCTCTTAGGTATACAGAAGAGTTGCAAAGTAAATTAAAGCTTTGTTTTGAAGGTCTTGAAAAAATTAAACAGAACTACTCGGAAGCTTACCAGGATATGTTTGTACTTACTATGACTGCCGGCAAGCAGCAAGGTACTTACCTTGAAATTGGATCAGCAGATCCTTTTAAAAGCAATAATACAGCTCTGCTGGAAACAGTATTTGACTGGAAGGGAGTATCTGTAGAGTACTTAGAAGAAGAAGTAACAAACTTTAACAGTGCTCGTAAAAACACCTGCATACAAGCAGATGCTAGAGCAGTAGATTATGCAGAACTTTTGAAAGAATACGGACAAGATATTGATTATTTACAATTAGACTGCGACCCTCCTGCTGTAACTTATGAAATTCTAGAAAAAATTCCTTTTAATAAGCACAGATTTGCTGTAATTACCTACGAACATGACGCTTATCAGGATACTAATGCCGCTTACCGTACTAAATCTAGAGAATTTTTATCAAAAGCCGGATACGTACTTGCAGCTGGAGATATCGCACCAGACAAAAATCGTACTTTTGAAGACTGGTGGGTACATCCTGAACTAATATCAGAAGGTATCTTGCAGCAAATGATCAGCTTAGATCCCCGAACTAAACGTGCAGATTTGTATATGCAGGGGGAGTATAGTAACGCGTAAATACCTACCTTAAAACAGGTAATATCGATATACTTGCATGCCATGTACACACTAGAGGGTTTCGGCCCTCTTTTTCTATTTATATA
>CAYYWL010000077.1:0-2179 GCA_964475135.1 uncultured Owenweeksia sp.
GGCGACCGCTGGACCTACCGCATTCACGCGTTTGAAACGATTACGTACCGCGGAAGCCCTTGGCCCGAACGCCTCACCGCGGCCTACGCCGACCGAGGACCGCTCCGCGACCAAGTGAGCCGTGACTTCGCGGCGTGGTGCCAAGACCAGTGGCTGTCCTTTAATGCCCGCCACCACTTCGCGGCCCACGCCGTCGCACACCACGGCCACACCGTCGAGCACGACCCTTCGCGCGGAATCACTGTGCAAATCGGCCACGAGGCCTCGGTATTCGCCTCAAGCCCCATCCCGGTTGTCGGAGACTTTCGCAGCGGCAGCGTAGCCCGCGGCGGCCAAGGCGCGCCGCTCGTCCCCATCGCCGACCGAGACCTATTCGCCGACTTCGCCGTCTGCGTCAACCTCGGAGGCTTCTCAAACGCCTCGTGGACCGACGCCGGCGGGCTTCGCCGCGCCGGCGACCTCGGCCCTTGCAACGGGCTTCTCAACCCCCTAGCCGGTGAACTAGGGCTTGACTACGACCCCGAAGGAAAGCACGCGGCCAAAGGAACAGTCCATCCCATTCCAGCCCTTGAACATCTAGCATACTACACCACGGCCTTCCCCAAAAGCCTCGGTCGCGAGTGGATGGAACGTGAATTTTGGCCCAACTTCAATTCCGCCCGCCCCCCGCGCACCGAAGACGCCTTGGCCACGGCCTCGGCACACATCGCCTGGTCCATCGTCAACGGCCTCAAAACAGCCAATGCCCCGTACGGCAAGTCCCTACTCAGCGGCGGCGGAGCCCGCAACGCCCACCTCGTGCGCCAACTGCGCCAAATCGCCCCCGAATGGGACTGGATCGTGGCCCCTGATGACATCCTCGAAACCAAAGAAGCCCTCGCCTTTGCCTACTTGGGGCTGCTGCGGCTGCGCAACGAACCCAATGTGCTAGCGAGCTATGCCGGAGGCCAAAATGACGGATGCGACGGCACAGTGTTTGGCAAAATCGACAAAACCTAACCTAAGTCACTTAAAAACTTAACCATTCGCGCCTAAATTGGCCGCCGAATAAACTCCCACCCCATGTACACCCTGATGATTGCCCTCTTTGTGCTCGGCTACGCCGCAATCGCCTTTGAGCACACGATTAAAATCGACAAAGCAGCCTCGGCACTCATCACCGGAGTGGTTTTGTGGGCCGTTTATGTCTTCAGCGGAGCCGACATTCACGATGTCGAGCACCATCTGCTGGAGCACGTGAGCGAAATCGCGTCCATCCTCTTCTTCCTTCTCGGAGCCATGACCATTGTCGAAGTCGTCGATGCCCATCAGGGGTTTTCGGTAATAACCGACCGGATCAAAACCGACAAGCCTGTGGTACTTCTTTGGATTCTCGCATGGCTCACCTTCTTTTTATCTTCTGTCCTCGACAACTTGACGACGTCCATTGTCATGGTTTCGCTCATCCGCAAACTAATCAAAGACCAGCAAATGAGATGGGTATTTGGTGGCATGGTGGTCATCGCCGCCAATGCGGGAGGAGCGTGGTCACCAATCGGGGACGTAACTACTACGATGCTTTGGATTGGTGGGTACGTAACTACAGGGACGTTGATTTCATTCATCTTCTTACCCGCAGTCGCAGTGCTTCTTGCCCCACTCATTTACTTAACCTTTACGCTTAAAGGGACCATTGATCGACCTGTAGAAGCGCATAATCACGAAAATCATGTCTCAGTTAGTTCAAGCGAGAAAACGCGAGCACTCATTGTGGGTATCGGAGGACTACTCTTCGTTCCAGTTTTTAAAACGGTGACCCACCTTCCACCATTCATGGGGATGATGCTCAGCCTAGGTGTAATGTGGATCGTAACTGATTTAATGCACCGTCGCAAAATTGATTCGGTACGGAATGAACTCGGAATCTTGGGCGTAATTCGTCGGATAGACACCCCATCAGTTCTTTTCTTTCTCGGAATCTTGCTTGCGGTCGCAAGCCTTCAAACTGCAGGTCAATTGAAGGACCTGGCTGGTGGACTCGACTCCGCATTTGACACCACGACCGAGATGGGTATTTACCTCGTAGGTGGCATCATTGGTCTACTCAGTGCCATCATTGACAACGTTCCACTTGTCGCCGCCGCGATGGGCATGTACGATATGGTTCCGGGAACCTTCTTTGCCCAAGACGACTTTTTTT
>CAYYWL010000078.1:0-2000 GCA_964475135.1 uncultured Owenweeksia sp.
GGCCACGGCAAGTAGGCGTAATTTCATCGGCTGAATACGGAATAAGAGGCACAATTTAGAACCGGAATGCACAAGTATCGTTTAATGTTTGCGTGGGCGCTCATCTTGAATGCGGCAACGGCCCAGCCCGTTCAGCGCATTTTGTACGTTGCGGCCCACCCTGACGACGAGAATACCCGATTAATTGCGCACTGGTCGCGGGCAGAGGGGCGTGAGGTCGCTTATGTGAGCCTCACTCGCGGAGAAGGCGGCCAAAATTTAATTGGTCCAGAACTGGGTCAAGCGTTGGGAGCCATTCGCGAGGCGGAACTTCGCGTAGCCCGACAGATTGATGGGGCTACCCAGTACTTCACGTCCGCACCCGATTTTGGGTTTAGTAAGAACCCCGAAGAGACGTTTGCCATCTGGGACCGCGAGATAATCATGGGCGAACTCTTAGCCATTGCGGCGGAATTCAGGCCAGACATCATTGTGACGCGCTTTCCGCCCGATTCCCGTGCTGGCCACGGTCACCATACGGCCTCAGCGATGCTGGCACTCGAACTTTTTGCACGGCTGCAGCGCGACCGCAAGTGCAACGGGGATTGGGCTCCGCGCGCCGTATACTGGAACACCTCGACGTGGTGGGCCAAGGACCTCGAAAATGCGCCGTTGAGCGACAGTTTGGTGCGCCTGCAGATTGGGGGCTACCACGAGGCTTTGGGCAAGTCGGTACTTCAAATCGGAACCGAGGCTCGCAGCATGCACAAGTCCCAAGGTTTTGGGGCTGAAAACGAACACGGATTCCGAACAGAGTTCCTGCAGTTGCTGGCCGGATCGCCCGTCGAACTTCACGTGCCTGCGGTTCAGTCGTTGGATCGTGGCAGTGTGCGAAGGCTGTGGCACGAGGTGCGCGCCGACCGACCTTGGTATACCGAACGCGACAGCCTGCCCCTCAAGCGCACTGAAATTTGGATCAACGAAGGGGATTCCGTAGCGTTGGACGGCGAGATGTTGGCTCCAGGTCAACGTGTAGAGCGTGAGGCCAGCTCGCTGCAGCCAGCCTGGTACGTTACCGTAGACCGAGTCAAGGGTGAACTCCGCCGCCCCAGTGTTCAGGCGGATCCGCTTAGCGTGGCCTTGGATGTGCCGAGTGTGATCGCGACTTCGAAGCGTCCGTACGATGTTGAGGTTCGGTTTACGCGCTGGGCTTTAGCTAAGTCGTTCGAGGTCGAAGTCAACGTTCCCAAGGGTTGGAAGCTGCTAAGTCCCAAACGCTTAAAATGGTCAGCGCAGCCAGGTTCTGACCTCGAGTACAGCGTCACCGTGCGCCTCGAACCCGGGATCAGTCCCGTTGATGGCGAGCTCAACTTTACGCTTGACGGGGTCCCGCTGCGCCAAGTTGTCGCATTGCGCTACGACCACATTCCGCATACTGAAGTGTGGGTGGATGGCGGAATTCCGCTGCGCTTTGTGCCCATGTCCCTACCTACGGCCACCGTGGGTGTAATTGAGGGTGCTGGTGACGACGCCGCACTTGCGCTCACGCAGCTTGGGTTTACAGTGCGCCGCCTCGACCCTCTGCGCATGACGGCATCAGACCTCGATGGGCTCACGGCTGTAGTGACTGGAATCCGCGCCTACAATGCAACCCCTGGGATGGACCGCGCAAACACCATCCTCGAACCGTGGGTCCGCAGCGGGGGTCGGCTGGTGATGCAGTACACCACCGCGAGCAGCGACCGAACCGCGGCGCAAATGGGCCCCATTAAGTTTGAGTTGGGTCGGCAGCGGGTGACGCGCGAAGATGCGGTTCCGCAGTTTTTGGCGCCACAGCACCCGCTAATGACGACACCCAACGTGCTGGATGCGAATGATTTCAATGGCTGGATTCAAGAACGCGGACTCTACTTTGCCCAATCCTGGCCGGCGGAATTTACTCCGCTCATTGCGTGGTCGGATCCGGGCGAACCCGTGACGCAGGGTGCGCTCATCTCCGCGCGATACGGAGACGGAAGCGT
>CAYYWL010000079.1:0-1955 GCA_964475135.1 uncultured Owenweeksia sp.
GTGCCCACTCGACCAGTGGTCCGTCGTGCACCAGGTTGGCGAGCTTGTACTCCATGACCCCAGACTGGCGGGTGCCCATCAGGTCGCCCGGACCGCGAAGCTGCAGGTCGACGTCGGCAATTTCGAATCCGTCGTTGGTTCGCACCATGGTTTCGATGCGGGTTACGGCGTCGTCGCTGAGCTTCGACGAGGTCATCAGCACGCAGTAGGACTGTTCGGCACCCCGGCCTACGCGTCCCCGCAGCTGGTGCAGTTGGCTGAGGCCGAATCGTTCGGCGTTCTCGATCACCATCACTGACGCGTTGGGAACGTTTACGCCCACTTCAATCACCGTGGTCGCCACCATGATGTGGGTTTCGCCGCGGGCAAACCGCCCCATCTCCCATTCTTTGTCTTCGGGGCGCATGCGGCCGTGCACAATGCTGACTTGGTATTCGGGCTGCGGAAAATCACGGCACACGCTCTCGTAGCCGTCCATCAAATCCTTGTAGTCGAGCTTTTCGGATTCCTCGATGAGCGGATACACCATGTACACCTGCCGTCCTAGCGCGATTTCTTTTTTGAGAAAGCTCCACAGCGCCAGGCGGTTCGCGTCAGTGCGGTGCAGCGTTTGAATCGGTTTGCGCCCCGGCGGCAGTTCGTCGATCACCGACTGCTCGAGGTCGCCGTACATACTCATCGCCAGGGTGCGGGGAATCGGCGTCGCCGTCATCACCAGCATGTGCGGGGCGGGGCGGTTTTTCGCCAGAAGTCGGGCGCGCTGGGCCACCCCAAAGCGGTGCTGCTCGTCGACCACCGCGAGTCCCAGGTTGTGAAACACCACGGGGTCCTCGATGAGCGCGTGGGTTCCGACCAAAAGGTGCAGGCTGCCGTCGGCCAGATCAGCCAGCAGTTGCTTGCGGGCGGAACCTTTGACGCTTCCTGTCAGCAGCCCCACGCGCAGCCCGAGGGGCTCGGCCCAGGTTTCGAGCGACCGCGCGTGCTGCTGCGCCAAAATCTCGGTCGGAGCCATCAGCGCTGCCTGAAATCCGTTGTCTACCGCGAGCAGCATCGCCATGAAGGCCACCAGCGTCTTGCCCGACCCCACGTCACCCTGCACAAGTCGGTTCATGGCGCCTCCCGAACCCATGTCGCGTCGGATTTCGCGAACCACCCGCTTTTGGGCTTCGGTGAGCGGAAAGGGCAAAATTTCTTCGTAAAACTTCGTCAGGTGCGTGCCCACACTGGCAAAACGGTGACCGGCCCTGCCGCGCCCCTGCTGCAGGCGCTGGTAGGCAAAAAGCAGCTGGTCGAGAAAGAGCTCTTCAAACGCGAGTCGGTTGCGTGCGGCAGCGAGGGCTTGGGCCGACTCGGGGTGGTGCATCGTCCGCACAGCCACCTCTCGGCGCGGCCATTTTTGCGCGTCGCGCAAGGTTTCGGGCATCCAGTCGCTTCGGTCGCGGGCTGGATCCTCGAGCAGGGCATCAATTTTGGCGGCCAAGCCTCGGCTGTGCAGCTGCATGGACCCCAACTTCTCGGTTGACGAGTACATCGGGGTCAGTCCCGCGGCAGCGGCGGGTCGGCTCGCGGCACGCTCAACCTCGGGGTGGGCCATGTTCAGACCGTTTTTAAACGCGTTCACACGCCCAAAAACCACGACCTCTTCACCCACCGGCAAGCCCTTTTCAACCCAGCGAAGTCCCTTGAACCACACCAGTTCAAGTTCGTCGGGACCGTCCACCAGCCGGGCGGTCAAGCGGCGTTTGGGGCCGGTTCCGACCGTCTGCACACCCGTGAGGAGTCCGCGCACCTGAACCTCGGCCGGACCCGGCTGCAGCTCGCGAATGCGCAGCACCACGCTGCGGTCGATGTATCGGTAGGGGTAGTGCGCGAGCAAATCCCCAAACGTGCGCAGACCCAAATCGCCCGCAAGGGCTTCGGCCCGCAACGGACCAATTCCTTTCAGGTAGGCGAGG
>CAYYWL010000080.1:0-1929 GCA_964475135.1 uncultured Owenweeksia sp.
ACCTAAAAGCACTACGGGCGCGGGATGAGATCAACGACGCCCTCGGTATCATGCAAAATCAGCGCATGAACACCTCCGGCATGGGCTATCAGCCGCAGCCTCAGGGCCCGATGCCGACGATGAACGTGCAGGCAACGCCTCAGATGCAGCAAATGGGCGTAAATATGCCTCTTGGCGGCGGTTTGAGCGCTGGAATGAGCGCAATGCGCGCTCCGGGCACGGGCCAAGGGCCTCAAATTACGAATGTCGGACTGAATTATCAGCAACCGAGCGGTTTTGGGGCAAATTTGAGCTATAATCCGGCCCAAAAAGGCCTCATGTTGGGTGTTCGCAAGCCTTTTCAGGAAGGTGGGTTGGCCACTTCCATCCGAAATGACCCGGTTTACCACGATCGGGACGTAGAATTTCTCAATACGCGCAATCAACGCATGCGCGAGGTGGCTGGATTGGCCGCTTACGCCAAAGGCGGCGGTGCATGGACGCGAAAAGAGGGCAAAAATCCCGAAGGTGGGCTAAATGCGGTTGGCCGCGCCTCTTTGAAGGCGCAGGGCCACGATATTAAGCCTCCAGTTTCGGCCAAACAGGCCAAAAAGTCTCCCAAGGCGGCCGCTCGTCGTAAGAGCTTCTGCGCTCGGATGAGCGGCATGCCCGGACCTATGAAAGACGAAAAGGGACGGCCGACGCGTAAAGCGTTGTCGCTCCGTAAATGGGATTGCAGAGGGTAAAAAGCATGGCCCGTGAATATAGCACAGATCCTTACGGCATTTTGGCTCGGGGCGTCCCCGGTGGCGATGGCGACATGAGCGTTGGCTCTGTCGGCGGCGGCGCTTATGGTCTGCGTGTGCCTCTGGAAGGCGGCGGCCGGTTTGGTGTCGGCCTTGGGTCTGGCGCTCTCGGCGGCAGCGGTCCTGCGATTGGCGCAGGTGTACGCATCCCCCTTCATCCGCGTAATGAAGGCGAAGTGAAGAAGAAGGCGAAAGGCGGTTTGGCCGCTAAGCCTGTTTGGGACAAAAAGCGTCCTAAGGATCTCGGCGAGCCCAAAAGCTTGTCGGTCAAGAAGAAGGCCGCAGCCAAGCGTCGCGCAGAAGCTGCCGGTCGACCCTATCCAAATTTAATCGATAATATGGCTGTCGCCCGCAAGAAAGGTAAGTAACATGGACGGTTTTAAGAACACGACCAAAACCAGCTACGACACGGCTTCCGGGCGCAAGTTCGCTAACGGTGGCATGACTGTTAGCCGTAACGACATGCCGGGCGGTCAGGGCCCGATGAGCAAGCCCGCGATGGTGGCTAAGTACGCCAAAGGCGGTCACGTAAAGAAAGCTGAGCAGAAGATCGGCCGCGTGATGAAAGAGTTCACCGAAGGCAAGCTGCACAGCGGCTCGAAGGAAGGCCCGAAGGTCAAGAGCACCAAGCAGGCTGTGGCGATCGCTTTGAACGAAGCCCGCGCTGCCGGTGCCAAGATCCCGCGTGTCCAGAAAGCTAAAGGCGGTTACGCTGAAGGCGGCTCGCCGGAAGCTGACGACGCCTTGGTAGCTCGCATGACCCCGCAGGAGCTGGCTATGGGCGCACGCGGCGTCCGCATGGCTCGTGAACGGCTTGCCAAGCGCGAGAGCCGCAAAGCGTCGCCCGAAATGCTGGTGCGCAAGTACGAAAGCGTAGTGGCTGAACCGCTCAAGGGCGCTGGTCTGGGCGCAATTACCGACAAAGAGATGCGTATCCTGCAAGCTTCAAAGCCTGTCGGCAAGGGCGTTCCGGCTGCTAATCGCGAACCGATTATTTCTAGCCGTATGCGCGAAGTCGGCCGCTCGCTCGGCATGAACAAGGGCGGCCTCTCGGTCATGCCGAAGGGCAAAGGCGGTAAGTGTTAATTTGGGGGCCTGAGGCGGCTGACTTGTCGTTGGCCGCCTCTTCTTGTATAACCCCGAT
>CAYYWL010000081.1:0-1766 GCA_964475135.1 uncultured Owenweeksia sp.
GGGAACAGGATTTTGGCCCCTACGCCGCCGAGTTTTCGAATGCCGGAGCCGAAGTGCTCACCATCATCACCAACGACGGGTGGTGGGGCAACACCACGGGGCACGTGGCCCACTTGCACTACGCCCGACTGCGCGCCATTGAGCAGCACCGTTCGGTGCTTCGCAGCGCCAACACCGGAATCTCAGCCGTAATCGGCCCCGATGGGCAGGTGCAGCAGTCGCTCGGCTGGGGCCGCGAGGGCATCCTCAAGGCGATGGTTCCCACGTTTTCTGAGCCTAGCTTTTTTGCCGTCCACGGTGACGTGGTCGGGCAGTGGGGCCTATTTGTCTTCGGCTTTTTAATCCTGAGTTTGCTGGTTCGCCGGCTGCGCGGGTTAAAGGCCGCGTAGCGCGCTGCTTCGGGCGGAATTCCTACTCCGAGTCGCCCCCGCGCACGCCCGTGAGGCCTACCTTTGCAGCATGGAATTCGATGTACTTGTTATCGGCGCCGGCCCCGGAGGCTACGTAAGCGCCATTCGCTGCGCCCAACTTGGTTTTTCAACAGCTTTGGTCGAGAAAGATCCGACGCTCGGCGGAACCTGCCTCAACGTAGGCTGCATCCCCTCGAAGGCGCTGCTGGACTCATCGGAGCACTACTACAACGCCGTGCACGCGTTCGCCGAGCACGGAATCGACGTCGAGCCCCCCAAAATCAACTGGCCGCAAATGATGGCCCGCAAAAAGCAAGTGGTCGACACGACTTGCTCGGGCATTGACTTCTTGATGAACAAGAACAAGGTGACCGTCCTCAAAGGCCTCGGGTCGTTCGTAGATGCCCATACCGTCAAGGTTTCGGGCGCCGAAGAGCAGACTGTCAAAGCCAAGCACATCATCGTGGCTACGGGTTCGACCCCCATCGAGCTTCCCTTCGCCAAGTTTGACGGCGAGCGCATCATCAGTTCGACAGAGGCCCTTAGCCTTCCTGAAGTGCCCAAGCGCCTGATTGTTATCGGCGGAGGGGTCATCGGCCTCGAGCTCGGAAGCGTGTACAAGCGCCTCGGCTCCGAAGTGACCGTGGTGGAATTTGCCGACTCCATTCTCGCTACCATGGACGGATCGATCGGCAAAGAGATGCAGCGCGTGCTGCGCAAGACCGGCATGACGTTTCACCTCGGAACCAAAGTTGAGGGCGTCGAGCGCCACGGCGACGTGGTGAAGGTGAAGGCAACCGACAAAAAAGGCAATGCCATAGAGTTTGAGGCCGACTACTGCCTCGTTGCCGTGGGTCGCAAGGCCAACACCGCCGGGCTGAACTACCAGGCCGCCGGCATCACCGCCGACGACCGCGGACGCCTTGACGTGAACGACCACCTTCAGACGAGCCAGCCGCACATTTATGCGATTGGCGACGTGGTGCGCGGAGCCATGCTGGCGCACAAAGCCGAAGAAGAGGGCGTGGTGGTTGCCGAGCAGATCGCGGGCCAGAAGCCGCACATTGACTACAATTTGGTTCCCGGAATCGTGTACACGTGGCCAGAGGCGGCGAGCGTCGGCCAGACCGAGGAGCAGCTCAAGGCCAGCGGCCGAGGGTACAAGGTGGGTAATTTCCCGATGCGGGCGCTTGGCCGCAGCCGCGCCTCAGGTGATACCGACGGGTTTGTGAAGGTGTTGGCTGACGCCAGCACCGACGAGGTGCTTGGGGCCCACATTGTGGGCGCCCGAGCGGCCGACTTGATCATGGAACTCGCCGTAGCCATGGAGTACCGCGCCTCAGCTGAGGACGTGGC
>CAYYWL010000082.1:0-1571 GCA_964475135.1 uncultured Owenweeksia sp.
GCTGGATTATGCATTATGGACCAATTTAAGCAGCACAGTAGAAATGGCATTTACTTCTAAATTAGAAACGCTCAAGACTGAACCCATAAGATTGCTGCCGCCCGAATACGAAATAGATCGTGCTAGAGATCGCCTGACTCCGGATCTTTACACCGACGGTGGTTTCGTCAAGCACAAGCTGTTCAACAACACCTGGGGCGATGCCATTGTTAACCCACGCTGCTACACAGACTCATGGTTCAGCCTAGTGACAGAAACCATTTTTGATTACCCGCACACATTCCGCACAGAAAAGATCTGGAAGCCCATCTTAATGGCACATCCATTTGTGGTTGCTGCCAATCGAGGATATCTTAAAGATCTACGCAACGCAGGGTTCAAAACATTTAGCCATCTAATAGACGAACGCTACGACCAAATAGATCGTCCGGACATACGCATTGAGCGTATAATAGATACAGTGCGTGGAATTGGTCGTAGTGGCGCTGCGAATTTCTGGGAAGCCACTAGAGATATCTGTAAATACAATCAGCAACATCTTGTGGAATACAATCAGCAGCAACGGGCTGCTTTACCCACTGCATTAGAACAATACCTCAATGAACGATCTTGAATTTCGACAACAAGTGTTGGACACACTTGGCCCCAGTTTTTGTGCTGCAAAGTGGTATAATGCTACCATTTGGCTTGGTAGCGGCATGAGCACCAGCTGCCACCACCCGCCGGCCCATTTGGTCGACAAAGATAAAGTCAGTATCAACCCTAGGCTGCTGCACAATACCCCCGAAAAGAAAGCAGACCGTGCGCTGATGATTGCGGGAGAACGTCCCGCAGGCTGCGAATACTGCTGGAAAATTGAAGACATGGGACGCGATGCTGTGAGCGACCGTGTGTACAAATCACGGATTTATCCCATCGCAGCACTAAAGGAAGCCTATGCCACGCCGCTTGATCAGGATGTCAACCTCCGTACTTTGGAAATTGCTTTTGATCGTACTTGTCAGTTTGCTTGCAGCTACTGCAATCCTGCATTTAGTACAACTTGGGTTAATGATATTCGACGTAACGGTGCCTATACAGGGCTGGTATCGGACGGTCGCAACCATTTTACTCACACTCATGATAGTAGTCAACCCTTTAGGATTACCGAGAGCAATCCGTATGTTGATGCGTTTTTCTCTTGGTGGGAGTCAGATCTACATCGAACGCTCCAGGAACTCAGGATTACAGGAGGAGAGCCCTTCATGTCCCATCACACCTGGCGACTCATCGACTGGTTCAAACACAATCAAGGCAAGAGCACTACACGCCTTGCTATCAATTCAAACCTGGGCGCCGAAGTTGACGTTGATCGACTGTTGAGCAGTGTACAAGGCATGGAAGTAGATATCTACACAAGTCAAGAAGCTACAGGAGTTCAAGCTGAATACATCCGTGATGGACTGGACTATGACCACTGGATGACCAATATGCACAGGTTGCTAAAGAGCACCAGCATCAGAGCTGTGCATGTGATGTGTACCATTAACGCATTATGCATCAATCATTTGCCACGCTTGCTAAATCAGATC